>CALURO010000025.1:0-2500 GCA_944323205.1 uncultured Mucispirillum sp. | reverse complement strand
TCAAGGGCAACTCCACACATGCTGGCGCACACGCTTCACAGTCTCCCACCTATCCTACACATTATGTACCAAATATCACTGCCAAGTTATAGTAAAGGTTCACGGGGTCTTTCCGTCCCGCTGCGGTTAAGCGGCATTTTCACCGCTGCTGCAATTTCGCTGAGTATTCACTTGAGACAGCGCCCAGATCGTTACGCCATTCGTGCAGGTCAGAACTTACCTGACAAGGAATTTCGCTACCTTAGGACCGTTATAGTTACGGCCGCCGTTTACTGGGGCTTCAATTCTGAGCTCGCACCCATCCTATTAACCTTCCAGCACCGGGCAGGCGTCACACCCTATACTTCTTCTTACGAATTTGCAGAGTGCTATGTTTTTGTTAAACAGTCGCCTGGGCCTCTCATCTGCAACTCTTTTCTGCTCCACTGGTAAACAGCTTCACATACTCAGAGCCTACCTTATCCCGAAGTTACGGTAGTAATTTGCCGAGTTCCTTAAGTGAACTTATCTCATACGCCTTAGGATTCTCTCCTCACCTACCTGTGTCGGTTTGCGGTACGGTCGACATATTATCTCCTTAGAGGTTTTTCTCGGAAGCGTGGTATCAATGACTTCGCTGGGGTTAACCAGCTCGTATTCGTATCTCGGGTCATAAACTGTGCGGATTTGCCTACACAGTCTGCCTACTTACTTAAACAGACTAATCCATAAATCTGCTCACCTAACCTTCTCCGTCGCCCCATCGTATAACGACATATGCCGGTACAGGAATATTAACCTGTTTCCCATCAACTACCCCTTTCGGACTCGTCTTAGGGACCGACTAACCCACCGCGGATCACCCTGCCGGTGGAAACCTTAGGTTTACGGCGAACGGGTTTCTCACCCGTTTTATCGCTACTCATGCCTACATTCTCCCTTCTGTACGCTCCACAATACCTTACGATACAGCTTCGCCGCTGAACAGAATGCTCCCCTACCACTATACAATTAAATTGTACAATCCGTAGCTTCGGTAATACACTTAGCCCCGTTATATCTTCGGCGCAGAAACGCTAGACCAGTGAGCTGTTACGCTTTCTTTAAAGGATGGCTGCTTCTAAGCCAACCTCCTGGCTGTTTCACCATTTCCACATCCTTTACCACTTAGTGTATATTTGGGGACCTTAGCTGACGGTCTGGGCTCTTACCCTCTCGACCACGGATCTTCTCACCCGTAGTCTCACTGCTGATATATTCTCTTCCGTATTCGGAGTTTGTATGGGTTCGGTAAGCGGTATGCCCCCTAGCCCAAACAGTGCTCTACCCCAGAAAATTAAATATCAACGCTGCACCTCAATGCATTTCGGGGAGAACCAGCTATCACCAGCCTTGATTGGCCTTTCACCCCTATCCACAGGTCATCCAAATGGTTTTCAACCCAAACTGGTTCGGTCCTCCACAGCGTCTTACCGCTGCTTCAACCTGCCCATGGATAGATCGACTGGCTTCGGGTCTAACGCATGCAACTACATCGCCCTATTCAGACTCGGTTTCCCTACGGCTTCACCTATCGGCTTAACCTCGCTGCATACGATAACTCGTAGGCTCATTATGCAAAAGGCACGCCGTCACATAATTAATTATGCTCCGACCGCTTGTAGGCACATAGTTTCAGGTTCTATTTCACTCCCTTAACAAGGGTTCTTTTCACCTTTCCCTCACGGTACTCGTTCGCTATCGGTCGATGACTAGTATTTAGCCTTAGAGGGTGGTCCCTCCTGATTCCTGCAGGACCCCACGTTTCCCGCAGTACTCGGGTACAAATTAAATCTCTTAACCATTTCGATTACGGGGCTCTAACCCTCTCTGGCCGACCTTCCCATGTCGTTCTTCTATAGTCTTAAGTATTATATCACCTGCCCCACAACCCCAGCACAAGTGCTGGTTTAGGCTCTTCCGTTTTCGCTCACCGCTACTCACGGAATCGAGTTTTCTTTCTTTTCCTTCAGGTACTGAGATGTTTCACTTCCCTGAGTTCGCCCCCTTTCGGGTAGTGGAGGTTCGCTCCACTGGGTTGCCCCATTCGGATATCCACGACTGTAACGCCTGTTAACGGCTTATCGTGGCTTTTCGCAGCTTGCCGCGTCCTTCGTCGCCTGTCATCGCCTAGGCATCCTCTATGCGCCCTTAGTAGCTTGACCTAAATTGCAGTTCTCTCTATACTCCTCTCACTTAATTCTTATTCTTCTGTCAATCACTCAACATCCCATAGATGTTGGAAATACATTCCATCTTATTAATGAAATGCATTTCTAATCTCTATGGAGATAAGCGGGATCGAACCGCTGACCCCCTGCTTGCAAGGCAAGTGCTCTCCCAGCTGAGCTATATCCCCTTCTTAAATATCTTTTTGCATAACTCTGCGTTAGTTGCCTTGTTCCTTAGTCATTTACATTTAGGTAAACTCCTTGCGGAACTGCGGCAAGCCGCCTTGATTTATACAAAAATCTTATTTAAT
>CALURO010000024.1 GCA_944323205.1 uncultured Mucispirillum sp. | reverse complement strand
CCACAACTCATACAATCCATACAGCCCAAATGGATGAAGCTGGTAATGTATATTATGGTTCTATGGATGTAACTTTAGAAAAAGGTGCAGTAGTATCAGGTAATGCAACAATAGATATTCTTGGTGAAGGTGATGTAGCTTCTAAATATACAAAACTTTCTCAACTTGCACAGTTTACTAATGCTGATGGCAGAATGGTGCTTGATAATACACAAGAAATCAGCATCTATGCAGGTAACGGTAAAACTGCAAAAGTAACACTTGAAGGCAGTGATACAATAGCTGATTTAGAAAGCAAATTAACACAAGCTTTAGTAGAACAGCTTGGTATGGGAGCAGATGTAACTAATACAGCAGCAACAACAATTAACAACAACCTTGTAAAATTTGTAGAAGAACCAGGAAATGGCGACAGAGCAGTTCAAGGAACATTTGTAATTCAAGGAGCAGTATTAGGAGATGAATCTAACCTGACATTTGTAGGTGATGAAGGTGTACTTAATGGTTTAGGTATCACTCAAATTCAAAAAGCAAGTGACTCTGCATTAAATGTAAGAGTACAGGATGCCCATACAGGAGCATTTATTGGTGAAGATACAGTAACAGACGGCAGACTTCGTAATGTTATCCAAGGTGTTGATTTAGATATTAAACCAGAATCAGCAACAACAATAACATTTGATGAAACAAAAAATGAAATGGTATTTAGTGCTAAAGGTGAGCCAACAGTAGCATTCCTGCACATAAAAGATAACTCAACAGTAGCAGCAATAGGTGCTAATGAAGGCCAAACATTAGATATTTCTATAGGCAGACTTGATACAAAATCTATGGAAATAGATGGCATTACAGTTGCAACACTTGAAGACTCTCAAAAAGCTATAACAAAACTTGATATGGCATTAGAACAAATATCAAAAGCAAGAGCCACAGCAGGTGCTCAAATGAATAGATTAGAGTACACAATAAGCAACTTAAATACAACTAGAGAAAACATGGTAGCAGCAGAAAGCCGTATCCGTGACTTAGATATAGCTCAAGCATCAAGTGATTTAGCAGCACAACAAGTAGTACTGCAGTCAGCAACAGCCATGCTTGCTCAAGCTAACCAAATTCCAAGCTATGCAATGCAGTTATTAGGCTAATAAAGGAATATAATATAAAGGGTAGGGATATTTTATCCCTGCCTTTTAATATTTTTGTTAAGTATTTTATTAAAGTATTTAATAAAAATATTATTTTAGTATTAATGAGAGGTTAAGTATAAGCCGAAAAGGTATATATACATAGATTTTAAAAGCGGAGGGTTATGTTATGGATAACGAATATAAAGTATCATGGATAGATACCAATCCGCAAAACTCATCATATAAAAATGAGTATTTTGCAAAAACAAAAATTGACAGGAAAATTTTATCTCAAGAGTTAGAAGATAGATATATGCAGCGTTTGCAGAAAGGTGAATTTGCTGTGTTAGATAGGATTGAGGCTGAATCAAAACTAGAGAATATATTATTATTTTTACCTTATGTTCATCCTGATGGACTTATTGATAATATTTCTTATGATTTTGTTTCATACTGTAGTAACTTATAATATGAATATACAAATATATTTTTATACACAGAGCCATATTTATATTATACCTGCTTAAAGAGATAAGGGATATAATATATTGCTGGTGTATATAATATATAATTTTTGTATCGAAAGAATTGGGCTGAAAAACATAGTTGTTTTATCAGTCTTTTTTTTGTTGACAAATTTATATATAAGGATTATAAATAAAAATGATATCGGTTATTTTAGAATAATCTTTAGTTAAATGATGAAGTTTTTAATAAAAGTTTATATAGTTTTAATTTAAAATTTTAAATGGTATTAATACAATTAAGCCACTATTAAGGTTAACCTTTTTAGTGGCTTTTTTATTTTTAGATTATTTATAGGTTTTTCTTCTTGGATTAAATGGTTTTATTTATATCATTTTTGAGAAAAAGGAAGAATCTAAAAAATATAAACAACAATTATGAGGTGGAAGAAAAAGGACGCATTAACCATTTTCTAAGGTTTAGCTTTTTACCACAAAAGAGCAAGTGAAAGGACGAGTTTTCAAGCCTTACTGTATGAAGAATATATGTATTTTGAATATGCACTACATAATAAAGCATGAAAGCCCTGCTGGCTTTATCAAAATAAGCAAAATAACATACAGTAAATGCGTATAAGGGTAGTTTATTCCATTGTAAATTATATACGCTTGGCTTTTAAGTATCCATATTTGGCGGTATGGTGCTTAAAAAAACATACAGGCATGGAAGCCTGTAAAAAAAGAGTTTATCAGGGAGGATAAAATTATGGCTCTTTCAATTATTAATAACTCAACAGCAATAGGCGCTCAAGGCAGCGTTAATAATGCTAACAGTAATTTAACAAAAACAATTAAAGCACTTTCAACAGGTTTAAGAATCAACTCTGCAGCAGACGATGCATCAGGTCTTGCAGTATCTGAAAAATTAAGAGCACAAATTTCAGGCTTAAATAAAGCAGCAACAAACGCTCAAGATGCTATTTCTATGTTACAGACAGCAGAAGGAGCAATGGGCTCAATGACATCTATGGTACAACGTATAAGAGAGCTTGCAGTTCAAGCAGGTGACCCAGCTTATACATCAAATGACCGTGCAATGTTACAGCTTGAAGTAGACCAGTTAAAAGAAGAAATTGA
>CALURO010000023.1 GCA_944323205.1 uncultured Mucispirillum sp. | reverse complement strand
AGCTCCTTTCATATTTTTTTAGTATATCATAGAAAACTTAAGTTCGCACTATTTACAGACTTTTTTTCACAGGCTCTGAAATAGCATGATTTATCAGATATATTTATATTATAAAGTAAGTATGGACGAGTAGAATAATTGAGCACACCTTGGTAAGTTAGTTATATATTCAATTAAACTTTCTGACAAGCCTGCAGTGGGGTTCAAATCCCCATGGCTTACACACTATATCTTATAATATTTATCTGGCTCATCAAATAAATTTGAACCTTTTATCTTTCCACTTGTAACAATTTCATTAGCTTTGCCTTTACCAACTTTTCTATTTACTTTTATTGCCACTTTTAAATATTCATGTCCAAAGCGAGGAAAAGCCATAAGAACGGCATCATTCTTTTTATCATAAAACCATCGTGTATCTTTACTTATAAATTTTTCTGCACTTCTGCTCTTGCTTTTATCCTTTCTTCACAGATTTCTTCTATTTTTTCAGCCTGCTTCTGTAAATCTAATATATTACTATTCTTTTTATTGATGTTACAAAATCACTTTTCTTATTATATACAGTGTAATAGCTTATAAAATTTTAAAATTAAAATAGAGATAAACCAAAATTCATCTTGCTTATTTAAAAAACATAAAGTAACATATAATTATATTAAATATTGGAGCAAGTAATGAAAAAAAACATATTAAAATACCGCTTAGGGCTTGATTTAGGTACAAATTCTATTGGCTGGTGTATGCTTAGATTAAATCAAGATAATGAGCCAGTTGCAGTTATAAAATCAGGTGTTAGAATATTTCATGATGGAAGGAATGAAAAAACAAAAGAACCTTTAGCAGTAGTTCGTAGAAATGCAAGAAGTATAAGAAAAAATCTTGATAGAAAAATATCCCGTAGAAATCATTTATTAAATACACTAATAAAATACTGTCTGCTGCCATTAGATGAATATGAAAGAAAATCATTAGCTGTTTTAAATCCCTATGAATTAAGAAGCAGGGCAGTAAATGAAAAAATAGAATTATTTGAGCTTGGAAGGGCAGTAATGCATCTATCAAAACGCAGAGGGTTTAAAAGCAACAGAAAAGTAGATAAAGAGGAAAGTAATGGTAAAATAAAACCTGCAATAGAAAAGTTAAAAGAGAAAATGCGGGAAACTAATAAAAAAACAGCTGGTGAGTATTTATATTTTCTTTTACAGAATGGTCAACCTGTTAGAGCCCGTCTTGGTAAAATTGATGGAAAAGAAGGATATGAAATATATTTAGACAGGTCTATTATAGAAGAAGAATATAATATTATAATGAACGAACAGAAAAAATATCATAAAGAATTAACTGATGATATTATTAATGAAATATTTAATATAATTTTTTATCAGCGGCCTTTAAAACCACAAAAGGTAGGCAAATGCAGTCTTGTGCCAGAAGAAACTAAACTAAGAAAAGCCCATGTTCTTGCTCAGTCTTTTATTTTATTACAGAAAGTGCAGGATTTACGAGTATTTGATAATAATATGTTAGAATTTAGACCATTAAACAATGATGAAAAAGAAATTCTTAAAAGGGAATTAAAAGTAAAAAAAGAAATATCTTATGAAAATATAAGGAAACTTTTAAAGAAATATTATGAAAATGGTAAATATGGAATGTTTTCCCATGAAACTACAGATGGAAAGCTACGAGGTAATAAAACAAATGTTATAATGTCTAGTAAAGATATTATCGGTGAAAGCTGGTATGATTTATCACCAGAAGTGCAGTATGAAATAATAGAAGAATTATTTTCAGATAAAGATAATAATGAATTAAGCAGGCTTTATGCTGAAAAATATAACTTAAATGAAAGTCAGATAAATGGCTTATTAAATAAAGCTGTATATAAACTTGACAGCGGATATATAAGGTATGGAAAAACTGCAGTTGAGAAGCTGAACAGTATAATGGATAAAGATAATTTAGATTTACATTATGCTAGAGAAAAAGCAGGCTTTGGAAAGGAAAATGTGCCCGCAGCATCTGAATTTTTGGAATATTATGGTAAAGTTCTTCCAAATAGTGTAATAGACCCACAGATAGAAAACCCTAAAAATGATGAAGAAATATATGGTAAAATAGCAAACCCAACAGTCCATGCAGCATTAAATCAGTTAAGAAAGCTGGTTAATGAATTAATTAAGCTGTATGGTAAACCAGAGCAGATTGTTATAGAATTAGCTAGAGATTTAAAAAACAGCAGGAAAGCAAAAGATTTAATTAAGAAAAAAATAGCAGAAAATAAAAAACTTAATGAAGAAGTAGATAAAATTATTCAAGAATATTCAGAAACACACCATACCCAAATTGTAAAAAATAAATTAAACAGGGATAAAGTTAAATTATGGCTGGAACTTTCAAAAGATGTATTGGAAAGGAAATGCATATATACAGGTGAGCAAATAAGCATAGCAAAATTATTTAGTGATGATGTGCAGATTGAGCATATTATACCATATTCTAAAACACTAGATGACAGTATGAATAATAAAACTTTATCTATGAAAAAAGCTAACTATTATAAAGGCAATAAAACTCCTTATGAAGCATTTAAGGATAGCAAAGATGGCTATAATTATGATGACATATTAGCGAGAGCAAAACTTTTAAATAATAATAGTAAATTTAAAAGATTTACAAAAGATGCTATGGATATTTACAATAAAGATGGTAAAGATTTTATTGCAAGGCAGTTGGCAGATACTCAGTATTTATCTAAACTGGCACTTAGCTATTTACAGTCTTTATATGCAGAAGATAAATACAGTTCTCTTTGGACTATTCCAGGTCAGCTTACAGCACTTATTCGTAATTATTTAGGATTAAATACATTAATTTCTGAAGATGATAGTAAAAATAGAAGCGACCACAGACATCATGCAGTAGATGCTTTTGTGGTAGCCATAACAAGCCGCTCTTTACTGCAAAAAATATCTTATGCAGCATCATTGCAGGAAGATTTAGATAATAGAAATTTATCATCATATAGAAATAAATTACTTGAAAAAATGCCAGAACCTTTTCCAAATTATAGAAAAAGTCTGCAGCTTTCTATTAATAATATCAAAACTTCTCATAAGGCAGATAGAAGCATATCTGGTAAATTACATGAAGATACTGCTTATGGTATCGTTGAAGATAATGATAAATATAATGTTGTAACAAGATGGACATTAGATAAATTCAAAGAAAAAAAACATTTTGAAATGATAAGAGATAATGAATTAAAGGAAATTGCATGTAGTGATAAAGAATTATTTAATAAAATAGTAGATGAAAAATCTATAAAAGGTATAAGAGTATTAAAATCAGAAAACCCTGTAATTAAAATAAAAGATAAATCAGGTAATGAGTATAAAGCATTTGCAGGTGGCAATAATATTTGTGTAGAGGTATATGAGCATAATACTGGGGATAGAGATATTGAAATAATATCTCTTTTTGATGCATCACAGCATAATTTTATACCAAATTGGGTTAAAAATTATCCAAATGCTAAACTAATTATGAGATTATTTAAAGGTGATATTATTGGGTATATAGAAAATAGAAGGTATAAATATTGTTTAATAAAAGGTATAAATTATGTTGCAAATAACTTAAAATTAACTCCAATTAATAAAGTTGGTGATGAATTTAGAATAGGATTTAAAACATTATTTGGACAGGATATAAGTAAAAAAGAATTAAATGCAAAGCAGTTTAATATAAGCGTAACTGGTATTGTTACTAAAAAGAAAACTGCTGATATGAATTTTTGGAAAAATAGAAAATGAATCAGCGGATTATAGAAATAACTGATATGCAGGCACATTTAAGCCTGCATAGAGGTTTTTTAAAAGTCAGTATAAAAAATGGTAAAGATTATGAAATACCATTATATGATATTGGCGGTATAATCAGTAATTCATACAGTATAACATACAGCAGCAGCCTGCTGGTAAAATTAGCTGAGTTAAATATACCATTTATTATATGTGGCACAAATCACTCTCCAGCTGCTTTTTTATGGCCAGTAGAAACCCATTCATTAATGGCTGGAAAAATGGATAATCAAATAAATACAAGAAAAAGTTTTTATGAAAAAATATGGCAGGATATTATACAAATTAAAATTTATAACCAGTCAGTATGTTTAAGCAGTTTACAAAAAGATGATAGAATATTAAAATCACTCATAAAAAAAGTAGCTGTTGGTGATAGAGAAAATATTGAAGCGCAGGCTGCAAAAGTTTACTGGAATAAATTATTTGGTAACGATTTCATAAGAGATAAAAATGGGGAAGGTATTAATACTTTATTAAATTATGGCTATACTATTTTACGCTCTGGTATTGCAAGGTCTATAATGGGGGCAGGACTTCAGCCAGCAATAGGTATATTTCATAAAAATAAATATAATTCTATGCGACTGGCAGATGATTTAATGGAGCCATTTAGGCCAATAGTTGACTATTTTGTATATAAATTAAGTGAAGAAGGAAAATATGAATTGATACCAGATGTAAAAGAAAAACTTGTTAATATTTTATATTTAGATTTAGATGGTCCCCGTGGTAGAAGCCCAGTAATTAATAGAATGCAGTCATTAGCATATACTTATGCATATTCATTAGAAACATTAAAGAAAAATTTAGATTTACCGATACTTAAAGAAAGTGATTTACATAATGAAAGTAATCAGTAGGAAAATGAAATGACTTATTTAAGTGGGTACAGACTTATGTGGATAATGGTTTTGTTTGATTTACCAGTTACAACAGAAAAAGAGCGTAAAAAAGCAACTAAATTTAGAAATTTTTTAATGGATAACAGTTTTGAAATGGTGCAATTTTCAGTATATATGCGTCCATGTCCAAGTAAAGAGCATGTAGAAAGGCTTATAAAGTTAATAGAAAATAATGTGCCAGAAGATGGCAAAGTGGATATACTGCCTATCACAGATAAGCAGTATGAAAATATAGTAACTATCCGTGGCAGCAATAAGCTGCAGAGAAACAACCCAAACCAATATATTTTATTTCAACCAAATATTGAGCATTTTTTGCCAGAAAGTGCAAATTTATAGGTAAAAATACAAAAAATATTTTCTTAAAAATAGTAGATAAACCCCTTATAATTAAGGGGTTTATTGCTGACCTATTATAACATATTAAATATTGTGGTCAATACAGAAC
>CALURO010000022.1 GCA_944323205.1 uncultured Mucispirillum sp. | reverse complement strand
AAGAAGTGTTTAAACTCTTAACCGAAATGTTTAGATTTAGAACATATAAACATAAAGAAACTCAAGTATCTATTGAAGATTTCTTATACAAATACGATAGATTTGTGTATCTTTGAATGACAACTAAAAAAAATGGGGGTGAAGCAGAAGTAAATTA
Organism: uncultured Mucispirillum sp.; assembly: GCA_944323205.1. Taxonomy (GTDB): domain Bacteria; phylum Chrysiogenota; class Deferribacteres; order Deferribacterales; family Mucispirillaceae; genus Mucispirillum. Next base: position 11,756 of record CALURO010000022.1, on the reverse strand, counting down.
TACCTTGAAAATTATTTATATATAATATAAACTCAATTTGCTTAAATTATTTTTGGAGGCAATAATGAATAAAGTTGCAGTATTATCTGGTGACGGTATCGGACCAGAAGTGATGGCAGAAGCGCTTAAAGTGCTTGATGTTGTTGCAAAAAAATACAATCATACATTTGAATTTAAAGAAGGATATGTTGGCGGCATAGCTTATGATAAAACAGGCACACCTCTTCCTGAAGAAACAATCAAGCTGTGTGAAAGCTCTGATGCAGTGCTTTTTGGCTCTGTAGGCGGTCCAAAATGGGAAAGTCTGCCACCTGAAAAACAACCAGAAAGGGGTGCATTACTTCCTTTAAGAAAACATTTTAATTTATTTGCTAACCTGCGCCCTGTTAAAATATTCCCTAGCCTTTCACATGCAAGCTCTCTTAAACATGAACTTGTAAAAGACGGTATAGATATTATATTTTTTAGAGAATTAACTGGCGGTATTTATTTTGGTCAGCCAAAAAAAATTGCAGAAGATGGTAAATCTGCAGTTGATACTATGGCATATAAAGAAGAAGAGATTAAAAGAATTGCTGTAAAAGCATTTGAAGCAGCAAGACTTCGTAATAAAAAAGTATGCAGCGTAGATAAAGCAAATGTTCTTATGACAAGTATATTATGGAGAAAAGTTGTTACAGAGCTCCATAAAAAAGAATACTCAGATATTGAATTAAGCCATATGTTTGTTGATAATGCAGCGATGCAGCTTGTTCGCTGGCCGGCTCAATTTGATGTTATTCTAACAGAAAATATGTTTGGCGATATTTTAAGTGATGAGGCAGCTATGCTTTCAGGCTCTCTTGGTATGCTTCCATCTGCCTCTATTAACGAAAGCGGCTTCGGTTTATATGAGCCAATTGGTGGTTCTGCTCCAGATATTGCTGGTCAAGGTATTGCTAACCCTATTGCTCAAATTCTTTCTTCTGCATTAATGCTCCGTTATAGTTTTAAACTAGATACTGAAGCAAAAGCAATAGAAAATGCTGTTGCAGATACTTTAGCTGCAAATATACGCACTCGTGATATTGCTGGTGAATCAAAAGATGTAAAAATAGTTTCTACATCTGAAATGGGTAACGAAATTATCAGCAGAATTAAATAATATGATTAAAAATATATTCACTTTATTAAAAGAATATATAATAGAACATAAAGTATTTCTGGCACTTTTTATAGTGCTGGGAATACTTGCTTATAAATTCTCTTATATAGATATTCTAATAACAAACCTGTTTTATAATGAAAATGGTTTTTATCTTGCAAATAATACTTTTGGGCTTATCATATATGAAGGAGCATACTATTTAACTATTGCAGTTATAGTTCTTCTTTTTATTATGCTGTTTTTAAATATATTTAAAAATATAAAACCATTTGGTATGCCTAGAAAAGCCATAATATTTTTTATAGTTATAGTGATTATGGCTCCAGGTATTGTTGTAAACAGTATACTAAAAGACCATGTTGGCAGGCCACGCCCTGCACATATTACAGAGTATGGCGGTACAGTAGTTTTTCAGCCTCCTTTTGTAATATCTGACCAGTGTGATAAAAACTGCTCATTTGTTTCAGGACATGCTTCTTTTGCATTTACATTTATGGCAATAGGTCTGCTTTTTAGGAAAAGATTAAGGCATATTATATGCACTTCAGGGTTTATTTTTGGTGCTGTAGTTGGCTTTGTCAGGATTTTTCAAGGAAGACATTTTTTTACCGATGTAGTATTTGCTTTCTTTTTCACATGGCTTACTATTACATTGACTTATAAATTTTTCTACCCTGATGATGAGCTGCCAGATACAATTCAAAAAAATTAAATAAACATTCCGTCTGATGTATTATCAGACGGAGTATTATTATCTAACGTTTTATTATCTTTTAATTTGCTTTCATTATCTATTGTAATATTATCTACTGTATTGTTATCTGCCGTATTATTATCTATTGTATTATTATCTGACTGATTATCATAATTAGATATATTATCAATGGTAGTGATTTCTAATTTTTCACTTATATTATCACTTTGATTATCTGAAATATTATCATTTATATAATTATTTTGATTATTATCTACTTGTGCAGCTGCTCTATCTGCTGAACTGTTATCTATTTCACTTTCAAGGACTTTTTTTATGCCATTATTAAGTGAGCTGTCCACATTATCTATTAAACCAAAACCGTTAAATTTATCAAATACAAATGCTCCTGCAACTATCAGTATAAAAATTGAGCCAAAAACTATTATTGTAGATACTATATTCTTCATAAATTACCCGCCTTATTTTTTTGAAAATAATAATGTTTTTTCATATGCTTTATATAATGCAGAAATAACCGCACCCCTTACACCTTTTGATTCTAATTCTGCCAGTCCTTCTATAGTAGAGCCTGCTGGTGAAGTAACTTTATCTTTTAATACTGCAGGGTGAGTTTTAGTATTATAAACCATACCACCAGAGCCCTGTACAGCCATTGCAGATAATGATATTGCAAGTTCTCTTGGAAGTCCCATTTTAACCCCTGCATCGCTCATTGCTTCTATTATCTGGTATATATATGCTGGTGAACAGCCTGTTAATGATGATACTGCATCTATCTTATTTTCATCTATCTCTATAAACATACCTAATTTAGAAAATATAGATTTAAAAAGAGTTTTATCTTCATCTAAAATATTTGCTCCATATACATATGCAAGCACACCCTGGCATATTTGAACAGGTGTATTTGGCATAGTTCTAATTATTTTAAGCCTTGTATTTACACTTTCCATATCATTTATACTTATTCCTGCAGCAACTGAAACAACAATCTTATCTGCAAGCTCATTTTGATACAGTTCTAAAGTATTAATTAATGCATAAGGCTTAACTGCAAGAAGAATTATGCTGCTGTTTTTAATAACTTCTATATTATCTGCTGAAGCAACATCATATTTTGATGATAAATGTTCTGCCTTGCTTTTATTATAGTTTGATACAATAATATTTTTACTATCTAATGTTTTTGATTTTAAAATACCTGCAATCATGGCTTCTGCCATATTGCCTGCCCCTATTATACCTAACATTATACTAATTTCTCCTTTATCCATTCTGCAATTTCACTTATTATTTTTACAGAATGTTTTTCTGTTAAAATATGTTTTACATTATATAACTTATTATTATATTTATATATAGTTTTATCATTTGATATCATTTCATTTACTTTTTTTACTGCTTCCTTTGATGATATTAATACATCTTTTTCAGAAACTGCAAGCAAAACAGGCACATTTATATCTTTAATATAGTTTGATACTTCTTCCTGCAGCAGTTTAAGTTGATAAGTCTGCTCTGTTGGAAAAACAGGATAGTTATATTCCACTTCTTTTAAATGCCTTGGCACATTTTTTATAATTTTTCTAATATATTTTATAAGAAAAAATCCTGGAATATTTACTTTATAAGCAGGAGCTAAAAGTGCAAGACTGTCGCATTTATTAAATTTTGCTGCAGCTGTAGCTAATAAACCACCATTAGACTGCCCTGCAATGCATATTTTTGAACAAAATGAAGCAAGTGCATTATATCCTGCGGAAATACTTTCATACCAGTCTAAATAAGTAGTTTTATAGAAATTATCAAGAGTAGACCCATGACCTGCAACTCTTACAACATATACACTTATATCATATTTTTCAAGCTCATAGGCAAGTGGTAAAAGTTCATTTGGTGCTGCTGCAAACCCATGAATTAAAAGCACACCTTTATCTGAATGTCTGCGAAAATATGGAAGATTACCAATACCAGACGCTCCTGCACTTTCTGCTTTTGATAAATCAAATGTATAAATCTCTTCTGCTGATTTTTCTATTTTATTAAATGGATGCAGCAATTTTTCACCTGTTTAGTTCTAGTTTTATTATTTTATCCATATCTAAATCAGCATATAATTCCTGAAAAAAAACATCTCTCATTCTATCATATTTTGGTGCAAAATGACCAAATGATACATAGTTAGAATTTGAGTTTTTATATACTGCCTTTGATACGCCAATAGATAAATGTTTCTTTTCTATTGCATGTATTACATCATTATTCATAAAAACAGATTCTATTAATAATATATGGCTGTCTTTTGCAAGTTTTACTGCCTTTTTATAGTTAGAAAAACTTGGTGCTATATCTGTAATATATGTAATATCCTGACATAATGGATACTCTGCAAGCTTTTCTGACAGTTCATTAAGATAATACTGCTTAATTCCTGCAGCTGTATCTACATTTATTATATCATTGCTGTTATTATTTAATAAAGCTTCTTTTAACAGTTTAACCCATGGACCTTTTTTAAAGCCATATTCTTCCATTTTATCTTTATTAATAGATATACGCTTTGGCTCTTTTACTCTATAACCTACTGATGTTATACCATGGTCAAAAAATTCATATTCTAAAGAAAAATCATCATTTAATATAAGATGACTGTTATTTACTGTAAAACTTTCTTCTTTAAAGCCGTTTTTTGCAGCAAATTCTGCCCCTTTCATACCCTTTTCTGAAAGTTCTATTGCTGCAAAAGTAATATCATAATCATATATTAAATTCCATGTATAACTTGCCAGTTTGCCTTTTATATTATTAATAAACCCTTCTGGTCCAAAGAAAGTAAAAGTATTGCCAGAAAGCAAAGCAGTTCTTAAAAACCTGTCAAACCCGCTGAAATGGTCAATATGAGTATGGCTTATAAATATATGAGAAATATCATTTATTTCTGAATTATCAATATTTCCAAGTCTTCCGCAGTCAAAAAGCAGTGCTTTTTTCATATATACATTTCTAGCAAATATACCGCTGTCATCAAATGGAGAATTTAGCCTTCTTATTGTATAATTTAATTTCATTTGATTAAAAATTTCTTTATTTCCTCTATATTATCGTCTACATTTCCAGTTGTAATAATTTTTAAATCAGCTTTTGGCATATCTGCTGTTTCCCTTTGTTTTTCAGCAATTTCTATTCTGCCGTCAGTTACAGTATTTGATTTTTCTCTTTTTGCAAGCCTTGCAGTAATAATATCTTTTGGTGCATCAAACTCTATAAAAGTAATTTTACCAATATTATGTTTTAAATATTCATCTAAATATTCTTTTTTAGTAAAAGATGCATCTACAATACTCATTCTGCCTACTTTATGTTTTTCTGCTGCATATTCTCCTAATGTATTATAAAGTTTTAAAGAGTTTTCATGAGAATATATGCCAGTGCCCCAGTCAATATACTGCCTGTCTGCAGCATTTAAACCTTCCAGCTGTTTTCTAATTATATCTGATACAAATAATGCAGCAGGAAACCTTTTTGCAAAAGCGGCTGCATTTTTAGATTTACCTGTGCCCATTAATCCAAAAAATACAAGGTTATTCTGCTCCATAGATTTTGCATAAAATAATGACATATCTATCAATTTTTTTATTTCATTAACTTTCGTATCATATAATTCCAAGGATTTGTCTTTGCCGTCAACTAAAAAACATGTTACTTTCGCCCTTACATAAGCAAGATAGCACCTGTAATAATTTATTAATTTTAAGCTTAATTCATCATTAAAAACAGATAAAAAGCCAGATAAAAAGCCATCTGCTAAATCTGTCCTGCCCATACTGTCAAGTTCCATAGATAAAAAGGATGCTTCTGAAATCACATCATTAAAACGGAACCTTTTATTAAATTCTATACAGTCTATTAAACCAACAGTTTCATCATCATTAAAGTAAATATGTTCAAGCCTTAAATCACCATGACCATTTTTAATATACCCTTCTTCTGCTCTTTTAATGAAAACATCTTTATTTTCTTCAAGAAAAGCAAGAGTTTTAGCCATAATATAGTCATAGCTTTCCTTATCAATTAATGATGCAACATATTTTTCTGTCTGATTAAAATTTTCAACTGCATTAAATTTTACAACATCAAAATGAGTATCAAATTCTTCATCTTTTGGAGCAGGCTCTAAATTTTTAAAAAGCAAAGCTACCTGACTTCCAATACGCTGCATATCCTGGATAGAAATAAGCCCTTTTTCTATTCTTGCCTGTAAAAAATCTTCATCTTTAATGCGTTTCATTTTTAATACATATTCTATAGCTGTTAAAGAATTTTCAACAGGAACAAGAGCAAAATCTTTTTCATTTTGTCTTACTATTTTAAGAACTTCTAAATATATATCTTTTGATAACCTGTCATTTAAATCTTTTTCTAAAATGCTGTACATTTTTCTACTTTTTGCAAGCCTGTAATCAAGAAATCCAAAATCTACTGGTTTCTTAATTTTATAAACATATTCATCGCCTATTACAGCATAAGAAATATGTGTTTCTTTTACAATTTGTGCTCCTGTAATATTTTTAACAATAACAACTGAAGCTGGAAATTCCTGACTGCTCATAATTTAATCCTTTATATTATTTTATTTTATACACATTCTTAAGTATAAGATACCTGTATCATTATCAAGAAAATTGTCTATTTCTACAGCATTGCTTATAATTGTATTAGAACGCTGCCTTGATGATGATGTTATATCTTTTTCAGCATTTACTTGTTTATTATTTCTGCTTTCAACAGTATTTTTTATTTCTAATTCATTAGAAATACTTATTTCAACTGCTTTTGAAAGCTCAGATAATGTATTCATTCTTGCGATTTTTTTCTGCAGTGATAAGTTACTGTTTTTTGGTGCAGAACCTGCAGCACAAAAAGAATATCCCTGCATATCAGGCATTAATACCCATTCTGGTACATTATCTGCAAAAGATACGCCTGGCAGTAATAAGAATATTATATTTATGTAAAAAAAGAAATAAATAATTTTCATAAAAACCCTCTTTATATTATATAACAGGTTTTAAATTATTCTGCAATCATATAAACATACATTTCTTTACTTACAGGGTGTACCCATATTTCTTTAATATATGCTTTTATATTTTGCTGAGTTTGATAACTTGATACATTTTTTGAAGTAGTATCTGGCAGTTTTGTATTGTTTGAAGATTTAGAAGATACAAGCATTATAGAATTAACAAGTACACTTTTTTGACGTGCAATATCTTCTAATGCTCTTTTTGAAGCAAGCTCTTTTTGACCTGCATAGCCGTTAATATGGGCAGCACAATAGCCTACCCCACCTATTACACCATTTTTAGAAGGATTAGTTACCCATTCAGGAATCTGTATATTAGATGCAGAACTACTATTACTGTGTTTAGCAGCACAGCCAGAGAAAAACATACAAACAGTAAAAAAAGAAAAAATGAAAAAGGCGGATAAAATCCGCCTGTAAATTTTAATAGCCATCTAATTGGTTATTAGGAGTATTCATTACTTTTTCAATTTGCTCATCCATCTCTTGTAAAGCATTTTTAGCTTGAATTTGCTGCCATAATGCCTGTTCATTACGATAGCTTGATGTGATTTGAGCTTTAATATCTTGTTCCATAGCAGGAGCATCTGCAACTACAAGGATAAATAATTCGTTGCATTCAGAAGATATCCATGTTTCTTTTGCTTTTGAACCAGTTAATGTTTGGTTTGATAACTGACGAGAAACATTTGCAGTTACTTTATCAACTGTTTGAGCATCGCCAATACCAGTTGTTTGAGTAAAGTTTTTTACCATGTTGTTTACTTTTAATTGAAGCATACGAGCTATTTCATCTCTACCGTTAGCAAGAGCTTCAGTTCTTGCAAAAGAAAGTCCAGCATTACCGATTTGAGCACTGCCAACTGCAGAAAGACCGCCTTCAGCTCCGCCCATAATCACCCATGATGGTGCATCTTTGTAGCACTTATTATACTGAGCAGCTGAAACTGCTGTATTTTTTGAACCACAACCAGCAACAGCGAATGCTGCTATTACTAAAACAAGTAACAAGAATTTTTTCATATAATTCCTCCATATACTTAAATATAACTACTTTGTTGTTATATTCAATGTTTATTTTCTGATAATAAGTTCATTATCACTTAGTTTTGTTACCTTATATCTATTTTCTCTTTCTAAAAAAACAGCTAAATAATATGCTTTATCAGGATAATCCACAATCAAAGATGAATCGTCCTGCTCTTTTACCTGTAAAACAAAAGGGATATTTTGTAAATCATTTTTTAACTCACTTAAATCATCAATTGATGTATTTGCTCCAGTTAAAACTATTCTGATTGATTTATAATTATCTCCAAGCACTTTTTCAGAAACCTGTGATACAAGTTTAACTGCAGTATTATTTGCCATACTTTTATATATATTTGCTGCAGCGTTATTCAGTGTCGCTCCCTGTGACCTGCTTGAAAAAAATCCACTGTTTAATATCTTTATTTTACTATTCTGCTTTTCAATCAGTTTCCAGTTAAGCTCACCAGATACTAATTTAAAGGAAACTGTGCCATAACCAACATTATTCCCCATATCTACAATAGATAGTTTTCCAAGCAAAATGTTCCTGCATACTGAATTTTTTATCAAATTTTCTACATTTTTGTATGTAGTATTATTAAATGCTGCACTAAAACTGCCTGTTGTTATTTTGCTGTAATCTATTAAATTAATATTAAAACCTTTTTCTTCCAGCTGGTTTATAACAGCAGAACTAAAGGCCTGGCCAAATAATAAGCTATCACTTCCAGGCATACTTCCTGCAATCATTACACAAATTGATGTATCACTTGATAACCCATCAAGCAGATTTTCTACCTTTTCTGGAATAACATCTGCTTTAATTTTTATAATATATTTATTATCTTTTACAGTTTCTTCTATTATACTGTATGATTTTATAGTTGCAGAAAGCTCTGTTTTAACAGCTTCATCTGCAAGCTCTGCATTATTAATGATTGTATCTATCTTAATTTTTGCAGGGCTTACTGTTTCTACAGCAGTCCATTTAGCTCTTGATAAAGCCATAGCTTTAGCTGATGCTTTATCATCTTTTACAATTACTGCTTCGCCAACTGTTTCTATTTCAACAGCAAAAACAGTGCCAGCAGTTAAAACAAAAAGTAATATTAAAAATATTTTAAACTTATTCACTTGACTTTGGCACCTCTAAGCCTAATTCTTTCATAACAACCTGCAAATCCTGCCATGCTTCACGCTTTTTAGAGGGGTTTCGTAAAAGATATGCTGGATGGAAAGTTGGAAGAACTTTATACCCATAAAAATCCTGCCATGTGCCACGCAGCTTGCTGATTCCAAGTTTTACCTTCCCTTCTGGCTGGAGTAAAAAATTAAGAGATATAGAACCAAGACATACAATAATTTCTGGATTAATTATTTGTATCTGGCTTCTTAAATATCCAATACATGCCTGAGCTTCTTCCATTAAAGGGTCACGGTTTGCAGGCGGTCTGCATTTAACAATATTAGCAATATACACCTGCTGCCTTGAAAGTCCCATAGCATTAATCATTTTAGTTAAAAGCTGGCCGCTTCTGCCAACAAATGGAAGCCCTTGAGCATCTTCATCTGCCCCAGGACCTTCCCCTATAAACATTAATCTTGTCTCAGCATTACCAGAACCAAATACAATATTTGTTCTAGTAGAAGCAAGACCGCATTTATTACATTCAGCAAAACTTGCTTTTAATCTATCAAGCCTTTCCTGTTTTGATAAATTATTATCATTTACGGCTGTATTTTCAACTATATTATTCTCTATATTTATACTAGATTCCTTTTTATCCTGTTTCATAATATCATCTATACCAAGTAAGGAAGATGCAGGATTATTAAAAAATGAACTCATTAATACCACCTTTCATTTTTAATATAATACATTATCATCAACTTATTATCAACTAAAAACTATAATAACTTACTACTTTAATATTAACAAAAAATAATATATTTTCTCTTTTATATTATGCTGCATAATATTATACAACTATAAATAATATGTATATACTTAAATAAACTGCAGGTATTATACATTATTATTTACTATTTACAACTAAAATTTCAAAATAACTTATTATTGACATTGTTATAAAAAACATTATATAGTAGCACATACATAATATATCGTGTTACGAGGTGAAATATGAGTTGTCAATTATGGGAAAAAGCAGCAGAATTTCATGGGCATAAATGTCCTGGGCTTGCTATTGGTTATAAAGTAAGCCTGCTTACATTAAAACATATTGATATAAAAGATAATATTGATGATGAAGATATAGTATGTATTGCAGAAACTGATGCATGTGGAGTAGATGCTGTGCAGGTTATTTTAAAAGCAACTGTTGGAACAGGTGCTATGCGTATTTTATATACAGGTAAACAGGCTTTTAATATTTTTAACCGCAAAAACGGAAAAAAAGCCAGATTTGTATTAAATGATATGCAAAATTTTGATACAAAAGAAGAAAGAATGAAATATATATTATCAACTGATGAAGAAAAACTTTTTACTATTAAAGAAGTAAAAATGGATTTTCCTGAAAAAGCAAAAATATTTAATTCATATATATGTGCAGAATGTGGCGAAAAAACTGCAGAAAATGCAGTATCATTAGTTAATGGCAGATATATATGTAATTCATGTAAAAAATGAACTATAAAAATAATATACAGCCATAATGTAAGTATATTTATAGCTTATATAAAATACCATTGTTATAAAAATAATTAATTTATATATTGACTAACTAATAGTTTTATAATTAAATAGCCCTAAATATTTTGGAGGCTCTATGAATAAAGGTAGGTTATATATAATTTCAGCACCAAGTGGTGCAGGTAAATCTACATTGTGTTCTATGCTTATAAATAAATATCCTGCTGTAAAGTATTCTATATCATATACTACCAGGACACCTAGAGGCAGTGAAGTAGATGGCAGAGAATATTTTTTCATAGATAAAGATACATTTAAAAAAATGATAGATAATAATGATTTTTTAGAATGGGCAGAAGTACATGGAAACTATTACGGCACATCTAAACGGCAGATAAATAATGCTTTGAACGAAGGTATTGATATTTTTTTAGATATTGACCCACAAGGAGCCATGCAGTTAAAAGAAAAGCTGGATAATATAGCTACTTTTATTTTTATAGCAGCACCAAGCCTTACAGAACTTAAATCAAGACTTGAAAATAGAGGCACAGATAAATCAGAAAATATTGCATTAAGATTGGAAAATGCAAAAAAAGAAGTTGAATATTTTAAAAAATATGATTATTTAATAATTAATGATGCAAGTGATGAAGCATTTAAACAGTTGGAAACAATATATCTTGCAGAAAAACTTAGAACTAACCAGTATAATAATGTAAATGAATTTATGAATATATAATAAGGAGATTACAATGGCATTTTTAGACATTGAAAGAGTTATTAACCAAAAAAATGTGGATAGCAGATTTAAACTTGTTCATTTAGCAGCACTTCGTGCTAAAGAATTAAATAACCCTAATGAATATACTGTTTTAGCTGATTTAAAACCGGGTGAAAAAGTAACTTCAAAAGCATTAACTGATATTGTACGCAATAGAGTAAAATTTGTTGAAATAAAAGATACTCCAGAAGAAACAGAAGAAAATAAATCTGAAGAAAATAATTAATAAAATATAATAAAATTAATATAATTTATTCCCTGCCATAATTGAGGCGAACCCCATTTATTGGACAAATAAATGGGGTGTTTTTATGTCACGTAGAACAAAGTATT
>CALURO010000021.1 GCA_944323205.1 uncultured Mucispirillum sp. | reverse complement strand
TTCTGGTATTCATAGAGTAGGATATGTAAAAATATAATCATAGAAAACTGTTTTTACAGACTTTTTTTCACAGGCTCGCTGGTTGTTTTACTGATTTAAATATTATTTTTAGAGCATTATCAAATGAACAAATTAATCTCTCAAAACAAATTTCATCATTTAGTAATGCTTATTTACCTCCATTAGTTTATCAATTAGAAGAATATGGATTACCAAGAGTTATTTCTAAAAGTATCCATAAAAATGGACTCATAAATTTCAATGATACTGAACTTGATATCACAAAAATAATTGATATCTTAAAAGATAAAAAAGAAGAAATTTTAAATCTAAATTCTCTTGATACTTTTGATAAATTTATTTTAAAATATTTTTATAGTGCTGTTTAAATTTTAATCATTACTTACACTATTTTCAAAAATTAACATAAATTCTGCCATTGTAACAGCTGTATTTAAATAAAAATAAGCAATATTTTCATCTAGTTCTATTCTTTTTTTACCATGACCATGTCCGTCACTAGCTTTATTTCTAACCTCACCAATACTTTTTATAATTTTACTTAAGCTGGATAAGATATTGCGTGTATTTAAATTCAACTCTTCATTACCTAGATTAATGCCATATTGTTTTAAATACTTATTATAAAGTGAAGAAAAATCAAGATTATCTATGTTTTCAATATTTTGGTCATGCAGTTTATATTTTATAGTATCTTCCAACAACGTTCTAACCTTCGTTAAAGCACTATCAAATTGACCATCTCTAATATCTTTTATTGCTTCATTCCTTTTTTTCCTAATATATTCAAAACTTAACTTATCAATAGTTGGTGTTATAATATTAAATACTCTACAATCTTTATTATCAACATATACAAAACCATCTTGAAAATATAATTGATAATCACTATTTTTATTAAGCGAATTTATTTTATCTATAATACATTGAACTATTTTATTATATTCTATATTTTTTTCATCTTCACTATAAGATTTTAATTGTTCAAAAAAAACTTCTATATTAAATAACTCATTAAAAAGAAGCTCGATTTTATTATTTTTTACAACATGATCGAGTAATCGACTAAAATACTGCCAGCGAGATATATTTTGTTCTTTAATAACTAGATCAAAAGATGCACACATACTTTGGAGATCATTTGTTGTTTTATAAGGCATAGAAACATTACAATCATTTATCTTATCACCTATTAAAATATTAATAATATTTCTGTCTTTTAAAAATGTATATCTATTCATATTTACTCTATTTCATCTATAGTTTCTTTTATTTCTTCAATTTTTGCAACAATTCGTTCCTGCTCTGCCAATGGTGGAAGTGGGAAAATAAATTTTTCCATATCATCAATATTCATTGCAGGATAACTTGTACCTCTTACAACTTGGGAAATATGATTTAATAATAATTCGGTATAAAATAAGTAATATAAATATTTAGTAAGTATCATATCTTTTGGACTTAATACCGCAAAACCTGTAGAAACAATAGTATCTTTTATAGTAAAATCTATATATGCAAATGCTTTTAAATTTGGTCGAACTGTTGAAATAATTACATCATTTTGTCTAATAACCCTTCCTGCTCTTGACTGAATAACTTTATTCTGGTATTCATAGAGCAGGATATGTAAAAATATAATCATAGAAAACTGAATTTACAGACTTTTTTTCACAGGCTCTCCACAGGCTTGTTTAATCACTTATTTCAATATCATTTTGAAATACTATTTCGTGTTTGATTTTTCCAAACTGATCATATTCTCGCTGTATTCCATCTATTTTACCATATTTATATGGTGTTTCACTCTTTAAAACTCCATTTTCATAATAAGTTTTTTCAATTCCATTTTTCAAGCTATATGGCTGCTGTATAACAATCCATTCATTTGTATATGGTGTTTCACGCATTAGAGCTCCGTTTTCATAATATTCTTTTTCGACTCCGTCTATTTGTCCATATTTATATGGTGTTTCACACATTAGAGCTCCATTTTCATAATAAGTTTTTTTAATTCCATCTTTCTCACCATATGGATATGGTGTTTCACTCTTTAAAACTCCATTTTCATAATATTCTTTTGATATCCCACATTGCATGTCAGATACATAGTTTATTTCACACCTTAGAACACCACTTTTATAATAATCTTTTAGCATTCCATTTTTATAGTCATTACTATATGGTATTTCATGCATTAGAGCTCCATTTTTATAATAAGTTTTTTCAATTCCATCTTTCTTACCGTTCTTATATGGTGTTTCACTCTTTAAAACTCCATTTTCATAATATTGTAATCTTTTATATACTTCTTGTTCATTATTTTTATATATGATTTCAAGCTCTAAAGTTCCATTTTTATCATATTGTTTTGCAATTCCTTCTTTTTTATCATTTTTGTATTGGGCTTCTGTCATTAGATTTCCGTTTTCGTAATATGCTTTTCTTATTCCATCTATTTTATCTTTTTTAAATGGAGTTTTTTGCTTAAGGTTTCCATTTTCATAATACATTGTCTCAATCCCTTCTTTTTGATTATTTTCATATTGAGTTTCTTGTGCTAGATTTCCGTTTTCATAATATATTTTTGAGCTTCCTTCTAATTTATTATCTTTGAATGTACCTTCTGCATATAGAGCTCCACTTTCATAATATATTCTTTCAATTCCATCTTTTTTACCATTTTTATATGATATTTCATTTTTTAGATTACCTGTTTCATAGTATATTTTTACAATTCCTTCTATTTTATCATTCTTATATGGGATTTCATGCATTAAAGCTCCATTTGGATAATATTCTTTGATTATATTAATATCTTTTGACATTTTTGAACCTCTATTTTTTCATTATTGATTTTATATAATTATTGTAACAAATTTTCGAAGATATTTCTATATAAACTTAACTTTTTTATCTATATTGTAAAATCTAAAAACGATTGCAACACATTAAGCAGTCGTTTAAGTTCTCATAAAAAATATCCTTAGCCGATTTATAATTAAATAATTTTCTAGGATAATTATTAATCCAATCTTGTATATTTTTAATATGACTATTAGAAAAATTTTTTATATCAGCTTTCTTTTTAATAAATTTTCTAATAAGTTTATTATTATTTTCATTGCTGCCCCTTTCCCAAGAACAATAAGGGTGAGCATAGTATATTGTAGTTCGTTTAGATACTTTATTATAGACAGATTTTTCTAAACTTGCCATATCTAAAAATTCTACACCGTTATCTACTGTTATACTCTTAAAGATTAAACTGAATTTATCTTTATATTCTTTTTCCAGCTTGTCAAGTGCTGATATTACACTTTTTTGAGTTCTATCCTTTAGCTTCATTATTATCTCAAAGCGTGATAATCGTTCTGTAAGTACAAGTAAGGCTGATTTACTGCCCTGTTTACCTACTACTGTATCCATTTCCCAATTGCCATATATTCGTTCTTTTAATTCAAATGGGCGTTCTTCTATACTTCTGCCTCGTGTGTTATTATAGGCTATCCTAGCTTTATTGTTTGCTTTCCTTATGCGTTTTACATATGTGCCACTCTTTAAGATGCCAGATGATATATAGTTATAAATAGTCTGAGTACATATCGTATAAACACCTACTTTCTTTAGCTCGCCAGATATTGCATCTGGTGAGTACTTATCATCTAACCTACTCTGAATATAAGATAATAACTCTGGACTTAATGCTGTATATAATAATGTCCTGCCTGTATTACTCATTAATTCTTCCCTTATAGTCAATGAATAAAAAGCACTATATTCTTGACGCATGCTCCAATCACTATTACGAAACTCTACTGTACCTCGCTTAATTTCGCGGTATATGGTGCTTACATGCCTACCTAAAAGTTTTGCTATTTCCGACGCTTTAAACTTGACTTTCAATAGGGCTTCTATTATATAACACTCTTTTGCATTTAAGTGTTTATTTTTTCTCGATTTTAGTGTAATATCCATTAGTGGTTGTTGTCTCCTTATTTTATTTTTTGTGGCTAAAAAATATTATTTTATTTAAAGAGATTTAACAACCACTTTTTTTATTTACTACTTTTTTCGCAATCGTTTTTAGAATTTACCGCTTATTTATACTTATTATAAAAGTATTATAGTAATAAAAAGCAAATTACATAATATTTTAATACTTTGTAAAAATAAGACTGATAAAATCAAATTATAAAAGCAGCAGAGTATTCAATATGGTGTGTATGTAATAAATTTATATACTGCAGGATATGTATATAGAAGATAATCTATGAATAAAGATAATAAAAAAACCTGCTTTTAAAAGCAGGTTTTATATCTGAAAAAATTAATTTAATATCACTTATTTAGGAAGTGTGTGACATTTAGTGCAAGTTTTGCCAGGTGTTTTATTTGGTTTTTCTATTTTATCATGGCAAGACCAGCAGAATTTGTGAGCTGCATTGTTAGCGTTAGCACCTTTAATGTCGCCAGTTAAAGTGATTTTGCTGTTACCATCTGGAGTAGAGTGGCAAGAATCACATTTGTTATTTAATTTTGCAAGGTGAGTTTCATGATTGAACATAACACCTTTTTGTGTTTGTTTAACACTCCAAGCTTCGTTTAATTTAATTTGAACTTTGTCAGCTGGAACTGTTTGAGCATAAGCGATAGCAGCAAATGTAAAAAGAGCAGCCATTGCAAGTAAGATAATTTTTTTCATAATCAATCTCCTTTATTACACATTAGAATGTATATACTCCTTTTTCAAGCGTATGTCAATAATAGATTTTATATTTTAAAAGATAAATTTATAAAGAATGTTTTATTATTAAAAAAACTACAATAGCTGCACAATTATCTTATTTTTACTATATTTTCGCCACTTATGTCATATATAGATGAGCTGATATTTTGTATTGTGCGGCCTTCAATAAAAAGATTTATACTGTTAAAGTTTTTAATAATATCAGATATATTATTTAAAAAGTCCTGTCCGCTTTCATTTACACTTGTTGCAGTAACTGGAAAACCATGCTGCAGCAGTGCTTTACATAAAATTTCTTTATTGGGTATACGGACAGCCACTTTATTATCTTTTTTAAAAATATCTAACAGACTGTCTTTTGCTTTTATAATAAAAGTAGTATGTTTATTATAATTTTCACACATAAATTTGTAATTAGTATTATTTAAACTTTTTAAATCAGCAATTAACTCTGCCTGCTCAAAACTGCCTGCTAGTATAGGAAATGGTTTGTCTATCGGTCTTTTTTTAATTTTATATATTTCTTGATTTGCTAAAATACTAGAGATTGATGCTCCAATGCCGTATATGGTATCCGTTGGAAAAATTAAAGGAATGTTTTCTCTGGCAGAGATATTAAATATCTCCGCCAGATTATTAATATTTTCTTGTAAAACTAACATTATCCAATTAAAGATTTAAGAGCTTCATTATCTTTTGCTATTTTATCAGCCATTTCTTTTCTGTAAAGCTCTAATTTTTCATAAAGCACTGCATCATGTAATGCAATAATCTGGCATGCATAGATTGCTGCGTTTTTAGCACCAGCTTTGCCTATTGCCATAGTTGCTACAGGTATACCGCCAGGCATCTGCACTGAAGAAAGCAGACTGTCTAATCCGCCTAATGTTGTAGAAGCAACAGGCACTGCAATAACTGGCAGATTTGTTTTTGAAGCAATAACGCCTGCTAAATGTGCAGCAGCACCTGCAAAAGCAATAATAACAGATATTCCTTTTGTTTTTGCAGCTTTTGTCCATTCAACAGTCTGCTCTGGTGTTCTGTGAGCAGAAGAAACTATAACATCACATTCCACACCAAACGATTTTAATGTATCAATACTTTCTTTTACAATATCAAAATCAGATTTACTGCCCATTATTAATCCAACTTTTGCCATGATATACTCCTATTTATTTAATCCTTTTTTACCAATATCTCTTCTGAAAGCCATATCTTTAAATGATATTTTTGCAACGCCTTCATAAGCCTTATCAATAGTTGATTTTAAATCTTTATTTACTGCTGTAACGCAAAGCACTCTGCCGCCGCTTGTTAAAATTCTGCCATTATCGGCTTTTGTACCTGCATGGAAAACTTTTATATTTTCTATTTTATCAGCATCAGCTATACCAGATATTTCATATCCTGATTTATATTCTTTAGGATAGCCGCCTGAGATTAAAATAACACAAGCAGCAGTCATATCTTTATTGATAACTTTAATACCATCAAGGCTGCCTTTTGCTGAACCAATAACTGCATCTAAAAATCCGCTGTCTATACGAGAAAGCACTACCTGACACTCAGGGTCACCAAATCGGCAGTTAAATTCAACTACTTTTATACTTTCACCATTAATCATAAGCCCTGCATAGATTACACCTTTATATATAATACCACGCTTTTTAAGCTCTTTAATCATAGGGTAAGCAATTTCCTTTGTTACGCGCTCCATTTTGCTGTCATCGCATATTGGAGCAGGGGTATAAGCTCCCATACCACCTGTATTTGGTCCTTTGTCATCATCATATACTCTTTTATGGTCCTGGCTTACAGAAAGTGGTATAATATTTTCCCCGTCTGTAAAAGCAAGATAAGTAGCTTCTTCGCCTTCCATAAAGTCTTCTATAACAACTACATTATTATTTTCGCCAAATATTTTATCTAAAAATATTTCTTTTAAGGCATTTAATGCTTCATCTACTGTTAATGCAACAGTTACACCTTTACCAGCAGCAAGTCCGTCTGCCTTTACAACAATTGGAGCACCTTTTTTATTAACATAAGCTGCTGCATCATCATAATTTGTAAATTCAGCATAATCAGCAGTTGCAATACCTGCACTTTTCATAACATCTTTTGCAAATGCTTTTGATGCTTCCATTTGTGCAGCTGCTTTATTAGGGCCAAATATTAAAAGTCCTTCTTTTTCAAAAGCATCTACAATACCATTTGAAAGCGGGTCTTCTGGACCAACAACTGTTAAATCTATATTGTTTTCTTTAACAAATTTAATTAATGCAATAAAATCATTAACTTTAATGTTTACATTTTCGCATTTATTTTCGCATGCAGTCCCGCCGTTACCGGGAGCTGCATATATTTTTTCTACTCTGTTATCCTGGCTTAATTTCCATGCTATTGCATGTTCTCTTCCGCCTGAGCCAATTACAAGTATTTTCATTAATTTACACCTGTTTATCTTAATGTCTGAAGTGGCGTATGCCTGTAAAAATCATTGCAATATTATGTTCGTTTGCTGCCTGAATAACTTCTTCATCTCTTACTGAGCCGCCAGGAGAAACAATAGCTGTTACACCATAAGCTGCAGCAGCATCTATATTATCTCTAAATGGGAAGAATGCATCACTTGCCATAACAGCACCTTTAACTGCATCTTTACCAAAAGCCTGTTCTGCTTTCATGTGTGCAATTTTAGTAGAGTCAATACGGCTCATCTGACCAGCACCAACACCTATTGCTGCACTGCCTTTAACATATACAATAGCATTAGATTTAACATGTTTTGCAACTTTCCATGCAAATTCTAATGACTGCATTTCTTCATCAGTTGGTTTGCGTTTAGTAGGGCAAGGAAGTGATTTAAAATCATCAAATGTATGTAAATCTCTATCCTGCAGTAAATAACCGCCAGTAACTTTTTTCACATCATATTCAACACTTCTGCCTTCAATCTGTTCCATAACCATAATACGGATACTTGGTTTTTTAGAAAGAATTTCTACTGCTTTTTCGCTGAAAGATGGAGCTGCAACAACTTCAACAAATATTTCTGCTATTTTTTTAGCTACATCTTCATCAACTTCTCTGTTTAATCCAAAGATACCGCCAAAAGCACTTACAGGGTCGCATGCAAGAGCTTTATCATAGGCTTCGCTTAAAGTATCAGCTTCAGCAACACCGCAAGGGTTATTGTGTTTTATGATAACGCATGCTGGGCGTTTAAATTCTTTTAATAATTCTTCTGCAGAGTTTAAATCCACTATATTATTAAATGAAAGTTCTTTACCATGTTTTTGTTCGGCATAACATACTCCAGTTTCACGCATTAAAGGTTCTTTATAAAATGCAGAATCCTGGTGTGGATTTTCCCCATATCTCATAGTCTGGATAAGTCTGCCGCCAACAGTAAATTCTTCTCTAAATCTAAGCTGGAATTTTCTGCCTAAATAGTTTGAAATTACAGTGTCGTATAAAGCTGTATGGCTGTATGCTTTTGCAGCTAATACACGCCTTGTTTCAATACATGTAGAGCCTTGCTCTTTAATTTCCTGTAACACTTTATCATAATCATGAGGGTGAACCACAATTGTAACATAAGCATGGTTTTTTGCCGCACTTCTAACCATTGCAGGGCCGCCTATATCAATATTTTCAATAATGTCTTCTAATGTAGATGAAGGATTTCCTGCTACTTTTTCAAAAGGGTAGAGGTTTACAGCTACAATATCAATATTTTCAATATTCATGTCTTTTGCTGTTTTTTGATGTGCTTCATTATCTCTAATATTTAATATACCGCCGTGAACTTTTGGGTGAAGCGTTTTAACTCTGCCGTCAAAAATTTCTGGTGAGCCTGTAAATTCAGAAACTTCTGTAACTGGTATCCCAGCTTCTTTAATAGCTTTTGCAGTGCCGCCAGTAGATAATAATTTAACGCCAAGGTTATGTAAACCACGAGCAAATTCTACAATACCTGTTTTGTCTGATACGCTTAATAAAGCGTAATTTGGTTGATTTCGCATTTTTTACCCTCTATTAATAATTAAAAATAAGTCAAAAACAGATTATATTATTATAAGATAAATTGCAATAATAGATTAAAAAAAGGACACAAAAAATTTGTAATTGTTATTGTAATTTTGAAAATAAAAATCCGCAGAAAATCTGTATATAATCTGCGGATTTATATAAGCGATAAATTTTACTGTTCGTTATTTTTATGCTTATTCTTGTTTATGAAAAGCATATCAATAATTATTAATGCAACACCGATAGTTATACAGCTGTCTGCCACATTAAAAGCTGGAAAATGGTATGATGAATAGTAAAAGTCAAGAAAATCTACAACTTTTCCTATATATATTCTATCTATTAAATTACCTGCTGCACCGCTTAAAATTAAGGCAAACCCTGCAATACTTATTTTTGATTTTTCTAAAGTAAATATATAAAGTATTATAAATATTGCAATTATTGTAACAGTTACAAAAAATAACTGTCTGTAGCTTTCATTCATATCATGGAGAAAGCTGAATGCTGCTCCGGGGTTTAATACATAAACTATATTAAAAAATCCATCAATAACAGGTATTGCACTATAAAGCTCCATTGTAGATTTAATAATATTTTTTGTAATAATATCTACCAGTAAAGGCAGCAGTGTGAAAAAAAACAGATATTTTTTTCTGTTAACTAATTCTTTCCAAACATTTTTTATATTAGCAGCTAAACTCATCTACTTTAATGCCTCCGCACATCTTTGGCATACTTCTGGATGAGTTTCATCTTTGCCAACAGTTTCAGAGTGTGTCCAGCATCTAGCACATTTTGGAGCATTACATGGCTGCACTAATACTTTTATCTGTCCATCTTCTGATATATATGCTTTTTCAATATCTCCAGTAACTACAACGGCTTTTGATACTATAAACATTTTTTCAAGACCTTCATCTACTGTTAAATGTTTAGCCATATCTTCACTTACAGCAATAACAACTTCTGCATCAAGGGGATGACCTATAACTTTATCTGCACGGGCAATTTCTAATGCTTTATTAACTTCTTTACGAACACTAGTGATAACACTCCATTTGTAGTCAATTTTATAATCTTCTACTTTAGGGAAAAATTCTTCAAAAACAAAATCTTTTTTGTCATTCCATTTTGGCAGATATTCCCATATTTCATCAGCAGTAAAGCTCAATACTGGGTTAATTACAACAGCTATCTCTTTAATTAAAGTAAACATAGCTGTTTGAGCAGAGCGTCTTTCATAAGAATGGTTTTTAGATGAATATGCTCTGTCTTTAATTATATCTAAATAAAATGATGATAAATCATTAATACAGAAGTTTAAAAATCCATGGTAAAAGCCGTGAAACTGATATGTATTATAAGCATCATAAATCTTTGCTTTTACTATCTGCCATCTGCCTAATATATTTTTATCAAGCTCCATAAGTTTATCATACTCAATCATATCTTTATCAGGGTCAAAATCATTTAGGTTGCCTAATATATATCTTGCAGTATTACGAATTTTTCTGTAGCTTTCAGTAATTCGTTTGATAATATCTTCAGAAATACGCACATCTTCAGTATAGTCTTCTGCAGCAACCCACAGCCTTAATATTTCTGTGCCGTATTTATTTATAATATCTATTGGTGAAATAGTATTATTAAGAGATTTAGACATTTTTCTGCCGCTGCCGTCTACAACAAATCCATGAGTTAAAACTTCATCAAATGGAGGCACACCTCTTGTTGCCATACTTTCAAGTATAGAGCTTTGGAACCAGCCTCTATGCTGGTCGCTGCCTTCTAAATACATATTAGCGCGTTTTAAAAGTTCTGGGCGTTTTTCACATACTGCTGCATGGCTTGTTCCAGAATCAAACCATACATCAAGAATATCTTTTTCTTTTTTAAGATTAGTAGAGTGGCATTTAGGACATTTAGTAATACCGTTTAAGAAAAATGCTTCGTCGTGCTCAAACCAGGCATCTGCACCTTCTTTTTTAAATGCTTCTACTGTATTTTTTTCTATATCATTATTAAATATTATTTCACCACAGTCATGGCATGTAATAAATGCAATAGGCACACCCCATAACCTTTGGCGAGAAATACACCAGTCCGGGCGATTTTCAACCATAGATTGAATTCTGTTTTGTCCCCACGATGGTGTCCATTTAACTTTATTTTTAATAGCATCAAGAGTGCGTTCTCTTAAACCGTTTTTACTCATAGAAATAAACCATTGCGGAGTTGCACGGAAAATGACGGGTTTTTTACATCTCCAGCAGTGTGGATATGAGTGAGATATATCATTTTGAGCAAGCAGAGAGCCATGTTCCAGCATATATGCAACTATTTCTTTATTAGCTTTATCGATACGCATTCCATCAAATATACCAACATTTCTTAATACGCCGTTATCATCAACTGGTGATAATATATCTAAATTATAACGAAGCCCTGTTTCATAGTCGTCCTGACCATGACCAGGAGCCGTGTGAACAAGACCAGTACCAGCGTCAAGTGTAACATAATCAGCTGTAACAATTAAAGAATTTCTGTCATAAAATGGGTGGCGTGCATTAAGATATTCAAGCTCTGAGCCTTTAATTACTTTGATTTCTTCATAATCTGTAATATTAAATGTGGCTGTTAAATTTTCAAGCATTTCTTTTGCAGCTATTATATATTCGCCTGTAGATAAGTTTTTATTGTCTGCCGTATTTATTTTAATAACAGAATATTCATAATCTTTGTTTACAGCTATTGCCACATTGGCAGGCAGTGTCCATGGAGTAGTAGTCCATATAACAGCTGATACAGTACCTGTAACTCCTATTTTATTTTTTGCTTCATCATCAAGTGGAAATTTTACAAATACAGATGTAGATGTATGGTCAGCATATTCAACTTCTGCTTCTGCAAGAGCAGTTACGCATGAATGGCACCAGTAAACAGGTTTAGAACCTTTATATACTTCACCTTTTTTATAACATTTATAAAGTTCAGCAAGAGTAGTAGCTTCATATTCAAAGTCCATAGTAATATATGGTTTATCCCATACACCAAAAACACCAAGTCTTTTGAAATCTGTTCTTTGTATATCTATATATTTGCCTGCATAATTTCTACATACTTTACGGATTTGAGCAACAGTCATATCTTTTTTCTTTTCGCCTAATTCTTGGTCAACTTTTAATTCAATAGGCAGACCGTGGCAGTCCCAGCCAGGAATATAAGGTGATTTAAAACCCTGCCCAGTTTTAATTTTAATAATAAAATCCTTTAAAATTTTATTTAAAGCAGTTCCTATATGAATATTACCATTAGCATAAGGAGGGCCGTCATGTAAAATGTATTCAGGGCACCCATTTCTAGATTCCTGTATTTTATTATATACATTATTATCTTCCCATTGTTTTAATCTTTTAGGTTCCTGTTCTGCAAGATTTGCTTTCATAGGAAACTCTGTTTTAGGTAAATTAAGAGTATTTTTGTAATCTGTCATTATATAATCTCCTTAAAATAATAGCATAGGTAAATTCATAGAATTATTCTTTTATCATTTTATTCTATTATAATCAAGGCTTTTTATAGTGTGATAAAATTTTTTAATATTTTTTTAAAAAAGTAGTTGACAAATGCTAATAAGTTTGTTAAAAGATACTTCCCTTGATACTATAAGTAACTTATGTTAAAGAGCTTTAAAAATAATTTTAAAAAATATTTAAAAAAGTTCTTGACA
>CALURO010000020.1 GCA_944323205.1 uncultured Mucispirillum sp. | reverse complement strand
TTCAAATTTCATGTAACTCTCCTTATGCTTTTTTATAACATAGTTTTTTTGATTACACAAAATTTTTTACAGTGCCTACAAGATTGGATTAATAATTATCCTAGAAAATTATTTAATTATAAATCGGCTAAGGATATTTTTTATGAGAATTTAAACGACTGCTTAAAATGTTGCAATCGTTTTTAGATTTTACAAATAAATACTTATCCAATTTATTCATTTGACATTTCCTATCCTATATTATATTCTTTCTTTTATTATAATTTTCAGGGAGCTTATTATAGATACCATTTATGAATATATGGCGTTAAAGCATATTAAAGGGTTAAGTGATACTATCATTTCTTTAATTATGGAAAAACGTGGCACAATATCAGGAATATTTAAAGAAAAGGCAGATTTCTTTTACGGCTCAAATATTCAAAGTGCTGTAGTTGATAGAATCCTTACAAAGTCTTTTAATGAACAGGCTGTTGAAAGCCAGATAAGGCGTGCAGAAGATGCTGGAATATCTATTATAACTTTAGAAGATGAAAGATACCCTAAAATGCTGAAAGAAGTATATGCGCCGCCTGCCCTGCTTTATGTGCTTGGAAACAGTGAATGTTTAAATAATATATGTGTAGGTATAGTAGGCTCTAGAAACTGCTCAAAAATGGCAGAAAATTTTGCATATAAATTATCTAAAGAATTAGCAGAAGTAGGCATAACTGTTGTAAGCGGCTTTGCTTACGGTATAGACATTGCGTCCCATAAAGGTGCTGTTGATTATGGCGCAACTGCCTGTGTATTAGGCAGCGGACTTGCAAATATATACCCTGCAGCTCATACTAAATATATTGATAAAATACTTGAAAAAGGCGGCTGTCTGATGAGTGAATTTACTCTTGATGAAGCACCGCTGCCGCAGAATTTCCCTAGAAGAAACAGGATAATATCAGGGCTTTCAAAAGCTATTGCAGTTATTGAAGCAGGATATAAAAGCGGTTCTTTAATTACATGCCGCTTTGCATTAGAGCAAAACAGAGAGATTTTTGCAGTGCCTGCATTTCCTGGCGGTAGAAATAGTGCAACAAACTCTCTTCTAAGGCAGGGTGCAAAATTTTTAGAATCATCTCTTGACATAATCTCTGATTTACAATATGACTTAAAAAATAAACTTAATGACAATAATAGCGAAATTGTTGAGAACAACATAAAATCTCTTGAAATTGAAGATGAAACAGGGCAGAAGATATATGACGCTTTATCTATAGAGCCTTTATCGTTAAATAATATATGTTTAAAACTAAATATTGATGTGGTTTCTGCTATGAATGCCATAGCCTGCCTTGAGCTTGACGGCATAATAGAAAAAGCACAAGATGAAAAATATATAATTAAAATAATATAGATGGGTAGCACTATGAACCTGGTAATTGTTGAATCACCTGCAAAAGCTAAAACTATTGAAAAATACCTTGGCTCTGATTACAAAGTAATCGCCAGCGTTGGTCATATTATTGACCTGCCGCCTAATGAATTAGGTGTAGATATTGAGCATAACTTTGAGCCTAAATATATTGTGATAGAAGGTAAAGAAAAAGTTATTTCTTCCCTTAAAAGCAATGCAAAAAAGGCTGATAAAGTATTCCTTGCACCCGACCCGGATAGAGAGGGAGAAGCGATTGCGTGGCATATTGCAAGCCAGATTGATAAAAATAAGCCTGTAAAACGTGTACTTTTTAATGAAATCACTAAAAAAGGTATACTTGACGGCATAAATAACCCTGGCGATATTAACTTAAACAGAGTTAACGCCCAGCAGTCTCGCAGAATATTAGACAGGCTTGTTGGTTATATGGTAAGCCCGCTTTTATGGAAGCCATTAAGATATGGTCTTTCAGCAGGCCGTGTTCAGTCTGTTGCATTAAGATTAATATGCGAAAGAGAAGAAGAAATAGAAAAATTTGTACCAGTTGAATCATGGAGTATCAGTGCAGATTTTAATATAGAAAATAAAGATACAAATGATAAAGGTGTATTAAAAGCCAAACTTGATAAAATAAAAGGCAAAAAAGCAGATATTAAAACAGAAAAGGATGCAGAAAAAATACTTGCTGATTTGCCTTTAGATTTTATTGTATCAGGTGTAGAAGAAAAGGCAGTTAAGCAAAACCCTGCTGAGCCTTTTATTACATCAAGAATGCAGCAGGAAGCTATTAGAAAATTAGGCTTTACTGCTAAAAAAGCAATGGCAGTTGCCCAAAGCCTGTATGAAGGTGTAGAGCTTGCTGAAGGACCTGTTGGTCTTATTACTTATATGAGAACAGACTCTACCCGTATTTCTCCAGAAGCAGAAAGCCAGGCAAAAGAATATATTGAAAATAACTATGGCAAAGATTATGTAGCTAAAACAAAAAAAACTTCAAAAAAATCAAATAATGTGCAGGACGCTCACGAAGCTATCCGCCCTACATCAGTATTAAGAACGCCAGCTGATGTAAAAAAATATTTAACTAATGACCAATACAGGCTTTACAAACTTATATGGGAAAGGTTTGTAGCAAGCCAAATGGCAGAAGCCATATTTAACCAGACAGTAGTTCGCTTAACTGGCAAAGATTATGAATTTAAAGCATCTGCTAAAACTCTTGCTTTTGCAGGCTTTACTAAACTTTATCTTGAAAGTAAAGAAGAAGATGCTAAAAATGAAGAAGATGATGAAACTACTATCTCTTTTAAAATATCAGAAAACACTCCTGCATTAAGGGATAAAACAGAAAAGAAACAGCATTTTACACAAAGCCCGCCCCGATATACAGAAGCTACTCTTGTTAAAACATTAGAACAGCAGGGAATAGGCAGGCCGTCAACTTATGCTGCTATTATCTCTACTATTGTAGAAAGGCAGTATACAGAACTGCAGGATAAAAAATTCCACCCAACAGAGCTTGGAAGAATAGTAAATAAAATATTAATAGAAAACTTTCCAAAAATATTTGAAGTAAAATTTACTGCAAGTATGGAAAAAGACTTAGACTTAATAGAAGACGGCACAGAAAACTGGCATGATGTGCTGTCAAACTTTTATAAAAATTTTGATAAAGAGTTAAAAGCAGCTTCCACTGGTAAAATATCTGCTAATTTAGAAACTAATAAAAAATGCCCAATATGCACAAGTGAGCTTATTATAAAAATGGGTAAAAACGGTGCATTCCTAGCCTGCTCTGCATACCCAGAGTGTAAGTTTACTTCTAACTTTAAAAGAAATGAAAAAGGTGAAATAGAGCTTGTAGAAGATAAGCAGTTTGAAGGCACAGGTATAAAATGCGAAAAATGCGGCGCAGAGCTTGTGTTTAAAAAGACACGCTTTGGGGAAGTGATTGCATGCCCTGAATATCCAGAATGTAAAAATATTAAAAACTTTTTAAGAACTCCTGACGGTAATATAAAAATATTAGAAGCAGGACAGGTTTTAGATGAAAAATGCCCAGAATGTTCTAAACCCCTTACATTAAAATCTGGCAAGAATGGTATGTTTGCAGCATGTTCTGGATACCCGGAATGTAAATTTACTGCTAATATTGAAATGAAAGATGATGGCACTATAGGTATTAAGCCAAACACTCCAAATGAAAGCGGCGAAGTATGCGAAAAATGCGGCAAACCTATGGTTGTAAAAAGAAGCTTCCGCGGTGCTTTCCTTGCATGCTCTGGATACCCAGAATGTAAAAATACTAAGCCTATTAAGAAAAAAGAAAGTTAATATAAAAGGATAATTTGTGGCAGAATATGATGTTATAATTGCAGGGGCTGGGCTTGCTGGCAGTGAAGCAGCCTATCAGCTGGCAGAAAAAGGTTATAAAGTTAATCTTATAGAAATGAGGCCTTTAAAAACTACACCAGCCCATGAAACAGATAAGTTTGCAGAGCTTGTATGCTCTAACAGCTTAAAATCATTAGATATTACAACAGGAAGCGGGCTTTTAAAAAAAGAAATGATGCTTTATAACTCTTTTCTTATGCAGACAGCTTTAAAATGCAGCGTGCCTGCAGGTGGTGCTTTAGCTGTTGACAGGGTTTTATTTTCTAATATTATTACTGATGCTGTAAATAGTCATAAAAATATCACTGTTACAAATAAAGAAATTACAGAACTTCCTGTGCATACTGATATTCCATTTCTTATTGCTACAGGACCGCTTACAAGTGATGCTTTAGCTGAAAACATAAAAGAATACTGTGGCGGAGCACTATACTTTGCTGATGCCATAAGCCCTATTATAGATGCAGATACTATTGATATGGAAAAAGGATATTTCCTTGGCAGATACGGCAAAGGCGGCGATGATTATTTTAATATTCCTTTAACTGAAGAAGAATATAATACATTTTATGATGATATAATGGCTGCTCCAAAAACAGCTTTCCATGATTTTGAAAAAATATCATATTTTGAAGGCTGTATGCCTGTAGAAGTTATGGCAGAAAGAGGCAGGCAGACTTTAACTTTTGGACCTATGAAACCTGTGGGACTTGAAAATCCTGAAACAAATATCCGCCCTTATGCAGTTATTCAGCTTAGAAAGGAAAATAAAGAAGGCACAGCATTTAATATGGTAGGCTTTCAAACAAAAATGACAATAGGTGCACAAAAGGAAATATTTAGAAAAATTCCTGCTTTAAAAAATGCAGAATTTTTAAGATATGGCTCAGTCCATAGAAATACATATATAGAAAGTCCAAAACATATTTCAAGATACTTTAATTTTAACAGTAATAAAAACTTATTTATTGCTGGGCAGATTACAGGGCTTGAAGGATATAATGAATCTATTGCAGGGGGCTTAATGGCATCGCTGCAGATAGCAAGACTTTTAGAAAATAAGCCATTTTTAGATTTCCCAACTGGTACAGCTATGGGGAGCTTATCAGAATATATTTCTGGAATATCTGAATTTTCTAACGGCAAAAAATATGTGCCTTCTAACTTTCATCTTGGAATGCTGCCGCCCCTTGAAAAGAAAGTGCGGGATAAAAAGCTGAAAAAACAAATGCAGGTAGAGAAAGCATACAAAAAGGCAGAATTATTTTATAAAGAAAATTATGGAAATAGATAACGCAATAGAAGAATTTATAAATTTTGTCCGCGTAGAAAGAGAATACAGTGAACACTCTGTTACAGCCTATGCAAAAGATTTAAGCGAGCTTTCTATTTATGCTCACGATGAAAAAGTGCCTGATGATGTAAAATCTCTTGATTTTTTCACACTTCGCGGCTTTATTACTACTCTTTATGACAGAGAGTTATCAAAATCCAGCATTGAAAGAAAAATATCTACTATTAAATCATTTTTTAAATTTTTATACAGGCGGGGATTTATAGAAGAAAACCCTGCCCGTATGCTTAAATTTCCTAAAAAAGAAAAATATCTGCCTACTGTTTTTAATGTAGATGATATTTTTACACTTTTAGATTTGCCAGATAAAACTACACCTATGGGTATGCGTGATGCATTAATATTAGAGCTTTTATACGGCACAGGCGTTCGTGTTTCTGAACTTGCAGGGCTTGATAGAAGTGCAGTTGATTTAAACGGTATGCGTATCCTAGTTCGTGGTAAAGGCAAAAAAGAAAGGATTGTGCCACTTGCTCCAGAACTTATCTCTCTTATTAGAGATTATTATAAAGTAATGTATGATATTGTTGCAGATAACAGAATAGTAGACAGCGATGCATTAATCATAAACAGGCTTGGCACTCGTATGACAGATAGAACAGTGAGAAGAGTAGTGGAAACATATCTGAAAAAAGCAGGGCTTCCACTAGATTACTCACCCCACTCTTTCAGGCACACTTTTGCAACCCACTTATTAGAGGGCGGTGCAGATTTACGCTCTATTCAAGAGCTTTTAGGCCATGAATCACTTGCCACAACTCAAAAATATACCCACAGCGATTTAGCATCACTTTTAAAAGTGTATGATGAATCTCACCCTATGGCAAAAAAAGATAACCAGTAAAATAAAATATTATTCTCTTTTTTTAAAAAAACACTTGACATTCCCCCCCCATGATATGATGGGGACACAAATTATGAAAAAGGAGATATTCTATGAAAAAATCTTTATTATCAATTTTATTAGCAGCATTTCTTGCTGTAATATCAGGCTGTGCTGATGACTCAAAAAATACAGGAACAAGTGGTGGTTCATCTAATATTGAAAGTATTCCTGCTGGTGATGAAATAAAATTAGAAAAACATCAAAATAATTACGCATGGGCTTATGCAGACCTTACAAACCCAAGAAAAGAACAAGGAACATACTATCCTATACTGATAAGTAATCTTATGGGGTTATATAATTATAATACACTATTAACATCTACATACAAAGTTGATAACTCTGATGGGGACCTTACATTAGGAAATAAAAATTATGATATAGACGGAGCAACATCTTTAAATAATAGTGGAACTACTAGATATCATTTAGCATTTACTGACGGCAGTATTCCAACTAAAGGAACAATAGTAATTGCATTTCTTACTAAAGAGGAAGAAAATAAGTTTTTTAATATAGAACTAGTAGATGGCAAACTACCTCAATCTTTAATTGATGAATTAAATCAATTA
The DNA here is from genome assembly GCA_944323205.1 of uncultured Mucispirillum sp. Classification (GTDB taxonomy): domain Bacteria; phylum Chrysiogenota; class Deferribacteres; order Deferribacterales; family Mucispirillaceae; genus Mucispirillum. The sequence goes on along the minus strand of CALURO010000020.1, from coordinate 8,994 downwards.
GGAGCATTAAGACAATATAAATGGGCAACTGATACAGGTACTGGTGGTGGAAGTAGTAATCCAGGGGGTCTGCCAGCAGAAAATATTCCTGTAGATGAAACTACAGTATATGAATTTACTAAAGAGTTTCAAAAAATTTATAGCATTGATGTGAGAAACCCAAGAACAGATGTTTCTGAACCAATATATCCTGTATTAATCAGCCAGGCTTTAGGGTTAGAAGGTGGTGAAACTGACCTTACTCAAGATGGTTTTGGTATTGTTAAAGGTGTAAAATATCAAACATACTTTGCCAGCCAATATAATCTAGCTAACTATAATACAGCAGACCTTACATTTTGTAGATATCCAAAAAAAACCGTTCTTAATATAACAAATACAAATGGATTTATGAATTCTGAAGAAATGAAAACTTACTATATATCATTTGATAACTGGAACGACCCAGTTATGCCGTCTGAAGGATATCTTTTATTTGCTTTTCTTACAGCAGAAGAAATACAAAAATATTTTCCAAGTAAAGACATAATTGACCCATTTGCAAACAAATATTTAGAAAGCACTGTTATTGATGAACTTAAAAACCTTGGTGCATTAAAGCAGTATAAATGGACAGCCAAATAATCAAACTTATATCCTTATCAGTTAAATACTGATAAGGATTTTCTTTATCTTTAATCCATATCATTATTCTTACAACAAATATTAACCCATTTTATTCTTTTTTATCAATCATTTAAAACTTATTGAAAATTTTTTTCATTTTTTTAAAATTTTTTATTGACTTTTATTATCAATAATGATATTAATAATCATCGGCAGAAAGGAAATACTAAAAGCCGAAATAAATTAGTATATAAGGAGTTTTCAGCTAGGATTTTTTAGCACTTAGGCTTATCAATGATAAGCGTTTTCAAATAGTAAGATTTCCCGTTCTTACAATCCTCCCATATTTTTGCACAATTAAAAACAGCAGGTCGGCACACCCTGCTGTTTTTGTTTCTACTTTTGTAAAAACTTATATTATTGTAATACAAAGCTGTTTTCATAGTATTATAAGCTGTAAAAATACTTTCAAAATATATATGCTTATGTTATGCTTATAAAAGTATTTTATTTGTGAGGCTTTTATGTATACAAAAATACCGGGTGCAGAACTTATTAACAGACTTAAAAAATTTACTACATTTATGGATATGACTGATGATGCATGGCGGTATATCTTCATATTTAACCCAGTGAATATCTACTATTTTACAGGCACTATGCAGGACGGCATACTTTTTATACAAAGAGATGAAGAGCCCATATATTTTGTTAAAAGAAGTGTCCAAAGAGCTGCTGAAGAAATAAGATACTGTAAAGTAAAGCCATATAAAGAATTAATAGATATAAAAAACGAACTTACTTTAAATACCTTTTTCCCTGCATTTGTAGATAAAACTTTTGTTACAATTAAACTTTTAGAAGAGTTTAATTCTTTCTTTGAATTTGGCAAAATATATTCCTGTGATAAAGCATTAAATATGGCAAGAAGTGTAAAAAGTAAATATGAACTTGATATATTAAAAGAGGCTGGAGCAGTGCATGCAGATATTATGGCAGACATTGTGCCTGAGCTTTTAACAGAAGATATTTCAGAGCGTGATGCAGCACTGCTTATATTTAATGAATTTATGAGAAAAGGTCATCAAGGAATAGTCCGTTTTGAAAGACACGGTATGGAGTTTCAAACATTAAATGTAGCTTTTGGAGAAAGCTCATTAAATATTTATAAATATGATATTCCTGCAGGTGTTACTGGAATATATGCATCTTCCCCTTTTTTTGGAAGCAGTAAAATCACCTTAAAACAAAATGATTTAGTAACAATACCTTCTGTATTTGGCATTAACGGCTATCACTCAGTATGCACATACTGCTATGCTTTTAACAGCCTTATAGATTATATACGCAGGCAGCAGGAGCACTGCAAAAATTTAAAAGATTTAGCAGTAACTCTTTTAAAACCAGGTGCAAAACCAAGCGAAATTTATAAAGAAGTAATGGATAATATTCATCCAGAAATTCAAGGTACATTTATGGGGCTTGGTGATAATACTCTTACTCACCTTGGCAGAGGGACAGGGCTTGCCGTTGATGAATTTCCCGTTATATCAAAAAATAATGATAAGCCCCTTGTAGAAAATATGGTAATAAATTTAGGATTTTTCTCATCATTAGAAGGCTATGGTGTAACTGGTATGCAGCATACATATATTGTTACTGCAGAAGGCGGCGTATCTATTAACGGCGATGCTAATGAAGTAACAGTTGCAGGAAAATATTTATAATCTATACATCAAATATTTTCATATCTGATATAGTTATATGCTCACTGTTTCTTGAAACAAGTACATTATCCTGAAAAAATGTTTTTAAGTTTAATGTGTCTTTATAGTGAAGTTTATTATGGTAACATGCCCTTTCACACAGCCTGCATGATATACATTTTGATGGGTTAAATGTTATCTCTGTTCTTTCATCATTTATATATAATGCACCAGTATTACAAAACCTTGCACACATTCCGCAATATACACATGATTCATCGATTACTATATTATTAAATAAATTATTAGTTGCTGCTTCTTGGCAAGTTATTCTGCCTAAGGACATAATACTGTCTAAAAATATTTTTCTTCTTGCTGTTTCTTCGTGGGTAAAATCTATTTTAGTTCTATCTTCTAAAGTTTCAACAGTAATCATATCAGCACTTTTTAATATACTTTCCTGCAGAGTGTTTTTAAAAAAAGCAAACATTCCACGCCTGTTTACAGTAGGATTTGGCTTTTCTTCCTCTTTTGGCTGGATTATAGGAAGCTGTTTTGGAAATATTAACCGTATATTGTCAGATTCATATATTATTTCTAAGTCATTTAAATCTTCAAATATAGTTTTTAACTGCTCTAAAAGTTTAATTTCCTGCTCTAATACCTGTTTGCCGTTTTTTGAAGGACATTCCATACAAAGCCCGTATTTTATAGTTATGCGGGAAGCTCCATGCAGATAAAGCACTAAAAAATCTACCACATTAAATATGCCTGCACAGTCCACCACTGCTGTCTGTCTGTTATAAGCTGGATTATCACTGCATGTTATAACTAAATCGCCACGAGAAGTAATACTGCGGCTTAGATTATCAATAAATTTCCTGTAACCGCCATGTCTTAGTCTGAATACCTGAGCATTACACTGGCTTACGCATATTCCGCAGCCAGTGCATTTATCCCATTCAACATTTATAGTTTCCCCCGGCCCGCCAACTTTTATAGCTTCTGAAGGACATAAAGTATAGCATGTTGTGCATGGTGAGCTTTTATGTTTTATTTTAGAGCAGAATTTTGGGGCAACAGAAATAGACCGTGATACCCCTTCAAACACCATATTTGCAATATCTATTTTATTAAACAATATATCACCTGAATATAATTACAGAATATCTTATTAAATATCAGATAATTCAAAAGTTTTAGGCTCTACTTTATCTATCTGATACTCTCTTAATACTTTTCTGCCGTATTCTTCATCATAATCTACTGCCAAATAAGTAAGCCCCAGCTCCATATCGTAATCTTTTAATAAAGTAATATATGTTGGTGAAAACTCTATTACTTTATTTGATGTGTCATACATATAATGGTCTACTTTATTATTATCAAGCACTTCTTTTATTTTAGCAGCATCATCGCCATAGCCTTTTACAGTTTTTAAGAAAAAATCTATTTCAGAAAAATATTCTATTTCACTCATTTTAATAGGGTGATTACTTTGATAAAGCTGGGCAGTTAATTTATTTTCAAGACTGCAATAGTGCATACCCATTTTTACATTATGTTCAAGGCAGTACAGCATTACTTCTAAACATTCTATATTGCTTTCAGCTATCGGAACGCCACCTGCATAAGTGTAAGGATAAAGCACTTTATATGGTCTTTTTGATACTTCATAGCCTTTATTCTTATATTCATCTACATGCACATAAGGGAATAAAAACTCTAATACATTAATACCAAATATACCTATTTTATCAAGAGTCATCATTAACTCTTCCATTTCTTTTACTTTTCCAAGCATTAAAGGCATCTCTACCATTGTGCGTTTAATATATTTTACTGCTAATGCTAAATTATAAAGGCTTTTTTGGTCTACTTTGCCATTTTCATCTGGTTTTAAGCCAAAACGGATTTCGTCAAGCCCTGCTTCTTTTAATAATTTAAGTATTTCTTCTGTAACTAAATCGCCATTTGTGTATATTCTTGTCTGAATTGTTTTATCTGCTTTTTTAACTTCTTTAATAAATTCTACACATTTTTCAGGGTATAATAAAGGCTCACCGCCAGTTATTGCTACAGACTTCATTTTTTTATAATATTTAAGATGAGTTTTAAACTCAGAAATAATATCATATACTTTATTAACACCTGCTGCATAATCTGCCTGATTTTTATTAGTGCAGAAAAAGCAGTCCCTGTTGCATTTTAATGTAAGAATATAAGTTGCAGAGCCCATACCTGTATGGCAGTGTTCACATGATGGAGATATTGCATTAATAACAACACTTTTACCACTGTTGCATATACGCGCACCTTTTTCTTCTAATTTTTTTAAAAGTTCCTGTTCTTTTTCAGTATAATCTTTGCTGGATATTGCTGCTCCGCTTTCTCTTATGTATTCTAAAAATTTTTCATACTGGTCTATATATCTTGCAGCGTCTGCTTTTAATCCTTCATTTTTTAAAGAATCAATGTTTTCTTTTGTAATTGTGTATACCACTTCCCTACTCCGCTGGCAGCGTAACTGTAAAAACTGCACCATGTTTGCTGTTATATACGGTTAAGTCGCCGTTATGATTATTTAATATTGTTCTGCTTATTGGTAAACCTAAACCTGTTCCAGAATTTGATGTGGTAAAAAACGGCTTAAATAAGTTAGGCATAACTTCTAACGGTATACCCGGGCCAGTATCTGAAATCATAATACTTGTTTTGCCGTCTTTTTCCTGAAAACTGATAGTAACAGTTCCATCACTTTCCATTGCATTCATAGCATTAGCTATCAAGTTTACAATAACCTGTTTTATCTGATCTATATCTGCATAAATATAAGCATCATCAGGAATATCAATATTCAGCTTAAAATTCTGCTCTGCTATTCTTGTTTCAAATAACGGCTTTATTTCACTAAAAAGTATATTAAGCTGTATTTTTTCCTTTTTAGGTGTCCGTTTCTTTGAAAAAGAAAGTATATCTTCTGTTAAATGCTCCAATCTGATAGATTCAGTTGCAATTATACCTGCCATGCGTTTTAAATCTTCATTTGTAACAGCTTTCATCAGCCGTTTTGCAAACCCGCCAATAGATATAAGCGGATTTTTTACTTCATGAGCAATGGTTGCTACATAATTGCCTAATGTTACAAGGCTTTGTTTACTGCGCATCTCAGACTCTATTTCTTTATAAAATGATGTTGTATATTCATATTTCTGATTAGATATTACAGCCATCATCATAGTATTTAAAAGCCGTGCAGTTGAACGGGTAGTAAAAATATGAGTATTAGTATATTTATTATTAGAATATGTTATTAATATACCATATATTTTTTTACCAGTCATCATCGGTGCAATAATAAGTGGATTACTTAATGTCACATTATCTATAGAATGGAAAATTTTATCTTCCAGCTCTAAATGTTTTTCTATATCATCTGAATACTTATTATATTCATACAGTTGTTTAATAATAGATTTATTTACAGGTACACGCTTATTTTTAAAAGCTTTTACCTGCTCTTCAGTGTAAGGCGGTATACTTGTCGTATATATACCACGAAGCTCCATTAGTTTTTCATTAAAAAACATAACCGCAGCTTTATCAAAAAGCCCTGAATATACTAGTGCATTTGTTGTTACTTTCACCATCTCATCTAGAGTGGCTCTGCCAGCATATATTTCTGGACTTTTTGATACATTTTCCGCAATTTCCCATGTGGCTCTGTTTTCCACATAAACATCAATTAAATCTGTAAGCAAACTAACGGCTTCTTCTGATAATTTTTTATCTGCAGAATACTTTATATCCAACTCTATATGACCAGTATGAAGATAAAGATTATATTCCTTAGAATCAGCTGCAGGCTCATCTCTGTATGCTATTCTTTCACCCATAGGGCTTTTTACAACTACATGTGTTACTTTACAATTACAGCGTTTGTTAATAATTTCTATCAGTTTCATACTGCACCTCAAATATTTAAGGCTAAAAAAACTTGATTATTTAGCAGCTATCGCCCCTAAATCACCAATAATTAAAAATACTTTTCTAAGACATGCTATCAAACCAAGCCTGTTTTCCCTTACTTTTATATCTTCTGCCATAACCATAACTTTTTCAAAGAAGTTATCAACAGCAGGAGCAAATTTCATAAGCTCATCAAGAACAGTATAATTTTTTTCACCATCTAAAAGAGCCTGCATATTCTGGTTTCTAATTAAGCTGCCCAGTGTTTTTTCTTCTTCAGTCTGTAAAAGCTCATCAGAAAATTCTTCTTTTTCCCAGTTATTTTTCTTTAATATATTATTAATTCGTTTAAAGGCCTGTGCAATAGTTTGAAAACCATCTGTTCCTCTTGCATTTGTTAATACTTTTGCAAGATTTAATGTTTTTAAAATATCGCTTGATTTGTCACATACTGCATCAAAAACATCTGCCGATACAATATCTTTTGATACAAGCATCTGCCTGTATCTTAGGTTTATAAAAGATAATACTTCTTTCATAACAGCATCTTTATCAAAAGCAAGTCGTGAACTTAATTTATCAAAAGTAATGTTTATTATATCTTTTAATTCTATTCTATATCCTGCCTGTTCTATTATAGAAATTATACCGATTGCATTTCTTCTTAATCCGTAAGGGTCTAAGTTGCCTGTTGGCTTCATACCAGCAGCAAAAACACCTGCAATAGTATCTATTTTATCAGCAATAGAAGTAAGCCTGCCTTCCTCTGTTTCTGGTAACACATCGCCTGCAAATTTAGGCAGATAATGCTCCATTATACCGCGGGCAATATCATCATCTAAGCCTTCATTTTTAGCGTAATAGTAGCCCATTACACCCTGCAGCTCTGGAAATTCGTAAACCATTTCACTTAAAAGGTCAGCTTTGCAAAGGTATGCAGTTTTTTCTACACTTTCTTTTTTATCACTGCATAATTTTTCTGCTAAAAATACGGCAATAGCTTTAAATCTTTCCATTTTTTCATAGCTTGTGCCAAGTTTTTCTTGATATACAACTTTTTTAAGCTGTTCTGCTCTATCTTCTAATTTAACTTTTTTATCGTTATTAAAGAAGAATAAAGCATCATTAAGCCTTGCTCTAAGCACTCTTTCATAACCCTGCCTTATAGTGCCGTCACCATTAGGTGATTTAATATTAGCAATACCAATAAATTTATTCATCAGCCTGCCATCACCTGCTCTGACAGGAAAATATTTTTGGTGTATCTTCATAGAAGTAATTAATACTTCTTCTGGAAGTGTTAAAAATGAATCTTCAAAAGAGCCCAGAATTGCATACGGATATTCCACTAAATCAGATACTGTATTTAAAAGACCTTCATCAGTTTCAACTGTGATATTTTCTTTTGCTTCTATTTCTTTTATTTGAGAAAGGATAATCTCTTTTCTTTTAGCTGTATCCACATAAACAAATGCTTTTTCTAGTTTTTCTTTATATTCTGCAGCGTTTTTAACTTCAATTTTATCTGGTGCTAAAAATCTATGACCATAAGTTATATTTGATGCAGTAATTCCGTCAGTTTCAAAAACAAGTGCTTTTTCATCATAAACAGATAAAAACCAGTGAATAGGACGCACAAACCTGAAATCATTATTGCCCCATTTCATTGATTTTGGAAAAGGTATGCTTTTTATAACTTCAGGAGCTGTTTTAAGCAGTAAATCAGCAGTGTTTTCACCACCAGTTTTTTTCTCACCCTGCAGATAGTCGCCTTTTTGAGTAGTAACTTTTTTTAATGTGCTTTCATCTATTCCTTTAGATGCTGCAAACTTTTTAGCAGCTTCAGTTAATGAGCCGTCACTGTTAAATGCAATATTTGCAGGCGGTCCCATAATAATCTCTGTTTTATCAGCCTGTGATACTGGCAGACCTTCTATATTTACATACAGTCTGCGTGGCGTGCCGCCAGATTCTATTGATGAAAATGGTAAATTTAAAGCTGAAAGCCTTTTTGTCCATTCATCAAGCAGATATTTTGCAGATGATGGAATAAATGCTGCAGGTATTTCTTCGCAGCCAATTTCTAGTAAATATGAAGGCATAAACAAATCCTCTTTTATGTAATTATTTTAGTATATATTGTAACAGCTAAATAAAACCTACTGTTTTAGTATAAAAAAGAGAAAATTCATCTCATTTTTATAGTATATTCTAACCTTTATTTATATATGCTAGTATAAAATTTTTCAAGTGTTTTGTATCTACATCACCCCCATTTTTTAAAAACTATGATTAAAAATGCTAATTTATAATAAACTTAGTAATTATTATTTATGTATTTGTAGTATATTTTAAACTATTCTACCGCCGCAAATCTCATATATCAAATTTTTTGTTATTTTAAAACCTATTATACTTTTATATAAAAATTCATCCCTGAATTTTTATAACCACGCATATCCGAAATAAATTCGTATATGCTTGCTGAAGAAAATACTTCCTGTATTTTTTGCTCCAATTGTATAAACATTCTCAATTTTTTCTATCAGCCACTTTTTTTATTTCCTCCTTACTCAGTCGGGCGTAGTGTCCTCGTAAAAAACACTCGCATTGCTGCAGCAACTCGCTATCGCTTAAAACAATCTGTCAGCAAATCATTCCGAAAAAATTGTTCATATACAATTAAGTCGCAAAGGTAATAAAATAACAGGGG
>CALURO010000019.1 GCA_944323205.1 uncultured Mucispirillum sp. | reverse complement strand
GTAATAGCATTACAGCTTTTTGCATACCGTATTGCAAAACTTAATAACAGAGAGATAGACCAGCCAAGAAATCTGGCAAAAAGTGTTACTGTAGAATAAAATATTTTAATTGGTGCAAAATGTCAGAAATCACTGTACTTATGGGTGTATATAATGGCGAAAAATATTTAGCACAGCAGTTAGATTCTATATTATGCCAGACATATAAAGAATATGATATAGTTATATCTGATGACTGCTCTACAGATAACAGTAGAAATATTATTTTACAGTATAAAGATAAATTTCAAAATAAGTTTTTAGTGCTTGAAAATAAGGCAAATATTGGTGTCCATAATAATTTTCAGCAGCTTATTAATAGTGCAGATAACCGTTTTTATATGTTTTCAGACCAGGATGATATATGGCTGCCAGAGAAGATAGAAGTATCATATAACAAAATATTAGAACTTGAAAAAAAGTATGGGGATAATATACCTTTACTTGTTTTCAGTGATAAAATATTGATAGACAGTAATGAGAACATTATAGCAGAAAGTTCTATAGAATATGAAAAATATAATGTAAACCAGCTTACTTTGAATAAACTTCTTATACAGAATGTTGTATCAGGCTGTACAGTAATATTTAATAATGCACTTAAACAACTGCTTGCAGATATTCCTAAAGAGGCAGTTATGTATGATTACTGGGCAGCCCTTACAACTGCAGCTTTTGGTAAGATAGAATATATAAATATACCGCTTATGAAATACAGGCAGCATGAAAACAATGTTACTAAAACAGAATCAATCAATTTATTATATTTTATAAAAAAGATTAAGCGGCAAAAATTTTGCAAAAGGTATGAAAGAAATATAAAACAGGCAGAATCTTTTTATAAAGCATATTGCGAAAAACTTAATGATACGCAGAAAAAACTGCTGGAAGATTTTATTAGTTTAAAATCAGCATCATTTATGCAGCGGATAAAGATTTTACATAAGCATGATTTATATAAGCAGCATTTTATGCAGAAAATAGGAATGGTTTTTTAATATGATATTAATTTATGCTCCACATAAAAGCACTGCAGCAGTTCATTCTGGAATGCATATAAGAGTTAATGCTGTTAATGATATTTTATCAGATAAAGAAAGAATATATTTTTGGGAAAAGCATAATATTACAGGCAGTCCAGTAATAAAAAAAGTAGATGATAAATGCAGTATATTTGAATATAATCCTGCCAGTATAAGCCATATTAATAAACTGTATCAATTAATAGAAAAGTGTGATTACATATACTGCCATTCTCTTTTAAATTCTTATAAAATATCATATATTTATAACAGTGGAAAATGTATTATAGATTTACATGGAATAGCTTATGATGAACTTGTTATAAGCGGGTGTATTTCTGAAGCTGAAATATATAAATCTTTTGAAAAAGATATTATAGAGAAAAGCTGGAAAATAATATCTGTTACAGAAGCCATGGCCCATTATTATTCAGAAAAATATAATGTACCACTTGAAAAATTTATTATACTGCCTGTTATAGACTATTCAGGTGAAAAATTTGAACGAAACAGTATAAATAATAATTACATATATTCTGGTGATTTGTCTAAATGGCAGAATATTGATTTAATGCTTTCTGCAATAAAAAAATGCAGGTATGAAGATAATAAATATTATTTATATTCGCAGGAAAAAGAAAAGCTCATTAATTTAGTAAATATTGCTGGCTTAGATAATGTTTTTACAGGCAGTTTTACAAAAAATGAGAAAGATAACATATATAAATCTATGTCTTTTGGTTTTATACTGCGTGATGATAATGATATTAACAGAGCGGCATGCCCTACTAAGCTGGTTGAATATATGCAGTATGGTATAGTGCCTGTAGTTTTATCAGAAAACATTGGAGATTTTAACAGGCTTGGCTATAAATATATTTTAATTGATGATTTTATTAATCATAATTATTCTAATGATGACTGTATTAATATTATTAATACAAATTATAAAATATATGAGCATATAAAACAGCAGTTTTCAGCATCTATAAAACAATTAAAAAATATAAGCATTACAGACAGTAAATCAATATTATATAATCAGATAGAAAGTGTAATATTGCAGCAGACTTATTTATATGCTGCATTAGAAAATAAAAATGGTAATAAAGTATATAAAACATATTTATTAAGCAGTATTATGCAGAATATTGTTATTAATACAGAATCTATGAGTAAGTTAATATTATATATCCCCGGCAGTTTTTATATGGATAATATTTATATTAATAATAAATATTTTGGCAAAGGAAGAAAAATTATATATAATATAGAAAATAATAAATCTGCCGATATATCTTTTTATATTAATAGAAAACAGAATATATTTGAGTATTTATCTGTAAAATATATATCATTTTATTATAAATTATGTAAAATAGTATATATATTTAAAAATCCTGATTCTCAATATTTCAAGCCTTGCAGAGTAATAAAAGGTTTTTTAAAAAAAATGAATGTTACATTTTTAAATAGTAACCATAAAAAATAAAAGGAGTTTTTACATGAGAGTTATTTTATGTATTTTAATGCTGTCACTTGTAACTGCCTGCAGTTCAAGTGAGGACACTAAAAGCCAGCCGCTTCCTGTTGTTGTTGATGTTTCTTCAGTAACATTAACAGAAAATAACAGCAAGGCAGTTGTATCATTTGAGCTTGCTCAGCCGATTGATGCAGACAAAGTCATTACTATAAAAAGTAATGATAATGAAAGAATATTATTTGGAGATAGTGAAAGTATTAATGTCGCATTAACTCCAGATGATTATCAGGTTAAACAAACAATAGAATTAAATCTTAATTTAAATACGGCTATTGTATGTGATGGTGTTAAAGATTTATCAATAAGTTTTTTTGCAGATGGTGGTGAAGTCTTAAAAAAATATATTGAAATTCCTGTTGCCACAAATAATCCTTATGCTCCATTAACTTTATCTTTAAAAAAAATGAAGATTTCTTTAATATAGAGAATTCAGGCTATCAAACTATATCTTATGACATTATGGATAAAGATAATAAAGATGTTATTGATGTTACAAAAAAATATGATGCAGGTTTAAATAGAATAGATATTTTTGGTTTATATTACGGCATAAAAAATACAGTTCAGCTTACTTTGTATGATAGCAATAATAATAAATGTTATCAGCAGAATATTTCTGTTCCAACAGATACTTTAGAGCTGCCAAATATAAATGTAAAAGCAAAAAATGAAATATATACAGCAAAGTATGATAAAATGTCACCTGGATGGATAATATATAGTAATGAAGGTTCTACTATATTTGATTTAAAAGGAAATCTTAGAGGATATTTTAACCATGATAAATTAAAATTAGGCACACCTGTTAAATTTTTTGATGAGCATTTTGAAATACTTGGATGGAGTTATTTATTTAGAAAAATAGATATGGTTGGAAATATTTTATATGAACTTGATTTTCATAACCTTACTAATACAACAGACCAGTATGATATACATCATGAATTTATGGAAATACCAGCAGGAAAATATAAAGGAAACTATATGTTTTTAGCATCAAAAATAGGGACACCATATGTTGAAGATTATATCATTATAGTAGATATGGAAAATAAAGCTCTTGTAAAAGAGATGGATATGAAAAAAATAATGCCAACAGATACTAGATTTGTTTCAGTATCAATACCAGCTAATGACTGGCTTCATCAAAATTCATTAGAATATGATTCAAGAGATGATTCTATTATTTTTAGTGCAAGACATCAAGGTGTTGTAAAAATAAGAATGCCTGAAAATAATGGTCAGTTAACTTGGGAAGGTGGAGATAGTATAGTTTGGTTTTTAACTCCACATAAAGGAATTACAGAAAGCCAGATGCCAAATGTATCAAGTAAATTACTCCAGCCTCTTGATAAAGATGGTCAGCCTATAACAGACCAGCTGGTACTTGATGGTTATGAACGCCATCAGGACTTTGAATGGAATTACATGCAGCATTCAGCAATCTTACTTGAAAATGGTAATTTGATAATCTATGATAATGGCGATGGCAGATTTTTCAAAACTACAGATGAACTTCTTGCATTAGATTTATTATACAGCAGATATGTAGAATATAAAATTGATGAAAGTAATATGACTGTGCAGCAAATCTATGAATACGGAAAAGAGGAAGGAGCAAATCTGTTTTCGCGTATTATGTCTAATGTAGGTGTTTTAGGAAATAATATATTATTCATGTTTTCTGCATGGCAGTACACTAACACATACTCTACTTATGTAGAATGGGAAAAAGACAGTAAAGATGTTATTTACCAAATCCGCTCATATTTTAATGGTCAAACATATAGAGCATATAAAATAAATTATTTTGACTATATGAATATGGATTATAAAATATAGAATAAAATTATACTGCCAGCAGTATAATAACTATGTACTGCTGGCATTATCTTTCAATATATTTAATTAAAATATTATTAAATCAAACCATACAAAATATAAATAATGCTAATATACATATTATTTAAAAAATAACTTCATACAGCATATAAGACAGTTTTTCCTTAAATGTAAATAATCTTGCATTTTAAAATATTATATGATATTAAGTGAAATGGTAGGTGCTATTATGAAAATCCTTATTATACTTGGAACAAGGCCTGAAGCAATTAAACTTGCTCCTCTTATTAATGTTCTTAAAAATAATACTAATTACGATATAAAAGTATGCTCAACTGACCAGCATAAAGAAATGATTTTGCAGGTGCTTAATATTTTTGATATTAAAATAGATATTCACCTTAATATTATGAAGGTGAATCAAACATTAGCAGATATTACAAGCCTTGCTGTTACAAAACTTTATGATGTTATAGGGGAATATAAGCCTAATTTAGTTATTGTTCAGGGGGATACTACTACTGCTTTTGTTGGTGCATTATCTGCATTTTATCATAAAGTACCAGTAGCACATTTAGAAGCAGGACTTAGAACATATAATATATTTTCTCCATTTCCTGAAGAAGCAAATAGAAAATTTATATCACAGATTGCGTCATACCATTTTGCTCCAACAGAAAAATCATATAATAATTTAATTAATGAGCAGATTAAAGAAAATGTATATATTACAGGTAATTCAGTAATAGATGCGCTTCTTTATACAAGTAAATATGTGGAAACTAATAAATCACTTTTAGATAAGCTCTCTGCTGAGTATCCATTTGTTCATTCAGAAAAAAAATTAATACTTCTTACATCACATAGAAGGGAAAACCACGGCTCAGGTCTTGAAAATATATGCAAAGCAGTAAAAGAAATAGCCTGCAGAGATGATGTTAATATAGTATTTCCAGTGCATCCAAACCCTAATGTAAGAAAAACAGTGTACAGCTATTTATCTGATATTAATAATATTTTCTTAATAGAGCCACTTGATTACATATCATTTACTTTTATGCTTAAAAAGGCATATCTTGTGTTAACTGATTCTGGTGGTGTTCAAGAGGAAGCACCAACTCTTGGCAAACCTGTTATCGTATTAAGAGATACAACAGAGAGAGAAGAAGCTGTTGCTGCAGGCACTGCAATTCTTGCTGGAACAGAATGTGATAATATTATTAAAGAAACAAATATTTTATTAGACAATAAAAATATATATGATAAAATGGCAAATGCTGTTAACCCTTATGGAACAGGGGACACTTGCAACATTATAGTAGATATTATCAAAAGTAAGGAAAGTAGTTTATGCTGAAAAAACTTAATCCTATTAATCCATTCTTATCAATTATTAAAAACTGGTATTTAATAAAACAGCTTTCAAAAAGGCTGTTTGAAATGAAATACAGAGGTTCATTTTTAGGTTTATTATGGAGTATTATATCTCCAATATTAATGCTTATTATATATACTTTTGTATTTAGTGAAGTATTTAAAATAAGATGGGGAACAGAAGAAACTAATAAATTTGCTTTTGCCATTATAATGTATTGTGGTATGGGTGTATTTTCTATTTTTTCAGAAAGTCTTAATGGTTCTACATCAATCATAGGAAGTCATGTGAACTATGTTAAAAAAATAGTTTTTCCACTGGAAATTATGCCTGTAGTACAGGTAAATCTTGCTTTTTTATTTGGCATAATATCATTAATCATTATATTATTTGGAAGTATAATAATTAATGGTACTTTTCAATGGACATCATTATATCTTCCGCTTATTCTTATACCATTATATTTTTCAACATGTGGCTTTGCTTATATAATATCATCTCTTTCTGTATATTTTAAAGATATGGCACACTTTACTACACTTATACTGCAGGTGTTATTTTTTATGACACCAATCTTCTATCCTATATCAGCAGTACCTGAAAAATTTCAATTTTTACTGTTATTAAATCCACTTTCTATTATAATAGAAGAAGTTCGTAATATTATGATATATGGAAATGCACCAGATTTAATACTTCTTTTAAAACATACAGTTATATCTTATATTATATTCTATTTAGGATATTTATGGTTTATGAAAACAAAAAAAGGGTTCGCAGATGTCTTATAATTTAGCACTGGATATTCAAAATGTATCTAAAGTATATGAAGTATATAAAAATCCTCATGACAGGCTTTTACAAATATTATTTGGTAAATATAAAAAATTTTACAAAGAGTTTGTAGCATTATCTGATATTAACTTTAATGTAGAAAAGGGGGAATGTGTAGGTATTGTCGGCAGAAATGGTGCTGGCAAAAGTACACTTCTTCAAATAATTACTGGAATTATGATGCCAAGCAGCGGCAGTGTAAGCTGTTCTGGCAGAATAGCAGCCTTATTAGAGTTAGGCAGTGGCTTTAATAACGAATTCAGCGGCAGAGAAAATATTTATATGAATGCTGCAATTTTAGGAATTAAAGAGAATGAAATAGAAAAGAAAATAGATGAAATAGTTGATTTTGCAGACATTCCTGATTTTATTGACCAGCCATTAAAAACATATTCTTCAGGTATGATGCTTCGCCTTGCTTTTGCAGTGCAGACACAGGTTGACCCAGAGATACTTATAATAGATGAAGCACTTGCTGTTGGTGATGCTATATTCCAGACAAAATGTTATAAAAGAATAAATGAATTACGAGATAAAGGAACGACTATATTATTTGTTTCCCATGACCAGGAAGCAGTTAGAACACTAACAAACAGGTGTGTGTTATTAGAAAAAGGCAAACAGTTAATGTTTGATGATTCTTCAAAAGTAATTTTAGAATATAGAAATTTAATTAACACACATAAAAAAGGTACTGAAGAAGGCAGCGGTAGTATTCATCAGGAAAAAGAGGCTCTTGAAGTTAAACAGGCTTTAATTGAGAAAACAGATTCAGATTCCTCTACTTCTTCTAAAAAACAGGAATTTAAAAATGAATTTGGCGGTACAGTGGCAAGAATAACTGCTGTAAAGGTATGCGATGAAAATGATAAAGAGTGTGACAGGTTTTATCCTCATGATTTGATTAAAATATATGTTACATTCAAGGTAAATGAGGATACTGAGCATTTAAATATAAATGTGCGTATAAGAAATCTGCAGGGTGTTAAAATATACAGCTGGGGTACTTTAAATCAAGATATGGTATCTAAAGATAATAACATATTTCGAAATCTTAAATTTAAAAAAGGCGAAGAACGAACAGTAGTGTTTAGCTGTATTAATAACCTTGGGGACAGTTTTTATGAAGTACAGGCTGGTATTACAACTGAAAAAACTTTTGATTATACAGACCAGACAATTTTACATTGGATAGATGGAGCAGGTTATTTTTACTCTAGTTTTCGCTCAAGTCTTTCTGGAGACTTTTTTGGTGGTACAAATAATTTAAATATGAAGGCGGAGATATTATGAGCAGCGTAAATTATAACAAAGAATATAATCAATTCTGGACAGAAAGAGAAGGGGAAATGTCATATGCAAACCCTAAAATAGTAGCTCTTAATATTCTTGATAAATGCGGCAGTGGCAGAATCCTTGATGCTGGCTGTGGTATGGGCTATCTTGTTAAAGAATTTGCCCTTCTTGGAATGGATGCTTATGGGTTTGATGTTTCTGATAATGCTGTAGAATCTGTAAAAAAATGGTACAATAAAGATAAAATAAAACAAGGCTCTATGCTTTCTATTCCATATCCTGATAATTACTTTGACATAGTTGTATCTACAGATGTTTTAGAACATATTGCAGAAGAAGATATAGATAAAGCATTAAGTGAATTAAGACGCGTTACAAAAAAATATCTTTACCTTAATATTGCAACAAGGGTAGATAGAGATTTTAAATGGCACATATGCATACATGACAGACAGTGGTGGGAAAATAAAATCATTTCTTCTGGCTTTATGCACAGTTTTAACAGGTTTAATGCAGATACTTTTTCTACAATTGACAGCAACGAACTTGAATATATTGGAATATATGAAAAAACATCAGATAATAGTGCCGGTATAGACCCGCTTCATTCTACAGGTTATGAAAGTGAAATGAAACTTGCACAGTATAATCTTGCATTCAAATATATAACACATAACAGCAGGGTTATAATTTTCAGCAGTGATAATGGTTACGGAGCATATATAACTGCTTCAGGCTCACAAGCAAAGTTTGTATATAGCACCTCACAATATTTTGATAAAAGATATCAAAATACAAATATATTAAATATTGAAGACTTTAATGCAGAAACTGGTGCAGATGTTATTCTCAATTTAACAGGAGAAGATATTAATGTAGATAAGCTGCATAATATTTTAAAACCTGGTGGTAAATATATTTATTATCATTCAAGTGATGATATTGAATTAATTAAAAAATACACTCATTTATTTGATATTGATGAAATATATACATTTAAAAAAGAACTCCCTAGAATACAAAAGGTATCATATGATGAGTTAGATGGTATAACAAATGCATATATAGTATTTGTAAAAAATCCATTAACCAAAGATAAAATTGAATATGAAGATATTAATGGAAAAAAATGGTTTGATTTAGGGGTATATGCTGCTGGGTTTAAGCGTGATTATAACAATCCATTTATTGCAACATCAATAGTTTATAGAGGCTTAAGGGTTCATAGTGACAGCCTGCTTGTAGAATACTGCCATAAAGTACTTGCCGAAAGCAGCAAAGAAAGTGCAGATTATGGTGCAGCATTATGTGTTCTTGGATATAATTACCTTAGTAAAAAACCAAATGAAAGCTATAAACAATGGCTTGATTTGTATAATGATTATTATGAATTAAACAATAAATCAGATAACCTTTCTATTATTCGCTGGATTTGTTCTTTATCATATTTAAGTGGATTAATAAGTCTTGCTGCAGGTAATCAAGATAAAGCTGTTAAATCATTTATTAGCTGTGTTGAAAGCAAATGGATAGAATTTTCAGCATTACTTGCAACAAAAGCAGTAGATGCATATTATTTACTTGGTAAACTTGAATTAGGCAGGGATAATCAAGAAAAAGCTACTGACTATTGGACAAAAGGTATAAAAACAGCAGAAAAATCATTAACAAATAACTGGCTGAAAACTTTAGGAGATTTTCAGGACCCGTTTCCTGCAGGTATTCCAGAATTAAGGGATGTGCTTGATTTAGCGGTAAAATGCAGCTGGGGGCTTAATAGTTTACAGTACAATTTAAGTAAACAGCAGTACACTTATTTATCATCTACCCCATCTTACATAAATGAGCTGAATATTTTCAGAACTCAGTGGTCTGCCTTAACTCATCATTCTGAAACACAGTATAAACAGATACAGGAAATGAGTGCAGAATTAAGTAAATGGATAAAATCTCATGACAATTTATCAAATGAACTGGGCAGCTGGATAAAAGCATATAATAAATTAGAAAGTGACAGTAAAGCAGAAATAGACAGGCTGGAAAATGCTGCTAAAGAAAATAGTAAAGAATTAGATAAATGGGTAGCATCTCATAATAATTTATCTCATGAATTAGAAAGCTGGATAAAAGCATTTAATGCATTAGAAAGTGACAGTAAAGCACAAATAGAAAATCTGGAAAATATTGTCAAAGAAAATAATAAAGAGTTAGATAAGTGGATAACTTCCCATGATAATTTATCCCATGAATTAGAAAACTGGATAAAAGCATATAATAAATTAGAAAGCAGCAGCAAAGCAGAAATAGACAGGCTGGAAAATGCTGCTAAAGAAAATAGTAAAGAATTAGATAAATGGGTAGCATCTCATAATAATTTATCTCATGAATTAGAAAGCTGGATAAAAGCATTTAATGCATTAGAAAGTGACAGTAAAGCACAAATAGAAAATCTGGAAAATATTGTCAAAGAAAATAATAAAGAGTTAGATAAGTGGATAACTTCCCATGATAATCTTTCTCAGGAATTAAACAGATGGATTAATGCTTACAATGCTCTTGATGAAAAATTTAAACATATATCATCTGAATATGAAAAACTTAAATCGTATAATGCATATCTTGAAAGTGAAAATAAAAACTATTCAGAAATTATTAACGATATAAGAGCATTTGCAAGGGAGTTTGATGCTTCAAAAATAGGCAAACTTTATAAACTTATTACATTAGTTAAAAATCCAGCATTAATTGGAGAAACTAGCAGATTAAAAACATTAGCAAAAATAGTTTATAGAAAATTAAGACGCAGAGAAATAGCACCAAATGTTTCTACAGATATGCGTATGCAGCAGATTATTGCAGGCAAACCTTGTATATACAAACCTGCATTAGAAGAAAACTTTGATGTAATTATGCAGGTTGATAATTTTATTGCTGGCGGTTTAGAAAATGTTATAATTGATGCTGCAAACATAGTGAATAAATGTGGTTTAAAATGCGGTATCTTAATACTTGGCACAGCAGGTGATGCATTAAAAAGAGTGCAGGAAATGGGTCTGCCTTATAAAATTCTTCCTTTTCAGGAAAATGATTACGAAGCATTTTTAAAAAATGCACATGTAAAATTTATTTATGCTCACTACAGCTTTAGAGGTGCAAATATTGCTTCAAGGCTTAATATACCATTTGTTCAAGTAATACATAATACATATATCTGGGCAAAAACTAATGATGTATTAATGAATGAAATATTAGACAGTATTCAATATACATCAGCTTTCTTTTCTGTTTCTCAATTTGTTCAGGATTATGCTATAGCAACTTTTAATATACCAAAAGAAAAAGCAGTTGTAGCACCTAACGGTATAAATTTACAGCGGTTTATGCAGAAATCAAAAGAAATAAATAGTGAAATTACAAAAGAAATAAGAAGAAAACATAATATTCCAGAAGATGCTGTTCTTTATTTAACAGTGGGAAGTATTGTGGACCAAAAAAACCATCTTTCTTTAGTTAATGCATTTATAAAGATTAAAGATAAATGTCCAAATGCTTATGTTCTTTTTATTGGTAAATGTTACGATAAAAGTATTCTTGATAGAATAGAGCAGCTGACAGCAGAGCATAATATAAAAGATAGATTTATTTATGGTGGTCTGCAAAGTAATCCGCAAGCATATTATCAGACAGCAGATATTATTGTTCACCCTGCTTTTTATGAGGGTTATGCACTTGTTATTTTAGAGTGCCTTGTATCAAATAAACCTGTTATTATGTCAAATACAGGTATAATGGCTGGTCTTGATAATATAAAAGGTATTACTCTTTTAAAACCACCTCATGATATAAATACTCTTACACCAAATAATATGACTTTATCTGAAGAATATATAGATAATTTAGCATATTATATGGAAAAATATTATTATGACCATCCAACACCAGATTTAAGCAAAGAAATAATTGATAAAATGGATGAAGAATATACATATAAAAAATATTACGAGGTTGCAGATTATTTTATCTCAACTGGTAAGTTAGATATTCAACGGGGGGGGGAGCATGAAGCATGGGTAATGCTGCTGAAAAAAATGTATTATTAATACATTCCTTTGATGTTTTTGATACTATAATTACTCGTAAATGTGCTTCTCCAGAAGGCATTTATGCACTGGTGCAGCAGGAGTTAATGGAACATTATCAGCACCTGCATTTACCTTCTGATTTTGTAAAAAATTTTGTATATATCAGAAGTCACTGTGCACTTAAAGCAAGATTAAATGCTGGGTATGATATAACATTTGATGAGATATATGATTATATAGGCAACATATTTGGTATAAAACGAGATGTTTTAAAAAAAGTGCAGGAAATAGAAATACAGACAGAATATAGTAATATGCTGCCTGTTAGTGAAAATATAGCACAGATTGAGAACTTAATTAATAATAAAGAAAAAGTTATTTTTTTAAGTGATATGTATTTTTCAAAAGAAACTATTATGGACTTTATCAGCAGATTTTCAAATATTATTAACAATAATAATGTTGATGTATGGGTATCTGCTGAGCACAAGGCAAATAAATGGGACGGGCAGATATTTAATATAGTAAGCAGTTATTATAATATACAGCCTGAAAATATTATTCATACAGGGGATAATATTCATGCAGATGTAGAAATGCCAAAAAAACACGGCTGGCAGACTATCCATTCTACATATATAAAAGATAACTATATTTCTCATTATTTGCTGGAAGGCCTTTCTGATAATACAGCAGTACAAAATTATGCTGGTGCATTAAAATATCTTGAATATAAATCAGGAAATATGTCTGATGGATATTATACTGGTGTTTTTATGGCATCAATAGTGTTATATTCATATGTTTCATTTGTTATTAATGATGCATTAAAAAAAAGTATAAAAAAGCTGTTTTTTCTGTCAAGAGATGGTGATATTTTAAGGCAGATTGCTGAAATAATTGCTGCTGAAAGCAAGATGGATATAGAATTAAAATATCTGCATGTATCAAGACATGGTATTATTTCATCATCATATTATGAGCTTGATGAAAACAGATGTTTTGATTTTGTTATACTTAACTGTCCTGATGTTACATTAAAAGAAATTGCAGCAAGACTTTTAATCCCATTAGATAAATTATTAGCATATGCAAAAGCTAACGGCAAAAACTGGGATGAAAATACAAAAGTCACTTTTGATATGGCAGGCTTTATAAGGTGGCTTGTAGTAGCTCACAGTGAGCTTAAAACTATAAGTGAAGAAAATTCAAGAAAACAAAGAGAAAGCCTTCTTGAATATTTGAAAAATGAAAATGCATATGGTGCAGATACTGCTTATGTAGATATTGGCTGGAATGGTTCAATACAGGATACAATCTATTATATTTTAGAAAAAGAAAATATTAATACAAAACTGCACGGATACTATTTTGGTGTATCAAACTATACATTGATACATTCTGAAAATAACCAAAAAACAGGATATGCTTTTAACCCTTATTCTCCATGTAATTTTAACCATGAAGTATTAAGACTGCTGGAAATATTCTGCCATACCAACCAGCCTGTTGTGCAGGGTTACAAAGATAACAAGCCTGTATTTGATGTATTATATACAGATGAAAATAAGGCTTTTGTTGAAGAAATGCAGAAAGGCATACTTTATGCATCAAAGTTCTATGCGGAAAATTATGAGTTTTACAATATGATACTTAATAATAACGGCATAATAAGATACTTACATTTACTTGATAATCCAGATACAAAAATGGCAGAAGCAGTTGGCGAATATATGCATATTGTTGGAACATTAGATTACTTAAAATATAAAACTGCCCCTAAAGATAATCTTCTGCAGGCAGTTTTACGCAAATATAATAAAAAACAAGTTATGTGGACTGCAGGCTATAAACAGCGTCTTAGCAAAAGCGGTAAAATAGCTGCTGCCTTAAAATCATCAGTAAAAAATATAATAAACATAATGAAAGGTTAGCTTATGATAGTAATTTTTTCTCCATATCCTTATGAAACATTAAGACAAGACGGAATGTTCAGAAGAATTTATAATATTGATATGCTGTTTGCAAACGAAGAAAGACTATATGTATATAATGAATATCAAGGCAGTGATTATTCTATTAGAGAACCATTTTATATTGCAGATAAAACTTATGTTCAGCTGCTTGATTTTAGATTTGCAGCACACCATATAAAGCTTGCTGAAATATTAAATAATGCAAGTGTAATATATGCACAAACTATGATTTTTTCTTCTACTTATTTATATCCGTATTATTCTTCCAATAAGATTATTACAGATGCACATGGCATAGCTGCAGAAGAAGAACGCATTGTTGGCAGAAATCAGCGTGGAAATTATATTGAACATTTTGAAGCAAATGCAGTAAAAAATAGCCGTGCAGTTATGGTTGTTACAAATGCTATGAAAGAGTTTTATAAGAAAACATTTAACCATCAGAAAGATAATTTTATTTATCTTCCAATTAATGTAACAGAGATGGTAAATATTGAGAAAAAACATAACGAAAGAAAAAAAGTAGTATATGCAGGCGGACTGCATAAGTGGCAGAATGTAGAAGATATGCTCCAGACTGTAGGAGTGCTTAAAGATAAATATGAATTTATATTTTTAACAAATGAGCCTGATGAGCTTAGAAAAATATCTGACAGAATGGGTGTATCGCAATATATAAAAATTGATTCTGTACCTCATGAGCAAATCAAAAATTATTTTGAAAGTGCTGATTTTGGCTTTGTTTTACGGGATGATATTGCTGTAAATAATGTGGCATTTCCAACAAAACTTGTTGAATATCTGGCTTATAAAATCATTCCTATTGTGAAAAATCCAAATATTGGTGATTTTGCAGCTGATAAAGGTAAATATATACTGCTTGAAGATTTTATTGCTGGTAAAATACCAACAGATGCAGAAATATCTGATATGCAGGAATATAATTATAAACTTTATCTGCAGATATTTGAGCACTACGAACAGGGAAAAACTAAATTACTGGAATTAATAGATAAAATTAAATCAGAAAATAACAGATTCAGCATAATAGAAAAAATGCCAAGTACTGTTCAAACATCTTTCCTGCCTCTTGATATTGAATGTATGTATAATACTGATGAAAAACAGGAAAAGCGTTTTATAGATATTGCAGATTTCCCATATAAATATTCAATTAATATGGAGAATAAGCATATTAAGGATATTGTATTTACAGTAATTAATAAAACATTTATTGCTGAGCTGCCAAAAATAGAAGTTACTTCTGGGCAGGAAAAAATTGAAATACTGCCTTCTAATCAAGATAGTCTTGTTATGCATAATAATGATGTATATTTAGAGCCTATGTCATATTTAAAATATAATATTGATAGAACTTGTTCTGATATAACTATCTATTTTAATATAAAATTATACGGACCAGAATGTAATGTGGTAAATAATAAGATAATTAAAGAGGAACATATATCTAATCAGTCGGAAGTGCTCCAATCTTCTTTAATTGAAAAATTTAAATATAACTGTAAAAAATATGGAATAAAATATACTCTTAAAAAAACATTCAGCTATATAAGGGGAAAATTATGAGATATATAATAAACATAATATGCTTGTGTCTGCTTGTTATCTTGACAGGGTGTAATAATTCAAAAGAAGATACTCCAGTTCAGGAGCAGACTGTTTATGTAGATTACATTATTAAAACTCAGGAATTACAGCTTAAAGAAAGTAATGGTTATCAAGGATTTGTTCAGCTTTCTATTGATAATACAAAAATGGATGCTCCAGATTCACTTGTTTTAAATATAGTGCCTAGTAATAATAAAATCCTTTTAAATGGACAAAGCAGTGTAACAGTTACTGTTGATAAACCAACAGCAGCGGAGAGTATACAGCCGGTTAATATTAAAGTTACTTATAATGGTGATGTTTTAGACAGCAGCTTAAACTCTTTATGTTATGGACTTGAGTTTTATATAGAATATAATATTGTAAATAGTACTAACACTAGTGAAAAAATATACAGAAGTACTGGTGCAGTAGTAAGCCGTAATGCAGATATATTCATTGAAGATGACCCATTTAAAAATTCACCATTAACAGCATTAGCCCATATTGTTACAAATGAGAAGGCAGTAAGTGGGTTTAAAATTAAATATAAAAATAATCCATCTGTAGTTGATGCTGAAAAAACATATACTGGTTATGATACAAAACAAGATGCTGCTATATATGGATTATATGAAAATCATGATAATATAGTAGAATTATTTGCATATAAAGAAAATGGAGAAAAATGTTTTAGTCAGGAATTTATTCTTAAAAGGAATGCTCTTAATTTAACTGATTATGCAGGTAATCTTGATACATATAAGATTACTGTCGAAAAAGCTGACTATGAGCATATAACACCAGGCTGGCTGTTATTTTTATTAAGAGATAAATATAGGATATATAATCATAAAATAATGGTTGATATGGAAGGTAATATCAGATGGTTTTTAGATGAAAATGTATACTATGCACCTATTGAATTAGATAAAGACAATGATATCATGATGCTTACCCATGAATCAAATCCAAGTATTGCAAAATATTATTCTTTGCTTGGACAAGAAAAGCATGATAAATTAATTGATATTACAGATGCTGGCTATAAATTTCACCATGATATGATAACAAAAGATAATGGAAATATTATTGCTGCCGTTTCAAAAAATGGTGCAAAATATGTGGAGGATAGAATTATAGAATATAATCCTGCAACAAAACAGGTTATATATGAGTGGGACTTAAACAAAGTAATACCAAAAAGAAGTGCAGTTATTAACTGGTACAAAGGTTATCCAACAGACTGGCTGCATATAAATTCTGTTTACTATAATAAACCTGATAATACAGTTATTTTTTCAGCACGCCATCAGGGTATATACAAAATAACATACCCTGATGAGAACGGTAATTTTAGTGTAGTATGGGCAGTCACTCCACATATTGATTTAGATGGTTATGAAGTAGATATTAAAGATAAATTATTAAAACCAGTTGATAAAAATGGCATATTAATAGAAGATGAGGATGTACTTGCAGGCAGAAAATCACATGCAGATTTTGAATGGCCATTTGCACAGCATTCTGTTCGACTTACATCAGAGAATTCTTTTGTATGTTTTGATAATGGAGATAATAGATATTATGAAGGCGAAGTAACACATAATAATTCATTTAGTCGTATTGTAGAGTATGAAATTAATGAAACCAATATGACTATTAAAGAAAAATGGAGTTACGGAAAAGATAGGGGATTAGATTTATTTTCACAGTTTCAAAGTAATGCTTATATGCTTGAAAGTGGTAATTATATAGTACATTCAGGTATGGTTCGTTATAATTCTGACGAAAGCAGGATGCGAGTTGTTGAATTGAATAAAGACCATATTCCAGTATTTGAAATGTCTGTACAGTATGGTCCAGCAACATCATCCTATAGAGCATATAAAGTAAATTTATTTGATTATCTGCGTATTAAATAAGCCATATATATAGCTGAATGTATGAGCCTGTGAAAACAAGTCTGTAAATAGTGCAAACTTAAGTTTTCTATGATATACTAAAAAGATATGAAAGGAGCTTAAGTATGGCACGCAAGAAGAAACCAGTCCACAAAGTAGTAATGACGGAGGGTAAGCGTCAAATAATAGCGAATTTATTATCAGAATATGATATTAAATCAGCTAA
>CALURO010000018.1 GCA_944323205.1 uncultured Mucispirillum sp. | reverse complement strand
TTAGATATAGCTCAAGCATCAAGTGATTTAGCAGCACAGCAAGTGCTTATGCAGTCAGCTACAGCAATGCTTGCTCAGGCTAACCAAATCCCAGGCTATGCAATGCAGTTATTAGGTTAATATAAATAGTGGCTGATGTTTTTCAGCCACACAGCTACCTATTATGTAAAACATAGTAAGTAATTTTTAATGCGCAAAAAAGGCAGGTGATTTATGGATAATTTATTTAAAGTGTTATCTATTGATACACAGTTACGCGATACACCAGATAATCCCGTGCCCCATAACAAAAAAGAAATGGAGCGAACTAAAAATGACAGCAATGCCAGTTTTAGTGATATTTATGAAATAAGGCAGCAGTGTTTAAATTTTAATAGAGCATGCTTAATGAGCAAAACTGAAAGTATTACATCCATACGCAAAGAAATGCAGGATATGGTGCATAATATTAAGTTTTCTGGAATGTTTATTGTAAAAGATATATCTTTTAATGAACAGATACAGGCACGGCATCTTTTAGAAGGCTGACTTATATTCTTTTCATATGCGTCCTTCTACTTAAAAAAGTAGATACAGCTTCACTAATTGTATGTGGGGCATTATAAATTTTGAAACTGCTCTTGTGAAAACAGGAGCAGTTTTTTTATAAAATCATTATGTAGTAAAAAATATTATAAAAGTATTTATTATTTATCAAAATTATAGTATTATATCTCAAGTTTAGTGGGGTGTATTATGAAAACATATTCAGACCTTTTACAACTTCTTCAATCAAAAGGGTTTACAGCAGAAGAGGCAGAAAGTTTTGTAAAAATTGAAAAAAATATGAAAGGTGTATCATCAGAAGATAATTCTGCAGAATGTGGTGATGATGTTTATGCTTTTTATGAAAGCCGTTCAATGCTTGAAATAGACCCAACTAAAGCTTGGTAGATTTTCATATTATTATGAAAAAGTTAGACAAAATTATTATCGCTCACCGTGGTGCAAGCGGCTATCTTCCAGAGCATACTCTTGCTTCAAAAGCATTAGCTTATCAAATGGGTGCCCCGTTTTTAGAGCAGGATTTGGCCATGAGTAAAGATAATCATCTTATAGTTATTCATGACCATTTTCTTGACAGGGTTACAGATGTGGCAGATAAATTTCCAAATAGAACAAGGGATGACGGCAGATATTATGTTATAGATTTTACACTTGATGAAATAAAGAGCTTAAATTTTATGGAAGGATTTACTGTAAAAAACGGCAAAAAAGTGCAGGACTATCCAGATAGATTTCCAATGGGAAAATCTACTTTTGAAATACATACATTTGAAGAAGAAATAGAGTTTATTCAAGGGCTGAATAAAACACTTGGAAAAGATGTTGGTTTATATGTGGAAACAAAAGCTCCATGGTTTCATAAGCAGGAAGGCAAAGATATTTCAAAAGCAACATTAGAAGTGTTAAAAAAATACGGCTATACTACAAAAGCCAGCAATGTATACTTCCAGACATTTGATTTTCCAGATTTAGTATATGTAAAAGAAAAATTAATGGTAGATATGAATATGGATTTAAAGACAGTTATGCTTTTTGCAGAAAACTCATGGAATGAAACTTATGAGCAGCATAATGATGGTTCATGGCATCCATTTGATTTTGATAAACTTAGAACGCATGAGGGTATGGCACTTGTGGCAAAATATGCAGATGGTGCAGGTCCAAGCAATGATATGGTTATTGACGGGGCTGCATCTAAAAAAGGAAATATTGTTATAACTGATTTTGTAAAACTTGCTCATGATAATAATATGGTTGTGCACCCTTATACTGTTAGGAAAGACAAACTGCCAGCCTATGTAGATAATGTAGATGAACTTTATGAAGCAATATTATATCAGGCTGGAGCTGACGGACTGTTTACAGATTTTCCAGATTTAGGGCTTAATTTTATAAAAAATTATGATTGCTAAAAAAACACACATAATGATAATGTGATATGATTTTCATATATCATTTTTTGAGCCTGTGAAAAAAGTCTGTAAATTCAGTTTTCTATGATGACATGTTTTATATCCTGCTCTGTGAATAACAGAATAAAGTTATTCAGTCAAGAGCAGGAGTTTTTTCACTTATTTATTGATATATAATAAATTATAACTATTAACTATTCTTCATCTTCAATAATTAATTCTACATCTGCTTCATCGTTTTGGCTGTTATCAGTATTATTACTTTCTTCAACAGTGTATGCTTCTTCTGTTTCTGCTGCATTATCTTCTGCTGGTTCATCAAATAATCCTTGTTTTTCAGCTTCTGCTTCTGCTGTAACAGTATCCCATTCATAAAAGCCCTGCATATTAACTTTTAAAGATGATGGGTTTTTAAGCATTGTTTTTACTGCTTCGCACTGGGAAACTCTGTCTGCAAAATCATAAGCATCATATTTTAAATCGTTTTCACCAGTGATTCTTATATCTGCATCAGCTTTTGCAAGGACTAAATAACGAGCAGTATCTTCAGAACATGCAATAGCAGCAGCAATTAATGGTGTAGCATCTTTTGGGAATGGGTTAGTTTCATACATATAAGTTGCAAATTTAAGCTGATTATTTAATCCGCCCTGTAAAATTCTTACAATTTGTGGGTTAAGGTCTCTTTCAGCATAACTTTTTGCCATAGATAATAAATATCCCCTTACTTCTATATCTTCTTCTTTTATATTATATTTATTAAGAGCATCATTTACTGCTTTAATATTTTTTGCATATTCTAAAGTTTCTTCATCAAGTGTTAAAGCATAGTTAGTTTTCGTATTAGCTGCACTTGTTAAAAGAAGCCTTACAATAGATGCCTGATTTTTACCGTTATATTCTTTTATTGCAACAGCAAGTGGAGTTAAGCCGTTATTATTTTGTATATCAATATATGCACCAGCTTCTAATAATATTCTTGCTGATGAGAAGCTGCCTGCCCTAACTGCAGTATGAAGTGGAGTATCGCCGTTACTGTCCTGCAGATTTAAAATATTTGTTTTATTATTATAAAAAGCCATAGCTTTTAAAAGTGCATGATAATCCATAGATGCAGCAATATGAGCCATAGTTCCACCAGCTGGTATTTCCACAGTATCAGTAGCAAGTGAAGTTTCTAATTTAGCAGTTAAATCATCATTTTCAACAAATTTTTTGATTTCTGCAATACCTGGTTTACTTTGTTTGTAGCCATTTACTAAAGATTTGAAAAATGTTTTAACAGGTACATCTGCTTCTTTAATCTGAGCGTCCATTGCATTATAGAAAAGATAATCTATCAGTGATACTTTTACACCATCAAGAGTATACATTTCTGCAAAAAGAGAGCCTGTTCTTTCAAAAAACAGTCTTACAGCTTCATAGTTTTGATAATTTAATGCTGTAATAATTGGAAGTATATTATCAGGATTATTATTATCATTTTTAAAGAAGTTTATGCCGCCAGCATATTTTAATATAACAGGTATAGCATCATTTAATTTATTTTGCACTGCATAGTTCATAATAGTTTGAGAAGGGATATATTCACCATTATCTGCCATAGTATAAATCATTGAATTAGCTGCATATAATTCAGATTTATTTTCATAAGTTTCTGGATTATCTCTTTCAAATTTGCGGACAGCTGATAAATAGTTTTCAAACATACCAGCCTGTTCTGCTTCGCCGCATTGGATAATAACAGCAGCAATAGAGTTGCCGTTAACAGTTGTTTTTAAATCTGCCCCTTTTTCTATTAAATCATTAACAAGTGAAGGTGTGCAGAAAAGAGCAGCAATACCAAGTGGTGTTGCACCTTTTTGGATAGTGATTTGTTCATCATTAATTAAAAGGCGTTTTGCATGGCTTGGATAAGGTATTGTAACATTATCTTCAAGTTCTGCATTAATACCTTTTTCAATTAACTTATAAAGTAAGTCATACTGTGGGTTTTGAAATAAAGAAAGTGATTTTTCAAACTGAGTCATATCAGTTTTTTCTACTGTCTCTTCTTTGCTTACATTATCCTGCTGTTTTTGAGCTTCCTCTTTTTTACACCCAAATGAAAAAAGAGCAATAGCAGCAGCCGCTAAAATTACAAGTTTTTTCATAATTCTCTCCGTTACTATTTACTAAATTAAAAGTATTTTATCATATGTTTTCTATTAAGTCATTAAAATTATTAGATATTATATAGAAATATATAAATGCGTCAAAGTGGTTAAGAAGAAAAAAGGTATGTTTTTATAAATTTCTCTTGACAAAGTTTTTAATATATAATAATAAAGAAGTATACATTATTCCATTTTTTTCTAAAAGGTTCTGTATATTATCAACCAATTTTTTAGTTAAATTTCAGTTACCTTAAATTTTACTGTTGCTTTATTTATCTGTTTTTATGTGAAAATATTTTAAGTAATATATAAATGTTCGTTACATAGGGGTATATTTGTGAATCTTACAGAGTTAAAAAAGAAATCTATTGAAGATTTAGTGACTATTGCTACTCAGCTTGAAATTGAAAATGCTGAAAACTTATTAAAACAAGAGCTTGTATTTGAGATATTAAAATCTACAAGCATTAAAAATGGTCAGATTTATGGGCAGGGTGTTTTAGAGATTTTACCAGATGGTTTTGGTTTTCTACGCTCTCCAGACTATAACTATCTGCCCGGTCCTGATGATATATATGTATCGCCTGCACAAATTAGAAGGTTCGGACTTAGAAATGGTGATACTGTTGCTGGAGAAATAAGGCCGCCAAAAGATAATGAAAAATATTTTGCTCTTTTAAAAGTAGAAACAGTAAATTTTGATGCACCTACAAGACAAAGGAACCTTTTTGAAAACTTAACACCTCTTTTTCCAGATGAAAGGCTTAATTTAGAATCAGACCCTACAAAATATGATACAAGATGTATAAACTTAATTGCACCAATAGGTAAGGGACAGCGTGGCTTAATTGTTGCTCCACCTAGAACTGGTAAAACTGTTCTTATGAAATCTATTGCAAGCTCTATTGCAAAAAATCATCCAGAAGTATATATGATACTTTTATTAATAGATGAAAGGCCGGAAGAAGTTACAGACTTTAAAAAAACTGTAGCAGCAATGACAGCAGAAGCCATTAATGAAGGCAGAGAGCCTATGCAGGTGGAAGTTATATCATCTACTTTTGATGAGCCAGCTTACAGACATGTTCAGGTAGCTGAAATGGTGCTTAATAAGTCAAAACGACTTGTAGAAAGCGGCAGAGATGTAGTTATTATATTAGACAGTATTACACGCCTTGCAAGAGCCTATAATGCTGTTGAGCCATCAAGTGGTAAAGTGCTTTCTGGTGGTGTTGATGCTAATGCACTGCATAAACCAAAACGCTTCTTTGGTGCTGCAAGAAATATTGAAAACGGGGGCAGTCTGTCTATTATTGCATCTGCTCTTGTAGATACCGGCTCTAGAATGGACGAAGTAATTTTTGAAGAGTTTAAAGGAACAGGTAATATGGAACTTCATCTTGATAGAAGACTTGTGGAACGCAGACTGTTTCCTGCTATTGATATTAATAAATCAGGCACCCGCCGTGAAGAACTGCTGCATACTCAGGAAGAGCAGAACAAAGTATGGATATTACGCAGGTTCTTGTCAAATATGAACCCTGTTGATGCTATGGAGCTTGTGCTTGATAAAATGCGCGGCACAAAAACAAATGCTGAATTTTTAAATAATATGAGTAAATAAATAATTATGTGGGGCTTATGCCCCTTTTTTTATAGGTGATGAAATGGCTAAAATGTTGTTTTTCAGTGGTGCAGGGCTTAGTGCAGACAGCGGATTAGGTGTATTTCGCGGTGGAAATGGTCTGTGGGATAAGTATGATATAAATAAAGTCTGCAATATAGCAGCATGGAGAGCAAATTATAATATGGTACATGAGTTTTACTCAAAAAGAAGATGCCAGTATGCTAAAGCAGAGCCTAATAAAATGCATAAAGTTATTGCAGAACTGCAAAATAAATATGGTGAAGAAAAAGTTATAGTTATTACTCAAAATATTGATAATCTTCTTGAAA
This sequence comes from uncultured Mucispirillum sp., assembly GCA_944323205.1. GTDB lineage: Bacteria > Chrysiogenota > Deferribacteres > Deferribacterales > Mucispirillaceae > Mucispirillum. The sequence goes on along the minus strand of CALURO010000018.1, from coordinate 12,235 downwards.
AGGCAGGCTGCACAAAAGTTATGCATGTTCATGGTCATATAAACTATATTCACTGCACAGAATGTCTTAATGAAGTATATATTGAAGGTGAATATAAACCTTTAAAATGTGAAAAATGCGGCGGAACTGAATTTAAACCATCTGTTATATTTTTTGGAGAGCAGGCACCAAGATATTACGATATGTATCAAGCCTTTGCAGAGTTGCAGTCATGTGACGGCACAGCAGTTATCGGCACAGAAGGTTCTGTTGTGCCTATTGCTCAAATCCTTAGCACAAAAGAAAACGGGGTAAAAGCTGCAAGACTTTTATGCAACCTTGATAAATCGCCATATATTAATGACAGACTTTTTGATGAAGTGCTTTATGAAAGAGCAGAACTTGCAGCTGAAAAAGTAAAAGCATTTGCAGAAAAATATATTAGGTAATCTAAATGTGGATAGATATAAATAAAATTTCAATTTTTTTTCTATAATTTATATCCTTATAATGTTAAAATTTTTTCTGTAGGACGGAATTATTAAGAATTATAATAAAGGCAGGTAGTTTTTGGAAAATATTTTATTGCAGGTAGAAGATTTAGAAACCCTTGTTAACTCTAAAAAAGTTAGTTTTTCAGCAGAAAAAGGGGATATAATATGCATTTTTGGACTTAATGGCAGCGGAAAAAGTGTACTTCTTAAAACAATATGTGGTATAATAGATAAAAAACAGGGTAGTATATCTTATAAAATAGATAAAAAACAGCTTGGTGTATGTTTGCAGTTTCCAGAGCATTTAATATTTAAAGAAACAGCATTGGCTGAAGCTGTGCTTATTATGGATAATGATGAAGCTGGAGCAAAAAATTTATTAAAGGAGATAAATGCTGGTGAAGATATGAGTCCATTTTATTTAAGTGACGGTCAAAAGCGGCTGCTTTTTATCTACGGTTATCTTGAAACAAAAGAATTGATTATCCTTGATGAGCCTTTTGTTTCACTTGATGATAATTCTAAATCAAAAGCTGCTGTCAAAATAAAGGAAGCTGCCAGCTTAGGAAAATGTATCATCTATACAGCTAACAGAATGACAGATAAAAAGATTGCTGGTAAAGTTATCTATGTATAAAAAATGAAAATGAAGTAATATAGAGCATACCAGCTGATTTACTGATAAAGCAGAAAGGTTATTCTAAGGATATAATAGAATAAAAGTTTACTAAAAATTCTAGTAAATTCTAAAATCTTCTGCTTCACCCCCATTTTTTTATTAAAAAATGCTATAACTATTTTATAATATATGTAAAAATATAAATAATTGTAATAACTGTCATTCAGAGCCTACGATAGTAGGCGAAGAAGTTTATAATGTTCCAGCTAGTAAAAATTATAGACTCTTCGCTTCGGTCTAGCCTGTGCGATTTCTGATTCCTCAGCAATAGCTCGGGAAATCGGCAGTCCTCGCAAAAAACGCTCGTCTGAGTGACATAAGGTGTTTTAAAAAAAATGGAGGTGAAGCAGGTAAAATCTCATCTTGAAAAATTTTGCATTATAGTATTTAATATGCCTAATCTTATTTTAATGAATGGAGATGTAAAATGTCACTTTTTGATGAAGCTAAAAAATATATTCCCGGTGGTGTAAACAGTCCTGTAAGAGCATTTGGCTCAGTTGGTGGCGAGCCGTATTTTGTTGCAAAAGGTAAAGGCAGTCATATTTGGGATACTGATAATAATGAATATATTGATTATGTATGTTCGTGGGGACCTATGATTTTAGGCCATTGTGATAAAGATGTTAATGATGCAGTTATTAAGGCAGTATCAGATGGCACAAGTTTTGGTGCACCAACTAAAAAAGAAACAGAGCTGGCAGCAAAGATTGTAGAATTAATGCCGTCAGTTGAGAAAGTTCGTATGGTATCATCTGGCACGGAAGCAGTTATGAGTGCATTAAGACTTGCAAGAGGTTTCACAAAAAGAGATAAAATTATAAAATTTGAAGGCTGCTATCATGGTCATTCTGATTTTATGCTTGTTAAAGCAGGCAGTGGTCTTTTAACTTTTGGAGAAACATCATCTCCCGGTGTTCCGCAGGATGCTGCAAAAAACACTATTATTGCACAATATAATGATTTAGAAAATGTGGCAGAAATATTTAAGCAGAATAAAAATGAAATTGCATGCTTAATAGTTGAGCCGGTTGCTGCAAATATGGGGGTAGTTCTTCCTAAACCTGACTTTTTAGAAGGTCTTAGAAAATTATGCGATGAAAACGGTGCATTATTAATATTTGATGAAGTTATTACTGGTTTCAGACTGTCATCAGGTGGTGCTCAGAAATATTTTGGAGTAAATCCAGACATTACTACTATGGGTAAAATTATTGGCGGCGGTATGCCTGTTGGTGCTTACGGCGGCAGAAGCGATATTATGGATATGGTTTCACCTGCAGGTCCTGTATATCAGGCAGGTACTTTATCCGGCAATCCACTGGCAATGACAGCAGGTCTTAAAACATTAGAAAAATTATCTGCACCAGATTTTTATAAAAATTTAAAAGATAAATCTGATAAATTATGGTCAGGATTTAAAGAAAATTCTAAAAAATTAGGCTTAAACTATGCTTTTAACACAATAGAATCTCTTTCCTGCACATTTTTTACTGAAGGAAAAGTAGAAAGTTATGCTGATGCAGTAAAAAGCGATACTAAAAAATATGCAAAATATTTTCATAATATGCTTAACCGTGGTATAGCATTAGCACCTGCACAGTTTGAAGCAATGTTTGTTTCAAGTGTTCACAGTGATGAAGATATTGAAAAAACAATAAAAGCACATTACGAATCATTAAAAGAGTTATAAAATGGCATATATTCCTAAAAATAACGGTGATGAAGAAGATAAAGACAAGTCTGTTTATAAGCAGCTTTTTAATGCTTCCACTGTTGGAATGGCTTTAGTTTCTGGTATGCTTGTAGGTGGTGTGATAGGTTATTTTTTAGATAAATGGCTTGGCACTTCTCCATGGCTTTTATTTGTATTTTTAATTTTTGGTGTGATAGCAGGCATAAAAAATGCAATCCATTATATGAAAAAAGCAGGTATCACTTTAGAAGATATAAGAGACGATAAAGAAAAAAAACAATAAATCAGTGTTTTATATATACTTGTAAACCATAAAGAAAAAACACAAAATTAGTGTAGAAAACACTTGCGAAAAAAAAATATATAATATAGTATAATAAGGGTGTGATGATAAAAAGTTATAAATCTATGCTTATAATCTCTATTATAATGCTTATATCAGGTTATACAGCATTTTATTTTATTTATGATATTGCTTATGCAAATGCTTTTTTTGCAGGTTTTATTATCATACTTATAGATTTACTTTTACTTGCCCGCTATTTAAAAAGAGCAGTGAAGCAGGCAACTGTTGCAGGCTTTCTATTGCAGAGTTTTACAAGGTGGGTTTTTATAGGCGTTTGTATATACATTTCACTTGTAGAGTTTAAGTTATACAAATGGTCGTTTGCACTGGGTATAATACTTCCTTTTGTGGGAGTTTTTATTACTGGAATATATCAAATCTTTCGGGGGAAAGAAGATGGAACATCCTCTTAATTTGACATCATTTTTACCAGCAGGTATTCAGCATCATTATCTTCATGTAATAATGCTTTGTGTTGCTGTATGCATTATTTTCTTTTTAGGTTTATATGTTCGCACATTACGCAGCGAGATACCTTCTAAATCACAAAACTTTTTTGAAGTGTTAGTTGGCGGCATAAGTAATCTAGCTGTAGATGTTATGGGTAAGGAAGGCAAAGCCTATCTGCCAGTAGTTTTTGGTATTGGTCTTTATGTTGCAGTATCAAACCTTATGGCACTTATTCCCGGACTTATTCCACCTACAAGTAATATGAATACAACTGCTGCTCCAGCAATACTTGTATTTCTTCTTTATAACTTTATAGGTATAAAAAAACATGGTGCATCTTATATTAAGCACTTTTTAGGGCCTTTACCTGCACTTGCACCATTTATGTTAATAATAGAAATTATCAGCCACTTAGCAAGACCGCTTTCTCTTACAATGAGGCTTTTTGGTAACATTGCTGGTGAAGATTTAGTAGTGGTAATATTATTTATGCTTGTTCCATTTTTATTACCAATACCAATGTTTTTCTTAATGATATTTACAAGTATATTACAGGCATTTGTGTTTATGATGCTGACTATGGTGTATATAGCTGGAGCTTTAGAAGAAGCCCACTAATTTAGCAGCCTTTTTTCTTTATACTGTGTTGGAAAGTTTTTAAATTCGGTCATTTACTATTATGTAAACTCCCTTCATTTTAAAACTTTCCGCCTTGTCTAAAGAAAAAATTCAAGCTAAATGTTATGTTTAATATTGTTTGGTTTTAGTTTATTCGTTGTTGGACTGATAAAAAGCTAAGTCATTTACTTATTTTGTAAACTCCTGTCGCTTTTTATCATTCCGCCTAGACTAAACTAAAAATCTTAATTAAATTTTATTTGATTTAATTAGATAAATATGTAAGTATATCATCTCATCAGATGTATATATAAATTAAAAAAATAGCGTTCTTATTTTACGCTTAAAATATTTTTTATTTTTTTGGAGGACTTTTAAATGAAAAAAGTTATCTTAGCTACAATGATGGCATTAATTGCAGTGCCAGCTTTCGCACAAACTGGTGCAGATTCTAGTTCTTGGGCACTTTATCTTGGTGCTGGTCTTGCAATAGGTCTTGCAGGTCTTGGTGCTGGTGTTGGTATGGGTAGTGCTATTAGAGGCGGTCTTGAAGGTATTTCTCGTAACCCTGGTGTTGCTGGTAAAATCTTCACTTACTTACTTGTAGGTGTTGCTCTTATTGAATCTATTGCAATTTATGGTTTAGTTGTTTCTCTTATCCTTCTTTTTGTTAAATAATAAGATTAATAAGAATTCAACATATATAAGGGCAGGGATATATTCTCTGCCCTTTTTTTATGGATTTATAATTTTTGTAATATTATATTTTATGCAGAAGATTTATTTTATTTTTCTTTATAAAATAGATTTTTCCTTTCTGTTACTTTTCCACAGGCACTGCATACATATACTTTATAACCTTTCTTATTTTCTATCTTCTTATTTCTATTTATATATCTTGACTGGCAGTAAGGGCACCTGTGAACTGTAAAAACTCTTAAAAAAATATATGTTCCTGCAATAATTAAAATAAGTACAAGTATTTCCATAAATTACCCCTGATGCTGAAAATATTTATATATATGCTACTAATATATAGTTTATAATTAATATAAAATCAAGATATGATAAATTGTCTATGGGTACCCCATTTTTTTTACAACACCTTATGTCACTCAGAGCGAAGCGAAGAGTCTATAACTTTTACTAACTAGAATGTTAAATGTAGGTGCAGGAGAGAGTTTTTTACTCTACCTTTTTTGTTATTATACCGAAGAGGGGACTTGATTCTCATTAAGTATCAAATATATATGAATATACATGGTTATTTGTGTATGAAAAATACATAATCGTATATATTTTTTTCAAAAGTTTGGGGAAATTCTTGGGGAAGATGTGTGAGGTAAAAATGAAGAAGAAACTAGAAGATTGTTAGATGGTCAAGAATAGTTAAAGATGCCCATCAGTAATTGATGAGGCTATATTTTATCTAAATATTATTTCATAATAGCATATGTAAGAAAAGTGTATATTATTCCTGTATTAGGATCTGTAAGAATACGATACGCAACAGCAGTTTTACCTTTCATACCTTGCCATGCTTCATCAAAAATTTCATAATCAGGCTCGTCAGGATATTTATTTTTCATATCAGTTAATTCCCCAAAATAATCTACTAAAGATTGTTGTAAACTTGTTTTCTCTGAATCAGAAACAGTAAATGTTATAATAATAGATTTAGCTGAAATATTAATGTTTGTATCAATCTGGTACTGCCCTTGTTTGTTTAATCATGAATCTAGAGTTGTGGTAAGCATATCACTAATATAGAAGAACAAGACTGGTTTGGATATAGGGATATAAAGCAATATATAAACAATGCCAAAAGGGCTTATCAAAGGCAAAAAAATGAGACAGAGTATGTGAGAAATGGTCAATAAAAAAGGTGCGAATATATAAACAAACAAATATATACTATACCTGTGACAAATGTCCCATAAAATTAACCTATGACAACCATATAAATGTCGCACTTGTCCCGTGCAAATGTCGTATGTAGGATAGATTGTAAAAATATAGGAATTATTAAGCAACATGATATAATATTACATAAAATTATATAACACAGTGATTAAAATACAAAAAACATAATATTATATAGTTTTTTGCAAGGAATAATATTTACAATACTCAATACTGTGTTTGTGTTACTATGGATAATAATGATATTTATAGTACAAATATCTAAGAGGTAGAATATAATGATTCAAGCATAGCCAAAATGATGCTTGTGAGGATATTGAATACTGACTGAAACAAGATAAAAAACATTAAAAAGGATATTATATTAGCCTTTAAATCGAGTTTTTATAATTATTTACATTTATTCCATTGAAAAAACGAGAGATTATGATATACTATTCTTAAAATCAGCGATTTCTGACTTTAATTCAGCTATGTATGAAATTTTTGTGAAACTGATAAACTTGCTATTTGAGTTATAAGAAGTTATAGAAAATTCTGATTGATCGAGATATGAAGAAAAAGGATTTATGCGGTGCAGCAGGCATAAGTCATGCTTCAATGGCAAAGTTCGGTAAGAATGAAAATCTTACGACAGATGTTTTGGTGAAAATTTGTACTGCCTTGTAGTGCGATATCGGCGACATTGGAATTAACAAAAGATGTTATTTAAGGAGAGAGTAGATTAACATCAATAGAGATAAAACTGATTTTTGAAAAAATTATATTTTGTAATCTGTGTGCTTGTATGACGGTTGGTTTATGGAATTTACTCCTATAGCATATAGAAAAACACATGTAACAACAGCAAGTAGAGTGGACGTACTCTTGTTGATACTCGTTATTTGAGCAATATATAGGTCGAACTATTAAAAAATCATCCATAGGTCTTGCCAATTTAAGGATGTCTACTTACTCTCATATGGTAAGAGATTATCTTATTGGTTTATCAGGAGTAACTATAAGCTTAGTTGAAAACATGTAAGATACAGATTCTCGTGCATATCCTTAAATGGCTAAGGATAGGTTGTATGACGATTTTTCAAAACTAGCTAAAATTATTAGGATGGCAATTCCATATATATGTGGTTGGCTACCAGAAGCTACTCTTCAAGAAACCATTGCTCAGTCCCTCTCCGACATACTTATATTATGTTTGAAAGGCTTTGAGTAACATTACTGCTAATGATCTTGAAAGCGAAGGTCGAGTGTATGGTGGATGTTTGAAATAATTGTCCAAAATAACAATCTTATGTTAAGTGCCTATGTTTTGCAAAGTTATTAGCATAAATCAAGAAAACACAAAGGAAGTGAAGCGACACCATGTTATTTAATGTTTATTACTTGAATTTTTCAAAAGTATATGAAATTAAAATGATGTTAAGCAATATCATAAAAACTGATGAGACCATTGAGACAAATCAAGGAGATACTGTTGATGCCGAATTACAAGCAAAAATGGGGATAAAGTTTTTGAAACTCTTTAACGCTGAGGTAGGGTCTGATATCAAATCAGGATCCTACGATTCCCAAAAAGTTCTTGAAAGTTTTAAGGTCACGATGACTAAGTCGCTAATTTTAAATGAAGTCATAGAAAAATGTGCGATTATTTCTACAGGTTTTAATGGTATTACAGAAGGACAACTCGTTAGGGTTGATAATGTATCTCTTTCCCTTGAAAATGAAATGGAACTGCGAACCGTAAAAATGTTTTCCAATGGTTCATTCAAAGGTATGCGTTTGCCAGAAGCAGGTGGGCTCGATATTAACAATCTTTTTAATTCCATGTTTAAAGATTATTCTTACAAGCTCAAAGGTGAGTTAATCGATAGTGACGAAAAGCTATTGATAAAAATTCCACTAACATTTGAAAGTGAATTTGAAAATCTGTACAATGTGGATGATCTTTTCATCGGAAATGTATCCTTAATTGGAATATATAAAGGTAAAATCAAAATCGATGGACTGAAAAACTCTTTTGAGTTTTTTCAAGAATTAGGCTATTCCTCTGAATTGGACTCTGATAATGAAGTTCATAATAGTCAATATTCTGCGCCTACAGTAGTAAAGTTGAAAAGTGAAGATGATGGTGTAGATTATAACTATATAGATCTTCTTGCGATAGTGCAGGTCATTCAATCCTCAAGTTCGGAGACAGATGTGAAACATAAGAAGACGAGACAATAGAAGGCTAACGAGTGAGTACACTATTCTTTTATACCAGGGAGCAATTCTTTAACTTAAAAGCTACTCAGACTGCGGTTGGGTTTGAATTTATAAGCATGTCTAAATTGCTTTCGTCTCAAAAAATTGATGAACTAGATGAAGATCGGCAATATTATGTAGATATTTCATCTTTGGTAGGTTTTATAAAGAGCAATGATTCTCAGCTACTAAACTTCGAGCAGCTCTTCTGTGGGTTTGGGAACAATATAACTTTTATCTGTGATAAGGCTTATGAAATAGATATCAAATATATATTTCGATATGTATTTGATGATTTTTCTGATGTTGAAGCAGAACGTGATGAAACACATATTGAAAGTGGAGAAAAGTCCAATGTAAAACCAAATACAGTAAAAAAGATTACTGATTTAGATGATCAAGAATTGGAAGGCTTCTTTGAGAATTTCAATGCAAGATTATATGGCCACGAGCTATTTAAGAAAGAATTCAAGGGGATGATCAATTCATTTCGAGTATTTAACAAGTTGGGTGAACATAAGATTCTATCGCTTTTTTTGATGGGAGACTCTGGTGTCGGAAAAACTGAGGTAGCACGATCAATTCACAAGGCTCTTGGTAGTAAATCAAAATTAGCAAAGATCAATTTCGGAAACTACAGTAGTCACGATGCACTTAACAGTTTGATAGGAAGCCCGTTAGGTTATATCGGTAGTGATGGCGGTGAGTTACTTAAACGAGTTCACGAATCCGATGTTGGTTTGATTCTTATAGATGAATTTGAGAAAGCCAATAATGCTGTATTCAATTACTTTCTTGATGTCCTTGAGAACGGTAAAATTGTAAATTCTCAAGCTGAAGAGTATGATGTAAGCGGTTATATTATTGTATTTACTTCAAACATCACTACAGATAACTTCACTAACAAAATATCTCCGGAGTTAAGATCTAGATTTGATTATAAAGGGATGTTTAATCTTCTCACCGATGAAGATAAGAAAAAGTTTGTGCATTTTAGGGTTAATCAAATCATATCTAAGTACGAGGAATTTGTATCTTCAGATATATCGGACAAACTTCATGACAAAGTAGTAGCTAAGATTAATGTATCGCAATATAACAATATGCGTGACTTAAACAAGAAAATCAAGGATATATTTGTGTCATTGCTCACCCCTTAATTAACAAGGATTATATGCTGCATTGTGGTAACATTATGGCAATAAAATTAGATGGTCTCTACTATCTTGATAATGAAAAGAATACCAATACTCTAACATTCTATGAGAAAATCTGTTTAGGAAACTTCCAATAGGAATGAATAAGAATTAGTTTAGAGGTTAAGTAAAGTTGATATTCGTTGGGAGATTATTGGGGAACTTTTGTTATTTGTTCCCCTTGATGTTTATAAATGAGTATTAGATATATTAATTGTCTTATAAGAATATAGTAGCGAATACAACCTTACTGTCATAATTTCTTTATTATTAATGAGTTACAGTTTTATATGGATGACTGAAAATTTAGATATTTATATCATTTATAAAAAAATGTAACGATGTATTAATACTTAATATAGACATAATATATAAAAGTATATATATGATTAATATAATCTTACAAAAAGGAACAAATATGGGCTTAAATCTTATTAATGCTGCAGCAATGATATTTAAATCAAAAAAAATTTATCATTCATATATAGAAGCAATTTCAAATTCAATAGATTCTATTAAAGAGCGTCTTAAATTATATGAAGATTTTATACCAACACTAGATATTATGTTTATAACAGAAAATAATAAAATACGTTCAATCAAAATTATAGATAATGGTATAGGTTTTAATGATAAAAACTTCAAATCATTTCAAACTGCGTTTTTTGATAATAAATCATTATCTGGGGGCAAAGGATGTGGACATCTGTCTTGGATTATTGAAGCAAAAGGTGCTAAAATTAATTCTACTTATATTGATTCGAATAAACAACATTCAAATATAAAATTTATTTTTATAAAAATTTTGAAAGCAATGATGATATTAAGATTGAAAAAAATATTAAACAGGAATTAAAAACAGAAATAGAATTATTTGATATTATAGACAAAACTGTTTATAAGCAGGATGTATTAATTAAAAATATAATATCTACTTTTTTTCATGTTTTTTTGGAAAATTTTATTAATATGAAGTTTACAATAGATGATGATCCAATTTTACTTAACGGATATTTTAAAGATAATATCATATATAAATATGATGATGAAGCTATAAAGACAGAGATTGCTAATAATGAAATACAAATCAAAGATATGATAACAACTATAATACGGGTAAGAAAAGATTTTATAAAGTCATCAAAAATCATACTATCGGCAGATAATAGAGCTGTAGTAGAGCTTGATTTAAATGAGCATATACCAATGATTCCAAAAACACTAACATTTCCAAATAACATAGAATACTGTATAATTTTATTGTGTGAAGCTGACTTGTTTAATCAACGAGTAAATCATGATAGGCATAGTTTCATTAATATTGGCAAGAAAGCTATAGATATAATAGAAAACAATGATTTTCCATATGTATCATATAGCCAGTTATTTGATAATTTACTTGATAAACTTAAAATGAAATTTGAAGATGATATAGAGCAGTATAATAATAATAAACATAATATGATTAATAGTATAATTAAGGATAATCCATCTTTACATTATATTACAAATAATGAAGAGATTTTATCTAAATTGACAGATAAAGATTTAAGCACGGAAAGTGCGTTAAGAAATAAGCTCAATGATATGTATCGTCAAGAAAAAAACAAAGTTGGCAAGGTAATTGATGATGCAAGGGAAATACTAAAAGAAAATGATAACTATGAAGAATTTTATAAAAGAATTAAACAGCAAATACCAACAATTACAAATATAGCTAATCATGAATTAGCAAATTATGTTGCTTATCGAAAAATAATTATTGATTTAATGGATGATTTTACTAAAATTAATATGGAAACAAATAAATCAGAAAACGAACATATATTTCACCAGTTAATATTTCCAATGAGAGAGGAAGATTGTATTAATACTAACAATGTAAATTATTATAATCATAATTTATGGTTAGTAGATGAGAAACTATCTTTTTATCATGCAATAGCATCTGATAAACAATTTAAAAATATTAGTTTTATTGAAAATATATCTAGTGATAGGGCTGATTTATTAGTTGCTATGACGAACAATCAAGATGATATTACATCATTTGTATTAGTTGAATTTAAAAAACCAAAAAGAAACGATTATAATCGTACAGATAACCCAATTGCTCAAGTAGTTGATTATTCAGAAATTATAAAAAATGGTAAACTTAGTAAAATAACATATAAAAATGGAAAAGCATATAAAGATGCGATAATTCTACCTAATAATATACCTTTTTATGCATATATTATAGCAGATATAACACCAAGTTTATATAACTTAATTTTAGATTATAAACTAACAATATTTGAAGGTCAATCTGGTATTAAATATTGTTATGGAACTGTGAGAGAAATGAATGTAATTATCAACCATATAATACAATGATGAAGGAAGCCCAACTTAATAATAGAGCATTTTTCGATATGTTAGGACTGTGATTTTATGTGCATTAATAGAATAAAATGCGCTTAAGTAGTATAAGTTCTATTGGATACCATAACCTTTACATTATATACGAAAGATATTATAATTGACTTTTAAAGAGCCTGTGAAAAAAAGTCTGTAAATAGTGCGAACTTAAGTTTTCTATGATATACTAAAAAGATATGAAAGGAGCTT
>CALURO010000017.1 GCA_944323205.1 uncultured Mucispirillum sp. | reverse complement strand
TTCCAATTAGTAAAAATTATAGACTCTTCGGTCGCAGGCTCCCTCTGAGTGACATATGTTTTTTATCTATATATACCCTGTCACTCAGAGCGACAGCGAAGAATCTTATAATGTTCCAATTAGTAAAAATTATAGACTCTTCGGTCGCAGGCTCCCTCTGAGTGACATATGTTTTTTATCTATATATACCTTGTCATTCAGAGCGACAGCGAAGAATCTTATAATGTTCCAGTTAGTAAAAATTATAGACTCTTCGGTCGCAGGCTCCCTCTGAGTGACATATGTTTTTTATCTATATATACCCTGTCATTCAGTGGTTATAACCATATTTATATTAAAATCTTCCGCCTATTCTTATTCCAGCTTTAAAAGCACTAGACATATCTAAATGGATTATCTGCGAATCCCTGCCTAAATCTGATACATAGTTATATTCAAAATTTAAACCAAATATAAATTTTTTATGTATAAAGTTAAGGCCACCTATAGCAGAAACTCCTAAGTGATGTTTCAGCATATTACAGTTATTTGCAGCATCTTGATAAACATACTGGATAGATGCAGTATATGACGGACCAACACCGAAATATGGCTGCACACCACTACGGTTTAATGGTATATTTGGCTGAAAAAGGATATATGGCTTAAGTGATATCCCTATAGATTCTGCTTCAATATTTTTAGTTCTGTTATTACCATATAAGTATGAGCCGTCTAAATTTGCCATAAATGCAAACCATTTATTTATTTGAACATTATAGTCAAATCCGCCGCCATATCCCCATTGAGCTACTTCCATAGTTTCTATATCTGCAGGCATTTTTCCAAACCCATTAACTGCAAAATATTGTGGATATTGCTTAAATTCATCATCTGCCATCTGCCTGTTTTCTTCTGCAAGTCTTCTCTGCCTTTCTTCTTCAGCAAGCTGTCTCTGTCTCTCTTCTTCTGCTAGTCTTCTTTGTCTTTCTTCTTCAGCTAATTGTTTTTGCCTTTCTTCTTCGGCAAGCTGTTTCTGCCTTTCTTCTGCTGCCAATTGTCGCTGTCTCTCTTCTTCAGCAAGCTGTCTTTGCCTTTCCTGCTCAGCAAGCTGTCTTTGTCTTTCTTGCTCTGCAAGCCTTGCCTGCTCAGCTTCTCTTTGTTGACGTTCTCTTTCTTCAACTTTATTTCTGTCTATTAAAATTAATTTTCTTCCAGGGTAAATTAAGTTAGGGTTATTAATATATGGATTTAATTTATGCAGCTCCTGCCATGTAGTGCCATATTTATTTGCAATTGCTGATAAATAATCTCCTCTTTTAATAGTATATGTAACCTGTTTGTATGCTTCCTTACTTTGTGCATAAGCAGATAATGGTAATAAATACATTGTTAATATTATTATATATACTAAATTCTTTATTCTCATATTACACCTTAATTTTATTTTAAAAACATAAAACTTAATTTTTAATTATATTCTAATAAATTTTTAAAAATGCACCTGCACTTATGCAGGTGCATTGGATTAAATTAAACTAAATAAATTATATTATTTAAATCGCCACTCTTCATGATCTTGCCATGGGGTAACTATACTAGTCCCATATTGATATAGTTGATCACCCATTTTAATATAGTCACCACCACCTTTTAAAGCATCTGAACTTGTATGATATGCATATATATCAAGAAAAGCATTAATAAGCTCTCTTACTCTATAATATTGGAATCCAAGATACTGACTTGATAAACTCATACCATCTTTATTTACAGTGAAAGATGAAACAATATTATTATTACCAGTTTTTAATCTTTCAAGTTTACCTGTTTCGTTGCGTATCTCTGCCTTAATTAAATTACTAAATGGTCCAGATTCAAATTGCTTAGCCATTTGAAAACCATGAACAAATGCGAACATATACCAGCCAGTATTACCAGTAACGCCTTGTGTTTGAGGTTCATATGGTTTCATTTGACTTACAAAACTAGATTTGTTAAAAGTATAGTTTGGCCCAAAAATGGCATTTTGGTTGGTTACACCATATATAGTCAATGGTTTTGATAAACCTTTTATTTCAAGACCAATACCATTACCACCAGCAAATGGGTCACCATTTATAGCACCAATATAATAAATTTTGTCTTGAACATGTTTAAAATCATGATTTGTAATATCTCTTTGATTGCCAAATGTGTTACTATCTGTGTTACCATACCTGTTTTTAAAATTATACTGCCAGTTATATGTTATTGTATCACTAACTTCAGGACCTTGTATATTAGTGAATTTGATGTTAGCTGTCCTGTTTGCTCCAGTAACATCAAAACCATCAATACTTGCAGTATATGTAATCGCTCTTTTAACAGTAAGTTGTTTAGTTGTTTGATGAACTTGTTTATTATTTTGTTTTACAGTTACAGTTGCAGTAAAATCTCTACTAGGTGTTTCATTTGCTTTTCTGTTTGTTGGCCAGTCAAGGATAAGTTCAACACTTTCACTTGATTTAGATGTTTTTGATACAGCTGGATTAACATTTGCAACTTTCCAGTCAATGCTAAATGATTGATCCTTTATTTCTTGACCTTTTTGGTCTATTAATTTTCCAGAACATGTATATTTTACAGCGTCCCATTGGTCATTGTTACATGTAATCTGAATTTCTTTAAATTCAACAGGGTCAATTACTTCCACATTACCTGTAGCTGCTAATGTTTCATCAAATTGTGGAGATGTAACTTTTAAAGTAACTGTTTTCTGACCTATGCTTTTAAATGTATGGTTAAGTGTTGCATCATTATTTGAAATAGTTTCGCCTGTTGCAGACCATACATAAGTAGGGTTAAAGCCATTATTTAGGACTATATCTTTATTATTATATGTTATACTGCTTGTCCATGTGCTTTGCTGGTCAAGGTTTATTATTGATTGATTAGTTTCTATTTTAAGAACTGGTTTACTAATAGCTACCTGACTAGACTTTGTAACAGAAATCTCTGTTCCTTTTAAAGTAACAGTTAATTTTACTGAGTAGTTTTTACCATATTTTGGAAATGTATGTTCAATACTTTTGCCAGTTTTTGTTTCTGTCCCTGTTCCTGTGCCAATTTCCCATTTATATTCCACTTCATCAGAGCCAACATTACCGCTGCCGTCATTTGATGAACTAGTTACATTTGAAGATATAGTGTATTTTAATGGGTTATTTCCATCAGGTGTTATCTTAATAGCTGAATTTAAACCATTAAAATTTTGGTTAAAAGTTACAGAGCCTTTCAGCTGTTTTACATAACCATCATCAAATTTACCGTCGTTAGATACAATATCTACAGTAATATCATATTTACCTTTATTTTTATATACATGTGTTTGGCATTGACCAGCAGTATCGTTTCCAGAAGCACTTTTATCATCACCAAAATTCCATGTATATTTTAAAGAGCCTGCAGGTAAATAAGAAGCATCGTCCCATTTAACACAGAATTTTTGCCCAAAGCCATCAACATTAGTAACACTTTCTGTTGTTAATGATGCAGTTGGTGCAGCTATATCAAACTTAGTGTTTGTGCTGCTTTTTTCTGGTTCAAGCTCACCTTTTATAACCTGTGCTTCAACTTTTACATCATAGCCAGTTTTACCATTAGAAGGGTATCTGCTGAAAGTATAAGTATCTGTTATATCATAATTTCCATCAGCATCTTTCCACTGCCCAAAGCCTTTTCCGTCGCCATAGTCAAACCTATATTGAACTTTAGAGCCTGCAGGAAGAGTGCCTTCTACTGCTTTTAAATCGCCATTTACAGTGATTTGCCATTTAAGTTTATCTTCTGATACTGCCCTTCTTTCAGTAACATTCATGCCAAATAATTTGCTGACAGTAAAATGTTCTTCATCTTTAACTGGCTCTTCCAGTTTATCGTCACTGCCTTCTACTTTTATTGTAACATCAGTATCATTTTCATCATAATTACATACTACAACTTCATTTCCAACAGTAGTAACAGGCGGTTTGCCATTACCACAGTCCCATTCAACTGTCATATCTGGTATTTCTGGCGGTAAAATAGGAGTGCATATTACAGATAAACCGCTTGTGCTGCATTCCATATCTACTGTAACACCCGGTATATTAATTAATATTGTGCTGTCAAGAGTATTATAGCCAGTATCAGAAGTAACTGTTACTGGATATGTTTTGCCATATTTTGGAAATGTATATGTGTTAGTATTATCACTGCCTGTAGATTCTGTTTCACTATTATCACCAAAATCCCATGTATAATTTACATTATCAGTAGATGCTGCAGTAGCATAGAAATAATAAGTAAGTTTATCACTAGAATCAGGCTCTGCTAATAATACATTATTTACAAGCCCCTGCTCTTCATTGATTGTATATGGGTTACTGTATTCAGCTAATTGCACACCGCCCTTTTTTAGCTTTACAGTTACATTATAAGTGGCTCCTTTCTCATATGTATGGGTGGTTTCTGCACCAGTATTTTCTGCATATTTGCCATCGCCAAAATCCCAATCGTATGAAACTTCTGAAATATCGTCAATATTAGCTGGAACAGCTTTATATTGAACAGTCAAGCCTTCTTGAAATGATAATTGATGTGTTACACTAGGATTAGTAGAGCTACCATCTCCCGGAGTGTCTATTGAAGAGTTGCCATCCCCCCCCCGTTTGCAGTCATATCACGAACACCGTCAATATTTGAACATGCATACAAAAATGATACAACAGCAATTGAGAGCAATAATACCATTTTTCTCATAATTCTTCTCCTTATTTTTTGAGTTATATAGAGTTAATCTATATATAAAAAATATTTTTGTCAAGTAATTCCTACTTTTTCAGTAAACTTTTTTACAACACCTTATGTCACTATGTTTTTTATCCATATCCACCTTGTCATTCAGAGCGGCAGCGAAGAATCTTATTATCAATAATAAAAAGTCCGTCCTAGACTTTTTATTTAGGCGGGCTTATGGAATAAATCCATTTAAGCCCTTACTAAAGAGCCACTTCCTGTGGCTTTGTCATTCAGAGCCTGCGATAGTAGGCGAAGAATCTTATAACATTCAAGCTTGTAAAAATTACAGACTCTTCGCTCCGCTCGTCTGAGTGACATAAAATGTTCTAAAAAAATGGTATCCCCAGTTATTATACTTGACTTTTTTGTATTTTTGTATATATTTTAAATTGTATAGTTGTTTATGGTATTGCAATAAGTAAGCCAAGGTATAATATATTTTACCTTGGCTTTTTTTGTAATATGTTGGCTTTGGAGCGAGAGCCATACTTAAACAATAATACTTTTAGGTATATGGCTTAGATGGATTTATGCCTTGGATGCACGGAAGCAGGCTAATACACTTTTTAAGTGATGATGGCCTTGAATACAGGGAAGATTTAAGACTGTTTATGTCTAGGTGAAAAACACCGGTCTTTATTAGCACCATACCTAAAAATTTATGAGAAACAATCTCAAAAAATACTTTGTCTGCCTGTGCGCAAACTATTAAGGGCAGAAAAAGCATGGATGCACAAATGCGAATCAAGTTCATTTAAAATGACAAATTTTGCATTAAAACATAAGCATAGCAGCTTATAAAAGGCGGTAGAATATGATAAATATTATTAGCGGACAAACCGCAGTAACATCTACGCCTAATAATGCTCCGCAAAAAAAAGATAAAATAAGCCAGTCAGCACAAAACACTGCGTCTAATAATACAAGTGCAGCAGGCACTGTATCAAATAATAGTAATAGTATGCAGGAAGATACAGCCATCTTTCAGGCTCAAACAGCTGAACAGGCACAAGGGAATAACCCTGATAAAGTTGACTATCAAAAAGAAGCATTAACAAAACTGATAGAAGATTTAAGAAAAGAGTATATTGAAAGAAATCATTATATTGATGAAAATACTCAAATCTCAGTTTTGCAGATAGTCAATACAGAAACGGACCATGTTATTGGGCAGTATCCATCAGACCTTTATTTAAGTTTATTAACTAAGGTCAGGGAAACTCAAAAACAATTAGTAAATAAAACAATTTAACTCGCTCCATATTGCAGGGGCAATATGCCCCTGTTTATGTAAATATACTTAATAAAATTAAGATTCTTCGCTGTCGCTCTGAATGACAAGGTATATTGGTAACTATTACCATTTTGTCACTCAGAGCAAAGCGAAGAGTCTATATAGGTGCAGGGGAGCGTTTTTTGCGACGCAAGGACTTCCCGACGAATATGCAGAAAAAAGAAGTCCGTAGCTGGACCGAAATTTTTATTATTGTTTAAAAGACAGGATGTCTTGCCGCTTGCGTAAGCAGCCAAACCGATTTACTCGGTGGCTGCGTCTAAATAAAAAGTCTAGGACGGACTTTTTATTATTGATAAATAGATTCTTCGCTGTCGCTCTGAATGACAAGGTATATATAAATAAAAAACATATGTCACTCAGAGGGAGCCTGCGACCGAAGAGTCTGAAAATGCAACTAATGCAATGGAAAAATCAAGTGTAACTATTCATGAAGGTGTAGAAAATATTCAAAATGTTACACAGGAAATCAAACATACAGTAGAAAATGTTAATAATTTATATGATGAAATGAAACCTATATCTCAATCTATATCAGACCAGTCTGTAACCATACAGTCTGTTGTTGATAATACGCATATTATAGCTTCAGGTATTGAAGAAAGTAATGTGGCTGTAAATGAAATTAATAAAACAGTAACACATATACAAAAACAAAGTGAAAGATTAAAAAGTATTGTAGAACAATTTAAAATATAAAGATAAACTCATTCTGCAAAATATGCAGAATGAGTTTTTTAAAATATTATCTTTTATCCCTGAGTACCTTTTGGACGGACAGTTAAAACTGGACATGGTGCTTTACGAACAACAAGCTCAGCAGTAGAGCCAAATAATACATGCTCTAAGCCAGTTCTGCCATGAGTGCCGATAATAATCATATCAAAGTTGCCATTTTCTGCCTCTTTGATAATTTCGCTGTATGGGTTTCCTCTTAATATTTTTGTTGTAAACTCAACATCTTTTAATTCTGGTGCATTAGCAACAAATTCATCAAACTGTTTTCTTGCACCGTCTTCAAAATCTGGTGATAAATTCTGCATAGGCATACCCATTTGTGGTATATAAAATGCAACAATATTTCCTTCATCAAAAAGTATATGCACTATTTCAAGCTCTGCACCTAAGATTTTTTTCATCTCTACAGCATAAGCTAAAGCATAGTGTGATGCTTCTGAAAAGTCTGTAGGAAAAAGTATTTTTTTTACAGGATTCATATAAACCTCCTTATATATTTACTAATCTATTACTGCACATTCTATTAGTTTTTTAATTTCACCTTTTTTATAATCCTTTGGTAAAATTTCTAAAAAACCAAATTCATAAGTAAGTAGTATATCATCAGCGGTAATATTTGATGATAAAAGCACTACTGGCATATTTGTATGAATAAAGCCTATATTATTAAGCATATCAACCATAAATATTTCTTTCATACTTAAATCTGCAATCACTGCATAATAATCATTATTATTTAAAACTTCAATAGATAAAAGCGGGTTAGTAATTCTTTGCAGCAAATATTTATTTGCGTCAAATTCAAAATGAAGCCTTGCATATACATCATCATCATTAGTAATAACAAGTATTTTTTTTACTTCCATTATTACTCTACCCCCTTTATAAGTTTCTGAAGATTACTTTCTAACTGCTCCATAAGTATATTATATGGCATATTTAAAAATTCTGCAACATATTCGCCAGTATAAGATACATTAGCAGGCATATTTTTCTTTCCGCGTACAGGAACAGGTGATAAATATGGACTGTCTGTTTCTATTAAAAGCCTGTCTATTGGTGTGACTGCTAAAGCCTGCCGTAAGTTTTCTGCACTTTTAAAAGTAAGATTACCTGCATAGCTTATATAAAAGTTTTTATCTTTTATCCAGTCAACTACACCCATATTTCCATCAAAGCAGTGAAAAATACCTTTTAAATTACTATGTTTTTTTAAAACTTTATCTAATATTTTAATAGTTTTTTCTGCAGCATTTCTGCTGTGTATTACAAGTGGTTTATCTAGTCTTCCAGCAATATCAGCCATATCTTCAAAAAGGATATTTTGATATTTTTCATCAGGGTTTTCTTCATAATAAAAATCAAGCCCTGTTTCACCTACTGCAACTACCTTTTTATTAGAAGCAAGCCTGTAGAACTGTTCATAATCTTTTTCTCTTATATATTTATCTGCATATTCTGGATGCATACCGCAGGCAGCATGAATATTATCATACTGTTCTGCTGTTTTTAATGCCTTTACACTGTCATTATAATCTATGCCGATAGTAATTATCCGCTTAACATTTTTATCATAAGCAAGGCTTATAAATTCATCAACACTTCTTCCATACTCATCATCATGTATATGAGCATGGGTATCTGTCCAGAAATTTACTTCCATATTATTTTATTCTTGTTCCTGCCGGCACGCTGTCAGGCAGTATCATAATATTATGACGCTCTCCATCAAATGCTGCTAAAACCATACCCTGCGACTCTATGCCCATTAATTTAGCAGGCTTTAAGTTGGCAACTACTGCAATAGTTTTACCTTTTAAATCTTCAGGATTATAGCTTTTTGCAATACCTGCAACAATAGTTCTGCCACCATCACCAACATCTACTTTTAATTTAAGCAGTTTTTCACTTTTTTTCACATTTTCTGCCGTCAATATTTTACCTGCTTTTAATTCCACCTGTTCAAAAAGGCTAAAATCTATTAATGTTTTTTCTTCCTGATCTTCTTCTTTTGCAGGTGCTGTAGATAAGGCTATTTTTTCAAGCATTTCTTTTTCGTCTATTCTTGGAAAAATATTTTTAGTGTCTACAAGTTTTACTCCGCTTTTTAAAATACATACTTCAGCAAGTGCTTTTTCATCTGATACATTAATATTACTATCTGCACCTATCTGCCTGCGTATTTCAAAAGCAGTATCTGGCATAAACGGATAGATAAAATGTGAAACTACTCTTAAGCCATCAAGAACAGTATATAAAACAGAGCCTAGTCTACCCTTATTTGATTCATCTTTTGCTAAAACCCATGGTTTTGCGTCATCTATATATCTATTCATTGCACCAATACTTTCCCATATAGAAAGCAGTGCTTTATTATAAGCCATTTTATTTAAGTGAATATCTGCTTCCTGAGCTGATTTTGCTAATGCCTTATGTATATTATCATCAAGCGCATCTTTATCAGTATATGCAGGTATTACTCCGTCAAAATATTTCTTTACCATACCAGTTGTTCTAGAAACAAGGTTGCCTAAATCGTTTGCTAAATCACCATTAATTCTATGGATAAGAGCTTTAAATGAAAAATCACCATCAAGACCAAAAGGCACTTCCCTCATTAAGAAATATCTAAAAGCATCTATTCCAAAAGTTTCTACAAGCCATACAGGGTCTATTGCATTACCCATAGATTTAGACATTTTCTGCCCGTCTACAGTCCACCAGCCATGAGCAAATACTGATTTTGGCAGCTCTATCCCTGCACTCATAAGCATTGCAGGCCAGTATACTGTATGAAATCTTAAAATATCTTTACCTACTAAATGAAAATCTGCAGGCCAGTATTTTTTTCTGTCACTTTCTTCATCAAAATAGCCTAATGCTGATAAATAGTTAGTAAGAGCATCTACCCACACATATATAACATGTTTATGGTTTTCTTCCATAGGAATACCCCATGAAAAATTAATACGGCTTATTGATAAATCTCTAAGTCCTTCTTTAATAAACGATATAATTTCATTACGCCTTGATTCCGGGCGGATAAATTCTGGATTATTATTTATATGTTCTAATATATCATCTTGATATTTACTCATTTTAAAGAAATATGAAGATTCTTTTAATTTAGCAGTTTCCCTGCCACAGTCTGGGCAAAGGTTTCCTTCCATAAGCTGAGTTTCTGTCCAGTATGCTTCACATGGAGTGCAATACCAGCCTTCATATTCTCCAAGATATATATCGCCTTTATCCTGCATTTTTTTTATCATTGCAAGCACTGATTTTTTATGCCTTTCTTGAGTTGTGCGTATAAAATCATCATTAGATATATTTAATATTTTCCAAAGTTCTCTAAACCTTGCATTATTTTTATCGGCAAGCTCAATAGGCTTTATACCCTGCTTTTGTGCAGACTGCTCCATTTTCTGCCCATGTTCATCTGTGCCAGTTAAGAAAAATACATCATAACCACACATGCGTTTGTATCTGCTGATAATATCTGCTGCTACTGTTGTATATGCATGACCGATATGTGGTTTATCATTTACATAGTATATAGGTGTTGTTACATAAAATGTTTTCTTCTGGCTCATAATTACCTCAAATCCTTAAATTACTGCTGTTTATTATTATGATTATTATTTTTATTATATTTATTATTGTCTTTACTGTCAGATAGTTTTATAATATTTTCATTATCTTCTTCTAAAAGACCGTCAAGAGTATCATTTAATTCAATATATTCTACATCACCACATTCACAGCCTTCACAGTCATATTGTTCTTTTTCAAACATAAGGCAGCACATTAGCCTGCCGCATACACCTGATATTTTGTTAGGATTCATAATAAGGTTTTGGTTTTTAGCCATTTTAATAGATATATTATCAAAACGGCGTAAAAAATTAGTGCAGCAAAGCTCTCTGCCACAAAGACCAAAGCCCCCAACCATTTTAGTTGCATCACGAACACCTATTTGACGCATCTCTATTCTAGTTCTAAAAACTCTTGCTAAATCTCTTACAAGCTGTCTAAAATCTACCCTGCCTTCTGAT
The DNA here is from genome assembly GCA_944323205.1 of uncultured Mucispirillum sp. GTDB lineage: Bacteria > Chrysiogenota > Deferribacteres > Deferribacterales > Mucispirillaceae > Mucispirillum. Next base: position 8,848 of record CALURO010000017.1, on the reverse strand, counting down.
GTGAAATAAAAAGTAATCTTACTTCTATCAAGGCAGTATTCTGCTGATAAAAGTTTCATATCAAGCCCAGCATCAGCAGCTAATTTTTTACATACTTCAAAAGCCTTTGGCTCATCTTTTATATTCTGCTCTCTTGCTTTTAAATCATCAGCATTAGCAATACGCAGTATACTTTTCATAACCTGTTCATCTGGCACACTAATCATTCTAGGTGCAGAACATACCCGTGCCATATCCTCGCCTTTATCTGATTCTACAACTACAAAATCGCCATGCTTTATATCAAAACCATCACATAAAAAATCGTATACTTTGCCTGCCCGCTTAAATATTACTCCTACTGCATTATATTCTTTCACTAAATACCTCATATGTTTTACTAACAAAATCGTGTTTTGCTAAATCTATATTAATATTATAATTTAACCTTTGTAAAATTTCTAGTATATACTCGCCGTAAGCACAGTATGAATATATACCAGTACTTTTATATTTCGCAAGTGCTGCTGGATATATAAATTCCATAACAGACTTCATTATTTGAATATCATTACAATTAAGCACAAAATCTGTAAATTTTTTAAAATTTCTGTTTTCTATTTCATTAATTAATGAGCCTATTTGCAAATCATCAATCATTAATGCCCGCTTGACAGAGCCACCTGATGCCTTAATAATATCTGCCATATTATCCATATCAGGCCGTATATTTGATAATATATTATGCATATCCCTTTCATTTAAAGGGGCAAAATCCACAACAGAGCATCTAGAGCGGATAGTAGGCATAATCATTTCATATTTTGATGTAATAAGCAAAAACAGGCAGTCTTCTCCCGGCTCTTCAAGTGTTTTTAAAAAAGCATTACCAGCCACTATTTGAGCAGAATTGGAAAGTTTTTCTGCCTCATCAAGAATAAAAACTTTCCATCTAGAAGCAAGTCCTGTCATACCAGCACTTTCTGATATTTGGCGGATATTTTCCACTTTAAGCTCACTTCCGCCATATATATATAAATCAGGATATGTGCCTGCCTTAACCTGAGTACAGCTGCTGCAGGTACACTCTGTAAAATAACTGCCGTTTTTACAAAAAAGGCTTCTAGCAAGCTCACAGGCAAACATATGCTTTCCGATACCAGAAATACCAGAAAGTATATAACTATGGCTCAGCCTGCCACTTGTTATTACTCTTTTAAAAAAATCCTGCTGTTTAAGATGACCTGCTACCTTACTGCACAATCGGATTTATCTCCCTGTAATTTTTTTATAGTATGCTCAATTGCAGGCATAATAAACGATAAATTTTCAACAGCACCTTTTGGGCTTCCAGGAAGGTTTATTATAAGGGAATTTTTCCGTGTGCCACATACTGCTCTTGAAACTATAGAATTAACTGTTATTTTAAAGCTCTCTGCACGCATAACTTCTTCAAAGCCCGGCAGTCTTTTTTCTATTACTTCTATTGTAACATCTGGAGCAATATCTCTTGGAGAGATACCTGTTGAACCGTTAGTTATTATTAAATCAAGCATTTGAGTATCTGCAAAATCTTTTAATGTAATATCTAATTTATCTTTATCATCTGCAATAATTTCTTTACGGATAAAAGATGTTTTTAAATTTTCACTAATATATTTTTCAAGTGCAGGCCCAGTTAAATCTTCATATTCGCCTTTGCTTGCCCTGTCAGAAAGAGTTATTATACCAACAGAATAACCATCTTTACCAAGATTTTTTATTTCATCGCCTACATGCAGTTCACCATTGCCACGAACAACACCAAAAATACCCTCTTTTGGCATAACACATTCGCCTGCATGATAATACACTGCACATTTATGGTGGCATACTTTACCTATTTGAGAAATAATCAATTCAATACTGCCTATCTGAAGTTTTGTTCCAACTGGCATAGAAAGTAAATCAATACCCTCAGTAGTAATATTTTCTGCAAAATCACCGCTTTTAACTTTTAAGCCTTTATCCTGCATTTTTTTAACACTTTCAAGAGCAAGTAAACTTACCTGCCTGTGCCATTTACCAGCATGTGCATCGCCTTTGATACCAAAATCATTTTCAAAAAAAGCAGACGGCACATTTTCTTTAATTACCCCTTTTCTATCGCTTACAGATATAGCCTGTATTTTACCCATTATATTCTCCCTGAATATCACTTATTATATGCTTATGTTTTGTTTTCATTTTACAATTTTATATCATATCAATAAATCAAATTTTATGCAACAAGATAAATTGCCAGGGGTATCCATTTTTTACAACACCTTATGTCACTCAGACGAGCGGTTTTTGCGAGGACTGCCGATTTCCCGACCGAATAGGGAGGAATCAGAAATCGCACAGGCTAGACCGGAGCGAAGAGTCTATATAGGTGCAGACGAGCGGTTTTTGCGAGGACTGCCGATTTCCCGAGCTATTGCTGAGGAATCAGAAATCGCACAGGCTAGACCGAAGCCGAAGAGTCTATAATTTTTACTAGCTGGAACATTATAAGATTCTTCGCCTGCAAGCAGGCTCTGAATGACAGTTACCTGAGATTATTTCTATTTTTACATATATTATCAAGTAGTTATAGCATTTTTTAATAAAAAATGGGGTACTACCAGAATATAAATACTGAATCCAGTAACTTTATATAAAAAAATATTAAGATAATTCGTCTTATTAAAAAAGATTTTGATATACCAACTATATCTATAAATCCAGAAACTTTCAGAATGATAAAAGCTACAAAATACACTTCTGAATACTCAATATCAGGAATTATAAAAAATATTTCTGATATTGTTGTATTAGATGAGCATGTGAAAATATTTAAAGTAGATATTGGACATGAAGAAAATAATGAACCGCTATTCATAAATATTTATGCTTCTTACCATGTATGTAAAAATTATACATTTAAATCAGGTGACAATATAACAGCAAATATATGGCTGACAGGTTATTTTGACAAATAATTATCTATATAAATTATTAAAAAAGTACTACTAAAAAAAGCCTGAGAATATACTCAGGCCTTTTGTATAAATATTAAATTTTTAAATCTTATGCCAAGCCATAGTCTACAAGCAGCTGTTCTCTGTTTCTGTTAAACTCATTATTGCTTGATTTGTTATCATTTACCTGCAGAAAACCAACTATTGTACCTATTCTTGAGCCCATATCTTCAATAGATTTGATTACTTTACGAAGTTTCTGTTCTGTAATATCCTGAAACTCTAACGATTCTAATATTTTAAAACCAAGTGATTCCGCTTCGGAAAGATTACTTACTATTTTTTCATAAAGAGCCATAAACTCTGCCTCATGCTCTTTATTAGCAAGTTTTTTTAGTGCTGCAATATCAGAGATAAATGATTTATAAAAATCAGCCATGCTGTCTGATGCTTCCATTAAGTTAATAGTAGCTTTTTCTGTATCATCATTTACACCTTCAAGCATAGATGTTACATTAGGCAGATTTTCTTTAGATTTTTCAAGCAGAGGGTCTATTTCATCAACTCTGTTTTTAGTTTCTATAATAAGCCTTAAAAGCTCACCTATTTCACCTTTTATATTTGTATCAATTTTACTGCCAGTTTCATCACCAGAGATAATTTTACTGGCTATTCTTTTTAATTCTTTTATTGACACTTGAACAGATTCTCCATCAGTTGTTGGGTTTACAGCAGGGGATTTATCATCACCTACTTCCGGTGTAAGCCTTTCTTCCGCATGCTCCTCTTCTACTGGATGGGTAATAATTTCCACCATAGGAACAGCATCAGGGTCAACTACAGAAAGGTCTATATCTACATCAGTATTTTTTTTTTCCTCTCTGTGCTTTTTATTAATTTTTTCGGTTTCTGCTTCTCGTTTTGCAAGCTCTTTAGCAATTAAGCTGTCTAAATCATCCTGCTCAACTTGAGAGCCTGAACCTGCTTGAAATATAGCATTACTTTGCTCTAATGCATCTTTTAATACATCATCTTGATTTAGCTGTGGCTTCCTTTTTTTTTTATTTAATTCTTCAGTTTCTGCTTCTCTTTTAGCTAATTCTTTAGCTATTAATGCATCAATATTATCTTCAATATCAGAATCTGCACTGCCAATTTCTATGGCATTTTCTTCTGCTGGGATACTATTAATAACTGGTGCAGCAACACTATTTGCATCTGGAACCATTGTATCAGCAACAGGCTGTTCCTGCACTGCTGCTGCCTGCTGCACTGGTTCTGGGGATGCAATAGGTGACATAACAGTTTGCTTAGTTGTGCCAAGCATTTTTTTGCGAAGTTCACTTTCATTTGCTTCACTTTCATTAATAACTCTATCAATATCTAAAAGCATAATTAATCTAGAATCATATTTACAGATACCTAAAATATATTCCTGACTGATAGAGCCAACTAATGGTGGAGTAGGCTCAACCATAGAGCGTTTAATACGCATAACCTCTGTTACTTCATCAACAACAAAGCCTATATTCTCATCATTAATGTTTACTACAATTATTCTGGTTGCTTTATCAAAATCATTTTTTGCAAGATTAAAGCGAACCCGTAAATCAATAACAGGAACTACTTTACCACGAAGGTTCATAACGCCAAGTATGTATGACTCCATACGAGGAACAATTGTTATTTCAATAGACCTGATAATAGTACTGATTTTCAGAACATCAATAGCATATTCCTCATCACCAAGTTTCACACCAACAAGCTGGATTTGATCCATCTCTTCTGCATATTCACTTCGTTCAACATCATCAAATAATTCTTCACTCATCAGCAAGCCTCTATAATTTAGCTATCATCTGGTCTCTGATATCGTCTATACAACCTACTGTTTCGCTATCAGGAAAACGCAGATAATAAGGTTTTAGTAATTTTACACATTCACTTACCTTTTCATCATAAGGTAAAAATCCTAATTTTTCAATATCTATACTTAAATATTTCTTAACAACACTTTCAAAACCGTAAAATACATTAAGCTCTCTTTTAAATTTCACTTGATTTAATATCATACCCGGTTTAAATGCTGCAATAAATGTGGTGATTGCTGCAGCAATATCTTTATCTATCTGAGCAGCTGCCTCTATAATTGATTCCACATTAGGAAAATTCATACTTTTGCTGCGAAGTTTTTTATTAATATCTTCAAAATCCCATCTTTTAGAGAGAAAACGCTCAATATGACGGTATATTGCAACTTTTAAAAAACCATAAGCATTTTCAATAGAAGTAGGCTCTCCGCTCATAACAACTATTTTTATATCAGCAACATTAAATAAATCAACCATATTAAAGCTGGTGCCGGCACCTAAATCTAAAATAGTGTAGTCATAATCCAGCTCTTGAATATTTGTAAGTATTTTTATTTTTTCAAACTTAGTAATGTGAGCCATACCCAGCACATCGCCAGAGCCACCGATAAAATCAACACCTGCTGGAGATTTAACAATAACATCTTTTAATTCGCTGCGTTCGCGAATAAAATTATATAAGCCAATACCAGGCACTTTCAGCCCTACAAAGTTATGCAGGTTTGCCCCGCCTAAATCAGCATCAACAAGTAATGTTCTATAACCTGCCGCATTTAAAGATAAAGCAAGACTTGATGAACAAAAACTTTTTCCTACACCGCCTTTACCGCTTGCAATTGATATTAACTTTGACATTACCAGCCCTTTAATAATTTATAAAATAAACTCTTATACTACTACATATTATATTTATACAATGTTATTTAAATAAATACAAGATAATTTTTATATTTTTCTGCCATATAAATAAATTTTTTTATTATGCCTTATTTTTCTTATTGTTTTATATATTTAATTCTTTTCAAACTCCTGCCATACAGGCTCTAACTCTTTATTAACTCTTTTAAGCTTGAAGCCAAAAATTACAGCAGAAATTATCATTATACTGCACCATACAATAACTGTAATTTGTGGAGAAAAATGCTCTGTTATAATACCTGCAAAAAAAGCACCTAATGGTCCAAGACCATATATACCTATGGAATAAAGGCTTGCCACTCTGCCACGCATATCACTTCTTATTGCGGACTGTAAATAAATATTTGTTGCAATAAGTGATGAAACAAGCCCAAACCCTGCTGGTATCATCATTATAAGTGAAAAATAATAATTAGTACTTAAACCAAAAATTATTAGAGATATACAGTGCAGCAATACAAGAACAAATATTGTATTAGCAAGCTTTCTCATAGTGATGAAAGTAGCCACAACGAAAGCACCTATCATAGCACCAAGACCGAAAAAGCCCTGTAAAAAACCTAACACCTGAGAAGTGCCATGCAGAACATCTTTAGCATAAATTGGAAGCATCACAGAATAAGAATATGAGAAAAACCCTACTACTATAAAAAATGAAAACATTGCACGCATATAATATATATTTTTAGAATATTTTACTACTTCTATAATATCCTGCATAATACTTTGTTTTTTTGATACTTTATTTTCTCTTGGTCTAAATTTTATCATAAAGAGTGCTGCAATTACTGGAATATAGCTTACAGCAGTTATTGCAAAGCATAGTGTTTCACTGGCTATATGTATAATAAATCCTGCAATAGCAGGACCTATAAGCCTTGTTAAATTAAATACAACAGAATGAAGAGCTATGGCACTTTTTAAATCAGAATTTTTATTTACCATTAAAATAAGTGAAGCCTGCCTTGCTGGCATATCTATTGCAAATACTACACCTAAATAAAAGCTCAAAAATAATATATGCCACAGCTGCATTGTATTAGTAAAAAGCAGTAATGCCATTATTAAAGCATGCAGCAAAGTTAATGTCTGGGTTGCAATTATCAGCCTGCGAATATCATGTTTTTCAAGCCATGCACCTGCAATTAGTCCTACAATAAATATAGGTGCATTTGATAAAAGCTCTACAAGACCTAGTAAAAATGGTGATTCAGTAATACGGTAAACAAGCCATGAAGTAGCAAGCTTCTGCACCCACATACCCGTTAATGCTACTGACTGACCTGCAATATATATTGAAAAATTTTTTGATTTTAATGCGTCAAAAGTATGGATAATCATATTATAATACCTTAAAAAATATGCCTAAATAAAGTATACTTTATCAACATATAATAATCAATAAAAATAATTTCTGGGGGTACCCCATTTTTTCGGGAACTGCTAAGCACTCACTTTTGATTACAGTGGTTAAAAATTAGTTTATATTAAGTATTTATAACTATTCTGCCATATCATCATATCCCATATACCCAAACTTTCCAGATAAGATTTGAGCAGCTTCAATTAAAAGTGGTGCTATTTCATTTTCTATTCTTTCCATACTCATACGCACTTTTGGACCAGATACACTAATACCAGCTATTACTTTACCCATAAAATCAAGCACAGGAGCAGCTATGCAGTGAACATCATCTTCGTATTCTTCTAAATCAAGAGCATAGCCACAGTCTCTTACATTTGCAATATCTTTTAAAAGCTCATCTATATTAGGAATAGTTTTATCAGTTAATTTTCTAAACTCTTTATTTTCATAAAGTGCTGTAATCTCTTTATTAGTAAGTGTGGAAAGCTGAGCTTTGCCAATCGCTGTAGCATAAGCAGGGCCTACATTACCAATACGGGGCATTACTCTAACAGGCTCATCTGTCTCTATTACATTTAAATAGACCACATTACCATGACGAAGAACACCAATATATGTAGATTCATTTAATTTATTTTTTAAATCAGTTAATACCTGATTAGAAATATCTATAAGATTTAATTTATTAATATAAGCCTGAGAAATTTGAAATGTTTTAACACCTAAGCGAAAGTTGCCTGTATATTTATTATGCTCCACATAACCATATCTTTCAAGGTTAGCAAGCAGCTTATTAACATTACTTTTTGTAAGCTCTAATGTAGATACTATTTCACTCATGGAAAGCTCATGCTCGCAGTTGCCTAAAAGCTCTAAAATATCTATTGCGTTGCTGACAGCCTGAACAGCATATTCAGACTTTTCTCTCTTGACTTTATTTTTTTCTACACGCATATAAGCCCCCAAATATTTTACAATTATAAAACAATATTTTATGTTTATTATATACTATTCATATTATGCTGATTTTGTCAAGTAATAAATATTTTTACTGGAGGTACACCATTTTTTTTACAACACCTTATGTCACTCAGACGAGCGTTTTTTGCGAGGACTGCCGATTTCCCGAGCTATTGCTGAGGAATCAGAAATCGCACAGGCTTAGGACTTTTTATTATGGATAATAAGATTCTTCGCCTGCAAGCAGGCTCTGAATGACAGTTAGTGCAATTATTTATATTTTTACATATATTATAAACTAGTTATAGCATTTTTTTATAATAATACTAATAACTATATAATAATTAAAATAAAATATTTACTAGAATTAAAAATAGAGCTTAAAAATTATAATATATTAATATGACATTATATCCGCTTTTAAAGGATGTTCCCATGTTACTTTATTACCTTTGCGACTTAATTGTATATGAACAATTTTTTCGGAATGATTTGCTCACCAGTTGTTTGAGCATTGCTGGTTGCTGCAGCAATGCGAGTGTTTTTTACGAGGACACTACGCCCGACTGAGTAAGGAGGAAATAAAAAAAGTGGCTGATAGAAAAAATTGAGAATGTTTATACAATTGGAGCAAAAAATACAGGAAGTATTTTCTTCAGTGAGCATATACGAATTTATTTCGGATATGCGTGGTTATAAAAATTCAGGGATGAATTTTTATATAAAAGTGTAACAGATTTAAAATAACAAAAAGATTGATTTGTGAGATTTGC
>CALURO010000016.1 GCA_944323205.1 uncultured Mucispirillum sp. | reverse complement strand
ACTGGAAGCCTGCTTTAAATAGATTTGAGATGGAATACGGAAATTAAACAGTTTACACAAAATTTGATACAGGCTCTAAGATGTATAATTCCATCATCATTAATATTTGTACCTATTTTATCAAGGCTTAATATATATTTTGGATAATTATCATGTATATTTTTGAGACTTTTGGTTTCTCTTTCCATTACATTCTTATCCATAAGAGATAGAATTACCTGATAATACTCTATATTTCCATTTTTAAATACTGTAAAATCAACTTCACCATCATTAAGCATACCAACATACACTTCATATTTTCTTCGCAGCAGCTCTAAAAATACTATATTTTCTATAATATGTCCTAAGTCTTCAAATTTCCTTCCAATTTTAATATTTCTTATACCGATATCTGCTGCATAGTATTTTTCCAGTGATGATAATATATGTTTTCCTTTAACATTATATCTTTCAACTTTATAAAAAAGCATACTGTCTGTTAATGCATTAATATATTTTCCTACTGTTTTGTTATCTACTTTATAACCACTTGATGTGAGCTTATTTGCAATATTATTTATAGAGAGAATACTTCCAATACTATCAAACATAAATTTAACAATTCTGTTTAAAAGTGGTATATCTATTTTTTCTATCCGCCTTGATATATCTTTTACTATAATGGAATTATAAATATCTTCTAAATAGTTAGTAAGCATAGTATCTTCATTAAAATAAGTGCTGTATGGTAAAGATGAAGTATTTATGTATTTATTAAATAAATCTTCACAGCTGTTATTATCATTTTTATAGTGAGAAGCATACTCTTTAAAGGAAAGGGGCAGCATTTTTATTTCTATATATCTTCCGCTTAATAAAGTAGCTAATTCACCTGAAAGCATATAAGCATTAGAGCCTGTTATATATATATCGCAGTTTCCTTTTACTAATAAGCTGTCTACAGCTTTTTCATAATTTTCTACATTTTGTATTTCATCTAGTAAAATATAATATGTATTATTATCCGTTATTTTTTCAGCAATATAATCATATAATGCTTTATAATTATTTAACTCTTCATATTTCAAATCTTCAAAATTAATAAAAATAATATGGTTATCGCTTACTCCATTATTTTTAAGATAGTCTATATACTGCATAAATAAAGTTGATTTACCACACCTTCTAATTCCAGTAATAACTTTTATTAAAGCCATATCTTTAAATTTTATAATATAATCAATATATTCTTTTCTAATAATCATTTTAAAACTCCTGTAAACTTAATTTGTTCCATTTGCATTATCATTTCAAGTATTTTTTGGATATTTTTCCAAAAAAATAATATATTTATATAATTTTAGGATATTTTTCCAAAAAATATAAAATACTGCTTTTGCTTGCAATTTATAAAAAATAATGGTATACTCTGAAAAAATTTATGATAATAGAGGAAAATATGCCAATTACTCCAAACCAATTTAAAAGAGGCTCTAAAATTGAAGTTGATGGTGAGCCATACGCTGTGATAGAATGGCAGCACATTAAATGCGGCAGGGGTGGAGCCACAGTTCGCACTAAAATTAAAAACTTAATATCAGGCAGAGTGCTTGAAAGGACTTACGATTCAGGGGAAAAATTAAAAGAGCCTGATTTTGAAGAAAAAAGAATGCAGTATCTTTATCATGACGGCGCTGAATATATTTTTATGGACCAGGAAAGCTATGAGCAGGTTCATCTTGATGATGAATGTGTTGGCGATGCATACTTATTTATGCCAGAATCTTTAGATGTAGCAGTGCAGTTTTTCAATGGCAAACCAATAGGTGTTACACTTCCTAACTTTGTTGAGTTAGAAGTTACTGAATGTGAGCCAGGTGTTAAAGGCGATACTGTAACAGGCGGTTCAAAAGGTGCTACAGTTATCACTGGCGGTAAAATTCAAGTGCCATTATTTATTAATGAAGGCGATGTATTAAAAATTGATACTCGTGATGCTTCATACATAGAAAGAGTAAGCTCTAAAAAATAAATTTATCGGGGTATATACCCCGATTTTTTATGTCTAAAAGTTTCAAAGATAAAAGTTTCAATAATCTTATATAAATCAAAAAGTCTACCCTGTAAAAAAACAGAGCAGACCTACAAATGTTAATGGTAGATACCTTATGGGAAAAGATATCTAGTCACAAATATTATAATATGTAAATTTTTATAGTAGTCCGCCCTTATATTAAAGGCGGACAATATTTTTATTATAAGATAGTAATTATCCTATATGTTACTTCATAGTGTGCAGTGCACCAGCTTTTGTCATTGGTCTTGTTTTATGACATACTATACAGTTTTTTGCTGGCGTATTGCTCCAGTTGCCTACAGGGATTACACAGCTTGTGCCGCAGTGTGAGCCTGGGTCTGTTTGAACGCCTGATGCAAAGTTTGCTCTTGCGTGGCTCATTGGATATGCTGTTTCATGACATGAATCACAGAAATCCTGTTTATGACATGTCTGGCATGTTGTCCTGTTCCACCTTGCTTCTAAGCCATGTGTTTTATTTACAAATGTTACTGTATGGCTTCTTGGGGCTGTATCTTCGTGACAGGCTATACATTCACTTCTTTCTTCATGGCACATTAAGCATTCACTCATATTAGTTTTGGCTGCCTGACCGTGCTGTTTTTCCCATGTGCTGTTGTGGGTGGACGGCTTTGTGCTGTCTACTGCAAATGCAACACTTGCTATTAATAAAGAGAATAAGCCGATTATTAATAATTTCATTTTCATTACGTATTCCCCCTACCAGATAAAGTTTGCCCAGATACTTACTGTATGAATATCAGGCTGTAAGTCTGCACTTTTAAAAAGGTCTGCATATTCATAAGTATAATCAAGCTGTAATACACACCAGTCTACTGGACGATACATTGCTCCAATGTATGCCATTGTTGTGTTTTCGTTTCTTTCTGTTAAATTCAGCACTTCTTCCCCATACTGTGGGTAGGATTTTATTGGGCTGTTTCTATACTGATAATTCTGAACATTTACTCCAATCCAGCCTTCTATTCTGTCTGTAAATACCTGAGTCATTCTAAAACCACCCATTACTTTAGAGTTGCTGTCCTGTCTTTTGTATTCTGCCACATCATACCAGTCTACTATTAAGCTTAAGTAGTTGTTTTTATGGATTAAGCCTACTAAGTCTACATTACCAAATACTCTTTGGTAGTCTCTGTCTCCGTAAGCTTCGCTGAAGTTAAATCTTGTTTCCCAGCCTAAACCTACTATTACATAATCAGTGATGCCTTGTGTCAGCATTACGCCACCCATTACATATTCACTTGAGCCGCCTAACATATCTTCATACATGGATACATATGGGTTGATATCGCCTGTATTTTTATCATACTGGCCTGCAATGTATGCAGAAATTCCTGTACGGCTTTTATCAATATTAGCATCTAAACCTGCTTCATAAAGCATAGCTTTACCTACTATTGCTCCTTCAAGATATATATTTGATGATATTATATTTGGAAAGTTTAAGTTCTGGTCTATTCTGCCTTTTGCAACATGAGTATTAAAATCGCCGCCATCTTCATGCATAAAGTAGTTGTATTCTGCTCTGATTTTTGTGCCGCTTACTGCTATTGGCACTTCTAATGCTGCTCCTACTACAGATGTTTTTAAGTTGCTGTAATAGCTTACTGGAAGACCGCCGTATACATCAAGCTTGAAATAATCGCATGTATCAAAATGAAGGCTGCCGCCGTCTATTTTATACATATCTAAGTTATTTAAGTAAAGTCTGCCTGCTGATATATCGGTATATGGCACTACTTTTTTAAACTCTACATTTGCCTGATATATTCTAAAATTGCCGTCATAGTGACCGTTTAAGCGGGTGTATTCATCATACTTCCTTGATGTATATAATCCGTCATAAAACTGGTTATAACTGCTTCCCTGCTGAGTAGCTGATATGCCGTCCATTGTGCTGCCCCCAATACTTGGAAGGCTGTCATAAGCGCCTCGCATATTTAAGTTTACATTCACTGTTCCCTGGCCAAGTTTTGCATCACTTAATCTAAGCCTTGCATATTGATATATTGACCAGTCTTCATCTTCGCCAAATTTCATTGTGGCTCTTGTTGTTAACCCTATTTTTAATATCCCTGAATCACCAAAATCTAAGCCGTTTAAGCTTGCTTTGATACCGTTGGCATTTACATGCTTACTCCATGTGTCTGGTGTAACATATGCATCGCCAACATAGGCAAAAGCTGGGACTGCTAAAGCTAACAAACATGTTAATGTATATAACATCAGCCTTTTCATAGGCATTTGCTCCTTAATTAGTTATTTAGAGAGTTTAAAAACTCATAATCATATTTTAAATACTCTCTTAAAAAGTAAGTTAATGGTAAATAAAAGATTTTACTCTGCTCAAATATTTCCATTTTACTTATAAATTCATCAATGTAATTTAATAAATGGTCTTTAAGAAATTCTTTTTGAGCATTTATTACTATATTATAGTTTTCTTCTTTACCATCCTGAATACATCTAACTGTTTTTCTAGATAGATATGACAAGAACATAAGTTCATAGGCAATAAAGTCTTCTGGTTCATTAGAATTATGAAAATCTGTATCAAAACCAAAATTTTTATACAACTTTAAAACCTGTTCCCTTGATTCTTGATTTACAAGGTGCTCTAATGATGTATAGTATGATTCAGAATTTGGAACACTGTCAGTTAATGCAAATATTCTTGTAAATGCTCTAAGATTATCTAATTTAAATTCATCTAAGTCTTTACCGTTTAATGAATTATATTTATTAATAAAATCTTCAAGCTTTTCAATTTCTTTTCCTGCAGTTTCTGATATATCTTCCAAATCTTTTAATAATGGTAATATTTTCTGCATCATTTTATATTCATTTTCACCTGTCGGCTCTAATAAAAGTTTTGCAAAAAAAGCATAAACAACTTCTCTGCCGCCATATATTTCTTGTAAATCTAATGCCATATTTTCTCCAAAAGACTTACCAGTAATAATACTGGTAAGCCTGTATTTATTAGTTTCCGTTGTTAAGGGTTACTGTTCTTGTGCGTTTTTTAATAAGCATTGAAGGCCCTGTTTCAGTAGTGTTATTTGCATAAGCGTAAGGGAAATCGCTTGAATTTAACTGAACTGCATCACGGTATTTTGATTTTAAAGTTTCAAAATCACCAAAATCAAGAGCGTGTCCAACACATGATGCAACACATACAGGTTTTTCACCTTTTTCAACACGGCTCATACACATATCGCATTTCTGCATAGGGTGAGCAATTGTCCATGAAGCTTTTTGTTCTGGTTCTTGTTTATCATCTGCAATATGTGGTGCTGCAAATGGACATGCAGTTATACAAAGCTGTAAGCCTATACATTTGCTTCTATCTACATAAACAATACCATTGTCTTTTTTAATTATTGCATTTTGTGAGCAAGCAGCCTTACATGCTGGTTCTTCGCAGTGGTTACAGCTCATTGCAAGGTTAAACATAGCTATTGGGCCGCCATCTGCTTTATATGTATTTACTTTTCTCCAGCGAACTGGTCCAGGATTTACTTGGTTCCAGTCTTTGCAAGAAACAGAACATGAATTACATGACATACATCTAGTTTGGTCAAAATAAAATGCATAACGCATGATTATCTCCTATAATTATTTATTTTTTATCCATACCATAGCAGACTGTTGTCCGTTACCATGGTCTACCCTTGAAGGTCTTTGAGCCATAAGTGTGTTAGCGCAGCCGCCATCATCTACACCATCAACTGGGTCTGGGTCATACCAGCAGCCTTGGTGAAGTCCAATAAAGCCTCTTACTACCCTGTCAGTAACTCTTGCAATTACACGAACATCACCTACTGGGTTGCCTATTGTGATTAATTGACCATCAGCAATGCCTTCTGCTGCTGCGTCCTGGTCATTCATCCACACTTCACTCCAAGAAGCTACTTTCTCTTTTCCAGCTATTGGCTGACCATTTGCAATTGTTTGGTTAAGACGAGTAAGGCTTGCAGTTTCACCAACTTTTACTTCCTGAGCTGCACCAATGTTGCCATACTCATTCCAGTCGTTACCAGAATATAAGCCACCGCCTTTAATTCTGTGAGTCAGTTCTCTTAAATAAGCATTTTCTGATTGAGATGAGTGAGCTCTATATCTATCATGAGTAGTAGTTAAGAGATAACCTTTGCTCATATCTAATGTATTTTTACCATTCATTACACCATAAGCTTCATTGAAGTAGTCTTCATAAGCATAGTATAAAGGAATAGGATAAACTAATGGGTCTCCTTCAAAGTCTTTATTAGCCTGACCTGTTGGAAGTCCTTGACTTGCAAGAACACCATGCCATTGTTCAAAACGGTGTTCATAGCAGTATACAAGAGAATCAGAGTATACATGGAATCTGCCAGATGATTTTGGACATGCATCAATAGTAGATTGCAGCCATTGAGCACCATAGCCTGCTTTTTCATTTGTACTGATGTTTGCTACAAATGCAGTAGACATATCTCCAGCAAGATATGTATCAAGATTGTCCCTTAAAGTAGTTTTAGTTACTGAAACAGGTGCATATTCATTTGCTGTTTTTGGTACATATGGGTTATTTATAAAGTCTTCCCATTTTTTACCATAGTATAAGCTTGAAGAATTAACACTTGCTTTACCAAATGCTTCTTTTACTAAGTCTTCAATTTGCTGATTAGGAACGCCGCCAGTAAATTTAGTTGCAAGCTCATCACCAACACCTTTTAATCTACCTACTGCTTTTAAAAAGTCATTTGTAAAGTTCCATTGAGATTTAGCTTGACCTGGAGCATTACTTACAACTGGAATATATAATGAGTTACCAAGAGAAATACTAATAATATCTTCCTGTTCCCAAGTTGTAGCAGCTGGTAATACATAGTCTGACCATCTTGGAGATGGAGATAAGAAGTTATCAAATGATACCATGCAGAATGTATCTGGATTATCAGGTTCTGTAGAACCTAAATCAAGAGCTTCAAACATTTCTCTTGCATCATTTGGGTCCATATGCTGGTTCATAGGAATGTTACCACCAGAGTTTAAGATAAACCTAAAGCCTGCTTTTAATGGTTTACCATCTTCACCATTTTTCCATTGATAATATCCATCTGCTGTTGTTTTTATTTTGCCATCAGCTTCTCTATCCCAAGTATAAAGAGCTTTTGCACCACCATCTTCATAATAAACACCAGATTCAGAATTTGCATAATCCCAGTCAGGTATATATTTTGCATTATAACCATTTGCAGCTAATTGGTCTTTAAATGCAAATTTAATAGCATTATGCCATTGTGTACATGAAATAACTGGTGTTGTTGGATTGCTTGGAACATCTGGACGGCTTATGCTTACTCTTAATGTGCCGTTAGCATTGTTTCTAGAACCGCCAAAAGCTCTACCTAAACCATCACCAGTCTGTCCCCATGTTTTAGAAAGAATAAGAAGAGCTTGTAAAGCAAACATATTAATTACACCATTTGCCTGCTTTTGCTGAGCACCGCACCATTCGCTGTATATTGGATGGTTATCTGGGTTAAAATAAAGTTCTGCTAAATCTTTAATAGCCTGTTCTGGTATACCAGAAATTGCAGATGCCCATGCTGGAGTTTTAGGTGTTAAGAAATCTTTTTTAGTTTGATATTTTGTAGCCTCACCTGCTGCTGCAGGATAAGAGCATACAGAGCCATTTCTATTTGGTTGTTTAGTAGCAAACTGATTAGCTACATAGTTACCATTGTAAGCAGCTTTTGTAAGCCTGTCATCATTACCCATAATATAAGCTGAAAGTGAACGACCTGCAGGAACTGCATTTACTTTTACAGAACCATCTAATGGGTCTGTATCAAAAGTAATAACACCAGTTGTTTTATTTATATAGTATTCTGGAGAATCAAAGAAACCATATACCATTGTATCTACATAATTCACATCTAATAATCCACCTGCTTTGATGTTACCATTAGAATCAAATGTAGTATCTATTGCATGATAAAGCATACCAAGAATAACTGCTGTATCTGTATAAGGTTTCATTTGATACCAAGTATCAGCAAGAGTAACACCAGTATCAACAAATTCTGGTCCAATAAACCATACTTTGCCACCACGTTCTTTCATCATTTCAACAGAGCGGATTTCAGAATATGCTGAGCTGTTTACAGTTGATAATGCATTTGAACCCCATAATACAATATTTTTTACAGTACTTGCTACAGTATTAGCATCTGCACTACCACCATTATAACCAGTATAACCTGTGCCAAAGAAAGACCTTTGGTGGAATGAATAGTCATGAGTATATTTTGCATAGCCGCCCATTAAGCTGGCTGCTTCTGATGTGCTGATACCAGTCCAAATACCAGTATAGCCACCACCCTGCCATGAAGAAGAATATGCACCACAGGCATAGATTGAGTGAAATGCTTCTGGACCGTATTTATCTGTAATAGCTTTATGTTTTCTTGCTATTTCATTTAAAGCCTGTTCCCATGAAATGCGAACAAAACCAGATAAATCACCACGTTTTTTAGTTTGTTTTAATGGATATTTTAATCTTCCTGGGTGATATAAACGGAATTTATAAGAACGACATTTTGAACATGCTCTTGAAGCTGAGCAGTTAGGATTTTCACTGTCAATTACTTGACCAGTTGTGTCTATAACGCTTTCATCTGTAACGAAACGCTTAATAACACCATTTTTTACATGAGCTTTTATAAGACATTTAGCACCGCAGTTGTGACCGCTTGTGCCGTAACGGATATAGTCGGGAGTTAAATCCTCTTCATCAGTGGAACTTGTACCAGCCCCCCCCCGTATATAATTTCTGAACCGCCATCTTTAGAGCAGCCATACATAGCAGCCATAGCACCAAGAGCTGCTGTGCCTTTTAAAAAGGTACGCCTTGAAACTGAGCTTTCTTCTAATGATTTTAAAACATTAGTTTCTTTTCCCATATTTTTGCCTCCAATAATTATTTACTTATAACTATAAAAATTTTTTTATTTAGTCAATAGTTAAAAATCCATAATTTATACGAATTCAACATTTGTAAATAATTTGTTAAATTTATTTATATCTTATTTATTAATATTTTAAGATAAATTATGTCTTATTTCACTGAAAAAACGCCATATAAAAATAAGATTTTAAAGCCTGTTATAGTAAACTGATTAGGTAATTTTTCACATATATTTTTATAAAACATAGTTATAAAATAATATAATTATTATCTATATATAAAAAATACAGAAGATAGTATAAAAGCCAGAGCATACACTCTGGCTTTTGTATAAGTATGATAAAAGTATAAGGGCTGCCCCTTATAAGACTTTATTATTTAACTTTTGTAAGGATTTCGTTTTTTATTTCTTTAGAAAGTGGTACATATTTTAAATACTGTGCAGCCTGATCGCCTTTTTCAAAACTGTATTTAAAAAATTTCATAACTTTTGCTGTTGCTTCTGGTTTATCTTTACGAACTAATATAAATGAAGCTGCAGCTATCGGCCATGCTTTTTCGTCTGCACTGTTAGTTAAAGATACTGCATAAGATGGGTTTTTATGCCAGTCAACTGTTTCTACTGCTTTTGCAAAACTTTCTAAATCTGCCACTACTACTTTTCCTGCTTTATTTACTAAGTTAGTATAATCTAATTTAGCCTGCTCTGCATAAGTATATTCTGTATAGCCTATAGAGTTACTTGTTTGGCGCACCATATTTGCTACACCGTCATTACCTTTTGCTCCAAGTCCTGTTTTCCAGTTTACTGATTTGCCGCTGCCTATTTCTTTTGCCCATACATCAGAACTTTCTGATAAATATTTAGTAAATACTGCTGTTGTGCCAGAGCTGTCTGACCTGCGAACAACTGTAATTTTTGCTTCTGGTAGTTTTAAGCCTTTATTTAATGCAGTAATTTTTGCATCATTCCACATTGTAATTTTACCCATAAAAATATCTGCTAATGTGCTGCCATCAAGAGTAATTTTCTGTTTATTTAAGCCTTTAATATTTACTATTACAACAATGCCGCCAGTAATTGCTGGGAACTGCATAAGATTATTTTTATCTAAATCTGCTTGATTTAATGGGTCATCACTTGCACCAAAATCAACTGTCCCTGCTGTAATCTGCTTAATACCGCCACCTGAACCTATAGATTGATAGTTTACTTTTGTTCCTGTTTCTTTTTCATAAGAATATGCCCAGCTTGAATACACTGGAAATGGAAATGATGCTCCTGCACCATTTAATGATTCTGCTGCCATTAAAGGCACAGCCACTAAAAGAGATAATAGTGTGATTAGTATTTTCTTCATATAATTCTCCTAATTAAGTTAAAGGTTAAACCTTTTATAAAAATTATATGCCATACTAATATATAAAATAGTCTAAATATTTGTAAAATATTTGTAAAACTATTTAAAAAAATTTTAATAATTGAAATAAATCCTGTATCCTGCTTCACCCCCATTTTTTATTAAAAAATGCTATAACTACTTGATAATATATGTAAAAATATAAATAACAGCAATAACTGTCATTCAGAGCCTACGATAGTAGGCGAAGAATCTTATTATCCATAATAAAAAGTCCTAAGCCTGTGCGATTTCTGATTCCTCACTATTCGCTCGGGAAATCGGCAGTCCTCGCAAAAAACGCTCGTCTGAGTGAAATAAGGTGTTTTAAAAAAATGGGGATGAAGCAGTCCTGTATCCCTTTGGTTTCCTGCAACACCTATTTTCTCTCATAAAGTTTTATTTTAAAAGTGTTGCCATTATTGTTATTTGTATATACTTTTGCACTGCCGCTATACATAAATGCAATATGTTTTACAATAGAAAGCCCAAGCCCAAAGCCTGAATTTTTGCGAGATTTTGATACAGTATAAAACCTTTCAAATATCCTGCTTCTTTCCTTTTCCGCTATCTGCGGGCCCATATCTGCTACTTCTATAATTAAAGCAGAATTTTCTTCATATACCGAGACATCAATAATATCGCCACCTGAATATTTTACTGCATTATTTATAAGGTTTGTAAGTATCATTTCCACATGAAAACTGTCTATATTATATATTCTATCTGTTTTATTATTATATCTGACAGCTTTATTTGTTTCATGGATAATAATATTTGAAATAATCTTTGAAATATCTGCCTTTTCTTCTATATATACACCTGTATTTTCCACTCTATACAGCTCTAATGTTTGATTAATAATATTATTTAACCTTGCTGAACCTGTATATATTTTTGAAAGAAATTTCATAGATAAATATTCAGGCATATTTCTATCAGAAAGCAAAGTTTCTGCCGCACCCATAATAATGGCTACTGGTGTTTTTATTTCATGGGCAATATTTGCAGTTAATTCTGCCTTAAAATCATTATAGTCTGCACTGGCGGTTATATCTCTTATTACTACAAGGCGGTATTTCTGCATATTACGAACATATATTTCAAAAACATTATCACCTAATATGCTTTTTATTGTGCCTTTTTCCTGCTGAAGTATGTTATCAAAAAATACTGCTTTTTCATAATCAACACTTTCTGTTACAGGGTTTATGCCCTCTTTTACTGCACTGCTGAAAAAATGGTATGCTTGAAAATTAGACTTTACTATTACATTATTACTGTTAAATAAGATAACTGCCTCATCAATATGGTTAATAATGCTTGATAAAATATGCCTTTCCACATCAAGTGTTTCTTTCTCATTTAAAAGCTGCCTGTTTATATTGTATATTAATGCTGCAGCTTCTTCTAAAACATTATCAGATATTTTAGGCATAATAAAATCTGATTTATTATCACTTATTGCTTTTGCAACACGAGATAAAGCTGTTACAGGCAGAAAAAGCCTGTATGTAATATAAAGTGATACTATGAATAAAAAACATGAAAAAATTATAAAAAATAATGTAATATCTGATTTAGCTTTATTATATATATTATGAAAAATACTGCCGTCTGATACAAGCCTTAATATGTATTTATCATTATATGGTGCTGCATAATATATAGAATATATACCTGTTGTGGCACTTTTTCTTATATCATAATATTCCTGTCCTTTTACTGCATGCTCTACTTCTTTTCTTGTTAAATGGTTTTCAAGAGATGAAAGTCTATTATCATCAACTGATGAGTCAAAGACTACATTACCTTTCATATCTATTAATGTTATGCGGATATCACAGCTAGAGCCTAATTTTTTAAAAAAGGCAAGAGTTTCTTCCATATTATCGCTTTTATATTCTGATGTTAAAAACCAGTATGTTTTAAGAATATCTTTATAGCTAAGCTCTGCATTTTTAACAGAAGTATTATAACTTGCAAAAATATAAACTGCAAAAACTGCCATAAAAGGCAGAAATATTTTAAAAAATGTTTTGGCAAAATATTTTATCATTGAAGACCGTACCCTGTTTTTGAAACAGACTTGATTAAATCACCATAATGGAGCAGTTTTTTTCTTAAAGATGCTATATGGGCATCTACTGTTCTTGTATAAGACTGGCTGTCGTATCCCCATATAGAGTTTAGAAGCCTGTCACGAGAAAATATAGTGTCAGGATTAAGCAGAAAAAGCCTTAAAAGCTCATATTCCTTATGAGTAAGTTTTATTTCCTGCCCGTCAATATATACTTTATGGTTTGCATCATCTATTTTTATACCTTTATGCTCTATAATATTTGATGACCTGCCTGTAATAGATGAGCCTCTGCGTAAAATAGTATTTACTTTTGCAGTAAGCATTTCCATACTAAAAGGCTTTGGCAGATAATCATCAGCACCAGTATTTAACCCAGAAATAATATCATGCTCTGTATTTTTAGCAGAAATTATTATCACTGGAATATTTGCTGTATTTTCTTTACTGCGTATGATTTTTAAAAAATCCATACCTTTAAGACCTGGAAGCATTAAATCTAAAAGTATAATATCACATGCAACCTCATCTAAAATAATAAGCCCGTCATTTGCATTATCTGCTGTATGCACTTTAAAGCCAGCCTTTTGCATATTATATGCAATAAGCTCAGTTATGTCTAAATCATCTTCAATTAGAAGCACATTCCTCATTTACACTGTCCTTAAAATCATAGGTACCTTTTACAATATAGCATACTGCTTCTGCAATATTAGTTGCATGGTCTGCCATACGCTCTAATCTTCTTGCTATATTGATTAAATTAATACCTGTTTTTAATTCCGATACAGCCACCTCATTAGTTTCATTATTAAAGCTGCTCATAAACTGTATTATATCTTTTATTGCTGCACTTTTCAAGATATCTATTTTTGTATCATTTTTTATAATATCATATGCTTTATCAATATCAAGCCTGTAATAAGCATCACATGCGGATGTTACTGCCGTAATTACATTTTCAAAAAGCTCTTTTATAGATGACATTTCAAAAATAAAGCTGCTGTTTTGCAGTTTTACTATCTGTTTTCCTATTTTCTTACAGTGGTCGCCTATTCTTTCAAAATCAGATGATGTTTTAATAGTAGATAAGATATAACGCATATCACTGCCTCTTGGCCAGTATAAAGCAATAATTTTACCAGAAAGTTCGTCCATTTTTAAACTGTAGCTGTCAAGCTCTTTATCTCTCTCCCTTATATACTGGGCTTTATTAATATCTTTATTTGTATAAGCATCAAAACTGTTTTGAGCCATTTCCTGAGTAATACTGCAAATGTATGCAACCATTGATTTTAATTCTTTATATTCTGCACTGTTTAAATACATATTATTCTCCTTAATTAAATATAATATTTTACTAAGATATTTTTAACCAAATTTACCTGTAATATATTCCTCAGTCATCTGTTTTTCTGGGTTAGTAAACATTTTATCAGTTGTTCCGTCTTCTATTAATTCGCCCATATACATAAAAGCAGTCCTGTCAGAAATCCTTGCTGCCTGCTGCATATTGTGTGTTACTATAAGCATAGTGATATTTCCACGCAGTTCCTGCATAAGCTCTTCTATTTTTTTTGTAGATATTGGGTCTAATGCACTTGTAGGCTCATCAAAAAGTATTACATCAGGCTCCGGCGCTAATGTTCTTGCTATTGATAAACGCTGCTGCTGACCACCAGAAAGCCCCATTGCAGAAGTGGAAAGTCTGTCTGATACTTCGTTCCATATTGCTGCTTTTTTTAATGCACTTTCTACCCTGTCCTGCAGCTCTGTTTTATTTTTTATTCCCCTTAACCTTAACCCATAAGCAATATTATCAAATATACTCATAGGAAATGGTGTAGGTTTCTGAAATACCATACCTACTTCTGCCCTTAAATTTGTCATATCTACATTTTTATCAAGTATGTTTATATCTTTAAACATAATGCTTCCTTCATATCTGTTGCCTTTATATAAATCATGCATTCTGTTAAAACAGCGAAGAAGTGTTGTTTTACCACAGCCTGAAGGACCAATTAATGCTGTTATCTTATTTTTTTCTATATCTAATGTTACATTTTTAACAGCCAGCTTATCCCCGTAATAAAATGAAAGATTATTTACTTCTATTTCTTTTTCAATTACTTTATTTTCCATTAAAAGCTCCTTCTTTTCATAATGTATTTTAATATAATATTTGTTAAAAGTATAAAAACAGTTATAACTAAAGCAGATGCCCATGCTGAAATTATCCAGTTATCATAAGGTGAGCCAGCATACTGGAATATTGTAACTGTTAAAGATGGCATAGGCTCGCTCATATTTGCTGATAAATATTTATTATTAAATGATGTAAATAAAAGCGGTGCAGTTTCCCCTGCTACACGAGCTATTGCAAGAGATACACCTGTAAAAATACCAGTTAATGCACTTTTTAAAATAATATCTTTTATAACTTTATAATAAGGTGTGCCAAGAGCAAGGGCAGCTTCCCTTAACTGCCATGGTATAAGTTTTAATGATTCTTCAGTTGTCCGCATAATAACAGGTATTAATATAACTGCTAATGCTGCAGAGCCTGCCCAGCCGTTAAAACCGCCAAGTGGTTTTACAAGAAATGAGTATATAAAAGTACCTATAATAATTGTTGGAATACTTACACTTACATCTGCTAAACTGCTTATAAATCTGCCAAGTTTGGAACTATTGCCATATTCTGATAAATATATACCACCAAATATACCTATAGGTATGCCTATAACAGATGCCACAAGTGTTAAAATTATCTGCCCCACAAAAGCATGACGCATACCGCCCTCACCTACCATAAATGCAGGTGCCTCATCTTTTGTAAATAATGCTAAATTTAAACCTGCCATACCTGTCTCTATAACTTTATAAAGTATAGCAAAAAGCAGTAGAACACCTATAACTGCAGCTAATGCTGAAAGAGCAAGCATTATATAGCCTTTGATTTTTCTTAAAAACCTGTAATTCATTTATCTGCTCCTTGAAATATACACTTTTGCAGCAATTAATGTTAAAAAGTTCAATATAAAAAGTAAAAGTGCTAAGAAAAACAGGGACGACATTTGCAAACCTGATGCTTCATTAAATTCATTTACTAATACACTTGTTACTGTTACATAAGGGTCAAAAACAGAAGTTAATGAAATATTCATATTACCTATAATATATGCAATAGCCATTGTTTCGCCTAATGCCCTCCCTAAAGCAATAATTATACCGCCCCATACAGCAGTTTTTGTATAAGGAAGAGATACATCTCTTATAGTTTCCCATTTTTCAGCACCAAGTCCGTAAACAGATTCTTTTAGCTCACGCGGAACACGCGATAATGCCTCCCTTGCTATACTTGCAATAAAAGGCACAATCATTATACTTAAAACTATACCGGAAGTTAAAAGACCAATACCACCTGCATAATTTATCTGAAAAAATGAGCCGATTACTGGAACATTACCTAATGTTTCTGAAACCCATTTTTGTAAAGTATTTTCTAAAAACGGTGCAAAAATAAAAAGCCCCCACATACCATATATGATACTTGGTATTGCTGCTAAAAGCTCAATAGCTGTGCTTATAAAGCCTTTTAAAAATGACGGGCACATTTCCACAATAAATACTGCCATACCTATTCCCATAGGTGCTGCAATTATAATTGCTATAAATGATGTTAATATTGAGCCTAATAACGCTCTGCCTGCTCCAAAAATTTCTTCGTTATAATCCCATGTGGTAGAAAATATAAAATCTAAAAATCCAAATGCCTTTATTGCGTCAGATGATTCAATAAATAAACTTACGATAATACCAATGATTATAAGTAAAATAGATAAAGCAGAGATTAATGAAGCTGCTAAAAAAAACTTGTCTTTGTAAAAGGAAAAATTTGATGTTTCTTTCATAAACTACCTTTTTAAATTAATAAATTATGCTTTTACTTAATTTTTATGAAGTATATAAAAAATAAATTTAAAATAGGTTATAGTTTTGTAAAATTTTTGTAAAATGTAATAGATATAAAAAAAGCCCCAAGCATCACGCTTAGGGCAGATATGTATAAGGTAAGGTGTGATTATTTTTTAAGCTGATATTTAAACTTTAAAGTGTATTTGCCTAAAATATGGCCTTCCATTTTGCGGAACATTTCATTCATTAAAAAGCCGTTTTTTAAATCTAATTTTGTATCAAGAGCATATACATGCATTTCATAAATATGTTCTTTGCCATCATAAGGTGCTGGACCACCATAGCAGCTTACTTCTTTTGCATCTCTTGAACCACCAAGGCTGCTCCACCAGCTGTTCATACCTTGAACAAATTTTGGTTTATTTTTACTTGCATTTTCTAATACTTTTGTATCTGTAATATTTGCAGCTGCCCAGTGTATCCAAGAAAAACCTTTGCTTACTGGAAAAGCATCTTTATCTTCTAAAAATACTGCATAAGATTTTGTGCCTTTTGGTGCATTTTTTATTTCAAATGGAAATGAAGTGATTGGCATACCTTTGCTGTCAAGCTGAGTTTTATCATTATAACCATATTTATCTGCAAGAACACCATTTTTATCAATTGCAGAGCTTACAACTATCATTTCTGCACTGTAACTTACAGTAGTTAAAGATAACATAAAAGCCATAACGGCTAAAAATAAAAATGTTAATTTTTTCATATAATCTAATTCCTCCGTAATAATTTATATTCTCTTATACAGGAAAACAAAAAGTTTGTCTATTACCCACTTTTTAGTAGGTATTGATTTTATTTTTAGAAATATAAAATTGATTAAATATTTTTAATTTTAAAAGCTGAACTTACACCCAGAATGGATAAAAGTGAACTGTGTGTATTTCAGGCTCAGGGATGAGCCGCCGCTTGCGTAAGCATTTGACGGATTTATTCCGCAAATGCGTTCTTTAAAAAATACAAGGATGTATTTTTTAATAAAAGTTTAATCAATTTGGAAATGATTATTAAGGCTTTCAGCATCCTGCCATTCTTCTATAATGGTATATACATTATCACTTTCTATATCTTTATATAAGCTGTAGCTTATGCAGCCAGATTCAAGTCTGCTTTTTTCCACAAGCTCTTTTAATACTTTCAATAATTTTTCTATACAGTCTTTCTTTACTGTATGTTTTGCTGTTATTTTAATCTTATTCTAACTTTCTATTTCATAATCTTCACTGATTATGCCCTTTTCAACAAGCACACATTTTCTGCCATGCTCAATCATATATTCTATACCTATTTTCTGCATAACTTCAAGTGCCTGTAAAAGCCTTCTGCCATGGTTTTCTGTTAAAAAATATTCAACTTTTAATGGATAGCCACTGTATGTTTTCTTATCAATAAAACCATATTCCTGTAATTCCTTTAACTGCTCTAAAAGCATTTTCTGATTTATTCCATCAATTTCTTTTTCAAGAGCGGAAAGAGAGTAACTGCTCTTTCTTAAAAGCCAGATAATAATAGGCTTCCATTTACCTTTTATCATATCCTGCACTAATTCTAAAGGGCATGTAAATTCTTCTCTTATTTTCATATAATATTCTACGCTGTTTCCTTGTAATCTATCTGACCTGCTGTAAATACTTCAGCAAGTTCATCATAAAGTTTATCATATTTTTCTGTTTCCATCTTATTTGCCGCACGAACCAAAGATGCAGCAGCCTGTTTAATATCTTCAAGCCTTAATCTGTAAGCTGCTCCATATATATTATGTGAATGGCGGATTACACCTTCATTATCGCCTTTTTCAATACTTTGTGGTATTCGCTCTAAATCTTTTGAGCAGATAATAAAAAAATCACGAACAAAGCCTTTTAAAAGCTCTGTATTAGATATTCCTGTAGATTTTGCAAGTGTTTCCATATCAACTTTCATTAAAAGCCTCCTGTTTTCAGGCTTTTATATACTGTAACAATACCTCCTGCAGTTTATCAAAGTTGATTGGTTTTGCAATATGACTATTCATACCGCTTGCAATAAAATTATCCATATCTTCTTTAATAACATTTGCAGTTAAGGCAATAACAGGAGTTTTTATACCCATAGCTCTTATTGCTTTTGTGGCAGTAACACCATCCATAACCGGCATGTGTATATCCATAAATATAATATTGAACTCCTTACCACTTGATACTATATCTACAGCCTCCTTACCATTACATGCAACAGTAACATTAAAGCCTGATTTTTGGAGAAAGATGACTATTAATTTTTGATTAACTGGGTTATCTTCCACCACTAAAATATCGCCTTTCAGCATCACTTTCTTATCTGTATCGGATAATTTTTCATCTTCTTTATAATTTTTTTGCATAAGCCTTGCAAACATATCATGTATTCTTGTTAATGTAGCAGGTTTTAGAAGAATATGGCTTATTCCATCTATTTTACTAAGTTCATTTTTATATATACTGTATGAGCCTACTATATATTTAACTTTATCCTTATATGGCATTTTAGCAAATATTTCTTTAAAATACTCTATATCCCTGCCTGAATCTATAAGAACATAGTCTGTATCTTCTGTAATTTTACTGTAATCCCCGTGGCAGTCAGTAACTTTTATATTTAATGATGACATATATTCTTCTAATACTCTGCCGCACTCCCCATAGCTTTCAAAAAGCAGCATTTTAAAGTTTGTATCAAATTTTTCAATATAGTCTGATTCATCAATAATTTTCAATGAAAGTTCAAATGAAAATGTAGAGCCCTTATTTTCTTCTGTTTCCAGCTCTAATTGAGAATTCATCATTTCAAGCATACTATGAGATATGGAAAGTCCAAGACCAGTTCCACCAAAACGCCTTGTAATAGATGTATCACCTTGCAAAAATGGAGAAAATATTTTTTCCTTAGTATCGTTATTTATGCCAATACCTGTATCTGTAACAGAAAATTTTACCCTTACAAAACCATTTTCTTTATATATACAGCGAACATCTAATGATATATAACCATCTTCTGGAGTAAATTTTACTGCATTAGATAAAAGATTTGTCATAATCTGCCTAATTTTTAATGAATCACCTAGAATTTTCCGTGGCAGATGCGGGTCTATATAGCTTGTAAGCTCTATTTTTTTCTCCTCAGCTCTTGCCATATACATATCTGCTATTGCTTCAATATCTGTAACAATGCTGAATGGCACCATTTCAAGCTCCATTTTACCACTTTCTATTTTAGAAAAATCTAATATGTCATTAATAACACCTAGTAGACTTTCTGAACTGGCACTTATAATTTTAAGGTATTCTTTTGCTGTATCGTCCATTTTACAGTCTTTTAAGAGAGCTAAAAACCCTAAAATACCATTAATCGGAGTCCTTATTTCATGGCTCATATTTGCTAAAAATGAGCTTTTTGCCTTACTTGCATGCTCTGCCTCTGCTTTTGCAATATCTCTAGCCTGCACCATTTCCTGCAGCTGGGCAACCATTGCACGCTCTTTCTCGTTTGATATAAGCAGTGTTTTTTGAGACTCTACCTTGTCAAAAATATTTCTATGTTCGCATACTACAAGCCTTACATTGCCACGCTTATCAAGAATAGGGAAAAAACTTATCATTTCATAAATATTATTTTCTTCCTCTATCACTTCATAAGATATTTTTATTTTTTCTTTAAATACCTGTTTTACATAACAATCATTACATGTTTTTGTACATCTGCCTACATAATGTTTATAACAGTTTACTATATTATCATAAGGGTCTGCTGCATGGCTTGAGTTAGAATATTCCAGTGTAAAATCCTTTTTATAAACGACTAATGTATTACCTGTTGCATTAATATAGTCTGTTAAGATTGTAATAAATTCCTCACTTCTATCCTCTGTTGCTTTTAATTCATTAATTGCAGAATATTCCGGAGTTAAATCACTCATTACACATAAAATATTTATTACATCGCCCTGACTATTCATAATAGGTGTACTTGATATTGATAATACTGCCTTTTTACTGTATTTTGTAGTAAATTCATATATGCCGTTAAATACAGTATTAGTGCTTTCTGTATTAAATGAGTTTATATATTTTTTAGGCTCAGAGCATCTTTTTGCAAAATGTGCCAGTGTTTCTCCAATATATTCATCAAGCTGACCACCCATTAAATCTAAAAACTTCTGGTTCACATTAGTTATAACTAAATCACTGCTGAATTCTATAATCTGAGAAGAATTATCTACTGCAAGCTTATAGCCTTCTAAAACCCTGTTAAGCTGCATAATAGAATGTTTGTTTCTTTCCATAACTATTACAATAAATGCAAAAAGCCATAGAGCAATAGTTATTAAAAGCCATAGGAAAAAGGTGACATTTTTTAGCTGATATATATAGTTATTTGGCATAATTTCTGCCACATAGCCAAGCTCATTATTATCAATATCATAAATACTGATAAATACTCCCCAGTATCTTGTATTATCTATGTATATATCTTTAATAAAATTTTTTACATCTTTTCTAGAAGATACTACATAGTCTATATTATTAATAATAGCCTTTAAAATAATATCTGGGATATAATAATGACTTCCTGTCATTACTTTGTATTTACTTATATCCTGCCCTTGTATATCTTCTATACCGCCCTTTTCTATATATGTATTTTTTATTAAAAATATGTAAGAACTTGAATAAAGTGTTTCTATATGGTTTAAAAATGAATCTGCTGTCATACCAAACTCAATATAACCATATACTTCATTATTATACTGTAGCCTGTGTGGAATAATTACAGCAATATCTTTAGAATCTATTGTAAAAAGTCTGCTTTCTTTTGTCGGGTATATTATATGAAAACTGCTGTTAAATGATGAGGGGTCCAGCTCGCCGTCAACATATCTTCCTATTAATTTACCAGATTTATCATATATTCTTATTAAATTAACAGAGCCCGGTATAAAATTTACATACATATCAAGAAAATGATGATGCATACGCCTGATTGCATTTTCTCTTTCTTTACCTGTAAGATTGTTAATTTCTTCAATATCTTTAAGAAAAGCTTGATTAGTATATAATATCTGAAATTTAGACAGAGCATCATTTACTACATTATTATAAATAATATCTTTCTGTGTAGTAATGGTATTTACTCTTGATGCTATTTCAGTATCTATTCTTCTGTTTAAATCACGAAGAATAAAAATAGATACAAATATCTCTATAACAACAAAAGCAGAAACCAATAGCTTAATATTATTCATCAAATTTATTCCTTACAGCACTATACACATTATAATAATGAATGTAAAGTTTTTATTACCTTATATCTTCGTCTGGCATGATTACCGCTGCTATTGCTTTAAAAAACTTATTATCAATAATAAAAAATACATCCCTGTATTTTTTATTTAATCGCTTAGTCGCAGTAAATGCTCCAGCGCTCACTAAAGCAGGTGCTTCCTGCACCTGTTCATCAATAATAAAAAATACAGTCCAGCTACGGACTTTTGATTCCGTCGCTACTCGCTAGGAAAGTCCTTGCGTCGCAAGCTCCCCCTGTATTTTTTATTTAATCGCTTAGTCGCAGTAAATGCTCCAGCGCTCACTAAAGCAGGTGCTTCCTGCACCTGTTATGCGCATTATCACTACCTTATATCTTCGTCTGGCATAATTACCGCTGCTATTGCTTTAAAAATCCATGGGAACACAATTGCAGAAATCATAGAGGCTAAAAGCACTGCTGAGGTCTGCATTTTATCTATTAACTCTAAATCATAAAAGATACCTGATACAACAACAAGCATAGTAAGTGGAAAAGAAAGACCAGTTGCAACAAGTAAAAGTTTCTGCTTAGGAATAGATGAAAATAAAAGAAGTATTGTGCCAGCTACCTTTGATAAAAAAAGTGAAGCAATAATCAGAAGTGCCAGCAAAATAACATCTTTCTGCAGAAAATCATTAAATGTTACACGCATACCAACTGATATAAAAAATATTGGAATAAAAAAACCATAGCCTACTCCACCAAGTTTATCAAGCACACCATCTCTGCCTGCAAATACAAGAGCAAACATCATACCGCCAACGAATGCACCTACAACAAACTCTATTTCTAAAACAGCAGCAAATGCAACAAATGCAAAAAGTATCACAAAATTAGCCCGCATACCTGTTTCTGTTGGGTTGTCTACTTCTAAAAATACAGACTGTAAATTAGGTTTCCACCATAAAGCAACCTTTAATATTTTCATAAATAAATAAATTACAATAAAAAATACCGCTAAATATAAAATCTGCCTTGCACTATCTATCGTATAACCATATTTAGATACAATGGTAAATACAGTAAGACCTGCAAGAGTTAATATTTCACCTATCATAGTAATAATTAAAAGTTTCTGACCAAAATCTGTTTTAATAAGCTCAGTATCTCTAAGTACTGGAAATAAAAGACCAATGCCTGATGTAAAAAATATAATAGCAAATGACCAGTGCAGATTTAAATAAAACGATAAGTACCATGAAACAGCTGCCACTGGAATAAATGATAAAACATAAAGCCACAATTCTTTTCGTGATAAATTCCTAAACTTGTCAAAATCTATTTCAAGCCCTGCTAAATACATTAATATTAAAAAACCAAGAGCAGAAAAATATTCAACCATCTCAAGCTGGTTTTCTCCATGTGGTAAAAGTGACGCTATAACTATGCCATATATGATTTCACCAACAGAAGCAGGTAGAAGAAGGCGTTTACTTATAAACGGCATAAAAAAAGCACCTATTGCCATAAAAAATAAAAACAGTGCCTCATGCTCAGTCATTAGAATCCTCATCTGGAAGCACAAGAACACTATTATTTGCTCTAGATGCTATTAAAAATGAAGCATGAGGATTTAAAAATGATATACTGTCTTTAGAGTTAGCTGCAACTATCAAAAGACTGTTTAATTTATCGTCTACTTCTGCTAAAATTTTATGAACAGGATTACCTTCTAATATTAAAAAAGGTATTTTTGTCCTTGTTAAATTTTCATAATCCCTTACAAAATTTTTGCGGGATTCCATATCGTGAGTATCCTGATTAGTTTTTAATGCACCAGGTGGCACTACATATATACATCTACATTGAACTCCAAAATGAGCTGCAACCTCCGCCCCTGTTTCTATAAGCCTTTCTGGAATACTGCCATTTAACGAAACTATTACTTCATTATAAGGTGTTCTACCTCTGCATATTAAAATAGGGTGATGAGTTTTCTTAAAATAATATTTCAGCTTTCTGTTAAATAAGCCAAATCCTGCACTGCCTGAAACTGCCAGTGTGCCAACATCATGAAGGTATGCTGCACTTCGGAAATTTTTAAGAGTGCCGCCAAATTCACAGCCTGCTTTTTGTATTATCTCTATTTCTTTTGTATCTGTAACTTTATGATTTTCTGTGTCATACCATAAATATTTTTTTGCTTTTGTATTATTAAAAAAGTAGTTAATTTCAACAGAATCTTTTTCTACTAAACCACCTGTCAGCACTGCAAAACTCTGACCATACTGTAAAGGAAACTCAGGCTTGCCTATCATTAAAATATTTACAATGTTTTCCACAACTTTTGGCTCGCCTACAAGCACTACTCTGTCACCTATCTGCAACTTAAAATCCCCATCTGGCACTATAAAAGAGCCATTTCTATATGCTGCAGCAACTTTCCACCTGCTTGGTGCCAAAAAACGCATTTTTCTGTCTACTATGTGAGAACGCCTGCGGATAATAACTTCTACTATTTCACCATTGCCAAGCCCTATATTGTTTGGCCTTGCATAGTTTTTTTGTATTATGCTTAAAACAGATTCTGAAGCAATTAATATAGGATTTATAACTTTTACATCATACTGCTCTAACTCTTCACGCCTGTCATTTTTATAAAGCATTAGTATTATAGGTATTTGTAGATTATATACTTGACGAGCTATCCTGCATATTTCTAAAACAACATCAAAATCCTGCAATGATGAAACAATGTGAGAAATATCTTCTAAATTGATTTTCTTCCATATAACTATGCTGGAAGCCTCTCCCTCTATACCTGTTACATTACTATATTCATTAGTTACCCGCTCTACAAGGTCCCCATTTATATCTACTACAACGCAAGGTCTTTCATCTGCAAGCATTTTTAATAATCTACGCTGAAAGAAACCAAGCCCAAAAAGTAATACTTTTTTAGTCGCCAAAGTAATGCTCCATGGATATATTTTTGCTGTATTTTAATATGATTATTTTTATATGTCAATACAGCCATTCCGCTTCACCCCCATTTTTTTATTAAAAAATGCTATAACTACTTTATAATATATGTAAAAATAGAAATAATTGTAATAACTGTCATTCAGAGCCTGCGATAGTAGGCGAAGAAGCTTATTAAACTTTTATTTTTAAATACTTTCCAGCTACGGACTTTTGATTCCTTCCTATTCGGTCGGAAAGTCCTTGCGTCGCAAAAGACGCTCCCCCTGTATTTAAAAAACCACTCGGGCTACGGAAGTAAATTCCTTGTTGCTTTCGCAAGCGACGGTGCGGTCCAGCTACGGACTTCTTTTTCCTGCCTATTCGTCGGAAGTCCTTGCGTCGCAAAAAACGCTCCCCTGCACCTATATAGACTCTTCGCTTCGCTCTGAGTGACAATGATAATAATCTACCATACCCACCTTGTCATTCAGAGCCTACGATAGTAGGCGAAGAATCTTATAATATTCCAGCTAGTAAAAATTATAGACTCTTCGGCTTCGTTAGACACTCAGCCTCTGAGTGACATAAGGTGTTTTAAAAAAATGGGGGTGAAGCAGTTTATTTATGAGATGTATGGCGGTAAAATAGTTTATAAAATAGTAAAATATGCATTTTATTATATTTCAGACAGCTCAATCAAAACTTTATATTACAATTTGATAAAACAAGTTTTTTATAAGAATTATCCAAATTTTTAAGCCTGCTTAATTAATTATGCATACATATTTTATTGCTGCTTCATACACTAATTTGTCTGTTTTGTAATAAAATTGCTTGACTATTTAGTAAAAAAAAGGCAAAAGAGTAGATTGTTACTTTAAAAATATTTGAGGTTGTATGAAAAATTTATCACAAAATGATTCATTAAGAAATATTGCTATTATTGCCCATGTTGACCATGGTAAAACAACACTTGTTGATGCTATGTTTAAACAAAGCGGTGTATACAGAGAAAATCAGGTTACTGAAGAAAGAGCAATGGATAGTATGGATATTGAAAGGGAAAGAGGTATCACTATTACTGCGAAAAACTGCTCTGTTAACTGGCACGGCACTAAAATCAATATTTTAGATACTCCCGGACACGCCGATTTTGGCGGCGAAGTAGAACGGGCATTATCTATGGTTGATGGTGCTATTCTTTTAGTAGATGCTTCTGAAGGGCCGCTTCCACAAACTAGATTTGTTCTAAAAAAAGCACTGGAAAGAGGTTTAAGAGTTATTGTATGTATAAATAAAATAGATAGAAAAGATGCAAGACCTCATGAAGTTATAGATGAAGTATTAGATTTGTTTATAGATTTAGATGCAACAGAAGACCAGCTTGATTTTCCTATCCTTTATGCAGTAGGCAGAGATGGCATTGCTTCTCTTACTCTTGAAGATAAGGGAAAAGATTTAAAACCACTTTTTGATATGATTTTAAAAGAAATACCTGCTCCAAGCTATGATGAAGAATCTACCTTTAAAATGCTTGTTTCAGATTTAGGATATTCTGACTACCTTGGAAGACTTGCTATTGGTAAAATTAGAAGTAATGTTACAAATATTAATGACGGACTTATTATTTTTAATGAAAAAGGGGAAGCAAAACCTGCAAGAGTTTCTAAAATACAGTCATATTCTGGTATGGAATTAGTAGACAACACGAACCCACAGCCAGGGGATATTTTAGTAGTAGCAGGTATAGCAGAAGTTACTATTGGCGATACTATATGTTCAAAAGATAATACAGAGCCCCTTCCTAGAATATCAGTTGATGAGCCGACAGTTGCTATGAAATTTACTATTAATAAATCACCGCTTGCTGGTAAAGAAGGTAAAATTGTTCAGGCCGCTAAAATTAAAGAAAGACTTGCAAAAGAAGTTCTGAGAAATGTATCTATTAAAGTAGAAGATGCTCCAGAAAAAGACAGCTTTATTGTTAAAGGCAGAGGTGAGCTGCAGCTTGCTATTTTAATTGAAGAAATGAGAAGAGAGGGCTTTGAATTAAATGTAGGCAGACCGCAGGTTATATTTAAAAAACAAGACGGTGTTCGCTTAGAGCCTGTTGAAAATGTATATATTGACTGCGAAGAGCCATATCTTGGTGTTATTACTGAAAAACTCTCTATGAGAAAAGGAAGAATGACTAACCTTGTAAATAAAGGGACAGGCAGAGTTAGAGCAGAATTTTCAGTTCCTTCCCGCGGGCTTATTGGATACCGTGATGATTTCCTTACAGATACAAAAGGGACTGGTATTATGAATACTCTTTTTGCAGGATATGAAGAATACAGAGGTGATTTTCCAGTGCGTCATACTGGTTCCCTTGTTTCTGACAGGTCAGGTGTTGCAGTTGCTTATGGACTTTTCCATTTAGAGCCTAGGGGCCAGCTTTTTGTAGTTCCGGGCGACCCAGTATACGAAGGTATGGTTATTGGAGAATATAACAAAGATAACGACTTAAATGTAAATCCATGTAAAGAGAAAAAACTTACAAATATGCGTGCATCAGGTAAAGATGAGGCACTTACTCTCCGCCCTATTCTTCCTATGACACTTGAAAAAGCAATACATTTTATTGCAGATGATGAAATGGTGGAAGTAACACCACAGTCTATCCGCATTAGAAAAACTATTCTTTCTGCTCAAGAAAGGCACACTCTCCGCGGAAAAATGCTGCAGGGTATTGAGCAGGATTTAGATGATTAATTACATTAAGTAATCCTTTTTTATAAAAAAACCCGTGTGATTTTGTTACACGGGTTTTTAGTATCTATCAGTATTGTTTATTTTTATCTTATTATATATTCTTAAATATTATTAAAAATCAGGACACTCTGCTCTTACTTTATCTTATAATATTTTTAAACTGCCATTTTCTATTTTCATTTTCTGCTCATAGCATATATCATCACTTCCAGTTACTGGGTAATATTTTATAATTATTCCATAACTATCTGCCTTTGATACTGGTATAGATAAATATTTTTCATTATTAATCATTATACCGCCTGCTTCTGATAAGCTGTAATCTGAAAATATTGAACTGTTTTCACTGCCATTTGATAAATTAATTAATGTTATATAAGAACATCCTGTGCCGCAGCTGTGGCGGACTATACTGTATCTGCCATTAAAATTAAGCTGAATATCTACAGCTTTTCCTAGACTGTCAAATATCATTTCTTCTTTTTTACTGTATTCATTAGGAAGAATATTTTTACCATTATATATATCTTTTACCGGCATTGATTTAAAAAATGCTTCATCAGCTGCCGCATTTAATGCAGAAAATATAATAATACAATTAATACATATATTTTTTTCATTGATATTCCTTATTATTATAAAAAAAGGGTATGCTTTAAAAGCATACCCCATTAGAATTTATTTAGAATTTTATCAGGTTTATATTATCTGATTTTTACATTCACTATTTCTTTACCTTCTGGGTCAATAGTGTGAACGGCACAAGCTATGCAAGGGTCAAAAGAGTGAATAGAACGGATAACTTCAAGTGGTTTTTCCATTTCTGCAACAGGAAGGTTCATTAATGATTCTTCATAAGGACCTTTTCTACCTTTGTCATCTCTAGGACCTGCTGTCCATGTAGAAGGAACAACAGCACTGTAGTTTTCTATTACACCATTTTTAATTTTAATCCAGTGAGAAAGCATACCGCGTGGAGCTTCGTTAAAGCCAACACCGATATATTCTTTATCAGTTGGAACTTCTTTTAAGTAGTTTACATAGCTTTGGTCTGTTTTGCAGTTATCAAGTAATTTGTCTAAGCAGATATATGCATGGTCAACCATTAATAATGCCTTGATAGCTCTTGCTGCATTACGGCCCATTACAGAGTTAAGCTGTGGAATAGTTACACCAACTTTTGAAGCAACGAAATCTACATATTTTTTAACAAGTGGGTCGCCAGCCATATAGCCTGCTAATACTTGAGATATTGGCCCAGTTTGAGTTACATTATCTTCAAAGCGTGGTGCTTTAGCCCATGAATATTTACCATTTTCCTGCCAGTCAGTATATGATGGAATTTGGTCTCCTTCATAAGGATGTAATGTATCTTTTGCATTTTTATACCATGCATGAGTAGTATTTTCTGTAATACCTTTTCTTAATGCTTCGTCTTTCCATGTTTTGATTTCTCTGAATTTATCGCCTATAATAATACCGCCTTTTAAACCAAATTCAGTTAATTCGCTGTTCATTGGAACATCTGGCACTGCAATATAGTTTGGCGAACATTTACCAAGGTCAAACCAGTCTTTATATACACTTGCGATTGCAATAACATCTGGAATATATACACATCTTACGAAATCAGCTGTTTCATCAAGAAGTTTTTTAATCCATTGTACTCTTTCCATGTTAAGTGCAGCCATACTATCAAAGTTAATTGCAGTAGATACACCACCAACAGTTAAGTTTTGGATATGTGGGTTTTTACTACCAATGATAGCAACTGCCTCAGCAATTTTGCGTTGGTATTCTAATGCTTCTAAATAGTGAGCAAAAGCAAGTAAGTTAATTTCTGGAGTAAGTCTCATATCTTTGTGACCCCAGTAACCAGAGCCATAGATACCTAAGTTTTTAGTGCCAACAAATGCAGCTAAACGGTCTTTAGCATTTTTCATAGTGTTAAATGAGTTTGCTGGCCATGCTTTACCTATTGGCGAATAAGCAGCAAGACTTTCTGCTATTTTACCAGCTTTAGCAGGGTCTGCAGATAATGCACTTACAATATCAACCCAGTCTAATGCTGTTAAATGATAAAAATGAACTATATGGTCTTGTAAAGACTGCATAGTGCTTACTAAGTTTCTAAGCATATGAGCATTAACTGGCACAGGCACATTTAATGCATCTTCAACAGTTCTAATAGAGCATAATGCATGAGTAGTTGTACATACACCGCAAAAACGCTGAGTCATAGCCCATGCACTGCGTGGGTCTTTACCTCTCATAATAGTTTCAATTCCTCTAAATGCCTGGGCAGATGACCAAGAGTTAGATACTTTACCGCCTTCTACTTCTACATCTATACGCAGGTGACCTTCAATCCTTGTAATTGGGTCTACTGTAATTCTATTTCCATTAACTGGCATATAAATCTCCTTTTTCTATAATCTTTTAGGCTTATAAGCCTTATCAGCATATTATTTATATGCAATTTACAGGCATAAAGCCTAATGATGATGCCCGTGGTTTTCCAAATTTGGAAGCACAGGTGTTAATTTAACAAGTACCATATATCCAAATACTTCTATAGCAATAAAACTTAAAGTAATCAAAAATTCTGCTACACTTGGAAAATATGTATTCCATTCAGGTCCCGGATTGAAGCCTACATTATATACACCAATCCTGTACATACTGCCGCCGATTAAAAGAAGCATACCTACTAAGAATATACCGCTTTCACTTTTAGCATATTTGCATGTTAAAATCATAAGTGATGGCACTATAACTAATATAAGTTCAAACCAAAACCATATTGATTGAGTAGAAAATGCAAAAGCATTTGCCCAGCCACCATTTAAAGTAACTGATATAACCCTTACAATAAGCCAAAAACCTACAACATAAGGAATTACTTTTGATAAATCTACTATCTCTTTTTCAAACGGTCTTTTTAATAACCTTGTAGAAAGCACTGTTTCAAAAGCTGTTATAGCAAAACCCATTAAATAAGCATTGCTTAAAAATAACAGTGGTAAGAAACCAGTCTGCCACATAGGGTCAAGTTTATAGCCCATTAATACATATAATGTCCCTAATGATGACTGGTGCATTGTTGGCAGTGTAGCACCTATTGCAACAATAACAAAAAGTGCTTTAGAAAATCTTTTTTCCCATGTTTTGCCAAATTCTACAAGTTTTGGAGATTTAGCTTTATCACTGTCTGCAAATCTTTCAAACACTGCAGGGAGATATTCAAGTATTAATACCACACAGTATGCCATAATACAAAGAGCAACTTCAAAAAGTGCTGAATTAGGGTTCATTCTGCTAGGGATAAAAAAGCCATATGAGTTCCAGTAACGGCCTATATCCACCATAACTGAAAGACCAGCTAAACTATATCCAAACATACTGGCAAGAACTGCTGACCTAACCATTGTGTGATATTTAAAATTATTCATTACATACACAGTAACTGCTAATACATAACCACCGCAGGCAATTGCAGAGCCAGTTGCCACATCGTAAGAAAGCCATATACCCCAAGGATAACCATTAGAAAGGTTAGATACAGCACCAATACCTACAAAATATCTGTATACAACAAGTGCCATACCTATACATATTACTGCTAATACAATAAAAAATGCAGGAGTAAGAATAGGGGCTTTATGAATTGCATATTCTC
This sequence comes from uncultured Mucispirillum sp., assembly GCA_944323205.1. Taxonomy (GTDB): domain Bacteria; phylum Chrysiogenota; class Deferribacteres; order Deferribacterales; family Mucispirillaceae; genus Mucispirillum. The sequence goes on along the minus strand of CALURO010000016.1, from coordinate 7,600 downwards.
TTTGCTTACTCATTATTAGTCCTCCTCATGTTCGTGATGTTTTTTCACATTTCTACGAACAACAATAGACAATGCTGTAAAAAGGGCTATTGGAGCAATACCATATTTATAAATTGTGTGCTGAATGCCTTCTGATTTATAAGCAGTCGCTCTATCACCTATTTTATCAACAGGAAAGTCAAGTTTTCTAAAATCAACAGCAGCAATTACAAGTTCACCTGTTCCACCGTAAATTTTTTCACCAAGAACAGACTCTCCTCTAGCTGTATCTTCATAATATTTATTTTCGCCTTTCTCTTTTGATTTTTGGATACGGTCATGAGCAAGTGCAAGCATATCTTCCCTTCTGCCATATAATACAGCACCAGTTGGACATACTTTTGTACATGCTGTGCCTTTATCAGGGTTATCTTTATAAGTTGCATTACCCTGTTCATCAATATCAAAATCATTTGTTTTTGGGTTGATTGTTGAACGACACATATCACATTTAGTGATTTTTGGGTTAGCCCTGTGCCACTCAAATGCCGGTATATTAAATGGACATGCCATTTGACAGTAACGACAGCCTATACAGCGGTTAGGGTCATAAGTAACAACACCATCATCTTTATCTTTTTGTAATGCACTAACAGGACATGCTGATACACAGCCCGGTTTTTTACAGTGCATACAATTCTGTTTTATAAAATGTGATTGTTCATTTTCATCAACATATTTTCTAATGATAGTCCTAAGCCTGTAATCAAGACCTTCTATCCTTATCCATGGAGCTTTTTCATTAAACTTATCTTCATCAGCTAAAACAGGAATAACATCATTATTTTCAATAAAGTTTCTTTCCTCTTTTGGTTTATTAAGATTATCTGCTCTGTTTAAAAAGTTTGTTTCATAACAAGCAACAACACAAGCCTGACAGCCAATACATACTGTGGAATCATAAAATTTTACCATAGTATCTTTGGCAAAAGGTGCACCCTCATCTGATGCTAATGCATAGGACGGAGATAAAGTTAGCGCACCTGCTGTAGCCACAGAGCCTGCTGCCGCCTTTAAAAAATCACGTCTATTTGTTTTCATCCTCTGGCTCCTTTGGAAGTTTAGTTGCGAATACTGCTCCTGCACCAATTGCAGCACCTACAAGACCACCAACGACAGCTGCTTGTGCAACGGAAGATTCTTTACCTCTACCTTGTGTTTGAAGTAAATTTGAATTTGGTTTTGGTTGAGCCACTTTAGCTAATTTAAATAAACTATCTTTAAATAATACTGTTCCTTCTGTGCAGCCTATACATGGACAGCCATTACCAATAGGCCATGCAGCACCATCATTAAAATGGATTATTGAACAGTTTGCATATGTTTCAGGACCTTTACAGCCTAAATGATATAAGCACCAGCCATTTCTATGACCTTCATCACCAAACTCTCTTGCAAAACGACCAGCATCAAAATGAGGTCTGCGTTCGCAGTGTTCGTGAATTAATCTGCCATAAGCAAATGTTGGACGGTGTGCTCTTTCATCTTTCATAGATATATTTTCAATAGGTGGTATTTTAAAGCCTTTTTCTGGAAGTTTATTAAAAGTAGCAACATATAAAATAACACTTAATATATTATATGGGTTAGGTGGGCAGCCCGGAAGTGATATATATTTATTTTTTAAATCATCATCAGACCATTGCATTTCACCTGCAAGAATGTCTATCACACCTTTTGCTTTTGTTGGGTTTGGTTCAATTGCAACAATACCACCAGAACATGCACATGCACCAAGAGATACAACAACAGCAGCTTTTGAAGCAGCTTCTTTAAATGAATCTAATGCAGTTTTGCCACCAATTTGACAACATACAACCATATCATCTGTTGGAATAGAGCCTTCTACTACAAGTATATACTTACCTGCATGTTTTTCAATAGCATCATGAAGTGATTTTTCAGCCTGATCCCCTGCACCAGCCATTAATGTCTCTTGGTATTCAAGGTTAATAATATCAAGCACAACTTCTGCAATGCTTGGGTGGTTAGCTCTTAATAATGCTTCAGAACAACCTGTGCACTCTTGAAAGTGAAGCCATATTACAGGCGGACGATTATCTTCTTTGCCTGCTTGTGCAACAACTTCCTCAGCCATTGCAAGTGGTAATCCCATGATTGCAGTTGCAGTTGAAACTGTCTTCATGAAATCCCGCCTGGATATCCCGGCGGATAATAAACTACGTTCGATCATACAAACCCCCTGGTGCATTCCACATCATCAATGGTGCGTTTGCACTTATTTAATTTGAAATATGATATATTCTTATCATGGATAAACCATGTAAAATACCATCTGTAATATATAGATACCTACTTGGTTACTATGAATTATAATGCATATCAGTATAGGCACACACACACTGATATTATCTTCTTATAACATACTTTTAAAAATAAAACAATAGATATAATTATTTAACCTTAAAAAAATTAAATTTATAAAAAAAGTTTCTCATTTTAATAAATTATTGATAAATAAGCTATATATATTCATATAAAAATACCATAAATTTATTTCCTAGTTATATTTTTTTATTTTTTATCTTTTTTTATTTCCTTTTTTATCTTTTTTTACTTATATTATTTTTAAAAAATTCATAAAATCCTTTAAAATAGATAGTAATTGTCTTTTTAAATTATTAATATCCTAGAATTTACTAGACTATTTGATAAAATTAATATTTAATTTTATACCTTATTTTTTTAGGCAGCATTATAAAATTTTTGATTTTTGAATATAAATTGACTATATTAACATTATAAAAAAGACATAAAAATTTATGCCATTTCAGACTGTCAAAAAATATTTTTTGATAATCTCTATTAAATATACATATTTTATTATATTTCAGATAACTTAAACTATCCTAAAAAAGTTTAATAAGATATGTAAAAACTTATATTACTAATATCATAATTGAACCAGTCGCAGAAGACTTGTTGTTCCAGTTTGACTAAAAGGCATACCGGCTGTTACTATAATAGTGTCTCCCTGTTCTGCAAGTCCTGCTTCAATAGCTTTAATTTTTGCTGTTTCCATTATAGAATCTAAATCTGTCATTTCTTCAGATATTATACTTTGAGCACCCCATATAAGACTTGTCATATTACATACTTTTTCATTATATGTAAGCACTAAAAGCTCACACTCAGGGCGAAATCTTGAAATACAGTATGGAGCAAGTCCTGTTGATGAATAGCACACTATACATTTTGCACCAACATCTTTTGCAAGCCAGCATGCGGCTCTTCCTATAGCAAGTGTAAATGAATGATTTTCTCTGAATAATGAATAATCAAAATCAGGTGTATGTTTATTATGTCTTTCTGCAGCACTGGCAATGCGTGCTAAAGTAGCAACTGCTGTATCTGGATAATCTCCATTTGCAGTTTCATCTGAAAGCATAAGAGCATCTGTGCCATCAATTACTGCATTTGCTACATCAGTAGTTTCGCCCCTTGTTGGACGCTGTGCTTTTACCATACTTGCAAGCATCTGTGTTGCTGTAATTGTTATTCTGCCAGCTTTTTTTGCCTGCTTAATAATATATTTTTGCACATGCGGTATTTCTTCTAATGGCATTTCTACACCTAAATCACCTCGCGCTACCATTACCCCATTTACCACATCAAGTATTTCTTCTAAATTATCTACTGCCTGTGGTTTTTCTATTTTTGCAATCAGAAGAGGTTTATGCTCGCTTTTATCTATAATGTTTTTTATTTCTTCTAAATCCTTTGCAGAGCGGACAAAAGAAAGGGCTACAAAATCAAGCTTTTCTTCTAACGCCATTTGTAAATCCACCCTGTCTTTTTCACTGAACGCTGGCACATGTAAATCAGACTGTGGCATATTTACACCTTTTTTTGTATATGCTACACCACCAGTGATAACTTCACATATTACTTTCACACCATCAATACCTGTAACACGAAGCTCCATCATTCCGTCAGCTAAAAGTATTCTTTCACCAATATTTACTTCTTTGTGTAAGTCTTCATACTCCACAGGAAGTGCGTTTTCACATTTTTCTTTTGTAGAAGCAAGTGCAATATAGTCACCAACTATTAATCTGACACCTTCTTCAGGAAGCTTGCCAAGTCTTATTTTTGGGCCGCATAAATCCTGCAAAAAGCCGACACGCACTCCCATTTCCTGAGCAATACTTCTAACAAGATTAATTGTTGCCCTGTGGCTTTCATGTGTCCCATGAGAAAAATTAAGCCTTGCTACATTCATACCATTTTCTATCATTTTTCTAATTACAGCAGGGTCGTTAGACGCAGGACCTATTGTACATATCAGCTTTGTTTTTGTTTTCGCTTTCATTATTTGCTACTCCAAATATTTAATACATTAAGAATATTATTTTTTACATTACATTTCAAGAGTTTTTATATAAACTTAACCTATTCTTTCAAACCCATTCATTCCTTTTAAATTTTCCTTTTTAATTTGAAAAAAATCTGTATCTTTTTCCTGCAATTCTTTCCATACTACTTTACAGTTTTTTATACGCAGTTTTGAAAGCTCTGCTGTTATATTTACCTTTGAGCGAACAGTTATTAAATATGAATTTTCATAATGCTTTATAATACTTATAATGGTTTCACCTATTTTTGTAAAATTCATTTTAATATATACTGAATAAGAGTTTCCGCCATTTTTTACAACTTTTATTATACCATCATCAAAATCAAGCTCATCATTTTCAAAAAATGAGAAAAAATCTATTCCCATTAGTGCATTTGCAATCTGAAGCCTGCTGATCGCACTCTCTGCATTACTGTTTTGCTGAATATAAGCTGCAAGTTTCATATCACCATCAAGAGACAACCCTTTTGACAGCTTATATTCAAAAAACTGTCCACTGTTTTTTAGTACTTTTTTAATATCATCAGCCATAAATGATGATAAATGAACTGCTCCAAATTCCTTTAATATGGCTGCTGTTTCTTTCTGATTAAATAATGATATTTCTTTTGCCATAGCAGCAAGTGCAGTCTGCTTTGGAGAGATATTTATTTCCTTTAATGTTAAAAGCGGCTCTGTTTTAATAACTTCTGCCATTATTCTTGCACTGCCTGTATTTGCAAGAATTCCAGCAGAATATACTTTACCGCCTATTTCAACACTAAAAATACCGTTATTTGATGATAATATTTTGACTGCCAGCTTATCCCCTGTTTGAAATAAACTGCTGCTGTTTTGCTGTTTTAAAAGCTCTACTTCTAAAGGATTTGTTTTTAATACCATTAACTTTAAATTACTGCCATAAAGTAAATCTTTTGAATATGCTTCTATATTTCTGCCGTTTATATTTAGTATATAGCTGCCATTTCTTCCTGCTTTTGCACTTGCTGCATAAACTATATCCCCTGCGTTTATGTCTGCCTGCTGAATACTATTTTTATAAGCAGAAATACTTATATCCACCTTTTACTGCTCCTTAGGGGTAAGCCTTAATGCAAGCTGAACTTCAGTTATTGAAATACCAAGCTCTCTTGCAATATCTATACTTGATTTACCTGCTGCATTAAGAGAAAGTATTTTTGTTTTCAAGTCTTTTTTATTATCCTGCTGAATAATATGTTCTTTTGATGTTTCCTGTTTTTTTAGCACTGATTCTAAATGTATCTGTTCACTTTTTACTTCTTTCTTTTCTTTTGGTATGCCAGAATATTTTTCACCAGTTATTTTTTCATATCTTAATATTTTTTCATCTACCAAATCTAATAAATCTTCAAGCACTGCTTCTCGTGATTTGATAGATGCTTCCAAACTATCTGCAAGCCTTTGGCTTTCAAGCACCATTTCATGCATATTCTCCATTATGCTGTATGCTTCTGTTGGTGAAAAATTTATAAGTTTTCTTTCCAGATTTCTTATTCTTAAAAGCAAACTTATTATCAATATTATTAATATAAAATTTAAAATATAACTTAAAAGTATTATTAAAGTATTTCCCATTATTTATTAGCCTCTTTTAGCATTTCTCTTTCAAGCCTGAATATATATTTTATTATTTTATCTTTTATATCAAAACTTAAATCAGTAAATATTCCTTTATATATTATATATTCACCAGAAACTATTAATTTTTCTAAACTGCATAATGATGCAAATGAAAAAAATCCACCGCTGTCCCTGATTGTAGTATATAAAAACACTTTCTCACACAATATTTCTTTTCTGCTGGCAAATATTATGCCGTCTTCAGATAAAATTAACGAAAGATACTCTTCTGCTCCGTCTATTTTTTCCTTTGGTTTAAGAAGATATAATATTTCATCAAGTTTAGAATTTATATCAATTAAAAATGTAATAATCTCTCTGTTTTCTACTTCATCTCTTGAAAATACTTCTTTTAATCGGGAAGCTGTAGAATTAATCTCCTGTCTGTTAATATTTGCAGCAAGAGATTTATATTTTAATTCATTACGACTGTCTACCTCTGCAATATAAAATATGTGGCTGAATTCTATATAATGAGTTTTAAAAAATACATCATCAATTCTTTTTATTCTTTCAAATATAATAGTATTATCTGCTGTTTCTTTAACTGCAAGCATATATATTTCTCTATTATTATCCACTATTTCTGGAAAAATAATAATGCTGTTTTCCTGAAAATTATCTACCTGCTCGCTTTTGATAGTAAGTGGATTATAATTTAATATAAACCCATATACTGCATTAATCTGATTTTCTTTTATAACTGAAAGTTTAATTCGTTTCTGCATTTTATGCCTGAATATCTATACCAGCATGCTTTTCTTTTTTTGTTTCCTGCTGTTTTTGTTTTCTGCGTTTTTCTCTTTTTTTGCGTTCTTCTTCCATTTTAACAGATTTATCTGCAACACCAGTGCTTTCTGTTTTTATTTTACCGCCTACTTCTTTCTGCTTTTTTTCAAATTCTTTTTGAAATTCAGCTAAAAAAGCAACATTTTTCTGTTCCTGACCTTTCTGCATATTGTCCTGCATCTGCTCAGGAATATAACTTCTTGATACTACTGTTGATACATCATAGGGAGAAAACATATAACCTCCTTTTGAGTGCTTTTTATTTTATATCGCTTTTTCTGCCTGAAAACTTAAATTAATATTACAGCAGCCTTTATTTATAATATAATAAAAATATTTTTATTCAGCAAGCATATAAAATTCTGCTTCACCCCATTTTTTTGAAACTATAATTAAAAATACTAATTTATAATAAACTTAGTAATTATTATTTATGTATTTGTAGTATATTTTAAACTATCGAACCTGTGCAAATCTCATAAATCAAGTTTTCGTTATTTCATTTCTTATGCTCCAATTCCTTAAACATTCGCTGTTTTTTCTCCACAGCAACTGCAACTCGCTATCGCTCAGACAATCAGCTTGCTAACCGTTCCAAAAAAACAGCTCATAAGAAATTAAGTCGCAAAGAGAATGAAATAACATGGGTGCATTCTTTAAAAGCGGATATAATGTCATATTAATATATACTTATTTTTAAGCTCTATTTTTAATTCTAGTAAATATTTTATTTTAATTATTATATAGTTATTA
>CALURO010000015.1 GCA_944323205.1 uncultured Mucispirillum sp. | reverse complement strand
ACTGGAAGCCTGCTTTAAATAGATTTGAGATGGAATACGGAAATTAAACAGTTTACACAAAATTTGATACAGGCTCTTACATAATTATACTAGATTACATTATATTATATTAATATTTACTATATTTATTTATAGATTGAACTTACCCCAAAAAAATTCTACTAAGCCACTAGATAAATTTGTTTTTCCTGCATATGTGTAAGCCATTACTTTTTATTCTACAATTATTATAAAAACATATTATTTTTCAAGTTCATATTTAAACTGTTCTATATTTTCAAATTTATTTATATAAACGAATTCACTTTTGAAAGTAGCAAAGAAACTCTCTATAACTGCATTATCATAATAATTACCACATTTTGATATACTTTGTTCTATATTATTATCATCATTTAATACTTTCTATATCTATGTGCTTGATATAAAATATTTTTGTCTGAATGTATCATTAATCCACTTATATCCTTGGTTTATTTATTGCCTGCTTTAAGTTATTTATAACCATATCTTCATTATTAAATTTACTTATACTGTATGCTGTTATTTTTCTATTATATAAATCCATTACTGCTGATAGATACTCCTTGTCTTTATTTATTTTTATCTCTGTTACATTAGTTACTAATTTTAAATATGGTCTGTTACTTATAAATTCTCTATTTAATTTGTTATCGCATATAGAGCTTATTTTACCTCGCTTATATCTTTTGTTAACTCTTATTACGGATGCTATTTTAATTCTTTCATTAACTTATATACTGTCTTTTTGTTATGCTTATAACCTAGTTTCTTTAACTCTTAATGGAATCAGGAAACTAAGATGACTAATCCTTTAATTATTGCCCAAATTCCTGTAAAAAATCCATTGAAGATATTTGCATATATTTCTTTTGGCAACTGGAATGAATGTCCTGATACTTTAACTTTAATGAGTATAAGAAAATATTATTATGATAAATTTAGGGCTGTCCCTGCATTAATATCATACAGTACTCTCGAATTTTTGCTGCCAGAATCTGTTTCACAAAAAGCAGCAATTAAAACAGCAGTTGAGTATTATAACATATGTCCTGATATAGAACAGAATGATGTATAGAAATGAGTATAAATTTTATTATGAATGAAATGTTAGGGGTAATGGAATATTCAGAATTTATAAAAAACTGCCTAAGCATAAATATAAATTTATTGAAGCAGGCAATATTTTAGTAGGAGGATTGAGCCGACAGAAAATTGAAAACTTATTGGTATAAAATAATAAATTATCATAATGTATTGTTTGCAACAAAAACTTATAAAAAAATTTGATTGAAAAAATTATAAAGTGGTTTATAAATAATATAATAAGTTTCATCTATAAGAATAGATGATATTTAATATGTATAAATAACCAGAACAGGAGGAGTGTTATGAGTACAACTTTTTTCTTGAAGACATTAATAACAAGGGGAGTAGTACTGTAAGTCAGTTATTAGAAATAGGTCAGACTATTTCGCAGTATGATGTTGATGAAGATGATGAAGAATATGAAGAATATGAAGAATATTTAGAAACTAAAATAGATGAAATAGAGTTTCTTTTACTTGGTTAGGAAGGGGCAAGTGCAAGGGGTTTTGAGTTTTCTTTTGATGCAGATTCTAACTGTTACTGCATAAGAGCATTTTCTCCATGCAGCACTGGTGATTTTGGTGTTATTTTTAATTTTATCCGTGATTTAGGCAATTTTTTAAGAAATCCAAAAGTTACTACAGAATATGATGATGAATATACTATAAACAATATTGAAGAATATCCATATTATGAACATATTATGTCTGGTTTAGAGCAGACTATGGAAGTTTTTAAAAGAACAAGCCAGCACACTATAGAAGTTTATGGTATCCACAGACCAGTATCATTTGATGAAAAAATGTTTACAGAGATAATGGAATCAGATGACCCAGTAGAAAAATTCTCAGAATTTATTACAGATATACAAAATATTGATGCTTTTACTTCAACTCAAGACTTTTTTCAAGCTAAAGATGGCTCTATAATTGGTGCATATACTATAACAGAAACAGTAACTACAGTTCTTCCTTATGAACCAAGAGTAGGGTATCAGTATGCTCGTATGGTTAGAAATGAAGATGTTCGCTGGGAAATAAGCCTTGTGGCAATAGATGGTGACTAAGATGATGATGACTCATATAATGTAATAGGCAGAATGGAATATTCAGCTTTTATAGCTAAACTGCCAAAAGAAAAATATAAATTAATCGATGCAAACAATATTTTAGTGGAAGCATTAAGCCGCGAGGATATGGAAGAAATATTAGGAGAATAATTTAAAATGTCTATGAATAAAAAATGGCTTGAAACTTATGAAAAAATAAGGATAAATTTAGGTGTAAAATAAATTTAGAAAGCTATTTTACAAGTAAAAAAATAGGCAGTATAGATGTTGATGTGCTTGAAATTGGAAATGTTAATCTTCCAACAGGTAAAATCATAGCATGCGACCCATTAATTGAGTTAGATACAGCACCAGCATTTCTGCAGGAAGCTCTGGCAGGAATTTACCCTGTAAAAATAGCTGTTGTACCTAGTGAAAAATATGGGGATAGATATGCTTGTGTTAAAGTAGAGTTTACTAAAAGTAATCCAGTTATTTATGAGCTTGCAGTGGTTGGCAATGAAGAAGATATGGATACTGCAGAAGAAGGCGATATTTATGGCTTTTCTGTTGATGCAGGCATGGGCTGTTTAATAGATAAAAAAACACAGGAAGCCTATATTAAATACTGGAAACATTTAGTAGAAACAAAAGATGCCGATAATCCGTTTGATGATTTATTTGATGACTTATTAGCTGAAAATGCTTCAAAATATCCAAAATATCAGCAGGAATATGGGGACTGGGTAAACTGGACTATACCAGAAACAGATTTAAATATACCAGTATTTCATTCTGGCTGGGGTGATGGTTATTATGCCAGCTATTTTGGATATGATGAAAATAAAAAGCTATGTGGATTTTATATTTTATTCATAGACATTGAAGAAGAATATTTTGAAGAATAGTTTAATTTATAATAACGGCAGAAGTTATTAAACAGCTTCTGCCTTTTTTTAACAGTAGTATATATTAGGATTTGCTACTCTTATTATGAGGAGTGAAAAGTTATGGCAGTTATTACAAAAGATGGTGAAGAACAATTTGAAAATCAAGATATAGAAAAACAGATAGAAAGACTATGTGAAACAGGGCAGCACAAGAAAATTATAGAAATTATTACTAAACTTCCAAAAGAGCAGTTAACATTTGATATGGTGTGCAGACTTGCAGCAGCATATAATAATAATGAAGAATACAAAAAAGGTTTATCAGCTTTAATGCAGGTAAAAGATGAAGGGGAGAATAGTGCCTTATGGAATTATCATGCAGGCATTTCCTGCTATTATCTGCAAAAATATAAAGAAGCCGAAAAATATCTTATAAAAGCTTTAGAAATTTATCCAGATTTTGATGATACATCTTCTTTATTATACTGTACTTATATTAAACTTTTCCGCAAAAAACTTGATGAAAAAAAATTTAGTAAAGCATGTGAATATTTAAATAAATGCCGTCCATTAATAAAAAATAATGAGGAATTAATAAATTTTGAAAGTGAATTATCATATTTATACAGGCTGCAGAATGAGTGTGGAAAAGCCTATGAAAATATAGAAAAAGTAATGTTACTTGGCAGAAATGACAGCTGGGTATATTCTGAAGCTGGCTTATGCTTATTTGAATTAGAACAGTATAATAAAGCAATGGTTTACTTGGAAAAATCACTTGCTTTAGGCAAGAATGATAACTGGCTTTATTATTATGCTGCTTTGTGTGCTGATAGCTTAGACGATAATGAGAAACAGTTAAAATATCTTGAAGAAGGTGTTAAATTATATCCTGATGATGCAGATTTAAATTATGTTTTTGGAGTATATTATATTAATAAAAGAGAATTCGGTAAGGCTTTAGAATGCTTAAATAAAGCAACAGAATATGATGATAAAGCGGAGCTTTATACACTTACAGGGCTTTGTAATGAAAAACTTGGTAAATATGATGAAGCATTTGATTATTATAAAAAAGCACTGTCTTTTAAAGATTTGCCAGAAATAAAAAAGCATATTTCCACTTTGAAAAAGAAGGAAGCATTTTTATTAGTTTTTAAAATAGCTTTTGCAGCTTTAATAATAAAAATATTAATAGATTTTATTTTTTAGTATAAATAAAAGGAGTGGAGAAAATTATGAAAAAAACAATTATCTATATATTTCTTATGTTTCCATTAATAACTTTTGCACAAAATGTTCCAATAGAGCCATGCTCTTTTGAAAGTAATGATTTATGGATAAAGTTAGTAACATTATGCCCAGAGGGCGATATAGCCTGTGATAAAGTAATTTATATAGGATTAAATAAAAAAACAGGTGATTTTATTACATTACAGGGAAAAGCTGTAATATCTAAAAGAAACAGTAACTTTTTATATTATGAATTCATTAATGATGATACAAAATATATAATAGACAGAGATAATTTTATAGAAATTATAAAAGATAATAAAACTATTTTATCTCAAAAAATGCAGTTATGCCAATAAATTTTAAATTTATATGATTTACTATTTACAAATTTATATTTTTAGTGCAATATCTACTGAAAATTTAATTTATGGAGTATAGGGTTAATGAGCATTTCAAATATATTAAATACTAGAAAGCCGTCTATTTCATTTGAGTTTTTTCCGCCTAAAACTTTAGCTATAGAAAAAGTGCTTTTTGATACTATAGATTCTTTGCAAGTTGAAAATGCAGATTTTTCATCAGTTACTTTTGGAGCAGGTGGTTCTACAGCTGATAAAACTTTTGACTGGATAAATTATATTAAAGACACTTGTAAATATGAAACAATGATGCATATTACATGTGTTGGTTTTAATAAAGTTACCCTTGATAATATTTTAGAAAAACTGGAAAATGCAGGTATAGAAAATGTGCTTGCTCTTCGTGGTGATATACCAAAGGGCAGCGACTTAAAACATGGCGATTTTAAATATGCTTCTGATTTAGTAAACTATATAGCCCGTCGTGGTAAGTTTTGTATAGGTGTGGCAGGTTATCCAGAAAAACACCCAGAATCTCTCACTTTTGAAAAAGATATAGAAATGCTTAAATATAAAGTAGATATGGGAGCATCATTCATTATTACACAGTTATTTTTTGATAATGAATATTTTTACAGGTTTAGAGACCGTGCAGAAAAAGCAGGCATAAAAGTGCCTATTGTGGCGGGGATAATGCCTATTGTTAATTTTTCTCAGATAGAAAGGTTTAAGGTAATGTGCTCAAGCCATATACCAGAAGATTTAATCAAATCAATGGAAGGCAAAAGCGAAGAAGATATTGCATCTATTGGTATAGATTATGCTGTTAACCAGTGCGAAGATTTAGTGAAAAATCATGTGGCAGGGCTTCATTTTTATACATTGAACAGGTCGCATGCTACAAAACGCATATTAGATAAACTTCATTTTTTATAGAAATATTTACTATATAAACTAAAAAAGGGCTTTTTATAAAGCCCTTTTTCTATATTAACTTAACTTATTCTTCTTAAATTGATTACAAATAAAATAATTACAAGCCCTATGATTATCATAGCTATACCAAGCACAAGACTGATATATACAGAAACTATTTTAGGAATGGCAGCAATTAAAAGTGCTAAAAGAATACCGATAATACCGCCAGTCATTAAAGATTTCCATGCAGGGTAGCTTCTTTTTTTCCATTCAACAGCTGTTACAACAGCTGTAACACTTTTTAATGCTATCCAAAAACCTACTAGCAGTGGCAATAGATTTTCAAGAGCAGACTGGCTGCTTAAAAGCATAATACCAAGTAAGATAGAAATACCGCCTTCTATTAAATAGTATATAGAGCCTTTAAAATCACGCAGACTTATAAATAAAAATAGATTTGTAAGTCCTGAAACAATCATTAATATGCTTATAATAATGGCAAAGGCAGTCATTGTGCTTGCTGGGTTCATTATAATAATTACACCAAATATTATAAGCAGCACTGAAAAAATAATGCCTGCTAAATAACTTGAACTAGACATAATATCTCCTTAAAAGTGGTATGAAAACCCAATAGTATATTTAAGCTGCTGCATATCAAGGGTATCTGATACGCTGCCAACACCTGTTAAATTTAGATTAAATTTAGGATTTTGTGCATAAGTATATCTGAACTCAAAAAAAGCACCCCATCTTCCGTCTTTTGTAAAAAGATATTCAACACCAGCAAATGCATCAAACCCTATTAACTGGCTGTTTTGAGTAAAATCACCATAATATACGCCGTTATTTGTACCGCCTGAAATATTAAATGTAGCAAAATTATATGATACACCGATACCTATCCATGCATTAACTATATTTGATGATGTCATATAGGCAACATTTAATGCAATTGGTGCCATATGAGCTTTACCTTTTATCTGCTGATTTTTAGTAGTAAAATCACCGCCAATATAGTCAGCACTGAAACCTATGGAGAAATTACCCCAGAAGTCATTTAATATATTATAATACAGAAAACCGCCGCCACCGGGAGCTAAATCGCCCCATGCATTAGATATTCTATCTGTTAAATTGCCTGTAATGGCTACCATACCATACCTTTTTGCATAGCCATAGTTATATGGTTTATTTAATCTGTCATCTGCATAAGCAAAGCTGCAGGCAAATGATAAAATAATAATTACTAACAATATTTTTTTCATTTATATGTTTAGTCCTCAATTAAATCTGTTGGGTCAATTGGATACTGACCTGTAAAGCATGCAAAACAGAAGTTATTGTCAATAAGTACTTGTTTCATGCCTTCTAGAGAAATATATCCCAGTGAATCTGCCCCTATAAATTTTCTAATTTCTTCTTCTGTATGTGTATTAGAAATAAGCTCTTTTTTAGTAGGTGTATCTATACCGTAATAGCATGGATAGCTTGTAGGTGGAGCAGATATTCTCATATGTATTTCCTTTGCCCCTGCATCACGCAGAAGTTTGACTATTTTTTTACTTGTTGTGCCACGGACAATAGAATCATCAACAACAACTATTCTTTTGTCTTTTATTAGATTTCTAACAGGGTTAAGTTTTATTCTAACGCCGAAATCGCGTATATTTTGTGACGGCTCAATAAATGTTCTGCCAACATAGTGGTTTCTGATAATACCAAGCTCAAAAGGTATTTTACTTTCTTCAGAATATCCGATAGTTGCTGTAATGCCAGAGTCGGGCACAGGTATAACAATATCTGCATCTACTGGGCATTCTTTTGCAAGCATTCTACCAAAGCCTTTACGCACTTCATAAACAGACTGGCCAAACATAAATGAATCAGGCCTTGCAAAATATACATGTTCAAAAACACATGGTGCAGGGTTTTCAAGTTTTCCGTTAGGAAAATATGATTTTACACCGCTTGCATCAACAACAACCATTTCTCCCGGCTCTACTTCTCTAACAAAATGGGCATCAATTAAATCAAGAGCTACTGTTTCGCTTACAAATACATAGCCGTCTTTCATCATACCCATAGCAAGCGGACGGACACCGTGTGGATCTCTCATAGCAATAAGTTTATTATCAGCCATAAATACCATAGAGTATGAGCCTGTTATTTGAATCATAACATTAGAAAGGGCAGTAATTAAATCTTCATTTTTTAATCTTTTAGCAAGCAGGTGCATAATAGTTTCAGAGTCTGTGCCTGTAGAGAATATTGCTCCGTCTTGTATAAGTTGTTTACGGATTTTAAAAGCATTTACTAAGTTTCCATTATAAGCAAGAGCACAGTCACCTATTGGCAGTTCTGCTATAACAGGCTGAAGATTTCTTGCAGAAAAAATACCATCAGTAGGGTATCTGTTATGACCTATAGCAATTTTACCAGGTAATTTTTTAAGACGCTTTTTTGTATAAACATCAGCAACTAAGCCTTCTCGTTTTTCTGAATGAATATGGTCACCGTCATAAGCTGCAATACCTGTCCCCTGCTGGCCTCTATGCTGTAGAGCATAAAGACACAAGTAAACTAAATTAGCAGCTTCATGGTTACCATATACACCAGCTATGGCACATTCATCGTTAAATTTATCACTACCTGCAATCATTATAACACCTTTATAATTATTTGATTTACCTATATAACATAAGAGAATATAAATGTCATTAAATTTTATAAAAAATAATTGCATTTTTTCATATTTTAGAGTAGAAATTTGAAAAATAAGAATTAAAAACAGTAATAAAAATATATGGTGTTTCATGGCACTTATTAAAAATAGAAAATTTGCATTAACATTATTTTGTGTAGTTGCCTTATATTCTACATGGGGTGTTGTATATCTTAGTATCAAGTTTGCACTTGTTTCTTTCCCACCAGTTTTACTTTCAAGTATTAGGTATATTTCTGCAGGCTCTATTTTTCTGCTTTGGTCGTTTTTTATAAAAAAAGACAGAGTTCTTCCTAGAAAATCACAGTTGTTTACAATTTTCTTTGCATCATGTATGATGATAGTTATAGGTGGTGCTTTTTTAAATATATCAGCAAGATATATTAATTCTGGTACTATCGCTCTCATTATGGGTTCTATACCTTTATGGATGGTTATAGTAAGCTGGTTGATAGGTTATGATAAAAAGCCTTCTGCTTCTGTATTTTTGGGATTAATTGGTGGTTTTATTGGTGTTGGAGTGCTGGCAGTATCAACTGGTATTTCTGGTGGCTCTAATGCTGTATTAGGTATTATAACTATATTTATATCTATGGCGGGCTGGGTGGCAGGCTCAATTTTTTTAAAACGCAGACATTCTGATATGAATATGGTTAAAAGTCTAGGTTTTCAAATGGTTACAGGCGGTATTATAATGTTTGGCATATCTTTTTTAATAGGTGAGTGGTCTACTTTTCATCTATCAGAAGTTACATTAAAAGCCTTTTTAAGTACTCTGCATTTAATATTTTTTGGTTCAATTGTAGGTTATACATGTTATATATGGCTTTTATATAATACACCTACTCATATTGCTATTTCTTATGCTTATGCGGAGCCTGTTGTTGCAGTTATTGTTGGAGCATTATTTGGCGGTGAGCCTATTAACCATATAACTATATTTGCATGTATTTTTATAATAATCTCTGTATTCTTTGTAATACGAGATAAAAAATCAAATTAATTTTTTTGAACTAAATATAATTATTTATGTCATTCTCTATATAAGAGGGATAAAATGAGTGATGCACAGGTTATTGAACAAGTTTTAAATGGCGATACTGGCGCCTTTGAGATTTTGATATTAAAATATCAATCGCAGATATTTTATTCTGCTATGAATATAGTTAAAAACAGAGAATATGCGGAAGATATTTGTCAGGACACTTTTTTAAAAGCATATGAAAAGCTTGATACTTTGCAGGATAGAGTGCATTTTTATCCATGGTTAAAACGCATTGCTGTTAACCTTTCCCTTAACCACTATGAGCGGGATAAGAGAATAGTGGATATGGAAGACGAAGAAAGCGATGTAGATTATTTTGAAAGATTAACCACTGGTGAATGTCCTGAAGATTATATTATTAAAGATGAGCTTAAAAAGTATGTTAAGTTTTTTGTAGATGCACTTCCTGACAGGCTTCGTAATGTGGTTATTCTTCGCGAAGTAGAAGATTTAAGCTATGAAGAGATAGCAGAAATGTTAAATATACCTTTGGGCACTGTACGAAGCAGGCTTTTTAATGCAAGGCAGATAATAAAAGAAAGACTTATTAAACAAGGCCTTACAGATGAAGCATTTGCTGAGGCAAAATAAAATGGAGCGTAATATGAAACAAGAATGTGTGGATATTAAACCTCTTTTATATGCTTATATGGATAACGAGCTTACAGGTGAGCAAAGTAGTATTGTTACAAGCCATATTTCTGAATGTGAAAGCTGTAAATCGCAGCTTGCATCAATATATAAAGTGCGTGATATGGTAAAATCGGTTTATGCACCAAAAGAAGAGATAGATTTATCTAAAAAAATAATGGCAAATATTAAATTTAATAATAAGTATGCTAAAAAAACAACTACTCAAGTAAAAGAAGATATAGAAGAAAAAGATATTAAAGAAAAAACTTTAAATATAAATGAAAACAAAAAACAGTCTTTACCAAAAATGGTTGCTGGTAAAGTGTTATATATTGCACTTGCAGCAGCGGCCATAGTGTTTGCAATTGGTGCAACTGTTACATATTTTGAAAAATCTAATCCAGTGTCTGTAGAAATGGCAAACCAAACTTATGATAAATTTGAAGATTATGTTATAGAGCATTACACAAATTCTTATGCAGGTCCGTCAGCTCAGGCATCAGTGATTTCGGTAAACTTTGAAAAATGATTCGCTTTATTCTTTCTATAGTATTGCTTTTATCAGCAGCAGTAAGTGTTTTTGCTGCGGATAAAGCGGTTATCTTTAAATGCTTAAATAAGGACAGGTATGAAGTTTATTTAAATATGCAAGATGATTATTTTGCAGATACTTCTATGCTTGGCTCTATATCGCATAAGCTTTTAAAAGGTTTTTTTTCAATAGACAGGATACCTGCCAAATATTATAATATTGAAAAAATGGATAATATTTCTTTTTTTGGCTTTGATATAACGCAGTATACAGTTATGCCAAAAGATAATGATAGATTTAAGCAGGTTTTATGGCTTGATAATAATGAGCATATAGTAAAGTTAGAAGTATATGACCATGTAAATACATTAATGTTTGCTTTCAGCGGTTTTGACTATATGAATGGTGCAATGCATGGCCGTCATCATGAAGGTATGGGGCACGGTAGAGGCAGAGGTATGGGTATGGGACGCGGCATGGGGCAGGTAAGAGAAGGTCCTGGTGGTTTTCGTGGCACAGTGGAAGGAAAATACAAATTTTGGGATACTCCAGAATTTTATCATGGATTTAGGCATTTTCATACAACAGTTTTTAATAAATATGTTTTTGATTTATCCTTTGAAGATGGAATAAACAGATTTTCTGTATTTATAAAACCAGCAAACAGGCGGGTAGAGCCTGTAAGCACAATAGTTTATGGTAATTACTTATTTAGTAGAATAATTGATGATGTAGAGTATACTGTGTATGGCACTGTATCTTTTGGATTTATGGAAGAAATAGTAAATATTATCCATAGTAACATAAAAAAAGTAATAGATACAGCATCTGAGGGTGGTATTTTAACATCAGAAATTTATAATAAAAAATGATACCTTTCAAGGAGGAATTTTCATTAATGAAAAAATTATATTTAACAGTAATGATTGTTTTAGCTTTTACGGTAAATGCTTTTGCAATACCTACAAGTTTTGCACCTGTTGTAAAAAAGGCAGCACCTAGTGTTGTCAATATAAGCACAACAAAAACTGTAACTCGTCAGATAGACCCATTTTTTCAAGATTTTTTTGGTATGTTTGGCGGTAATCATCCATTTAGCTTTGGAAACGGTGCACCGCAGAAATATAAATCTACAGCATTAGGCTCTGGGTTTATTATAGATAGAGAAGGTTATATAGTTACAAATAACCATGTAATTGAAGGGGCAGACGAAATTATTATTAAACTTCAAGATGACAGGGAGTTTAAAGCAGAAATTATTGGAACAGACCCTCTTACAGATTTAGCACTTTTAAAAATAGAGCCAAAAGGAGCAAATATAGCACCTATTTTGTTAGGTGATTCTGATGAATCAGAAATTGGAGACTGGGTTGTAGCTATTGGTAATCCACTTGGTCTTGGTGGCACAGTAACAGCAGGTATCCTATCTGCAAAAGGCAGAGTATTAGGCGACGGGCCATACGATAACTTTATACAAACAGATGTTTCTATTAACCCGGGTAACTCAGGCGGTCCGCTTATAAATATGGACGGAGAAGTTATAGGTATTAATACTGCAATTATCCAGTCAGCTCAAGGGCTTGGTTTTGCGGTGCCTGTAAATATGCTTAAAAATATCCTGCCAAAGCTCAAAAAAGATGGTAAAGTTTCACGGGGCTGGGTAGGAATAGTTATGCAGCCCCTTGATGAACAGCTTGCAGCATCATTTGGTTTATCTGATACAAAAGGTGTATTAATAGCTGATGTTACAAAAGGTGAGCCGGGAGATAAAGCAGGGCTTAAAGCTGGTGATGTTATTGTGGCAGTTGACGGAAAACAGGCAAAAACTTCAAGAGAGCTTGCAGGTATTATCGGCTCAAAAAGTCCAAATGAAAGAGTAGTTTTAACTATTATTCGTGACGGCAAAAAACAAAATATTACTGTAAAATTAGGCGAAAGGCCGGGTAATAACCAAATAGCATCAAATTACTATGGTACTCAGCCAAAGCAGAGAACTGGTGATATTGTAGTAAAAGATATAGATGCACAGCAGGCAAGAGATTTAGGTATTTCAAACGGTGTAGTTATTGTAAACCTTAATGAAGATACTCAGGCTTATAAAAAAGGCTTAAGAGAAGGCCATGTGATTGTTCTTTTAAATAATAAGGCAGTTACTAATGCAAATGAATTTTACAGAATATATGATAAAATGAAAAAAGGTGATTTAATGGCAGTAAAAGTTGTATCACCTAACGGCTCAAACTTTATAGCATTTGCAAAATCAGAATAATTTTATTACCTGCTTTTTACCAGCAGGTAGTTTCTTAAAATAATATAAACTTTATCTTACTGCACTTATATTATATGTAAGTGCAGTAAGATTTTTAATCAAATAAATTTTTTACCAGTTTACTGCCAGCCTAAATCAAAAAATATGAAATATACAAATTACACTGCATATTTTAATTATTATTTATATTATACCCTTTATTAACTATATACCAGCTTAATGCTTCACCAGCTTTCTTTTTATCCCAGAATAACTTAGCAGTATTTAAATCATTTTTATTTTTTTCTTCATTGTTAAAATATTCAACCCCCCCCCGTTATATATAAATCGCCCGTTTGCAATAGATTGAGCACCGATAGCAATCCTTTCTTTATCTGTTTTTTCACTTTTATTATCTGTTACAAGGCTTTGCCCAAAAGAGTGAAATTTATAGCCTTTAGGGGCTGTCATATCTACAATAGTAGGCACAATATCCTTATGGCTTCCTGCTGTATATTTCAGCTTATATTCACTTACTCCACTGCCATAAATTATTAAAGGTATAGATGTGGAAGTATATATTTTTCTATTAGGATTAGGGTAGCTTCTGTCAAAATGGTCGCCTGTAATAAAGAAAATACTGTCAGGATATTTTGCATAAGTTTCCTTAACAAAATCAGCAACACTTTTAATAGAATATTCTGTTACTGTTAAAATTTCAGGTGTTATTCCCTGATATCTTTTTTCTTTTGGATAGTTAGTATCAAGGAAATTTTTAATTTTTTCTGTATCAATATTATAGTATTTTTTTGTATCTATATCATAAGGCGGGTGGTTTGATGCAGAAAGTATCATATTAAATGTAAAGTCATTATGGTTTTTATCAATACTTTCAAGTATAAAATCAAACCCTTCATTATCATATATACCCCATGTACTTTTTTGCTTATTATGTATATTTTCCATACCATAGCTTTTATTAAAACCTTGAGATACTGTATAAGTTCCTATTTTACGCCATGCAGAGCTTCCAAAGTAATAAAAGTTTGTATCATAGCCTAAATCTTTAAATATTTTACCAGTAGATGAATCAAAACATGGTATCTTACCAGTCATTTCACTTATAGGGAAATATGTGCCGTAAAGCCCTGTAATCATCATATCCATAGTTTCTATTGTGCCGTATCCATTTTGTATAAATACTGGCACTTTTAATCCGTTTTCAGAATATGCAAGCTCCATTAAATCATTTCCCATGCCTGCCTGCTTAAATTCTTCTGATAAATGATAATCAGAAAGAGATTCCATAATTATTAAAAATATATGCTTAGCGTTACTTTTACCCTTATTTAAAACTTCCTGTTCCATTAAACTGCTGATATTATCCTGATTTGTGTATTTATCATCAAAATATATCTGCATAACCTGCTGAATAGTTTTGCCACCTGCATATTTTTCAAAACTTTCCCCTTTAATATCTTTATAAGCTCTATATACTCTATCTAAATCATGCAGAGCTCCGGGAGCTGCTTTTTTAAGGAATGTATTTTCTGGAAGTTTTACAATATAACTTAAATCACCGCCTTTAAGATTAAAAGTAGATGAAGTTGTAAGTATTAATATATAAATTAATAAAAGCCCTAATGGTGCTGCCTGTTTTACTGAAATAGTTTTATTAAGTTTTTCAATTTTTTTATATATTTTATTGTAAATAAATACAGCAGCAACGGTTAAAATAATAGATGCTAAAATTTTTGGCAGAGCATTATAGTCGCTGTTTACTGCAGTATGGAATATGGCAGACTGGTCATCATATATTACACCAAGCAGAATAATATTATATGTATCATTAAAAATGCTGAAATAAGTATCATTTACAAATGATGCAATTATTACGATATATGATATTATAGATGTAAAAACAATAATAACAGGTTTCTGTGCTTTTTTTATAAATGAAAATGCAATATATAATACAGCAAAAATAAAAGCAGCAGGGGCAGCAAGTCTGCCGTCATATCTAAGACCTGAAAAAAGTGTCTGCATTATATCTAAAAATGGCAGAGAAGCAGAGCCATCTGCTCCTGTAATTGCAGAGTTTAATATACCAGAGTTTATAATAAAACCTATTCTGCACAGTCCAAATATAATTAAAAGATAAGCAAGAAATGTAATGATATGGATATATGTTTTAAGTATTTTATTATTCATATTATTTTCTCTCAAAAATTTATTAAATAAACATTATATAAAAATTTAGAAATATAGCAACAGTTATATTTTTTTGTTTTCTTTTTAAAAATAGTAGTGTAGTATAAGCAGATATTAAGTGTTTGGTGGGTATATGTTTCGAAGCTTATTAATCTTATTATTAGTATTATGTATTATTCCATTTACAGTATCAGCACAAAATAAGTCATCAGGCGCTTCAGGCAGTAAAGAGCGTGTAGTATTAGTTACTGTTGAAAAAGTGTCAGAAGGAATGACATCACCTACCATGATGATAACAGGTTCAGCATATTTCAGTGAAAGCTCAGAAGTAGCAGCAGAAAGTGCTGGCAAAGTGTTAAAAGTGTATGTTAATGAAGGTGATGCAGTAGAAATAGGTCAGCCATTAGCAAGTTTAGATGACAGTTTACTAAGCTACAGTATATCAAGTGCCGTAGCAGCTACCAGGCAGGCGAAAGCTAATTTAGATAAAGCATTAAGAGATTTTAACCGTAATAAAGCTTTATACAGCCAAAAATCCATATCCCAGCAGAAATATCAAGACTCTTTAACAGACTATACCAATGCCCAGAGTGCCTATACATCAGCAGTAGCTCAGCAGAAACAGCTTGAAAGACAGAAAGAGAAAATGGTAATCAAATCCCCATTAAAGGGAGTAGTAATAAGTAAAGATGTGGAAGTAGGGGAGTGGGTAAATTCTGGGGGCGTAGTAGCAGGAGTAGCCACCTTAACATATGAAGCAAAAGTATATATTCCCGAGACAGTACTTCCCTATATAAAGGCAGGCCAGCATGTAACAGTGAAAACAAGCCGTAAAGAATACAGCGGTAAAGTATTATCAATCAACTCAAAAGGCGACCCTGCCACCAGATTATTTTTAACAAGAATAGATTTAGGTCAGGACCCAGATTTAAAAGAGGGCGTGTTAGTAATAGCCTTAATCCCATCAGGCAGTAAAATCAATTCTTTATTAGTTCCGCGCGATGCAGTAGTAGAGCGTAACAGTGTCAAGGGTGTGTTTAAAGTATTAGAAGATGAGCGTGTAAGATTTATCCCGGTAAAAATCATAGGCTATAACGGTGGCTATGCAGCAGTAAGCTCCATAACAGAAGGCTCACTTAAAAAAGATGACCAGATAGTGCTAGACGGCAATAATGCAGTAAATAATGGTGTAAAAATTAAAATAACTTCTAAAATAGGATAAGGCTAGGTAATTAAGGTTATATATATAGATGATTAAGTTTGCAGTTGAAAACCCAGTGAAAGTGCTGGTAGGTGTATGTTTTTTAATAATATTTGGTATTCAGGCATTTTTAAATATGCCATACCGTCTTATTCCAAGTATAGAATATCCACAGATTTCTGTAAGCACATACTGGCGTGGTGCGTCGCCCTATGAAGTGGAAAAAGAAATACTTGAAAGACAGGAAAGAGTGCTTAAAACTATTCCCGGATTAATAGACTGTGAAAGCACTGCAAGGGAAAGTTCTGCTTATATTACATTAATGTTTGATATGGATATTCCTGTTAATGATGCGATACTTCTTGTGGCTAATAAGTTAAATGAAGTCAGCGGGTATCCAGATAATATGAACCAGCCTACAATAAGGGCAGCAAATACAGACGCTGTTTCTGTTGTAGATTTAATGCTTTTAACAGATGATACAAATAAACGCTCTATTGATGAGTATTTAAGTTTTTTTGAAGAGACAATTAAGCCTTATTTTGACAGAGTAAAAGGTGTTGCCGATGTAAGCTACTGGGGTGGAAGAGCTCGTCAGATACAAATAGATGTAGACCCATACAGGTTAAGTGCATACAATATCACTCTTTCAGCAATCATCAGTGCTTTAAATCAGGAAAATGTAAATATTTCTGCCGGCACTATTGATTTTGGAGCAAAAGACTACAGGTTCCGTACAATAGGGGAAGCAAAAACTCCACAGGATATTAGAGATATTGTGGTAATATCAAGTGATAATGCAAGAATTAAACTTGGTGACATTGCTAATGTGGACTACGGGTTTTCTAAAAGAAACACTATTGTAAGCTATGGTAATACAAATGCTTTAAGTATTGGTATAGTTGCTCAGGCAGGGGCTAATGTATTAGAGCTTACGAATGATGTAGATAAGGTTGTAGAAGATTTAAATAACGGAATACTAAAAAATAACGGCTTAAAGTTTGTGAAAATATCAGACCAGAAAAATTATATTTTACAGGCTATTGCATTAGTAAAGTCTAATATTATAGCTGGCGGCATATTAGCTGTTATAGTGCTTTTAGTATTTTTAAGAAGTCTGCGTGCTACTTTAGTTATTACTGTTACTATTCCAATATGCATTATAGGTACATTTTTAATTATGCATGTGCTTGGAAGAACATTAAATGTAATAAGTCTTGCAGGTATTGCCTTTTCTGTGGGTATGCTTATAGATAACTCTATTGTAGTGCTTGAAAATATTGACAGGCATATATCAAACGGTAAAAAAGCACTTGATGCAGCAGTAACAGCTACAAAAGAAGTGTGGGGTGCAGTGCTTGCTTCTACTTTAACAACAATAGCAGTATTTCTTCCAATAGTTTTTATTAAAGAAGAAGCAGGGCAGCTTTTTGGAGATATTGCAATAGCTGTTAGTGCTGCTGTTGGTTTAAGTCTGATTACTTCTATTACTGTTATTCCTGTATTATCTAAAATATTATTTTCAGCAGGCGAAAATAAGAAAGAAAAAAACAGTCAAATTGTAAGCAGAATAAAAAATAAAACTTCTGCACTGCATGTAAATGATAATATAAAAGAAAAGGTTATAAAATACAGCCCAAATAATCTGCTTGTTGCTGCTGGTAACTTTTTTGTAAAATATATTGTATTAATATCAGATAAAATTAATTCTAAGTTTATTATAAAATTTTCCTTTATAGTTATAGTAACAGCTTTTTCTATTATAAGTGCTTATATGCTTATGCCTAAAATGGATTATCTGCCACTTGGTAATAAAAATATGGTAGAGTCTCGTTTTACTCCGCCGCCCGGTATTTCATATAATGAAAGAAAAGCTATGGGAGATTTTATATACAGAGAATTAAAGCCATATATGGAAAGCGAAAAAGACGGATATCCGCAGATAGACAGCTTTGTATTTATTGCAAGCTCTACTTATGTGGCGCTTCGTGCAACAAGTAAAGATGAGGCAAGAGTTGTGGAACTTCAGCCATTATTAGCATCAGTTTCTGCAAGAATACCCGGTATTACGGCATCTACTTCACAAGTGCCGTTATTTAATATCGGCAGAGGTTCAAGTAATACATTTTTAATGAATGTGGCAGGAGCTATGGAGTATGAAAGCCTGATAAATACTGTCCGTCTTATTCAAGACAGGATAATGAATGAAATACCAGAAGTTCAGCTGCGTTTAAACCCTACATCAAACCCAGTATATCCAGAAGTGCAGATTATTCCAAACCGTGAAGCATTAAAATCTGCAGGTATTACAGCTACAGAGCTTGGGATATCTGTTGATGCCTATTTAGATGGCAGAAAAGTTGGTGAGTTTAAAGATTCATCTATTGGCACAATAGATATAATGCTTCAAGGGGAAAGGAAAAGTTTTAATAATCCAGATGAAGTTTATTCTATACTTGTAAACTCTGGTTCAGGCTTTCCTGTTCCTATATCAAGCCTAGCAGAAACAAGGGAAGTAATGGGTATAGAAAGAATAAGAAGATACAATTATCAGCGTTCGTTTTTATTTATTATTACACTTCCAAAAGGTATGGTATTAGAGCAGCTGCAGGATAAAATAAATACAAAAGTTTTAGAGCCTATGAGAGAAGAAGGGCTTTTACAGGGTGTTACTATTTATACAAGTGGTGCGTCATCAAAACTTGAAAGTGCTAAAAATGCTCTTTCTGGTAATTTTATGCTTGCGATTCTTATAACATATCTTTTAATGGCAGCATTGCTTAATAACTTTTTTTATCCATTTATCATTATGTTTTCAGTGCCACTTGCAGCATCAGGCGGGTTTATTGGGCTTGATTTAGTAAATAGATTTTTAACGCCACAGTCTCTTGATGTTATTACTATGCTTGGGTTTATCATGCTTATAGGCTCAGTTGTAAATAACCCTATCTTAATAGTTTACCAGACATTAAATAATATAAAATACGGTATGAGCGGCAGCAGTGCAATCCGTGATGCTCTAAAAACAAGAATCAGGCCTATTTTTATGAGTACAGCCACATCACTTTTTGGTATGCTGCCACTAGTTTTAGCTCCGGGAGCAGGCAGCGAGCTGTATCGCGGTATGGGTAGTGTAATATTAGGTGGTATGGCTTTATCCACTATATTTACTCTATTTTTAATACCTGCATTATTATCAATATTTTTAAGTAGAAAAAAAGGCAGTGAAATAGGTGAATAATATTATTCTTGAAACAAAAAGTCTTTATTTAAGGAAGTTTCAGTTATCTGATATGAAAGCATTAAGCGATATTTTGCAGGATAAAGAAGTAATGTATGCTTATGAACATAGCTTTTCTGATTATGAAGTTAAACAATGGTATGAAAGACAGCAGGAAAGATATAAAAATGACGGTGTTGGTCTTTTAGCTGTTATATTAAAAAATGAAGATAAATTAATCGGTCAGTGTGGTCTTACTTTGCAGGATTATAAAGATAAAAAAGTTTATGAAATAGGCTATCTTTTTAATAAATCATACTGGCATAATGGCTATGCAGTAGAAAGTGCGGCAGCTTGTAAGGAATATTCATTTCAAAAGTTAAAAATAGATGAAGTTTACTCCATTATTCGCACAAATAACTACCCATCACAAAAAGTAGCAGAAAGAAATGGTATGATAGTAAAAGATATAATAGTAAAGCATTATTATAATATAGATATGCCTCATTATGTATATAGTATTAAAAATCCTTTAATATAAATATTTATAATATAAAATTTTTTTGAAATAAAGCGATAAAAAGAATTTTAAGGCTTAAAAAGCAATATCTGTCTTATGCTGAGAAATTTTCGAGCTTGTAGAAAAAAATCTGTAAAAACACATTTCCTAATCTGTATTATATCAAAGTGAAGAGTGAACTTCCCCAAAAAAAGTTGAATAAAATATATAAGAAGTACAATAAAATAACAAAAATTTTATTTGTGAGATTTGCGATGGCAGGATAGGTTATAATATAGTAAATAATAGAGCCTGTGGAAAATAAACTCATGCTCTTGCCTAAATTATTTTATTTTGTTATTCATAGAGCAGGATGTAAAAAATGTAATCATATAAAACTTAATTTACAGACTTTTTTCACTGGAATAAATCATATTATCCCAGTGAAATTTATAATGATTTATTAAATAAGTCCAAGTGGTATCATAGCATCAGCAACGCGTGTAAATCCTGCAATATTTGCACCCATTAAATAGTTACCTTTAAAACCGTACTCTTCAGCTGTTTCAAAGCATGTTTTATGGATATCTCGCATAATTGTTTGAAGTCTTGCGTCAGTATAATCAAATTTCCATGTATCTCTGCATGCATTTTGCTGCATTTCAAGAGCAGATGTAGCAACACCGCCTGCATTAGTTGCCTTGCCCGGAGCATAAAGAATATTAGATGACTGTAAAAGATGGATAGCACCTGGAGTGCTTGGCATATTTGCACCTTCTGTTACACATATACAGCCATTTTTTATTAATGTTTCTGCATGTTTTTCATTTAATTCATTTTGTGTAGCACAAGGCATTGCAATATCACATGGAATATCCCAAATACTGCCATTGTCTTTATATTCTGCATTTGGGTGATATTTAATATATTCTTTAATGCGTTTATATTCAACTTCTTTTATTTGTTTAACTGTATCTAATTTAATACCTTCAGCATCATATATATATCCATTAGAGTCAGAGCAGGCAATAACTTTACCGCCTAACTGCTGTACTTTTTCTATAGCATATATAGCAACATTACCGG
This sequence comes from uncultured Mucispirillum sp., assembly GCA_944323205.1. Taxonomy (GTDB): domain Bacteria; phylum Chrysiogenota; class Deferribacteres; order Deferribacterales; family Mucispirillaceae; genus Mucispirillum. The sequence goes on along the minus strand of CALURO010000015.1, from coordinate 23,874 downwards.
CACCAGAAACAACAACTTTTTTACCTTCAAAAGTATCTTTTCTAGTCTGCAGCATAAGCTCAGTGAAATATACAAGCCCGTATCCAGTAGCTTCTTTACGAACAAGAGAGCCGCCGTAAGCCATTCCTTTACCAGTAATTACTCCAGACTCGTATCTTCCTGTTAACCTTTTATATTGACCAAAAAGATAGCCAATTTCTCTGCCACCAACACCAATATCACCAGCAGGAACATCTGTATATTCGCCGATATATTTATGGAGTTCTGTCATAAAACTTTGGCAGAAACGCATAATTTCAGCATCAGATTTGCCTTTAGGGTCAAAATCTGAGCCGCCTTTTGCACCGCCTATCGGCATACCTGTAAGAGCATTTTTAAATATTTGCTCAAAACCTAAAAATTTAATAATACCAAGATATACTGATGGGTGAAAACGAAGACCGCCTTTATAAGGCCCCATTACACTTGAAAATTGAACACGAAAACCTCTGTTAATGTGTATTTCACCTTTGTCGTCCATCCATGGAACTCTGAAAATAATCTGTCTTTCAGGTTCGCATATTCTTTCAATAAGTTTCTGCTCCATATATTCTGGGTGTTTATCTAAAACTACGCCAAGAGTTTCTAAAACTTCTCTAACTGCTTGATGAAATTCAACTTCACCCGGGTTTCTGTTAACTATTTGTCGATAAATAGATTCAATTTTTTCATTCATTATTGTAGACATGGCACCACCTTTAAATTTTATGGGTTAATATTATCATAACTTATTTTTTTAATCAATAGCAAAAAATAGCTGGTAGTACCCCATTTTTTTTAAAACACCTTATGTCACTCAGACGAGCGTTTTATGCGAGGACACTTTTTCCCGACTGAATAAGAAGGAAAAAGAAATGCGTAGCTGGAAAGAATTTGAAAATAAAAGTTTAAATAGATTCTTCGCCTACTATCGTAGGCTCTGAATGACAGTGGTATATTGGCAACTATTACCATTTTGTCACTCAGAGGGAGCTTGCGACCGAAGAGTCTATAATTTTTACAAGCTAGAACATTATAAGATTCTTCGCCTGAATGCTCAGGCTCTGAATGACAGTTATTACAATTATTTATATTTTTACATATATTATCAAGTAGTTATTGCATTTTTTAATAAAAAAATGGGGCACCCCCAGTAAAAAATAGCTATTAAATATGATTTAAAATTGTTTTTTTTATAAATAAATTATATTTATCATAAAATAATACTTGCAATTATAAAAAAATACGATATTGTATAAAATACCGATTGTTAAAAAATTAATCGGAATAAATTAAATTACAGGGAGTATAATGGACATTAATGTTGGTGAGTCGGTCCTGATGCTGGGACTTGCTGTTTTTCTCGTTTTGCTCAATGGTTTCTTTGTTTTATCAGAATTTTCAATTGTAAAAATAAGACGTTCTCGTTTAGAAGAGTTGGTTAAAGTTGGCAGGCCAAATGCAAAACTTGCTCTTGATATGACGCATAAGCTAGATTCTTATTTAAGTGCTACTCAGCTAGGTATAACATTATCATCTCTTGCATTAGGTTGGATAGGTGAGCCTGCTTTTGCAAGACTTTTAGAATATTTATTTTCAGACTTTTTTAGTGATAATAAAACTCTGCTTCATACAGTCAGCTTTGTTATTGCTTTTACTTTTATTACTCTTATGCATGTTGTAATGGGTGAGCTTATTCCAAAATCTATAGCTATTGCTAAAACAGAAGGTGCCGTTTTAAAAATAGCTGCTCCACTCCATTTTTTTTGGGTAATATTTTTTCCATTAATTAAAACATTTGATTTTCTTTCTGCATTTTTCCTAAAAAGAATGGGAATACACCCTGCCTCAGAAGCAGAAACAGCTCATTCAGAAGAAGAGTTAAAATTTATTGTTGGGGAAAGTGTAAAAGGTGGTGTATTAGATTCTGTTGAAGAAGAAATTATTAAAAATGCAGTTAATTTTTCAGATACAGTTGCAAAGGAAATAATGACACCACGAAAAGATATTATATGTCTTATTGCTGATAAATCTTATGAAGAAAACCTTGCAATAGTGAAAGCATCAAACCATACAAGATATCCATATTGTGAAGGTGGCAAAGATTCTATTGTAGGTATGATACATATTAGAGATTTACTTGAAAATCAGCTTGCACAAACACCTTGTAATGATTTATCAAAACTTATAAGGGAAATGATAATAGTGCCAGAAACTGCATCTATTTCAGATATTCTTGCTAAAATGAACAGACGCCAAATACATACAGCATTAGTGTTAGATGAATATGGCGGAACGGCTGGTCTTTTAACTATGGAAGATATTATTGAAGAAATTATGGGTGATATATCTGATGAACATGACGAAAAAACAGAAGAATGTAAACAGATAGATGAAAATACATTTGAATTTGACGGTATGGCATCATTAGAAGATTCTGGAGAAAGAATAGGCATTAACTTTGACGATGAAGAACAGGTAACAATCGGTGGTTATGTATTTAATCTTTTAGGCAGGGTACCAGTTGCAGGTGATAAAGCAGAAGATGAATCCTGTATATATGAAGTATTGGAAGTTGATGGCAACCGTGTTAAAAAGATAAAAGCTGTATTAAAGCAAAATGATACAGAAAGTTCAGAGAGCTTTGAATAAATCATATTATAAAATATCTAATTTCAAACCCGCATTTATAATGTGGGTTTAATTTTTATAAAATATTATATTTATTGTAACTATCATTGTATGATTTACGACTATATGCTAGTGAGGTGTTATAATGAAAAAAGCATTAATTGTAATTATGTTTTTAATATCTTTTGCTGGTTATTCTTATGCAGAAGATATGTGGATAAATCTAGGCTACAGTTATTATCTCCCAGAAGAAAGCGGTGCAAAAGCTCCTATGGGTCCTGTTAATCTAACAATTGGCGGTCAGGTTACTGACTGGGTGGCTATAGATTTCAGTATTGGTTATTTATGGGATTTGCAGACAAAACAGGCAGATACTGATATTAATACAATGCCTATCCGTCTAGATTTTTTGTTACAGCCTAGCTTTGATACAGGAATGTTTGATGTGCTGCCATATATTGGTATAGGTCCGCAGATATCTGCTAATAATACAAATTATGCAAATAATATATTTTCTTATGGATTTTCTGCAAAAGCTGGTGTAAGATTTGTTGAAAATGGATTTTTATTTGGTGTTGGTGTTGAGTATTTATATAATCCGTTAGAAGTGGAATATAATGGTATAAAAAACAAATATAATGCATCAGGTATTATGTTTGGCGGCGAAATAGGTGTAGTTTTTTAATTTGATTATCACACAATATTAATTATATGAGGTGAAAAATGAAAGTATTTATGAAAATCTCTTTTGTTATTGCAGCTTTTTTTGCGGTAACTTTTAGCAGTGCTTATGCACAGGAAAGTAAATCAAGAAGTAATGATGGATGGTTTTTAGTTGGTTATTCTTATACATTTCCTGACAGTAAATCAATGGAAGGACTGCAGGGCCCTGCAACTATCACTATTGGCGGCGACTTATGGCGTTTTATAGGTTTAGAAGTTACTCTTGGCGGCAGATGGGCTACTAATGAATACAGTTTGTATGCAAATAATCAGCATATAGTTAGTTATACTGAAGCATTATGGTCTTTTGATATGAAACCATATTTAATGCTGCAGCCAAAATTAGGTATTGATGTAATTTCTTTAAGGCCATATATTGGTATTGGTCCTTCCTTCCATGTTAGTGGTATAAATTCTACTTTAGATTTAATAGGTCAGTCTTCAACAAGTGATTCAACTTTTGATGTAGGTTTTTCAGCAAAAGCTGGTTTAAGGCTGCAGGCACTTAAATTTTTATTTGTAGGTGTAGGCACAGAATACTTATATCATCAAGCAAAATTAAATAACAGAACATATGATTTTTCAGGCTGGACTGTTGGTGCTGAAGTTGGTTTTATTTGGTAATATAAATATATAAAGGGTGGTGATGCTGCCCTTTTTATAACTATTTTCAGTTTAAAATATTAACTACACTGTGAAAAAACATATATATATTATCTGCTTTATTTTAATAAGTGCTGTATTTTCAGGCTGTTTTAATGAAAGAAATAATGTTTCTTATGATAAGGCAGCTGAAGACAGTTATGCTGTATCTGAAAATCAAGCAAATATAAATGTAGATAATTCTGCTAATAATTTAAATAATGTTAATAGTTTTGAAGATAATAGTCTTATTAATCATTCCAATAGCTCATCTCAGCAGACAGACCTGCATAATTTAGACAATAAAAGTGTTATATCTTCGCAAGTTTTAAATAGTAATTTAAAAGAAAAGATTACAGAATTACATATATCAGACAGTTCTCTTATAAACAACAGTCTTTTAGGAACATATAAAATTACTTTTTTTGGTTCACAGATTATAAAGGTGGATAATGCGATTTTTGGAAGTGTTGCAGATATGTATTATATCTCAAATGACTGTAAAAAAGCACAGGAATTATATCCAGATATTGTTAATAACGGCATAAAAAACCAGTGCAGCCTGCTTACCCAGTCTAAAATTTTAGATGGTGTTGTTACAATATATTATGATAAAAATAACAATATAAATATTATATCTCGTCTGCAAATGGAAGGTGGTATTATTGAAAATGCTCCAGCTGACAAATATCAGTATACTCTATATTCCCCTATTCAAGACAGCATATTATTACAAGGTAAAGGAATTACTAATTGGAATTATAACACTTTAACAAAAAGCCCTTCTAATATTTCAAATGCATTTAATACAAGCACATTTCAGTTAAGTATGCTTGAAGATGGTTTCATACGAATAGATATGATATTAAAAGATAAAAAGATAAAAGCAGTTGGAAAAAATATGGCAATAGATGTTAAAAATACAATTATACTGGAAAAAATCAGCTCAGAATATGAAAGGCTTGAAAATAAAGTTCAAAAACAGTTTAGAAGATGATAATATTAAATCAGAATAAAATGTATAGAAAGGAATTAATTATAATCCCTTTCTTTTAGCTTCCTGCCACTTTTCTTCCATTTCTGCAACAGTTGATGTTTCTAATGTTTTGCCTGTTTCTTTTAGTGCTTTTTCTATAAAGCCAAACCGTCTGCGAAATTTATTATTTACTTTTCTTAAGGATTCATCGGCGCTAATATCTAAATGGGAGGCAAGGCGTGAAAGCACAAATATTACATCACCTAATTCTTCACTGATATGTTCTTTATCTTTTTCTTTATAAGCATCGTGAAGTTCATTTAATTCTTCCTGCAGTTTTTCAAATACCTGCTCAGGATTATCCCAGTCAAAACCGTATTTAGATGCTTTTTTCTGCAGTTTTTCTGCCTGCATTAAAGAGGGCAGGCTCTTTGGTACTTTATCAAGTACAGATTCTGGTGCAGTTTTATCTTTATTTTCTTCTTTTTTAATTTCGTCCCATCTTTCTTTAACCTGTTCAGCTGTTTCATAATGTTCATTTTTAAAAACATGAGGGTGTCTGCGTATTAATTTTTCATTAATACCGCGTGCCACATCTTCTATATTAAAAAGTCCATCTTCACTGGCAGTTTGTGAGTGAAATACTACATGTAAAAGCACATCACCAAGTTCTTCTTTAATATTTTCTATATCTTTGTTATCAAGAGCGTCAATCAGTTCGCATGTTTCTTCAAGCAGAGCATCTTTTAAGCTGTATAATGTTTGTTTTCTATCCCATGGGCAACCATTAGGTGCACGAAGTGTTCTTACTATATCGACTAATTTATCAAATTCATTCATGGTTATCTCCTGTATCTTATTGGGTATATATTAACTTAAAATAATTTACAATATTTTTTTACATATAAAATAGATTGATTATAAAAGTGTATAGTATAAAAGTAAAATGCCAACACTTGGGGTATGTTGGCATTTACCTTTTAGGTTCTAGGAGGGATTAAATAGTAATTTGGGGTTATTACCATTTAATCTTTTATAGGAGGTTGAAAAAAATCTTTCTTATATTTGATAGACTGTTTTATTTTAATAAAGTTCAAAAAAAATATAGACAAAATTATTATAATATATAAAATCAGTAAAATAATTATATTGATGAGTATATTATGGACGGATTAACTTTTTATAAACTTATTCATATATTAAAAGAAAAATTAATTAATTCTAAATTAAATACATTAACTATTAATAATGACAGTGTTTTTCTATCTTTTTATGCAGGTGGTATTTTTAATCTGGAATACAGGGCAGCTCCAGCACCGCCAGTTTTAAAAAAAGTAACAAATATAATCGGTGAAAGTCCCGGTGCAATTTCTGCAATACATGGGGCTTATGTATCAGATATGGCTGCTTTTTCTTATGAAAGAGCATGTTTTATTGAGCTTAAAAAAAGAAAGGCAAGCGGTAAATTATTAACATATAAGCTGATTTTAGAGCCTGCTGGTAACTATGCAAACTTTTTTCTGCTTTCAAGTGATGATATTATTTTATATTCATTATCCCCTAGAACTATTGATGCAGACAGAAATATTGGTGCAGGTGGAAAATACAGCCTGCCAAAAGCAAATAAAAAATATACTCTTTTAAAAAATGATGGTGCAGTATCATTTAATGAGCTTTCTGGGTTTTATCCTGTTACTGCAAAATATGCAGATATGCTGCTGGAAAAACATTCTTTTGCAGAAAGTTCAAGTATTATACAGAATAATCTGCTTGATGATAAGTTTTATATAGATGAAAAAGGTAAAGTTATACCATTTTATATTGATAATGCAAAAAAAATAGTTACTTATGAAGAGCTTGGCGATTATTTCTGTGTAAAAGAAAATAAAGTATCATCAAAAGATATTTCCCGTAAGATTAAAAAACTTTATACATTAAAGCGTGATAAATATTTAGATTTAGCAGAAAAACTGGAGAAGGAATTAAATACTGCAAAAAAATATCAGGAAATACAAGATGAAGCAGAATTAATCAAAAACAATCTTTATAAAGTTCATGGTGCAGGTAAGTATATTTTTGAAAAATACAGTGAAGATGGAGTATGTGAAATAGAATATAATGTGGAGCATGGGGAAGATTTGCAGAAAAAAAGTTATAAACTTTATAAAAAGGCTTCCAGATTAAAAAAATCTATCCCATTAATAGAAGAAAGGCTGCAGGATACAATGCAGCTTGCTTTATTTTCTGAAGAACAGATATTTTATGCAGAAACACTTTCAGAAGAAGAATTAGCAGAGTTTGAGAAAATATTAGATGATGAAAACAAAAACAAAAATAAAAATAAAAATAAGAAAAAAGAGCAGTTAAAGCCGTTTTTAGAATATACTGGTAACGGATTTAGGCTGTATGCTGGTAAAAATTCTGCATCAAACCATGAGCTTGTTTTTAAGTTTGCTCAAAGTGATGATATTTGGTTTCACGGTAGAAATATACCGTCAGCCCATATTATTATTAGGCTTGAAGGTGCAGAATTAACTGATGAAATTATTGAATTTGCGGCAAAAGTTACAGCATATTATTCAAAATATGGCGGAGAAAGCCTTATTGATGTTGACTATACATATAAAAAATATGTTACAAAGCCTAAAAATACACCTGCTGGATTTGTAATATATAAAAGATTTAAAACTATTACTGTAAAACCTTTTACAAAGCAGGAAATCAGCAGTTATGGATTATTAAAAGAAAATACTTAATAACTTATTATTTATATAAACCATATTATATGGTTTATTTTAGTAAGAGCAGGGCGGATTTATTCCGACCAAACGCCTAAATAAAAAATACATGGGGAGCGAAGCGAGGCAAGCATTTCCCGATGAATAGGCAGGAAATAGAAATGCGTATCTGGAACATTTTTTTTATTATTGTTTATAAAGGATTGCAAAATATAATAAATAATGATATAAATTAAAACGGTAGATTTATGAATATACTTATAAGTAATGATGACGGTATAGAGGCAGATGGTATTCAGTGCCTTGCAAAAGCCTTAAAAAATATTGCTAATGTTACAGTTGCAGCTCCAATGTATGAAAGAAGTGGTGCGAGCCAGTCTCTAACAATCCACCAGCCTATGCAGATAAAAGAAGTTGTTAGAAATGGTGAATTTTTAGGCTATGGTATTAACGGCAGCCCTGCGGACTGTATAAAACTTGCTCTTTTTGATATATGCAGAGAAAAGCCTGATTATATTATTTCTGGTATTAATAAAGGCCCTAACAATGCATGTAATATTCATTATTCTGGCACTGTTGGAGCAGCGGCAGAAGGTGCAGTTAATGGTATTATGTCGTTTGCTGTCAGTTTAACAGGATATCATCATCAAGATTATACAGTTAGTGCTGAATTTATGAAAGATTTTATACAAAAAGCTCATCTTATTCCAAAAACAAGCCTTTTGTATAATATAAATGTTCCGCCGTTAAAAAAGGAAGAGATAAAGGGTATCAGGTGGACTCGTGCTTCCCAGTATTCATATCTTCTAAATTATGATAAAGGGGTAGACCCTTTTGGCGAAGATTTTTACTGGCTGGCAGATTTTCGTGCACCAGAACATTTTGATAAATGGACTGATGATGGTGCATTAAGCGAAAATTATATATCTATTACACCGCTTTTAATGGACAGGACTGATTATAAAGCCTTAGAGCATATACAAAAATTAGGAGATATATGGTGATAAATAGACTCCTTTATTTTATATTTTTATTTTTATTAATGTTTGCTGGCAGTAGTTTTGCACAGGTAACAGTGCCAAACTATGCTTTTACTGGGCAGGAAATTACTAATTTTAAAGTAAGGCCAAGTTATACTGCCATTCAGTTTAATTTTAATATGCCAAGCCAGATGGATATTTATCTGCAGAAAAGAAAAGAAGAGTTATCAAGCGGCGATAAAAGAGATTATATGTCTGATGAGCCGGGCTTTATATATAAAGACCCAAACTCTGCCAAATTTACATCTTTATTTGTTGGTGCAAAAGCACTGCGTAATAATGTTGTAAAAGCATTTTTGAATAAATCATATATTGATACAGTTAATTCTTATATTCGTTTTGAAAGCAAACTGCAAAAAAGTGAATATGCTGTTGAAACTAGATTTTTATATGGATTAAGCCTTTTTTATACAGGCAGTCAGAAAGAGGCAGTAGATGTGCTTTTAGAAGTGCTTAAAACTGAAGGGGAGTATTCTTTACTTGCTCAAGATGCTTTATTTTTAATATCTTCAGAGCTTAAGCGTTATGATGTAATGGAAGAAACAGCATCGCTTGTTAATGATTTTACAGAATATTCTCTTTCTAAATGGATAGAATATCTTTATTCAAAAGACAGGTTTGAAGATATTATACAGTTATTAAATAATTATCCAGTTTTAGAGGCAGATTATCCAGTTTATAAAAATATCCGCATTACATGTTATTACTTTTTAAAGCAGTATAAGGAAATTGAAAAAATAGCTGATAATATTACAGATACAAATATCACACCTGTTATTGCAGATAGTTTTATTATGAGCGGTAAAAATGAAAAAGCTAAAAAATATATTAAAGACTTGCCAAAAAATGATATATATTACCTGCTTAGTGCTAAACTTGATATATCAGAGGGCAGGCTTGCAAATGCCAGTGATAAAATTATCAATATCCAAAGTGATAATGAAAAATTATCATTACTTTTTTATGCAGTAAGTGATAAATTTGATAAAGTAACACCTGCATTTTTGCAAAGTTTTAAGTTTAAAGACAGGGTTAATAATGACTATGTATATTTTTATACTGGTCTTAAATATTTTGAAGATAAAGACTATGCAAACTCTATGCTTTTCTTTTCTATGATAGGGTTTAATAAGGAATTAATTAATTCATCATATTTTTATCAAGGTATGGCAAGTCTTCAGTTAGATATAAACAGGGCAGAATATAATTTTAATAAGTTTATGAATACAGGAAGTGATACAGAAAAACTTATGCTTGCAAAATTTATGCTTTCGCAAATATATTTCTTAAAATCTAAATATGATGAGGCACTTATGCTTGTAGATGACTGTTCTGCTCCATACTGTGAAGTGTTAAAAGGCGATTTATATCTTGCTTTAAATAATGAAGAAAAAGCATTTGAATATGTAAAAAATAAAACTGACGACAGGTCAAGACTGATTAAAGCTAATGTTTATTATAATGATAAAAAATATAAAAGTGCATTATCTGAGCTTGTAAAAATTAAAAAATCTACACCAGATTCTGAATTTTTACTTATGATGAGCCTTTTTAAAGAAAAACGAGTGCTTGATGCTGAAAATATAATGAAGAAAAATAAAGATGATATCCGTATATTTTCTAATGGTATCCAGCAGTTAATATTAGCTGGGGAAGGTAGAAAAGCTCTTGTTTATATGGAAGGGTTAAAAGATTTATCACCAGAATTTAAGCTGGAAAGAGCAAAACTTTTAGCTGCATATAATAAAACTAAAGAAGCAAAGGAAGATTATAATTCGCTGATTATTTCTGGCAATTACTTATATGAGTCATTAAGCGGGCTTTTTGAAATAGCTAAAAAAGAGAAAAAAGGAAAATCTTTTATAGATGATAAATTAAGCTATATAGAAAAAAGCAGTGAATTTGAAAATAAAGATATGATAATTTCTCAGTTTGCTGCATATTCTTTAGAGGTTAATTCGCCAAATACTGCTATAGGCTATGTAAACTTTTTTATGGATAATTATCCGCAGTCTAAATATTATCCTGATGTGCTTGAAACAAGGGCAAAACTTTTCCGCTTAACAGGCAGATATGATAACTGTGTTGCTGATGCAGATAAAATCATATCAAAAGGCGGCTCAGCAGCAGAAGATGCTTTATTTATGAAAGCAGAATGCATGGAAAATATTGATAAAAATAAGGCTATGGATATATATAAAGAAGTTGCAAAAACAAGTAAACGGTTTTCAAAACCAGCTTACAGCAGAGTGGCAGGTATGAGCAACAGTGCAGAAGATGTGCTTTGGGCTGCAGAGCAGTTAAAGCAGGGTTCACCAAATCTATGGCAGGCAGGATATTTAAGGTTTATTGATTTATCTGATAAAAAAGATTTTGATAAATATGCTGCATATATTGAAGAGATGGCAAAAACTTCAACCCCTGCTGTTCGTTCTGCATCATTATGGCGTATTGGTAAAAACCAGTTTGAAAATGGAAAAGTGAAAGATGCGGCAGTCAGCTTTATGAAAGGATATTATCTTTTTCCAGATGAAAAATATGCTGTTGAAAACTTAATTGGTGCAAAAGCATCTTATACAAAAAGAAAAATGAAAAAAGAGTTAGCAGTTATAGAAGATATGCTGCAAAATTATAATGTAAAAAATGAAAAATCTACTTCAAACCAAAAAGTGAATATTAGTAGAAAAAATAATAAATAATTTAGGAGGACAAGATGTGGGAATTAATACAGAAAGGTGGTATAGTAATGTATCCCATCATATTGCTTTCTGTTATAGCTTTAGCAGTATTTTTAGAAAGGCTTATAAGCCTGCGTAAAGAAAAATATGTGCCTAAGGCATTTTATGAACAGCTTGTTAGTCTTTTAAAAAAGAGAAATATAAATGAAGCAGTAGAAATATGCAAAGCTAATAAATCAGCACTTGCAAGAATATCTGAAACTATTATTACTAATACAGATTTACCATTATCAAGGCTTTTGGAAGTGGCAGAAGAAACTGGCAGAAGTGAGGCATCAAAGTTAGATAAGTTTTTACCATCATTACAGACTGTTGTTGCTATTGCACCATTACTTGGTCTTTTAGGAACAGTTTTAGGTATGATTAAAATATTTGATGTAATAGCATTGCAGGGCACAGGAAGTGCAGAAGCGTTATCATCAGGTATTGCTGAGGCTCTGATTACTACTGCGGCAGGTCTTGTGGTTGCTATCCCTGCCCAGATATTTTATTTTATTGCAAAAGCAAGAGCAGATGCAATAGGGGCTGCTTTAGAAAAAGCATCGTCAGATGTGATGAACCTGCTTTTTAAAGAAGATGAAAAATAATATAAGGTTAGTATATGCGTTTTCGTAATGAAAAAAAAGATACAAATATTATGATAAATATTACTTCATTAATAGATGTAGTATTTATTCTGCTTATATTTTTTGCGGTAACTACCTCATTTGTTACACCATCATCTATTAAGGTGGATTTACCTAAGGCAAAAGGCGAGGCGGTGGAAGAAAAGAAAAATATCCGCATAGCTGTTGACAGTTCTGGTGCATTATTTTTAGATGGTGAGGCAGTAAAAGATGAAGAGCTTGAAAGCAGGCTGAAAGTATTAAAAGATGTAAACCCTGAAGCACTTATTGTTATAGAGGCAGATGAAAAATCGCTTCATGGAAAAGTAGTATTTGTAATAGATAAGGCAAAAAGTGCAGATTACACAAGGTTTGCAATAGCTACTGAGGAAGCAAAATAGGCTGTGCGTTTACTTGCTGTTTTATTAGTTGTATCACTTATAGTTCATTTAGGATTGCTGGCTGTTCCTTTACCTGAGAAAAAACTAGAGAAAAAGGAAGTAATACCAGTATCTATTGTGGACTATAAAACATTAGAGCAGAAAAAAGAGCAGCCAAAAAAACAGCAGAAACCAAAGCCAAAACCTGTGAAAAAAAAGGCTGAAACAAAAAAAGACATAAAACAAGAGCCTAAAAAAGAAGTGAAAAAAGATACAGCCAGTGTGGAGGCTAAAAAAGCAGCTCCAAAAAAACAGGTAGAAAATAAGCAAGTGCAGGAAAAGCCATTCCGTCCAAAAGGTGCAGATGACCCGCTTGTTTTACCAGATATAAATGTACCACTTACACCAAATGAAACTATACCTGAAATTGCTGTGCCAGATGTACCAAAGCCAAATATTGAAGTACCTGTGGATACAGCAGAAAATCAGAAAAATATAGATATATCAAAAGAGCTTTCCTCTTTGAGTGAAGCTCAGAAAGAAATGCAGGCAGAAAACAGTAATATTGCAAATGATATAGAGAAAGAAACAGCAAAGGCAGAAGATGCAGTTAAAGGTAATATTTATAATTTTGATATAGCACCAACAGGCAACAGAAAAGTTGTATATCTTCCACCAGATCCTGTTTTTGCTCTTGCAAATGATACAAAAGTTACAGTTCGTTTTAATATTGATAAGGCTGGCAATACTTATAATATTATATTTATTACCCGCAGTTCTGTAGATGTGGAAAAATTAGCTGCTGATTATGTAAGCCGTATGAAGTTTGATGCAGTTATTGAAAATAGAGAAGATTTCGCACAAATCACAATGCAGTTTAAAGTTCAAAAATAAAATAAATAATCTTTTTAAATTCCATTTGAAAAAAAATAAAAATATCATTATAATACATTTTTTAAAAAAAATGGCTTAAAATATTATAATAATATCGGGAGAATATTATGGCTGTCAATCGTATTTATGTGACAAAAAGGAATGAACATGCAGTAGAATCATTGAGACTTTTAAATATGCTTAAAAATGATGAGGCAGTATCTGGTCTTACTAATCTAACTGTTTTAAACAGATATGATGTGGAAGGCTTAACTAATGAACAGTTAAATAAAACTCTGCATACTGTATTTTCTGAACCTATGGTTGATGATATATATTTGGAAACATACCCTTTTGGCAGCAGTAAATATTTTTCTGTAGAGTATCTGCCTGGCCAGTATGACCAAAGGTCAGACAGTGCTGAACAGTGTGTTAAGGTTATGACTGGGGCTGAGAATGTAGTAGTAAGATGTGCTAAAACTTATGTATTAAAGGGGAGTATTAGTGATAATGATGTTAAAAAAATCATCAGTATTTTAGTTAATACTATTGACCAGAGAATAGCATCAGAAACAAAGCCTGATACTCTTGTATTATCTATGCCTGAGCCTGAGCCTGTAAAAGAGATAGCTGGCTTTATAGATATGAATGAAAGTGAACTTAATGGCTTAATATCATCTATGGGGCTTGCTATGAATATTGATGATATTAAATTTTCTAAAAACTATTTTAAAAATCAGGAAAAGCGAAACCCAACAGAAACAGAATTAAAACTGCTTGATACATACTGGTCTGACCATTGCAGGCATACTACATTTAATACTATTTTAGAAGATATTAAAATAGAAGATGGGAAATACAGCCAGTTATTTAATAATGTATTAGAAAAATACTATAATATGCGTAAAGAGCTATATGGCGAAAGGGTATCAGATAAACCTGTTTCTTTAATGGATATGGCGGTAATTGGTGCGCGTGATGCAAAAAGAAAAGGTCTTTTAAATAATCTGGAAGAAAGTGAAGAAAATAATGCATGTTCTATTGAGATAGATGTAAATATAGACGGCAGAAAAGAAACATGGCTTTTACAGTTTAAAAATGAAACCCATAACCACCCTACAGAGATTGAGCCTTTTGGTGGTGCTGCAACTTGTGTAGGGGGAGCAATCCGTGACCCGCTTTCAGGCAGAGCTTATGTTTACCAGTCTATGCGTATAACTGGTGGTGCAGACCCTAGAAAACCAGTAGAAGATTATTTAAAAGGTAAAAAACTGCCCCAGAGAAAAATAGTGCAGGACGCTGCAAAAGGTTTTTCTTCTTACGGCAACCAAATAGGACTTACAACAGGCTATGTGCAGGAATTTTATCATGATGGATTTATTGCAAAAAGACTTGAAACTGGTGCAGTAATTGGTGCATGTCCTAAAAAAGCAGTTAGAAGGGAAAGCCCCTGTGCTGGTGATTTAATAATACTGCTTGGTGGCAGAACCGGCAGAGATGGGGTAGGTGGTGCAACAGGCTCATCAAAAGAGCATGATGCATCATCTATTGAAATATGCGGTGCAGAAGTGCAGAAAGGTAATGCACCTGAAGAACATAAAATACAAAGGCTTTTCAGAAAAGAAAATGTATCTAAAATGATTAAAAAGTGTAATGATTTTGGAGCAGGTGGCGTTGCTGTTGCAATAGGCGAGCTTGCTGACGGATTAGAAATAGATTTAAATAAAGTGCCTAAAAAATATGAAGGTTTAACAGGAACAGAAATAGCACTTTCAGAATCACAGGAAAGAATGGCTGTTGTGATAGATGCATCTGATTTAGATAACTTTATAAAAGAATGCAGTAAAGAAAACTTAGAAGCTACACTTGTAGCAAAAGTAACAGATAATAAAAGACTTAAAATGGTGCATGATGGCAGAGTGATAGTTAATATATCAAGAGAGTTTCTTGATTCTGCAGGGGCTGCAAGATACCAAAAAGCATATATTGTAAACCCTGTAAAAACAAACTATATAGAAAATAAAAAATACGGCTCATTTAAAGAGCTTGTAAAAAATACATTATCAGATTTAAATGTATGCTCTCAAAAAGGTTTAGTAGAAATGTTTGACTCTACTATTGGAGCATCAAGTGTTGTAACACCATTTGGCGGAAAAACTGGTAATACTCCAGCACAAAGTATGATTGCAAAAATACCAGTGCAAAGTGGTGATACTACTACTGTTTCTATTATGGCATCAGGTTATAATCCATTTACTATGCAGTGGAGTCCATTCCATGGTGCTTATTTTGCAGTGATAGAATCAGTTGCAAAAACAGCAGCAGCAGGTGGCAGACTTGAAGATATCCGTCTTTCATTTCAAGAATATTTTGAAAGACTTATGCAGGATGAAAAACGCTGGGGCAAGCCGGCAGCAGCACTGCTTGGTGCATTAAAAGCTCAGTATGATTTAGGTCTTGCAGCAATAGGCGGAAAAGACAGTATGTCTGGCACATTTAAAGACAGCGATACAGGCAGAGAAATAAATGTACCGCCTACATTAATATCTTTTGCAGTTGCTCCCTCTGATTTATCAAATATTATAACAAACGAGCTTGTATTAGACGGTGGAAATATATATTTATTAAAAACACCACTTGCAGATGATGATTTATTAGATATTTCTGTATTTAAAGAGAACTTAAAAACATTAGCAAAATTAAATGAAGATAAAGTTATAAAAGCAGTGCATACTGTTACAAACGGCGGTATTATAGAATCACTTGCAAAAATGGCTTTTGGTAATATGACGGGTCTTAATATTAAAAATATCTCTCTTAATGAATTATCATTCCCATTTTACGGCAGTTTTATAATACAGACTAAAAAAGGCTATGATATTAAAGGTGTTAATAATATTACAGAGATTGCAGAATTAAATAATAGTCAGGAATTATCATATAATAATGAAAAAGTATCTTTAACAGAAGCTCTTTCTTTATGGCAGGCTCCGTTGGAGCATATTTTTCCAAGTAAAGTGGAAAGTGAAAAAGTAATTATTAAACAGCAGGATTATTCGCAGAGAAGCAGTTTAAAAAAAGCAAAAGTTATAGTTCGCCCGCAGGTAGCAGTGCTTGCACTGCCCGGCACAAACTGTGAATACGATACTAAGCGTATTTTTGAGCTGGCAGGCAGCCGCACTGTTGAGCCATTTATTTTTAGAAATATGCGTGTGGAAGATGCTTATTCGTCATGCAGTGAGTTTGCAGATTTAGTAAATAAATCACAGATATTAGTTCTGCCCGGCGGGTTTAGTGCAGGGGACGAGCCTGAAGGTTCTGGCAAATTTTATGTATCAGTTTTAAAAAACAGTAAAGTAAGACAGGCAGTTGATGATTTAATTAATAAACGAGATGGCTTAATTATAGGTATATGCAATGGTTTTCAGGCATTAATCAAAACAGGCATATTAACTTATGGCCATATTTGTGATTTAACTAAAGAAGATGCAACTCTTTCTTTTAATACAATAGGCAGACATGTTTCTCAAATGGTGCATACAAGAGTAACATCTCTTAATTCTCCATGGATGAATTTAAGAAATATAGGTGAGATAGATATTGTTCCAGTATCACATGGGGAGGGCAGGTTTACAGCTCCCCAAAAATTGATTGATAAACTTTTTGAAAATGGTCAGGTATTATTCCAGTATGCTGATTTAGAGGGCAATATTACAATGACTTCTCCGTATAACCCTAACGGCTCTGTTATGGCGATAGAGGGTATATGTTCGCCATGCGGCAGGGCATTAGGTAAAATGGGGCACAGTGAGCGTTTTGGAAATGGTGTTCATATTAATAATAATTACGGCAATATGGACCAGCGTTTATTTGAAGCCGGTGTTAAATATTTTACGGGAGAAGAATAAAGATAGAAACTAACTGTAAATGAGTAGTTATTTACTTTTATTTCAATTATAAAACTGTCTGAAAATTTATTTATACTTTTCAGACATTTTTTTTTGACTTTTTATTAAAAAATGTTAAAAATTCACTGTATTTTTTTTATTTTTTATGATACGATAGTCACTTATAAAATACCAAATAATATGAAATATGAGGAATTAAGATTGTGGAAATAGTTCAGCAGCTTTTAAATGGTTTAACTGTGGGTGGCATTTATGCACTTATTGCTCTTGGTTATACTATGGTTTATGGTATCATTAAGTTAATCAACTTTGCTCATGGCGATATTTTTATGATAGGTGCTTTTGCAGGTTTTTTTGCTATCACTTTAATAACAGATTTATTTATCGGCACATTTGCTGCTATCACAGCATCAGCAGTGTTTGCAGAGTATAAGTTGATAATAGCTATTGTATCAGCTACTATTTTTTGTGGTCTGCTGGGGCTTTTTGTTGAGCGGGTTGCATACAGACCATTAAGAGAAGGCTCCCCTAAAACTATTATAGGCTCAGCTGTTGGCCTTGCCCTTATAATATTTGTAGCAGTGTTTGGAAAAGGCGGTTTTCAAATGGATACTGCATTATTATTTCTTGTTATTCTTGGTATGTTATCTATTTTATCATTTGCTTATATTAGATATGCAGGCAACAACATAAAATCTTTAAGCAGAGAAAATATTAACCAAAAAATTATACTTTATTCAGTTTTATATATTATTGCTTTTATTATATTAGCATACCTTGCATGGTATTTTGATATAACAGTAATAGTTTTTGTATCCTTTGCTTTTGTTGTGCTTGTATACTGGCTTGTAGTAAGCAGGGTAAAATCAACAAATGCTGGCGGCAACTCTCGTATTAATGCATTAATCAGTGCTATTGGTATGTCTATGATACTTTCAAATATGGTAATGCTTTTAAGAGGTACAAGCGACCAGCCATATAGAATGGGCTTTTTCACTGGCACTATTCATATTGGTTCATTTAGTGTTTCATCATTACAGATATTTATTATAATATTTTCATTTATTTTAATGGGTATATTATTTTTTATAATTCATAAAACAAAATTTGGTCTTTCTATGCGTGCAGTATCCCACAACTTAAATGCTGCAAGGCTTATGGGTATAAACCCTGATAAAGTTATTGCCATGACATTCGTTATTGGTTCAGCATTAGCAGGTGTTGCTGGTGTACTTGTTGGTACATATTATCAGTCAGTCAGCCCAAATATTGGTATGATGTATGGTTTAAAAGCCTTTGTTGCTGCAGTTTTAGGTGGTATTGGCAGTATTCCCGGTGCAGTTGTTGGCGGTATTATTTTAGGTATTGCAGAAGTTGTTGGTATTGCATTTTTATCATCATCTTATAAAGATGCAATAGCTTTTGGTATATTAATACTGATTCTTATAATCAAGCCAACAGGTATTTTTGGCAAAACAATGAAAGAGAAGGTGTAATATGAGTATAGATATTGTCAATATATTAATATTTTCAGGTATTAATATTATTACAGTTCTAGGTCTTAATTTAATTACTGGAGTTACTGGCCAGCTGTCTTTAGGACATTCTGCATTTTTTAGTATTGGTGCATATACATCGGCTCTTTTAATGTTAATGCTTGGTGTTCCTTTTGGTGTGGCGTTAGTTCTTGCTACATTAATGGCTGGTTTAGTTGGCGGTTTATTTGGTATACCTATACTTAGGCTTCGCGGTGATTATCTTGCTATTGCTACATTAGGTTTTTGTGAAATAGTCCGTGTTATAATATTAAACTTAAAAGTCACTATTCACGGCTCAGAAAAAATACTTTCTACAAGTTTAGGCGGTATTCCGGGCAGCACTAACCTTATATTAGTGCTTTGTCTTGTGGTGCTTGCTGTATTATTTATGATAGCGTTAGAACGCTCAAAATTTGGCCTTGCTCTTAGAAGTATAAGAGAAGATGAGGTTGCATCTCAAATGATGGGTATAGATATTGCCCGCCATAAAATATTATCATTTGCAATAGGTTCAGCGTTTGCAGGGCTTGGGGGTGCATTATATGCAAGCTATATGACAGTTATAAGTCCGGGCGATTTTGGCTTTATGCGTTCTATTGAGATGCTTTGTATGCTTGTTTTAGGTGGTATGGGTAGCATTGTTGGTGTTATTGCAGGCACAACAGTTTTAACTGCTATCCCTGAATTATTAAGATTTGCTCAGGAATATAGAATGATAATGTATGGTATTGTTTTAATATTTATGATGGTATTCCGTCCAAAAGGTCTTTTTGGCAGTATTAGAGTGAATGTGTAGGTTTGGTGGTTGGATATGTCAGATAATACTATATTAGAATTACAAAATGTATCATTAATGTTTGGCGGCTTAAAGGCAGTAAGTGAAGTAAGTTTTAAAATGAAAAATAATGAGATATTAAGCCTTATAGGCCCAAATGGTGCTGGCAAAACATCTACATTTAACTTGATTACTGGAGTATATACTGCCACAAGTGGTGCTATATTATACAAGGGTAAAAATTTAAAAAAATATAAACCACATCAGATTACTAATCTAGGCATAGCACGAACATTTCAAAATATTAGACTTTTTAAGCAGTTAACTGTGCTTGAAAATATTATTCTTGCTATGGACCATAGAAGAAAAATAAACTTTTTTGCATCTTTACTGCCATTTGGTATGGGTAAAAAAGAAATGGAAAATGTTAGAGAAGAAGCACTTAAATATTTAGGTTATGCAAATTTAGCAGAGTATAAAGACCAAAAAGCAGAAAATTTATCTTATGGTAAACAAAGAGAGCTTGAAATATGCCGTGCTCTTGCAACAGGTGCAGATTTGCTTTTATTAGATGAGCCTGCTGCAGGCTTAAACCCAACAGAGACAGCAGAGCTTATGGATAATATTAGAAATATTAAAAATAATTTAAATAAATCAATATTTTTAATAGAGCATGATATGAAACTAGTTATGGGTATATCTGATAGAATTGTTGTGCTTGACTATGGTCAGAAGATTGCAGAAGGCGTGCCTTCAGAAATCAGAAATAACACGGCAGTTATTAAAGCATATTTAGGCAAGGGGGAATAATATGTTAAAACTTAATTCTATCCAGACTAAATATGGCAGTATTTATGCACTTAAAGGTATAGATTTAGTTGTAAATGAAGGTGAAATTGTAACTATTATTGGTGCAAATGGTGCAGGGAAAAGCACAACTTTAAATACAATATCAGGCTTAGTCCGCTCTATTTCTGGCACTATTGAATTTAACGGTGTAGATATTACTCATATGCCTACAGATAAGATAGTGGAAAGCGGGCTAATTCAAGTGCCAGAGGGCAGGGAGATTTTTCCAAACTTAACAGTTATGGAAAATCTTAAATTAGGTGCTTTTTTAAGGAAAGATAAACAGGGTATAAAAGAAGATATAGATAAAGTTACAACTTTTTTTCCACGACTTGCAGAGCGATTTAACCAGCTTGGCGGTACATTATCTGGCGGGGAACAGCAGATGCTTGCTATTGCAAGAGCATTAATGAGTAAACCAAAGTTATTATTAATGGACGAGCCGTCTTTAGGTTTAGCACCTATATTTGTTCATGATATTTTTAACATTATAAAAAAAATTAATGAACAAGGAACAACAGTATTACTTGTGGAGCAAAATGCAACCCTTGCACTTTCTATTGCTCACAGAGGATATGTAATGGAAACAGGTAATATTGTAATGGAAGATAAGTCATGCTATTTAATGGATAATGAAAGTGTAAAAGCTGCATATCTTGGTTTTTAATATTTGATATATATTATAATTCTAATTATTTAGCTGCCAGAAAAGTTATGATACTTTTCTGGCTTTTTTTTATAAAATTGTGTATAAATAAGTTATTGAAAGAAAAGTATAAATATGCTAGGATTTTTAAGGAAATATAAGAATTTTTATTTATACGGAGTTTTAATATGAAAAAATTATTTATTTTATTATTTTTATTTGCATTATTTTTATCATTTGATAAAAGTTTTGCCCAAAGTACTGGTGCAAAATATGGCTGGCTTACAGTTGGTTATGGTTATTCTCAAAGTGTAGACGGCAGCTGGTCTTCTACAGGCCCTGTAAAAATGGCAATTGGTGGTTTATTATGGAACTATGTTGGTATGGAATTATCAGCAGATACAAGCTGGCTTGAATGGGGCGGAAAAAATGTTTCATGGACATTAGATTTAAAACCTTATGTATTAATACAGTCTACACTAGGTGATAGACATAATGCTTTAATACCTTATATTGGTATCGCTCCAGTTTTATCTGTGTCTGGTGTAAACTATGATAATAAAAACTATAATGATAAAGCGGGTTTTGATATAGGTGTAGCAGCAAAAGGAGGCCTGCGTGTAAAAATTATAGACTTTTTAATGCTTGGTATCGGTATTGAATATGTATATCATAAAAATAATTTACCAGCGTCTAGAGATATGTCCCAGTTTAATGCTATAGCAGAAGTAGGTTTTAGCTGGTAGATTTTTGACTTATATAATATAAAATTTTAAGCTTTATAATATTTAATAAAGAGTGAACTTATGATAGGGAAATTAATGAAGAAAATCTTTTTATTACTAAGTACTGCTTTGTTTTTATTTACTGGCTGTGCTGAAGAAAGTAATACTTTATCAGATATTCAAGGAAATAATAATAGTAATTCTTCTGATCCTGATAATCCTGTTTCATTAAAAGAGCTTCAAGGCACATATAATATTACATTTTTTGGCTCAGAAATTACAAGTAATAATAGTAATAAGGAAGATAATACATATAATGATTATTATATTACTAACGACTGCCAAAAAGCCAGCGAGCTTTTTCCTGATATTATAAATAATAATGGGAAAAATAAGTGTGGTGATACTACACAGATTAATTTATTAACACATGATGCAGTAATATTTTTTATTAATAATAAAATATCTTTAACTGCTAAAATACAGGCAGAAAAAGGCCTAACTGATAAATATCGCACATATAAATATCAGCATATTACTTTTGGTTCATCTGATAAATTAAGCGGCTATGGTATAAAAGAATATTATTATGATTTATCAAGTAATAAAATATCTAATAAACCTTATGAATATCAAGATAGTAACTATATTATTACAAAATTAGATGATAAAACAATAAAAATTGAGATATTTTATAATAGCAAAGAAATATGGCAGGATATACAAACTAGTATGAATGTTAATACTACAAACACATATATTTTAGAAAAAAAAGATAATAATACAATAGAATTAACCTATAGTAATGACCATCCATTTTAACCATTCTTATACTTTTACAGAAATATTATATTAATGGCTTAGTATAATATTTTTGAATAGATTTACTTATTTAAAAAAATATTAAAATTATCTTTTTTTATTGTTGACACTATAAAATAATGTATTATAATGATGCTAGCTTTTTTAAAAAATATATAACGAGGTAAAAGTTATGAAAAAGTCTTTATTACTTATTTTAGCAAGTCTTTTTGCTATTTTTGCACTTTCTGGTTGTGCAGAAGATTCTAAAAATGATACACCAGCTCCAACACCAACATTCCCTTCAGATTTAGCTGGAACTTATGATGTAGTCTTTTTTGGCTCTCAAGTAATTAATCCAAGAAATGCAGATGATGATTTTGCATTAAATTATGCTGATTCAGCGTATATTTCTAATGATTGTACAAAAGCTGCAGAATTATATCCAGATATTATTAACCAAGGTAATAAAAATCAATGTACTGCTGAAAACCAAGCACAACTTCTTGATGGAAAAGTGCTTATATCTATTGTAGATAATAAAATGAATATAACTTCTAGAATGCAGTTATATAGTGATTTTATGGCACAAATGTCCCCAGCAGACATGTATCAATATACACAGTATAATGAAACAGCAGATGCTGTTAATTATGAAGGTAAAGGTGTAAAAGGCTGGAATTATGATGCTGCAAATAATGCACCATCAGCTGCATCTACAGAATTTCCAGAAAGTCCATTTAAAGTAACTAAATTAGCAGATGGCTCTATAAGAATTGATATGACATTAGTTGGTAAAGTTGTTGAAGGAATTGCAACAGTTGATGCTAAAAATACTATCATTCTTACAAAAATAAGTGATGATACAACAGCTCTTACAAATGCTCTTCAAAAAGAATTTACACCAGCAGAACCAGCTAACTAATTTATAAAGTTTGCATATATAAAAGCGGTGGTTAGTCCACCGCTTTTTTTATGAGCCTGTGAAAAAAAGTCTGTAAATTCAGTTTTCTATGATTAAATATTTCCATATCCTGCTCTATGAATAACAGAATAAAGTTATTCAGTCAAGAGCAGGAATTTATTTTTCACCTTTCTACATCCTATTCAGGCAGCCGTCCTTCATACATAATGCTTAATTCCCCATAAACTTGACCCCAGTTTCTGATAGTAGAAGTCCATTTTTTAGTGGCTTCAAATGTTGCCAAATAAAGAGCCTTTAAAAGTGCTGTATCACTTGGAAATACACTCCGTTGACTGTTTAATTT
>CALURO010000014.1 GCA_944323205.1 uncultured Mucispirillum sp. | reverse complement strand
TACTTAAGCTCCTTTCATATTTTTTTAGTATATCATAGAAAACTTAAGTTCGCACTATTTACAGACTTTTTTTCACAAGCTCCTTGACAATGCACTTCAACATAAATTTCCATCAACAACAAATTAATTGATATTTATCATAATATTCTTCTAATTAAATTGTATACTACAAAATTATTATATAAAAATTTGTCCAAGGTTATACAAAATTTTTTATTATTTATTTAGAATATTTATTTTTAATGGATAAATAATTTATAAATTATAGAATTTAGTAGTATAATGAGCCTTTAAAAAACATTAATCTTATAATTTTCAAGTTGAAATAGCAGGATATATAATAATGCATTAATAGTAAAAATGCATAATCCATATATAAATATTTTCATATTAATATTATTTAGAGTTACAGTAAAAATATAAAACACATTCACTGACTATATTCAGCGAATGTGTATGTTTAAATTAAAGTTTATTTTACATTTATTGAATAGTATCTGCTTGATTAATATATGTAGAGTTATCAAGGTTTTTAACAGATATTGAATCAGAAGATGTCAACCCCCACTGTTGCATTATTTTAAGTTTCATTGTAATAATATTATTATTAAAAAGTTTATCTGTATATGGTTTTTCTTCACTATTCCATTCACCGTCATTATTTTTTGGGCTATATAATAATGTGGTTGTGCGTGTAATATTATCACCTTCTTCAATTCCAATTAAACCTAACTGGGAAAAAGTGCCTCCCAAATCGGATGCAGCTTCTAATGGCACAGTAAATGTATTGTCACTAAAATGATATAATTGTTCTACATCTGTATAGTTTGGGTTAGTATTAGTATCACTTGTATTAAATAAACAATTTACAAGTTCAGTATTATTTTTATTAACTTGAAATTTTAATTTTATAGGTATTTGCACTTGTGTACCTACATTAGCATTTGCCGTCATTTCACCTGCAAATGTATCTATTCCACCTTTATATGTTCTATTATTACATGTAATTTCTTCAACTCTGTAATAACCAATATATTTTACTGCACCTAATGGATCAGAACAGTTCATATCTCCAAGACCTGAGAATGTAGGATCACATAGCTTGACGGAAACAATATTATTAATTTCATCTAATGTTATATTGTTTATATCTGTTATATTATCATCTAATTTTTTTAATTTTAATATTTCTAAATTTTGACCATTAATTTGTAATTCTATTGGAGGATTAAAAGATATATCATGTATATCCTCATATGTACTTACACTTGCAATCTCTATTTGTGTAGGATTGTCATTTCTAACAAGTTCGCCTGTTGAACTATATCCAGCATACTCTAATGCATATGTTCCATTTATGATATTATTCAATGGGTCATATTCTAAATTGTATATTCCCTGTAAAGAAAATATGTCTAGATTTTCATTACCACTTACATTTTTAAATTCTGTTACTTGATATGTTCCATTTAATGATGTAGGGTTTTGGACATTAGGATATGAGTTACCCTCAGGTGGTGGAACTGGTATAGGACCTTGAACTTCTTTTTCTTCTATACAGCCAGATAAAATAACTGTAAATGTAATCATTAAAACAAAATATTTAAAAAATATATTTTTCATAATTAACACCTTTATATAATATTAAAAGTTAGCCTGCACAGCAACCATAGTAGTAAATCTGCTTAAAAAACCAAATTCTAAAAGCATCATAAAATGTTCGGTAGCAGAAAAAGCTATACCTGCATTCATAGCCCATGGAGAAGCATTTTCAGCATTTGCTCTATACTTAGAAGTCATAGTTAACGGTTCAGGTTGTCCATTAATTGTTCCTGCCGGTAAAGTAACAGTATATTGACCAGTTCTTACATTACCCATAGGCAAATATTGGTATTGTGTGCCTATATGTGCACTTATACCCATATTTTTTGGCAGTGGCACTCTTAAACCAACCCTTGCTCCTGCTATGATTGTTTCAATAATTTGGTCTGTCATATTAGTAGTAGTCCATGCATAGTTAGCATTAAGAACTGCAAAAGGAACAACCCTGCCTATACGCATACCGTATTGGAAACCAACACCAACAGCACCAGTATCTGCTTTAAAATCTATCTTTTGGTTAAGCATGTATCCATTATTCATAATACCTCTAATTCCGTCAACAACTGCTGTAAATTCTGAATAACCCTCTGTATGCATATATACACCAAAGATAGACATAAATGGCAGAATATTCACACCAGCTCTGAAACCGCCAGAATTTGTTACAATTTTAGCATTTTCCATTCTAACAGGCATCTCACCATTATATTCAGAAGGTAGTGAAATACTTGGGGAAAATCCATATCCAACTGCATTTGTAATATTTTGTGGTATTTCCATATGGTAGTAAATTGCAGATATAAAGAATGGTTTTGGCGGTCTTACCCCGTTTGCACGAGCCTGTTTACCTAATATTGGAAGATAGTCTTCTACAATGTGGGCTCTAGGGATTGGAGCAGGGCGTTTTTTTGCTGTAACAGCAGTATCTGATGTAGGCTGTTTGTCTTGAGCAAATGATGCATTAGCAAAAGATAAAGTAAATGCTAATACTGTGAGTAAAACTGTGATTTTTTTCATACTATAAAAACCTCATAAAAAATATTTTTTTACTATAAAAAACATTAAAAAGCATATCTTATTTTATCTATTATGTAAAGCAAAATATGATATTTTTTTCTTGACACTATAGCTTATTTTGTGTGATATATATGTGAAATAAATAAAATTAAAAATTTATAGTTAATTATAGACATTTATACTTTTAATTTTAATTAATTAGCCACACCCACTTACATTCCAGATACTTCGCCTTGCAGGCTCAGTATGACATAACTGCAATGGGTTATAACTATTGCATAATTAAAATGCTTTACAAGTTAAAATTTTACTTTTACACCCGTATAAAACACAAGACTGTTTATATATTTTATTTCTGCAAAAATAGATGAATACTTATACATATCAAGCTCTGCACCAAGCAGCATATTTATATTTTTATCATAATTTTCCTGATACTCTGCTGCTCCATTATAGTTATTTACTGCACCAATCATTAAATATTCATCAGGTATGCTGATATTAAAATTTTCCACCATTAAGCCGCTGTTAAAAAGAGTAGTATAGTCTGCACCAGTATATATGTTTAATATAAAGTTTTTATTAAATGTAATATATGTGCCTGCCTTTAGTGTAAATGATGCATTGTAGAATATATCATCATAACTATCAGATGATGTTAAACCAAACCCAGCTTTAAATGCAATATAAGGTGTGTATTTTTTTATAGTCCATTCATAAGCTGTTTCAAAACCAGCCATATAAATATGTTCATCACTTTTTCTTGAAAACACATCTGTATAATCTTTTATAAGATATTTGTTATTTTCCTTATTTACTGTATATTTTATATCTAAAATGCTATTTCTATATGTATAGTTTATGAATAATTTTAAAAATGGTGTAATATAAAGCCCTGCTTCTGTTTTTATGCCGTTACTTGATTTATTGATTTCTGCACTGCTTATGTTTGAACCTGATGATAAGTTAAAGGCATCAGTGCTGCTATATTCATATCCTATGCTTATATTGAAAGGCTGTTTTTTCATAAATCCTTTTTTATTTAATGTATCATTAAATAATGGTAGATTATAAGCATAACTTATTTGTGTCAAAAATTGACACAATGAGAATATTATTATAGTGTATTTTATGATTTGAAATTTCATTTATATTAACCTGTTCATAGAACCTGTTTTATATTCTTCTAAATCTATACATACAAATATAAAACCAAGAGATTTAAGATAAACTGTGATTTTTTCGCGTATTTCTTTATTATTTATAATATCTTTTATATGGTTTTCAGATGCTTCTATTCTAGCAATTTGGTTATGGTATCTAACTCTTGCACTATTAAAGCCAAGAGAATGTATAAAACATTCACTTTTAGATATAATTTCAATCATATCTTTACTTATTTCCATATTATATGGAAACCGTGAAAAATAGCATGCAAAAGAAGGCTTATTATAGTTTAATCCAGCCTGTTTTAAAAGGTTTCTAATATCTTCTTTTGTAAGAGCTGCCATATCAAGAGGGCTTACTGCTCCTATTTCCTGCACTGCAGCAAACCCTGGACGAAAATCTTTTCTATCATCATAGTTTGAGCCTTCAAGAATTATTTCAAGTCCGTCTTTTTCTGCTGCCTGTTTTAAAATAGAAAACATATATTTTTTACATATATAACATCTTTCTTTAGGGTTATATTTAATGTTTTCTATCATATCAAGTGGTTCAAGATATATTACTTCCTGCTCAATATTAAGCATTGCTGCAGTATTTTCTGCATCTTTCAGCTCACTTTCAGGGTATAAATAAGAATGAAAAGTATATGCTTTTGTTTTTATATTCAGCTTTGAAAGGTAATATAAAAGCAGGGTAGAATCTGTGCCGCCTGAAAAAGCGACGGCACATGATTTACAGCCTTTTAAAATATTGATTAATTTTTCTTCTTTATTTTGTAATGTTATCATAAATTAAAGTATGTTGCAAGCAATGCTACTGTTGTCATTACAATAGTATATGGAAGTGCAAGTTTAAGCATCTGAACATATGATAATCTTATTAATGGAGCAAGTGAAGAAGTTAATAAGAATAAAAATGCAGCCTGTCCGTTAGGTGTTGCAATTGATGGAATATTTGTTCCCATATTTGTTGCAACTGCAAGTTTATCAGCCTGCAGCTGGTCAATAATACCTGCTTTTAATGCATTTATAACTTCTGTAATATATACTGTTGCAACAAACACATTATCGCTAATAGCAGAAAGCACACCGTTTGCAGCAAAGAATGCTAGTATTTGGTGTTTACCGTCCATACTAAATACTACATCAATAATAGGTTTAAATAAGTTTTGGTCTGCTATAACTGCAACAATTGTAAAAAATACAACTAAAAGAGCAGTAAATGGCAGCGATTCTGTAAAGGCTTCACCAAAACGGTGTTCTTCAATAACACCTGTAAATGATGTTACTAAAATAATAATAGTTAAACCAACTAAACCAACTTCAGCTAAATGCAGAGCAAGAGCTATAATTAAAAATACACCAGCAATAGCTTCTATAATGTATCTACCAACTGTTTTACTGTCCATATTTTCAGAAGTTCTTTTTACTTCAGCTTCTAAAACTTTACGGACATTTTCAGGCATTTGGTAACCATAGCCTATTATTTTTGTAACTTCTACAAAGATACATGTTAAAAGACCGGCAAAAAATACAGGAACTGAAACAGGTGAACATTCTTGAAAGAACTGGATAAAATCCCAGCCCATTTGTTTACCTATAAGAAGATTTTGAGGCTCCCCAACTAATGTTAATGCTCCACCTAATGTTGTACCTACTGCTGCATGCATCATTAAGTTTCTTAAAAATCCACGAAAATTCTCTAAATCTTCTTTATCAATTGCATCAATATTTTCATCATCTTTAATAGATTTTGCCTGTTTTTCCCCTTTACTTGATGCATATTTATGATATATACCATAAAAACCATATGCAACTGTTATTATAACAGCTATAACAGTTAATGCATCTAAAAATGCAGATAAAAATGCACCAAGAAAACAAAAGATTAATGATAATAAAATTTTAGACCTGACGCTTACTAAAAGGCGAGTAAAGATAAAAAGCAGCAGCTCTTTCATAAAGAAGATACCTGCTACCATAAACATAAGTAATAATAATACTGGGAAATTATCTACTACATGTTCATAAACATGTTCTGCGGAAGTCATACCAATAATAACTGCTTCAATAGCTAATAAACCACCAGATGGCAGTGGGTAACATACTAGTGCTAATGCTAGTGTAGAAATAAATTCTGCCATTAACACCCAGCCTGCTACAAATGGATTAACAGCAAATAAAATAGGGTTAATGATAAGATATGATATAATTAAAATCTTATACCATCTTGGAGCACTGCCTAAAAAATTAGAGCTGACAGCAGATAATATACCTTGTTTTGCTCCTGGATTTTCGTTTACCTTCATTTTTCTCTCCCAAGATAAAATAATTTTATAATACTTATTATACTTGGGGTACCCCATTTTTTTATTTAAAAATGCTGCAATTACTTGATAATATATGTAAAAATAGAAATAATCGCAATAAACTGTCATTCAGAGCCTGCGATAGCAGGCGAAGAATCTATTTAAACTTTTATTTTTAAATACTTTCCAGCTACGCATTTCTATTTCCTCCTTATCCAGTCGGGAAATGCTTGCGTCGCAGAAGACGCTCCCCTGTATTAAAAAAAACACGCAGCTACGGAAGTTTTTCCAACCACTGTTTTCTGATTCCTCAGCAATAGCTCGGGAAAACTAGTGTCCTCGCAAAAACCGCTCGTCTGAGTGACATAAGATGTTATAAAAAATGGGGTATCCCCAGATACTTATTATAATATACTATTAATAAACTTATTTATTTATATTGCAAGAGAAAATTTATCTTTTTTAAATAAAATTTTTATTAATTTAAAAAAAAATTTAATATATCTTATTTATTTTAAACTGCCAGTTGTCATTACTTTCACTTATAAAATCATATTCTAATATTTCATCAATTGTGTTTATACGGCTGTCATGGTTAAATGTAAGCACTTTTGCTTTTCTGCTTGCCATTTCATCATTTGTTACATATTTAGAAAGTGATATAATTACTTCATCACCAACCTGACAGCTTCTTGCTGCAGCTCCATTTAAGCAAACAACACCGCTTCCTTTTTCGCCAGGCAATACATAAGTGCTTATTCTTGTTCCGCTTGATTTATTCCATATATATACAAACTCCATAGGGCGAATACCTGCCTTATGGAGAATATCCTCATCAATTGTAACACTGCCATGATAATGCAGTGCACTTTCTGTTATTTTTATTCCATGCAGTTTTGCAGATATTACTTCAATCAGCTCCACCAATAAGCCTCCTAGTAATAAGTGGTAGTAAAATATGTATATATTAAATTGTTGAAGAAATCAATTGAAATAATTACGAATTTGTATTATAGCTTATTTTTAGAGGAATTATATGGAATATATTGCTGATTCTTATTACATACTTACATTTTTAATTATTGCATCATTTTGTGCTGGATTTATAGATAGTATTGCAGGGGGCGGCGGGTTTATACTTGTGCCTGCATTAATGCTTGCTGGTCTTTCTCCAACTATGGCAGTAGCCACAAACAAGCTGCCGGCAGTATTTGGTACAGCTACAGCTGCATATAACTTTATCCGTAGTAAGACTGTAATATGGCCTATTGCATTAATTGGGCTTGTATGTGCATTTTTAGGCGGTATGGTAGGCTCAAATCTAAACTTAGGGCTTTCTCAGGATACTTTAAATAAAATAGTTCTGTTTATTCTTCCTATTGCTGCTATTGTTACATTTATCCCTAAAAAGAATTTAAAGCAGAATGTAACAGATTTTACTAAAAAAGAATTATATATTGCAGCACCTTTTATCACATTTGTTTTAGGAATATATGACGGTTTTTTTGGTCCTGGTATGGGCACTTTTTTAATAATCGCTTTTTATTCTATACTTGGTATGAATATGGTGAACGCTTCAGCTGTTGCAAAAATAGTAAACTTCGCTTCAGGTGCTGGTGCATTAGTAATGTTTTTAAAAGCAGGGCAGGTGATAATAGCTATTGGTATCCCACTTTTAATAGCTAATGTTTTAGGCAGCTATATTGGCAGTAAAATGGCAATTAAAAACGGACAGGCTTTCGTTAAAAAAATATTAATCATAGTATTTATTGTTATGTTTGTATCTCTTATTATAAAAATAGTTCAAGGCTGATAAAAAGTTATCTTTTATATGATTTATGTATGGTTTAAATATCATACATAAATCAATTTCTTATTTATAATATTCTCTATATTTAAATACCATGAAATTTTAATTTCTCTGCTGATAAAATTTTTGGAAATAGATTATAATTAATATTTAAAGTTTTTATGATTAATGGATAGTTATGTGTATGATATATAAGATTAATGAATACAGAACGGGAATATTACTTCCCATTCTGCATATATGTTTATTTAACTCTATTTGCACTGCCTAAAACATTTTCATTTTTAGCTTTATATGCTTTAACAAGTTCGCTTCTAGCATTGCCTAAATATTTTCTAGGGTCAAACTCACTTGGCTGCAGAGCAAGTGTTTCTCTTACTTTTGCAGTAAATGCAAGACGGCCGTCTGAGTCAATATTAATTTTACATACTGCAGATTTAGCAGCTTTTCTCAACTGGTCTTCAGGCACACCAACTGCATTTTCCATTTTACCGCCATATTTATTAATTAATTCAACATATTCTGGAAGAACAGATGAAGCACCATGTAAAACAATAGGGAAGTTTGGCAGTCTTTTTTCGCATTCTTCTAATATGTCAAAACGAAGTGGTGGTACACTTTCGCCCGGTTTTACTTTAAATTTATATGCACCATGTGAAGTACCTATAGATATTGCAAGAGAATCTACACCTGTGCGTTTAACAAAATCTTCCACTTGTTCTGGATCTGTATAGTGGGAATGTTCGCTTTGTACTTCATCTTCTATACCTGCAAGCACACCTAATTCCCCCTCAACAGTAACATCAAATTGATGAGCATAATCAACAACTTTTTTAGTTAATGCAACATTTTCTTCATAGGGCAGGTGAGAGCCGTCAATCATAACTGATGAG
This sequence comes from uncultured Mucispirillum sp., assembly GCA_944323205.1. Classification (GTDB taxonomy): domain Bacteria; phylum Chrysiogenota; class Deferribacteres; order Deferribacterales; family Mucispirillaceae; genus Mucispirillum. The sequence continues at coordinate 43,050 of CALURO010000014.1, read as the reverse complement.
AAACCTTTTTCTATACAGTCAACACAAAGTTCATAGCTGTCGCCATGGTCTAAGTGTAATGCTATAGGTATACTGCAGCCTAATTCTTTAGCATATTCTACTGCACCAACTGCTAAATATCGCAGGATTGTTGCATTTGCATAGTTCCTTGCACCTTTTGAAACCTGTAGGATAACTGGAGATTTTGTTTCAGCGCAAGCCTGAATAATTGCTTGAATCTGCTCCAGATTATTAAAGTTGTATGCAGGAACTGCATAACCATTTTTCATAGCGTCTGCAAACATTGCTTTTGTGTTTACAAGACCTAATTCTTTGTAAGAAACTGCCATTAGAGTATCCTCCTTTAATTAAAACATTGATACATTCATTTTTATTTCATCAAGTTTTATTTTTACACCGTCAGTATTATCATAGGCACAGTTTGGTATAACCATAGTAAATGTTTTTAAGCCATACTGCTCAAAAAACCTTTTTGCCCAGTTAGCAGCCATATCACCATGGCTTCTGTCTGCTGCACCTTGTGTTAATATAAAAAACATTTTTTTGCCTTCTTCAAATTTAGTTTTACGCTCTGCTGTTTTTAAACAGTAAAATCTGTCTGTTAAAATTTTAGCAAGGCTTGAAATAAAACCCATAATATTTGGAGAAATTAGAATAATTTTATCAGCTGATAAAAGTGCAGGATAAAGCTCTGAAATATCATCTTTAATAACACAAAGGCTGTTATTTATTTTACACGAGCGACAGGCAGTGCATGGTTTAATATTAAGCTCTCTAAGGTTAATTACCTGACAAGCACTTCCATATTTTTCCTTTAAACTCTCAGCTATAAATGTTGAATTGCCACTTTTTCTAGGGCTTGCATTAATAATTACTATACTCATAATAAGTATAGTATTATATTGTTTAATTTCTTTCAAGATATATTTTATCTTAATTGAAAGATTTTACTATATTTATGAAATTTATTATTATAAACCTGTTAAGATATATAAAAAAATACTGCTAAGTTAATATTTACTGTTAAAAAGTTTTATTTTTTATATTTAGAAGTGATAATATCTTCATGACCAACTTTTGACTGGCTCATAACAATAGCATTTCTATTTTCATATTCTTCTATCATTTTAGAAAGCTGCTCAAGCTCATCACCTTCAGCAGTGCCCGGAACTGCATGAAACATTAATTCATCAACTCTGTTTAATGCTTTTAAAAACTCTTTTTCATTATTGATTCTTTTAACCATAACTGCCCCTTAAATTACTTTATTATTAATGCACCATCAACAGGTATATTATTTTCAACAGGCATAGGATATGTGCCAAACCTGTCTGTATACATAAACCCACCATCTTCCTGCGGGTAATAAATATATTTTAATATCAAACTTTTACATTTATCATAATCTATTTGAAATACTACATTTTTATAAAAATATGTTTTCAAGTTACTTAGAGAGTGGATATCTGTTATAATATCACCATTATCATACTCACACTCCATAGACATATTTAAGTTTGTCATAAATGTACTGCTTACATTTTTAACTACAGCAGTAATATGACCATCTACTGTATTATAATATACACTTATATCTACATTGCTGATATTATTTTTATACAGACTATCCAGCTCATCATAGCCAAATAATGTTCCTGAACAGCCTGTTATAATCAATATCAGCAGTATAATAATATAATTATTTATTATCCTCTTTTTTCTCATCATTTTCAACAGTTTCTGGTTTAACATCTACAATATTTTCGTTTTCACTATCAGATTTCTTTTTACCAAATCCAAATTTTAAGTTGCCTTTAATAGCTTCAACTTCTGCTTCCATTTCTTCTATCTTTTCAGAAATCTGTATAATAGAGCTATATTCTGGTTCAAAAAGAGATGCATCTATTTCGCCCTGTTGTATAAGTTTCAGAAGACGCTTGCTTATTTTATGCATTTTCTCGTTATAAGTTTTATTAAAAGAATTGATTTCTAACTTTAATTTAGAAATTTTGTAAACTTTTGCTGTTTCTTCTGTAACATTATTAAGTGTTTTTGCAAACCAGTCTTTTCCTTCAGATTTATCCATAATCAGCCTCCTGTTATTTGACCTACTAAATTAGTTATCCTGTTATTCATCATATATAATAATACAATCAATGTAAAATTAATTGCAATAGAAATTATAAGCAGAAATACAAGCATATTAATAACTGATAATTTCTTCTTCTTTTTTTTATATAAAATTATGCCACTTCTGTTATCCTGTTCATCTATTTTTTTGAAGTAATATTCAAAAGATGAATCATAAACATGTATCCACGGGCCATCTATACTTGCAATATAATCCCCTGCTACAATAGAGCCTGTCTTTATCCCTAAAACAACATCATCATAAGAAAGTTTTGTTTTTATAAACCCGCCAGATAAGCGGACTTTAAACTGAGTACTTTTTTCTGCAATATTATATTCAGCTCCACAGCATGAGCATACTGCATTACCTTTTTTTATATCTACTATCTGGTTAAAACATTCTGCACAAAGTATTCTCAATTTTTCCACCGTTTATAGCAGTTATTATCTATTCCTAAAACATCAAGCACTTTACCAGTTACAAAATTAACTAAATCATCAATAGTTTCTGGCTTGTTATAAAAGCCGGGAGCAGCAGGCATTAATATTGCACCAGACTGGGAAAGCCTTGTAAGATTTTCTAAATGTATAGTAGATAGTGGCATTTCTCTAAAAAGCACAACTAACGGACGCCTTTCTTTTAAAGCCACATCGGCACATCTTTCTATTAATGATGCACTTATACCATTTGCACATCTGCCCACAAACCCCATAGATGCTGGAGCTATAATATAATGCTCCACTTTAAATGAGCCGCTTGAAACAGACGCACTTAAATCATTATTGTTATGTATTATAATATTTTCTATACCATTAGATTTATACATATCTTCAATGTTTTTATAAGTAATACCAGTTTCTGCCTGAGCATTTGCTAAAGCTTCATTAGCTGCTGCAGTATGCACTTCATAGCCTGCCTTTTGCAGAGCCTTTATTATACCAAAGCCGTAAAGAATACCACTTGCTCCAGTTAATGCTACAAATGAGCGTTTCATTATTTACCTACCCATATATCTATAATAGTAAAAATCATAATTGTAATACTAATATAAGCATTCATATTAAAAAAAGCCATATTTAGTTTTGATAAATCATCTTTTGATACTAAGCTGTGCTCATAAGCCATTAATGCTCCAGATAAAAGCACACCTGCTAAATAAATATATCCTAAATTAGTAAAAGCCATTAATGATATAAATAAGCAGATAGCAGCAAAATGTAAAATTCTTGCTATAATCAAAGAGCCGCCTGTCCCAAAAACTGCAGGGATAGAATGCAGTCCTTCTTTTCTGTCATATTCTATATCTTGAATAGCATATAATATATCAAAGCCAGCTACCCATAATATTACTGCACCACCTAATATAAAAGGCGCTGTATCTATGCTTCCGGTTACAGCAATCCATGCACATATTGGAGCAAGCCCTAAAGCTATGCCTAAAATTACATGGCAGAAGTTTGTAAACCTTTTTGCATAAGCATATAATATAAATATTAATACAGGAATAGGGGAGAGTATTGCTGTTAATCTGTTAAGCATAAATGCAGCTAAAAAATAAACTGCTAAACTTAATAATATATAAAATAGTGTAGATTTTTTAGAAATATTGCCAGATGGAATCTCCCTTGAAGCTGTGCGGGGGTTTCTAGCATCTATTTCAGCATCTGCATACCTATTTACACCCATAGCCGCACTTCTTGCCCCAACCATTGCAACAACTACCCATAATATTACATTCCATGAAGGAAGTCCGTTTGCTGCTAATATCATACCAACAAATGCAAAAGGCAGCGCAAAAAGAGAGTGTTCTAGTTTTATCATTTTTATAAAAGCAAAAAAACTTTTCATTAAATGCTCCAAAATTAAATAGTAATAATATTGCTTAAGGCTTCAATAAAATCTGGGCTGTCATTTAAACTTTCTATCCGCACTATATTTTTGCCTGCATTTTTTAATATTGGTATTAGCTGTTCATCAAGCTCTATTAATGTTTCTATATGGTCAGAAATAAAAGATATAGGAACAATAATTATATTATCAATATTTTTTTCTTTATAGCTTTCAAGTGTTTCTATCATTGTAGGTTTCAGCCATTTTACAGGGCCTACTTTACTTTGATAAGCTATTTCAAATGATTTTATACCTGTTATTTTATTTATAATATCAACATGATGTCTTACATGTTCTGGGTAAGGGTCACCTTTTTCTACATAGCTTAATGGCACAGAATGAGCAGAATAAAGTATGTGGCAGTCTTCTATATTTTTATTTAATTTTTTTGCTGCTGCTGATATTCTTTTTGATATTGCAGAGCAGTATTTTTCATTTTCATACCAGTATGGTATTACTACTTTTTTATATTTATTATCGCCTGTTATATTATACAGTTTTGCAAGCCTGTTAAAGCATGCTTTTACAGTGGTAAAAGAATACTGTGGATAAACTGTTGTAAAGATTACTTTTTCACACTCTGTATTTTTAAGCACATTGAGCGCTTCTTCAAAAAACGGGTGATAGTAGCAGTTGGCCTCTATAACAGTTAAGTTTCTTCCTGTTGTTTCTGTATAATGTTTTTCAAGTGCATTAAATATTTTTCTATGAATTATGTTTTGTGGTGATGCACCATTATAGCCCATTTTTAAATATTCTGGTGCCAGCTTTTTAGAGCGTTTTTTAGCTATTTTTTTTGCAATAAACTTTTGCAGTATATTACCCATACGAAAGTCTATTATATCTTTATCTGAAAAAAGGTTAAATAAAAACGGCTCTATAGCTTCAATACTATCTGGTCCACCCATACCCATTATAAATAATACATCTTTTTTCATTTTAAGCTAAGCCTTTAATAACATCTATTAAGTATTTTACATTTTCAACTGGAGTTGCAGGCATTATTCCATGACCTAAATTAAAAATATGAGCGGGGCATAATTTACCTTCGCTTATTGCCGTTTCTGCATATTTTTTAATAGCTGCTTTATTAGAAAAAAGTATGGCAGGGTCAAGGTTTCCCTGTAGAGTAAATTTATTTCCAAGCCTTGCATTTGCTTCTTTTAAGCTGATTTTCCAGTCAACACCTATACCTGCACAGTTTAAGTCTTTAATAGTGTCAAAATAAGCTGAGCCATCTTTTGCAAAATATATAAATGGTGCAGAAATACTTTCGCTTATTTCTTTTACATAAGGAAATACCATCTCTTTATATTCTGCAGGTGGTAAAATTCCTGCCCATGTATCAAACATTTGGATAGCAGCACAGCCGTGATGCACTTGATTTTGTAAATATTTTATAGTGTCTTCAGTTAATTTTTTCATAAGGGAATGGAAAACTTCTGGTGTATTTAACATCATTTTGCGGATTTCTAAAAATGATTTAGAACCTGCACCCTCTGTCATATAGCATGCAAGAGTAAAAGGGGCGCCAGAAAAACCAATTAATGGAACATTTAATTTTTTAACAAGTAAATCTATTGTTTTATATACAAAGGGTGCGTCACTTTCTGGATTAAAAGGACGGAGCCTGTTAACATCTTCCATAGTTCTAACAGGGTTAGAAATAACTGGGGCAGGGTTAAAGTTTAAATTTACCCCAATTGGTTCTATAGGTATTAAAATATCAGAAAATAAAATTGCAGCATCAGCACCTAATATATCAATAGGCTGCAAAGTTACTTCACATGCAAGCTCTGGAGTTTTGCATAACTCTAAAAATGATACTTTTTTTCGCACTTCCATATATTCTGGCATATATCTGCCAGCCTGTCTCATAAGCCATACTGGTGGACGCTCTGTTTTTTCTTTATTTAATGCTTTTAACAGTAAGTCATTGAAAGCCATATTACACTTCCTAAAAAATTTTTTATAAGTATATATGTTCGTAAAAAAAATATCAAGTAATTAAGCATATTTTTTCTTTTTTAACATAAATGTTGTAAAAATTAATAGTTACTCTTGATTATGTTTAAGAATTTTGATATGGTTATCTTGCTTTTAATTATTAAAGCTATTTTTGAGGTGGATTGTGAAAAAATTTGATGTTCTTATTACTGACCATATTGCAGAGGAAGGTATTGAGATTTTAGAAAAGGCAGAAAACATTAATTATGAAATCCGTGCTGGGATTTCAAATGCTGATTTAAAACCTATTATTGGCAATTATGATGCAGTTATTACAAGAAGCGGTACTACAGTAGATGCAGATTTACTTGAAAATACTGGTAAACTTAAAATCGTAGGCAGAGCAGGGGTTGGTCTTGATAATGTAGATATTGAAACAGCCAGCAAAAAAGGTCTTATAGTTATGAATGCCCCTACAGGCAATACTTATGCAGCTGTTGAGCTTACTATGGGTATGATATTAGCTGCATGCCGTAAAATTCCTACTGCTAATAGTTCAGTAAAATCTGGTGAATGGAACAGAAAGAAATTTATGGGTATCCAGCTTTTAGATAAAACTCTTGGTATTGTTGGTATCGGTAGAATTGGCGGTAATGTTGTTACAAGATGTAAAGCATTTGGTATGAAAGTTCTTGCTTATGATCCTTATGTTAAACAGTCCCGTGCAGAAAACCTTGGTGTTACTTTATGCAACTCTCTTGATGAAGTATTATCTCAGGCTGATGTTATTACTCTACACACACCATTAACTGAAGAAACAAAAGGTATGATAGCAAAACCTCAGTTTGATATAATGAAAGACGGTGCTGTATTTGTTAACTGTGCAAGAGGCGGTTTAGTTGATGAAGATGCTCTTTATGAAGCAGTAAAAAGTGGTAAATTATTCTCTGCTGCAACAGATGTTTTTTCTTATGAACCTCCAAAAGGTATGAAATTATTAGAACTTGAAAATATATTTGTAACACCTCACATTGGTGCAAATACTCATGAAGGTCAAAAAGGTGTTGCTGTTATTATCTGCGAACAGATTGTTAATGCTCTTGAAGGCAGGTCTTATGCTAATGCTGTAAATATTCCTTATATGAAATCACTTCTGCCTGAAGAATTACAGCGTTATTTTGAGCTTGCTAGAAGTATGGGACGCCTTGCTTCTCAATTTATTAACGGCAGACCAGAAGAAATTAGATTTACTATGGTTGGTAAAAGATTTGAAGAAGATTTTGGCGAAAGAACATTTGATTCACCATTTAACTATCAGCCATTTACAATTGCAGCATTAAAAGGATTTTTAGAAGTAGTGCTTGAAGATTCTGTGTCTTTTATTAATTCACCATATTTAGCAAAAGATAGAAATATTCATGTAATGGAATCTAAAACTGACCATTATGATAAATATAATGATTTACTCATATTAACTATTAAAACAAGTGACGGCAAAGAAACTACTATTGGCGGCACACTTTTTGCAGAAAATATCGGTAAAATCTTATTTATTGATAACTATACACTTGATTTAGAAGCAAGCGGCAATTATATCTATTTTAGAAACAATGACCGTCCAGGTATTGTTGGTAAAGTTGCAACTCTGCTTGGTGAACATAATATAAACATTGCTAACTTTGGTCTTGCCCGTGTAGGCAGCAAAGGCAGCGAAGCTATTTCTTTTGTACTTGTAGATGATAATGTTTCACATGAAGTAGTAAAACGAATTGCTGCTTTAGATGATATTATTGAAGCAAAATATATTAGAATATAATAGATATTATAACATTAAAATACAGGCTCTCAATAATACGGGAGCCTGTATATCAAATTTATCTGCTGTTTAAAATAAATTAAATAATCCTTTCAGCCATATTGGAGAAGTAAATAATAATATTAATACAGCAGTAGATAATACTGTTCTGCGGATAATATGTTTCCACTGTGGCTCTATTACATTATTTGCGGCAAAATATCCACTTATAAGTGCACCTGTGAAACCACCGCCGGGGAAAGAATAAGCACCAGTAAACAGCAGATTTTTAATAGTGCTAGAAAATCTAGGCACTCTTCCTTTTCTTAAGTAAGTATTATTTGCATAGCCGTAAGCATTGCCAAGTGGAGTTTTCATATATCTTTTAATAGTTTTAGGGGTAGATACTTCAAAATATTCAACATAATCTTTTAGATTAGGAAAATATTTTTCTGCTTTTTTAAATAAATCTTCAGCAAGTTTTGCTTTTTTTGCAAGATATGCCTCCTTTGGCATATTATCCCATTCATCAAGATATGATGCTCCGCAGAATACTCCAACACTTCTTTTATCATCAGCCTTAATATTAAGACCAGAATCTATTACACCATAATCAACGAATACAAAACCTCTGTCTTCAATATTTATATTTTTTAACCCTTTACCCATTTGGCTGAATGGCTTTTTAAACTGGTTATCTTCGCAGATAAATGTAGAATATGCATGGTTTTTATATACATCTTTTAATTTCTGATTAAATATTATATAAACAGTATAAAGCGATGAAGATTCTTTAAATTCATCTAAACTCTTATCTTTATATTTTTCATCAACCATTGTATCATAAAGCAGATTAGGTGAGCAGTTTGCTATAACATATTCAGAGTTTACAGTAATATCTTCTTTTGTTCTTTTGTTTTTATATATAACACCTTTAGCTGTCCCGTTTTCTACAATCACTTTTTCAACAGTGCACATTGTTTCAACTGTACCGCCGTTTTCTGTAATAATTTCAGCAAGAGCAGTGCTTAAAGAATAGCTGCCGCCTTTAATATATTTTGCTCCATTGTAATAATTATATTGAGCAAGAGCATGATAATGCCAGCAAAATTCATATGGGTTATCGTGATAATATACCAAGTTGGCATTTAGAAGTCTTTTTAATTTATCATCTTTGATTATTTCATCAAGCATTTCACCAGTTGATTTTTGGTCAAAATAATATTTAATAAGTCTTGGAAGTTTCACAAAAGGATATGCTAGAAACTGAAAAAAGTTCATATCATAAGGTATTGTTCCCATTGTGTATGCAATATTTTTCATTTTTTTAAAGTATTTATTAATACCTTTTTCTTCATGGGGAAATTTAGATATTAAATATTTTTTTGCTTCTTCAATACCTTCAGGTACTATATATTTTTCATTATTATCTACTATCTCCCATGTTTCAGGCAGGCTTATAAATTCTACTTTTTTTTCAAGTTCTAAAAAATCAAATAAATCTCTTTTTGCATCATAGCCATGCTGACCATAATCCATTTCATGAAGCCCTACTTCAATATTAATATCTTTTCTTTTAAATACTGTAGCTGCTCCGCCTGTCATAAAATGCTGTTCAATAAGCAGCACTTTTTTGCCTTTTTTTGATAAAACTGCACCAGCAGTAAGCCCACCCAGACCACCACCAATTATAATAACATCGTATTTCATCTTATCTCCTGTAAATTATATATATAATAAATTAGTAAATTATTTGATGCAACTTGAAATAAACATTTTTCCTTAATTTGTTCATAAATGATAATGTTTATACATTTTAGGCAAAATAGCTAAATATAATTAGTAAAAAATTGATAGATAATATTTATAGCAGCAGGATAGTTTATAAAGTATTAAAATATCAAAAGATTTGTTGGTTTTATATCATTTCAAAGCAGAATATAGTATAATATAAAACCTATTTGTTTTATAAATAGATTAAATCTTTAAAAATTTACTTTAAAAGTAGTACCTGATTTCCCATCACTTTCCACAATTATTTCCCAGCCGTGTGCATCTGCAATATTTTTCACAATAGAAAGACCAAGTCCAGCACCGCCAGTATTTCTATTCCGTGATTTTTCTACTCTGTAAAACCTTTCAAAGATTTTTACTTTATCATCTTCTGATAAACCAACCCCAGTATCTGTTACTTCAAATACTGCATGGTCATTTTCCATATAAGTACTTACTGTTACACTGCCATGGTCTGTATATTTTAAAGCATTATTTACAATATTAATAATAAGCTGTATAAGTTTATCTTCCTGAGCTTTAACTATTATACCTTTTTGCAGTTTTGTAATTAAATCAATATTTTTTCTTCTAAATGCTGCTTCAAAAGTAGAGCATACATTTTCAACAACAGATGCAAGTTTTACATCTTTTATATCTGGTATAAAATCATGTGATTCTATTGTTGTAATTTTTTCAAGCTCGCCCACTAAGCTTGTAAGTCTTATAACTTCCTGTAAAAGACCATCAAGCCTTTCTTCTGTTGGCTCAAAAATGCCGTCAATTATAGCTTCTAACTGGTTTTGTATAACATTTAACGGAGTTCTAAGCTCATGAGAAATATTTGATGCAAGCTGTTTTCTTAACTCTTCCTGCTGCAGTAATGATTTTCTCAGCCTGTCAAGTGATATGGAAAGCTTAACAATTTCCGTAGTAGATGATGCAACTTTTATTTCAGTAGTCAAATCGCCTTTTATCATATTTTCTGCTTTTTTCTGCAGATATGTAATAGGGCTTGAAAACCGTGATGATAATATCATAATAAATGGCAGAGATAAAAGTAATGCTATAATTAATGATATTAATATGTATGTAAGAATACTTTCTTTAAAAGTAATATCTTTTGGAGTAAAAAGGCTGTCAGTAAACTGTACAATATATACTTTGCCTTTCATTTGGTTTTTATAATTTACAGGGTAGATATTACGCCAGTATCTATGGACTACTGATGTATTATTTCTGGCAGAAATAGTATGCTCGGAAGTCCATATTAATTTACCTTCATTGTCATATAAGGTAAAATAACAGCCTTCTTTCATAGCAAGCTTGCCTATTTCGTTGCCGTTAAAATTATCCCATGATTTATGCTCAGCATAAAATGTTTCAAGGCGGGATACTATTAAGTCAAATATTTTGCTTTGTTCTGCCCATTTATAGTCATAGAAGCAACTGTCAATAGTTGTTCTAAGCATAAAGGACAGAATAAAAAGCGAAACAACAGTAACAAGCAGAAAAAGCAAAAGGAACTGCTTTTTAATGCTTAATTTCATATTTTAGTCCCGGCAAATTTATAACCTACACCGTATTGAGTAACGATATATTTAGGGTTTTTCGGGTTATCTTCAATTTTCTGGCGAAGATTTTTAATGTGAGAATCAACTGCTCTGTCATATCCGTCATATTTAGCACCGATTGCTCCTTCAATTAAATCTTCCCTTGAAAAATATCTGCCAGCATTTTGGGCAAGAAACTTCAGCAGTTTATACTCATTAGGTGTTAAGGTGATTTCAGTATCATTTTTCTTAACAGTCCTTGAAGTAAAGTCAATAGATAAGCCGTCATTATAAAGCACAGCACTATTTTCACTGAAAAGCCCTGCACGACGCAGCACAGCTTTAACTCTTGCCACCAGCTCCCTAGGAGAAACCGGCTTAATAAGATAATCATCAGCACCAGTATTTAAAACATTAACTTTTGAATCCTCAGAACTTTTTGCAGTTAGGACGATGATAGGTACATCGCTTGTTTTTCTAACCATTTTACAAATTTCTTCACCAGAAATATCTGGCAGCATTAAGTCAAGGATAATCAAATTAAATGTTTTCTCATTTAAAATGTTAACCGCTGCTGAGCCTAATATAGCAAAAGAAGCATTAAAGCCTTCTTTTTCTAAGTAGGACTTGATTGTTTCCGCAACTTTGATTTCGTCTTCGACGATTAATATATTAATTTTATCACTCATAATAAAATATATATACATTGATTTTTTCTTCTTGACAAGTATAACTTTTAGATTTATATATCATTATATAATGATATGATGAAGTGATGTTATAACATTAGGAGTTTTTTATGGGAGATGACAGTAAAATAATTGATGCAGAAGCAGTGCATGCAGCAAGGGAAAGCCTGCCTTCTGAATATTCTTTTGTAGCACTGGAACTTTTTTATAAAGTGTTTGCAGATACTACAAGGATAAAAATTTTATTTGCCTTAAAAGAAGTGGAGCTTTGTGTATATGATATATGTGCCGCCTTGTCTTTAAAACAGTCCACAGTGTCACAACAGCTTAGGTTTTTAAGGCAGACAGGTATTGTAAAATCAAGGCAGGAAGGAAAAAATGTATATTACAGCCTTGATGATGACCATATTACAGGGGTGCTTTTAATGGGATTAGAGCACATTAATGAAAAGAGGTAGTATTATGAAAAAGTATATGCTTGAAAATTTAGATTGTCCATTTTGTGCAGCAAAAATAGAAGAGGGTATAAAAAACCTTGACTGCGTAAAAGATGCAAAGGTTGTTTTTGCCACAAAAACATTAATGATAGACACAGATAATATTCATAAAGTGCAGGAAACTGTTGATGAAATAGAAAAAGGTGTTGTAATTCATGAGCAAAAGCAGGAAGAAAGTTTTAATGTAAAAAATGAATTAATACTTTTAGGTGTTCTTCTTGCTGCTTTTGGTGCTGGGTTTTATATGCTGCATATTTTTCAAACACCGCCACTTTCATATTTAAGCTATGCAGTATTAGTGATAGTTTATTTAATTGCAGGAAAAGATGTAATATTAGCATCTATAAAAAATCTCCGCCACGGCAAAATATTTGATGAAAATTTTCTTATGACATTTGCCACACTTGCAGCCTGGGCAATAGGCAGCCATGAAGAAGCTGTTGGTGTTATGCTTTTTTACAGGGCTGGAGAGTTTTTTCAGGATTTAGCAGTTAATAGAAGCCGCCGTTCTATTAAATCTCTTTTAGAAATAAGGCCAGATTATGCAGTTGTGATAAGAGATGGTCAGGAATATAGAGTTGACCCAGAAATAGTTAATATAGGCGAAACTATAGTTGTAAAACCGGGAGAAAAAATAGCTCTTGATGGAATAATTATAAAAGGGAAAACTACTCTTGATACAAGAGCATTAACTGGTGAATCAGTGCCACGAGGGGCAGAAATTGGCGATAAAGTATTATCTGGTATGATTAGTTTAACAGGTATGATAGAAGTGCAGGTAGAAAAAATATTTGCAGAAAGCTCAGCATCAAAAATTTTAGATATGGTGGAAAATGCTGCTGCTAATAAAGCAAAAACAGAAACTTTTATTACTAAATTTGCATCATATTATACACCTATCGTATTTTTTATTGCTTTTGCAATAGCTGTTGTGCCACCGCTTTTAGATATGGGCTCATTTAGCCAGTGGCTTTACCGTGCATTAGTAGCATTAGTTGTATCCTGCCCTTGTGCATTGATTATAAGTGTGCCGCTTGGCTATTTTGGCGGAATTGGTGGAGCATCTAAAAAAGGTATATTAGTAAAAGGTGCAAACTATCTTGAAGCTCTTTCTAATATTCAGGCTGTTGCTTTTGATAAAACAGGTACTCTTACAAAAGGTATTTTTACAGTAACAGAAGTAAAATCTTTTGGTAGATATTCAGAAGATGAAATTGTAAAATATGCAGCTGTTGCAGAGAGTAAATCAAGCCACCCGATAGCCCGCTCTATTGTAGAATATGCAGGAAATATAGATTATTCTATTAAAGAATATGAAGAAATAAGCGGCAGGGGAGTAAAAGTATCTATAGAAGATAAAGAAATTATGGTTGGAAATGACAGTCTGCTGCATTTTACAAATACTGTTCATGATGAAAGTGTATGTAATATTTTAGGCAGTGTTGCCCATGTGGTAATAGATAAAGAATATGCAGGCTATATTGTTATAAGTGATAAGTTAAAAGATGATACAGTTGAGGCAGTAAATAAACTTTATGAAGCAGGTATAAAAAATATTACTGTTTTAACTGGTGATAATAAATATGCAACAGAAACAATATTAAAAGATACAGGTATTAAAGAATATTATTATGACTTACTGCCAGAAGATAAGGCAGAAAAATTTAAAGAGTTTGCAGATAAATATAAAGGAAACGGCAGTTCGCTGTTTGTAGGTGATGGTATAAATGATGCACCAGTACTTGCTATGGCAGATGTTGGTGTATCTATGGGAGCAGCTGGAAGTGACGCAGCTATTGAAACAGCAGATGTAGTTATAATGAATGATTCTTTAATGAAACTTGTAGATGCTGTAAAAGTTGCTAAAAAAACTAAAAAAATTATATGGCAGAATATTATTTTTGCTCTTACTATTAAGGTGCTTTTTATAATTTTAGGTTTATTTGATATTGCTTCGATGTGGATAGCAGTATTTGGTGATGTAGGTGTTGCATTACTTGCATTATTAAACTCTATGCGGGCATTAAGATAATTTTATAATTTAAAATGTAACTTTAAGCTTTCATAATACTACTTATATATTAATTTTTACTTGTAAAATTATTGAACTTTGACTTATTATGGTAATCTATTAATATATATGTCAGTGTTATGGGGCTGTGTTATGAAAAAATACTTTTTAATAATATTAACCATTTTATTTATTATTCCATTTACATTATCAGCACAAACTAAACAGGCAGGTTCATCAGTCAGTAAAGAGCGAGTAGTATTAGTAACAGTAGAGAAAGTATCCGAAGGAATGACATCCCCTACAATGATGATAACAGGCTCAGCCTATTTTAGTGAAAGTTCAGAAGTGGCAGCAGAAAGTGCAGGTAAAGTGCTAAAAGTATATGTAAATGAGGGTGATGCAGTAGAAATAGGTCAGCCATTAGCAAGTTTAGATGATAGTTTACTAAGCTACAGTATATCAAGTGCCGTAGCAGCTACCAAGCAGGCGAAAGCTAATTTAGATAAAGCATTAAGAGATTTTAACCGTAATAAAATATTATACAGCCAAAACTCAATATCTCAGCAGAAATATCAAGACTCCTTAACAGATTATAGTAATGCACAGAGTGTATATACATCAGCCATATCCCAGCAGAAGCAGCTTGAAACTCAGAAAGAGAAGATGGTAATCAAATCACCCTTAAAAGGAGTAGTAATTAGTAAAAATGTGGAAGTAGGTGAATGGGTAAATTCAGGTGGAGTAGTAGCAGGAGTAGCCACCTTAACATATGAAGCAAAAGTATATATTCCCGAGACAGTACTTCCCTATATAAAGGCAGGCCAGCATGTAACAGTGAAAACAAGCCGTAAAGAATACAGCGGTAAAGTATTATCAATCAACTCAAAAGGCGACCCTGCCACCAGATTATTTTTAACAAGAATAGATTTAGGTCAGGACCCAGATTTAAAAGAGGGCGTGTTAGTAATAGCCTTAATCCCATCAGGCAGTAAAATCAATTCTTTATTAGTTCCGCGCGATGCAGTAGTAGAGCGTAACAGTGTCAAGGGTGTGTTTAAAGTATTAGAAGATGAGCGTGTAAGATTTATCCCGGTGAAAATCATAGGCTATAACGGTGGCTATGCAGCAGTAAGCTCCATAACAGAAGGTTCACTTAAAAAAGATGACCAGATAGTATTAGACGGTAATAATGCAGTAAATAATGGTGTAAAAATTAAAATAACTTCTAAAATAGGCTGATTTTATGATTAAGTATGCATTAAATAACCCAGTAAAAGTATTAGTAGCAATCTTTTTTGTAGTTCTTTTTGGTATGCAGGCAGTAATGAATATGCCTTACCGCCTTATCCCAAATATAGAATATCCTCAAATTACTATACGCACAACATGGACTGGTGCATCTCCCTATGATATGGAAAAAGAAGTTATTGACAGGCAGGAAAGGGTATTAAAAAGCATACCGGGTTTAACAGAGTTTGAAAGCACTGCTATGGAAGGCAGATGTAATGTAAAACTTACTTTTGATTTATCTGTTAATGTTGATGATGCAATACTGCTTGTTTCTAATAAACTTGATGAAGTGAAAGGCTATCCTGATGATATAGATAAACCAACTATCCGTTCAGCAGACAGTGATTCTTTTGCGTCTGTTGAATTAATGCTTACAACAGTTGATGGCAACCCAAGAAGTGTAGATGAATATTTAAGCTACTTTGAAGAGATAATTAAACCATATATTGAGCGTGTGCAGGGTGTTGCAGATATGACATACTGGGGTGGCAGGTCAAAGCAGGTGCAGATTACTGTAGACCCATATAAAATGGGAGCATACAATATAAGCCTTTCTCAGATTATTAATGCTATTGATAAAGAAAATATTGATGTTTCAGCAGGAACAAGGGCGTATGGTGCAAAAGATTACAGGTTTAGAACTATGGGAGAGGGTGAAACCCCTGAAGACATAGCAAATATTGTAATTGTAAGCAGTGATAATTCAAGGCTTAAGCTTGGTGATGTAGCTCATGTTGATTATGGCTATGAGAAAAAAGATTCTTTTGTCAGATATAATAATAGAAATGCTATGAATATAGGTATTATTGCTCAGGCAGGATATAATATATTAGATTTGACTAATGATTTAGAAAAAGTAATAAATGATTTAAATAGCACTATTTTAAAAGATAACGGTTTAGAGTTTGTATGGATAGCAGACCAGCGTGGATATATTTTAAATGCTGTAAGTTTAGTAAAGTCTAATATTATTGAAGGCGGGCTTTTAGCTGTTATAGTGCTTTTAGTATTTTTAAGAAGTATCCGTTCTACACTTGTTATTGCAACAACTATTCCAATATGTATTGTAGGTACATTTTTTATTATGAATGCATTAGGTCGCACATTAAATGTAATAAGCCTTGCAGGTATTGCATTTTCTGTGGGTATGCTTGTAGATAATTCTATTGTAGTTCTTGAAAATATTGACAGACATATGAAAATGGGCAAAAATGCGGTAACAGCAGCCTATGATGCGGTGCGAGAAGTATGGGGTGCAATTTTAGCATCTACTCTTACCACAGTAGCTGTGTTTTTACCAGTTGCATTTATTAAAGAAGAGGCAGGGCAGCTTTTTGGAGATATTGCAATAGCAGTAAGCTCAGCTGTTGGTTTAAGCCTTATAGTATCAGTATTAGTTATTCCTGTTGCAACGAAAGTAATATATGAAAAAACTGATAAATTACATTTTAATTCTAATTTAAAATTTTATAATAAAATAAAGCATTTTAATGAAATTGTAGGAAATATTGGCTCAAAAGTAGTTAATATTACAGTTGGTATTTCTGATAAAATAAATGCAAAAGTCAGTACAAGATTAATAGTTGTTATTGGCTTAACTGCAGCATCTTTAATTAGTGCTTATGTGTTAATGCCTAAAATGGATTATCTTCCACTTGGCAATAAAAATATGATAGAAACAAAACTTACTGTGCCACCGGGTATATCATTAGCAGAAAGAAGAAATATAGGTAACTTTTTTTATAAAGAATTAGAGCCATATATGCAGCAGGATTTAAACGGCTATCCACAGATTAACACCTTTGGATTTATTGGCGGCTCAAATGTTCGGACAATATTAACAAGTACAGACGAGCAGAGAGCAGGCGATTATAAACCGTTACTGCAAAGTATTGTAGACCAAATACCTGGTGTTCGTGGTTCAACTTCACAGTCACCATTATTTAAAGTTGGTGGTGGACAGGGTAACGAATTTAAAATGAATGTATCTGGTAATATGAGTTATAACCAGTTAATATCTATTGTGCAACTTATTCAATCAAGAATATATCAAGAAATGTCAGATGTGCAGATGCAGATAAGCCCGTCAGCAAATCCAGTATATCCAGAAGTTCAGCTTAATCCAGACAGGGAGGCTATTATGGCTTCAGGGCTTACTACTGAAGAAGTTGGTATAGCAGTAGATGTTTATTTAGACGGCAGAAAAGTAGGTGAATTTAAAGACCCAGAAATAGGTAATATAGACATTTCTCTTCGTGGACCTTATGAAGAAAAAGAAACAGGCAATATGGAAACAAACCCTACAGAAGTAAGTGAATTTGTAGTAAATTCTTCCAGCGGGCTTGCTGTGCCTATTGTTAATTTATTTGAAGTTAAGGAAGTTTTAGGTGTAGAAAGAATAAGACGCTTTAATTCCCAAAGAGCATTTGAATTTAAAATTACACTGCAAAAAGGTATGGTATTAGAAGAACTCCGTGATAATATTATGAATAAAGTAATTGAACCAATGCGTGCAGAAGGGATTTTAAATGGTATTATTATTTCTACAAGCGGAGCATCATCTAAACTAGAAAGTGCTAAAAATGCATTATCAGGTAACTTTATATTAGCAGTTATTATTACATACTTTTTAATGGCGGCACTGCTTAATAATTTTGTATATCCACTGATTATATTATTTTCTATACCGCTTGCAGCAACAGGCGGGTTTATGGGGCTTGCTCTAACTGATTTATTTATTGCCGAACAACCCCTTGATATTATTACTATGCTTGGCTTTATTATGCTTGTAGGAACAGTTGTAAATAACCCGATATTAATTGTTTACCAGTCACTAAACTATATAAAACTAGGTATGAGCGGAAAAGCCGCAGTGCGACTTGCATTAAAAACAAGGATACGCCCAATAAGTATGAGTACAGCTACATCACTTTTTGGTATGCTGCCACTTGTTATAGCTCCGGGAGCAGGCAGTGAGCTTTATCGTGGTATGGGAAGTGTTATATTAGGCGGTCTTGCCCTTGCTACAGTATTTACTATGTTTGTAATACCTGCACTGCTTTCATTTTTCTTAGATAAAGTGCCAGGAAACGACAGCCTTCCAGAAGGATATATTGATGATTAGGGAGTGAAACAAGCAGTGTGATAAATGATGCTATAAAGTATCAAAATAATTAAGTGCCTTTTAAAATAATGTCTTTATAGCTAAATGTAGAAAAAAGTAGAATTTATTTTATAAATATGATAAAACTGATTATTAAAATATAATAAGAGAGGACAAAGTATGATTAATAATCAGCAGATAGTAGAATTTATTTCAGCAATGGGTTACAAACCATCTTCCAATAACTCTGATTATTATATTAAACGGTATATGTGTGGATATGAAATAGGTGTAGATTTCAAGAAAGAGCAAATATGTTATATTGATACTAAATCCAGCGAACAAATTAGTTTAGGGGATACTACTACATCTAATTTTAAAAACAGTGAAAATTTTGTTGTATTAGAATGTGTAAATAGATTATTAGAAAAAGGTTATGCTCCAAATTCTATTGTATTAGAAAACAAATGGGGATTAGGTCGTAAAGAAAAGGGAAAGTTAGATATTCTTGTATTAAAAGATGCTCATTCTTACTTGATGATAGAATGTAAAACTTGGGGTGATGAATTTGATAAAGAAGAAAGCCGTATGTACAAGAATGGTGGTCAGTTATTTACATATTTTAATCAGGATAAAAATGCAGAATATCTTTGTTTATATACATCACACTTTAATAATGGAAGTATAGAATATAAATCTGATATTGTTAAAATTACAGATGAATTAAGACAGTTAGCTAATGTTGAAGAGATTTTTAACAGATGGAATAAGCAGTTTTTCTATAATGGTATTTTTGAAAACGATATTTTACCTTATATGATACAGGCAAAAGCATTATTGAAAAAAGATTTACAAGAGATAAAGACTGATGACAGTAAGAAAATATATAACCAGTTTTTGGAGATATTAAGACATAATGTAGTTTCTGATAAACCTAATGCTTTTAATAAGATATTCAACTTGTTTGTTTGTAAAGTATATGATGAAGATAACACAACAGATGATGAGGAATTAAGTTTTCAGTGGAAAGAGGGTGTTGATACATACGAAAGATTTATAGACAGGCTCAATATACTTTATAAAAAAGGTATGGACTATTACTTAAATAAAAACATCTTTTATATTTCGCTGGATGAAATAGATAAGACAAGCATAGAGCAGGTGAGAGAGCAGTTAAAAACAGCTATGATATATAAAAATCAGGAATTTTCTTTCATTGAAATATTTGATAAGAAAGATTTTGAAAGAAATACTGCCATTATAAAAGAAGTCGTAGAACTATTGCAAAATTACAGGTTTAGATATACTTATAAACATCAATTTTTAGGTGATTTTTTTGAGAATTTACTAAACACAGGTTTTAAACAAGAGGCAGGTCAATTCTTCACTCCAAGAATTTTAACTAGATTTATCGTAAGCTCGCTGCCTGTTCAAGAGTTTATTGAAAAGAAAATGGTTAATAAAGAGATTGATTTTCTTCCAAAAGTAATAGATTTTGCATGCGGCAGTGGTCATTTTTTAACTGAAAGTATGGATATTATACAAAAAAGTCTTATAGAGATAGAAAATAAAAACATATCAATACTGCCTAGAATAAAAGACAGGTTAAAAACATATAATCAAGCTATGGATAAGTTTATATGGGCAAAAGAAAATATATACGGTATAGAAAACGATTACAGGCTTGTAAAAACAGCAAAACTATCTTGTTTCTTTAATGGTGATGGTGAGGCGAATATAATACAAGCATCAGGTATAGCACCGTTCAATATTGATGAGTATAGAGGCACTTTACTTGACAGTAAAGATAAAGATAAGTGTGAAAAGTTTGATATATTAATCTCTAATCCGCCTTATTCTGTTGATGGTTTTAAATCTGTTATGAACAGAAAAGACAGTGAGGCATCGTTTAAACTTTATAACTCTCTAACAGATACCAGCAAAGAGATAGAGGCAATATTTATAGAAAGAATGAAACAATTAGTAAAACCTAACGGATATGCAGCAATAATACTTCCTGTTTCAATACTGCAAAATGATGGTTTATATGCGAAAGCACGAACTATTATTTTTGAAAACTTTGAGTTAAAAGCAGTATTAAAATTAGGCAGTGGCACATTTCAGGCTACAGGAACTAATACTGTTTGCTTATTTTTGCAAAAAAGAGAAAGTGCTGTTAAACTTGAAACAAAAGAAGATTATAAAAATATGTGTAAAGATAAAACTTTACTAGTATGTGATACTGGAGAGAAAGACGAAGAAAAAGCATTTTTGGGCTATAGTTTTAGTTCAAGACGAGGAAACGAAGGTATTACAGAAACGAGGGATGAAAATGGAAATTATTTAGGTAAACTATTAAATGAAAATAATATTAACGATAACAGTAAGGCAAATTATTACATATTAAAAGCATATAATAATGAATATCCAGTAATACCAGATAATTTAATTAACAGCATATACACTATGCCATTGGCAGATTGTTTTAACTTTTTATCAGATAATTTTACTAATCGGGTTAGTTTAGTAAAAAAAAAGATAATAAAAAGTAAATATGGAGTTATACAGTTAAAAGAAGTTGCTTCTGTAGAAAGAGGACAGATGTTAACCCAAAAGGATATTTTAATAGGGAATATTCCTGTTATTGCAGGTGGAACAAAACCTGCATATTATCATTCTAAATATAACCAAAAATCTAACTGCATAACAGTAAGTGCATCTGGGAGTGCAGGCTATGTATGGTATCATAATTATAATATATGGGCTTCTGATTGTAATGTAATTCGTTCGTTAGATGAAAATAAATATATAACAAAACTATTATATTATTGTTTAAAAAAACAGCAGCATGCGATATATGATTTAAGGCAAGGTTCAAATCCTCCGCATGTTTATGCTAACGATTTAATGCAGCTTTATATTCCTAATATCCCTTTTCACAAACAACAAAGAATTTTAAATGATATTAATAAATACGAAGGGATTATACAAAAACAAGAAAAACAAATTCAAGATGCAGAAAATCAGATTAAAGCATTAAAGTTTAGTGGTTATAATACACAATATAAACTATCTGACAGCACTAAATTTTCTATTTCAATAGGGAGAAGAGTATTAAAAAGAGATATTAAAGATGATGGTAAATATCCTGTATATAGTGCAAATGTTTTTAAACCATTTGGTTATACTGATTCATTATTATTCAATGATTTTAATCTATCTTCTGTATTATGGGGAATAGATGGCGACTGGATGACAAATTACATTCAAGAAAGCATACCGTTTTACCCTACTGACCACTGTGGAGTTTTAAGGTGTATTGATGGCTCTATGAATGCAATCTATCTTTCCTATGCTTTGTATGAAGCTGGTAAAGAGTTTAATTTCAGCAGGCAGATTAGAGCTTCTACAGATAGAATAAAAAATTTAACCATTTCAGCACCAGATATAGCTGAACAGAATAAAATAGGTGATTTAATATTAACATATAGAGATACTATAATGAAAGCAAATCATGAAATTCAAAA
Organism: uncultured Mucispirillum sp.; assembly: GCA_944323205.1. Taxonomy (GTDB): domain Bacteria; phylum Chrysiogenota; class Deferribacteres; order Deferribacterales; family Mucispirillaceae; genus Mucispirillum. The sequence continues at coordinate 20,841 of CALURO010000014.1, read as the reverse complement.
TGTACAAAATAATATTTATAACATACTTAATAATATAATTGAGATAGAATAATATATCTTTTTAATACAATATATATCAAATGATATATAATTTTATATATGTATAAGGAACATAATATTTTTATTGATATTAATTAAGTATGTGCTGTAATACATGTAGTGTAATAATTAACAAAAGACTTCTTAGTGCAATTAAGACTTTAAGTTAATAAAAAAGGGTAGTAATGATATATTGTGAGGGGAATCGCTTTTAATAAATTTTTGTCCTAAAAATTCATTAAAAGTCCAGCCAAATTTCTGTCGCAAACATCCTGTTTGCTTTTCCTCCCTACTCGGTCGGCGAAATTTGTCGTTCGATTCCCATAACTCTCATCTATATAAATAAAAAAGGGTAGTTTTTAACTACCCTTTTTTATTTATGGAGGTGAGGGGAATCGAACCCCTGTCCAAAAAGCTTACGTCCACAAATACTACATGCTTAGTCTGTGTTTAAATCTCCCCCGCCCACCTCCACAGACAAAGTAAGTTTGGGGAAAGCTCTTAAAATCTTATACCTGCCACAGAGCAAAGCAGATACCAGCCCATATTAGTTGACACCCCTGCAGTCCGTCATGGGCGGACAGTCCACAGAAGCGTCGCTGAACTAAGCAGCGAGAGCTAATTCGTCGTTAGCGTTTACTTTTTTGCCTGAGTTTTTACAAGGGCTCAGACAGCCTTGACATGCATTTGAAGATATCGGCTCCCTGTCGAAACCGAGCACCCCCTTAATATGTAACAATTTTTTATAATACTGCGTTGGTTTTCTCTCACAATATCACTTAAATTTTAATTTAAAATCTCTTTCTAACTCTCTATTAATATCTTTATCTTTTATAGTCTGCCTTTTATCATATAGTTTTTTTCCTTTGGCAAGTGCAACCTGTATTTTTATTCTTCTGCCTTTTAAATATGCTTTTGTTGCAACTAGTGTAAGCCCTTTTTCCTGCACTTTGCCTATCAGCTGGTTAATTTCTTTCCTGTGCAAAAGCAGTTTTCTAGTGCGTAACGGGTCTTTATTAAAAATATTACCCTGTTCATAAGGGGCAATATGGCAGTTAATAAGATAAACTTCATTTTTCATAATCTTTATAATAGATTCTTTTAAATTCATCTTACCAGCACGGATAGACTTTACTTCTGTGCCGTGCAGCTCTATGCCTGCTTCATACTCAGTTAAAATTTCATATTCATGATAAGCCTTTTTATTTGCAGCAAGGCTTTTGTTATTTATAGTTTTATTCATGTGGATATAATATATATTAAAATTAAAAAATGTCAATAGGATAGGAACCTGGTGGTACCCCATTTTTTTTTTAAACACCTTATGTCACTCAGAGGCGGAGTGAACATATCCAAGAATTTTGTACTAAACCATATTATAAAATTTATTATCCTGCACTGGAGTAAATCCATTAGCTTTAATTCTGTGATTATTATAAAAATAAATATATTTATCAAGCATATTTTTAAACTGTTCAATATTTTGAAATTTGTTTATATAAACAAATTCGCATTTTAAAGTAGCAAAGAAACTTTCCATAACAGCATTATCATAGCAGTTTCCACTTCTTGACATACTCTGCTCTATATTATGCTGGCTTAATAATTTTCTAAATTGCCGAGCCTGATATAATACTCCTCTGTCTGAATGTATCATCAAGCCTGTTAAATCTTTTTTCTTACCTATTGCCTTTTTTAAATTATCAATGACCATCTCTTCATTATTATATCTGCTTAAACTATATGCCTTTATTTCTCTATTATATAAATCCATTATGGCTGATAAATATACCTTATTGTTATTTATTTTTATTTCTGTTACATCTGTTACCCATTTTAATAATGGTTTCTCGCTGGTAAAATCTCTATTTAATTTATTATCACATATATGGCTGTTTTGACCTCTTTTATATCTCTTTTTAACTCTGATTATTGATGATATATTTAATTCCTTCATCAGTTTATACACAGTCTTCCTGTCATAAGTATAACCCAGTTTATTTAATGCTTTGATTATTCTTGGATAGCCATAAGTTTTATTAGATTTTTCATATATATCTAATATTATAATCTTTACTTCTGCATATTTATCTGCTTTATTAAGCTGCCTATGATTATAATGATAGGTACTGCGTTTCATATTCGCTACTAATAACAGCACTGATAATGTATAGTATTGCCTTAATGCATTGATTAGTATTGTTTTGTCTCGTGCACTGGTTACTGGTTTTCCTGCATTAAGGCTCTCCGCTTTTTTAAATATGCATTCTCCGCTGATTTATAATAAAGTTCTTTTTCCAACTCTGATATTCTTTGCTTTAAGTGAAGTATCTCCTCACTTGTTTCTAAAGCAGCCTCTTTGCTGTCAATATATTTTGCGGCTTTAACTTTCTTATCCGATGCTTTTTTATTAGATGACATACTTTCTCCTACAAGACTAATGCACAAATTATTCCAGTCATATATGGCTGTTGGTGATGGAATATTAAAGTGCAATGCTGTCTCTTCATAACTTAAATTATTTAATGACTTATATTTTAACACTTTTAGTTTAAAGTCAATTGGATAGTTGTTACGAGTATAGCTGTATTTTAAACTCTCATCTCCTAAACTCTTATATCTGTTATATATTTTACAGATAACTCCTTTATGGATTTTTAAATGTCGTGATAGTTCACTCGCACTCATTAAGTCAATTTCTAAAACTGTCACTATGAATTTCTTTAATTCATAACTGTATTTTCTTACCATATAAGCTCCTTATATGGATTGTACAAGTTTTCTGGCCATGTTCACTTTTTTTGCACCTGTTACAAGTGCAGTTTTTCCTTTTATTCCGTAATCCATTTTTGCCTCCATTGAAAATGTATTTACTAAAATGTAATAATAAATAATAAAAAAAACTATACAGCATTATTTATAATTATTGCCTAATTCGCTCAAATATGTTATTTTAAAAATTATAAAATAATTGGTGGTTAAATATATGTTTAGTGAGATGCTTTTAAATGAAGTTAAAAATAAAGTGTTAAAGAAACTTACATCATCAGGTCAGTATAATACTGAAATTTTTGGTATGCAGTTTTTTAGAGAAAGTAAACCTGATAAAGTAAACCTGATAAAGTAAACAGATGTTTTCATTCTCCATTTATAATACTTATGCTCAATGGTGTTAAACATTCAATATTTGGCTCAGAAGAATTTATATATGGGGCAGGAAAATATGTTGTAGCAAGTGTTGATTATCCTGTTTCAAGCTATATCACTAATATTTCAGAAGAAAATCCATATTTATCAATTCTTTTGCCTATTAATAATAATATTGTTTTTGATATTATAAGCAAAAATGAAAAAATAAGTGATAAATGTTTCTGCGGTATATCTGTTGCAGATGTAACAGATAATATATTAAATGCATTTTCAAGACTTATTGATTTAATTGATAATCCTAATGATATAAATATTATAGCACCTATGATAGTTAAAGAAATACATTATAGAATATTAAAAGGTCCAGTAGGAAACAGTTTAAAGGCTATTAATATTTACGGCAGTAAAAGTGGAAGAATTATGCAGGCAATACAGTATTTAAAAGCACATTTTGCAGAAAATATTAAAATAGAAGCGCTTGCATCTATGGTAAACATGGCACCATCTACCTTTAATAGATATTTTCGCACGGTTACCACATTAAGCCCATTACAGTATCAAAAGCGGTTAAGGCTTTATGAAGCACAGCGTCTTATGCTTATGGAAGATTTTAATGTAACAACTGCATGTTTTGAAGTAGGGTATAACAGCCAGCATCAGTTTAATAGAGAATATAAAAAAGTATTTGGTGAGCCGCCTTATAATAATGTTAAAAAAATAATGTCTGCTGTCTAGTAATAAAGTAATTTATTATTTTGACAAATATAGTATAAATATGTTATTCATTTTTAAAAGTATATTTATGGAGCAGTTATGGAAATTCAATTTTCAAAAATGAGTGGTAATGGTAACGATTTTATTATAATCGATAATAGAGATGGTAAATATATATCATTATATAATAAGAATTTTATAGAAAAAGTCTGTGCAAGGGGGTTATCTGTTGGTGCAGACGGTTTAATTTTTATAGAACAATCTGATCAAGTTGATTTTAAATGGCAGTTTTTTAATTCAGACGGCTCAGTTGCTGAAATGTGTGGAAATGGTGCAAGATGTGCTGCAAGATATGCTTATTTAGAAAATATTGCAGGAAAAAATATGGCATTTGAAACCCTTGCTGGTATTATTAAAGCAGACATTATGGAAAATAATGAAGTAAAAACAATGCTTACACCACCGCACAGTTTAGAGCTAGATAAAAAAGTAACTGCATGCGGTAAAGAATATGAGATACATTCAGTGAATACTGGTGTTCCACATGCTGTTATAATTTGTGATAATGCTGCAGAAACCGATGTATTTTCACTGGGTAGAGATATAAGGTATAACAAAGATTTTGCAGTAAACGGCACAAATGTTAATTTTATAGAAGTAACTGGAGAAAATTCATTAAAAATAAGAACTTATGAAAGAGGCGTAGAAGGGGAAACTTTAGCATGTGGAACAGGCTGTGCAGCCTCTGCTATTGTTGCTATTAAAAAAGGACTTGTAAAAGGCCCTGTCCGTCTTTTAACAGCAGGTGGTAAAATTCTTACAGTTTATTATGATAATGATACTGTGTATCTTCAAGGCGAAGGACGCAGAGTTTATATAGGAAAATTACAAGAAGAAGCATATAATTATTAAGCGGAGGATATAATGTTTCAAGGCAGTATAGTTGCACTTATTACACCATTTAAAAATAATGAAGTTGACGAAAAAGCATTAAGAGAGCTTGTAGAGTTTCATATTGCAGAAGGCACTGATGCAATTGTTCCGTGCGGCACAACAGGGGAATCTGCTACTCTTTCCCATGAAGAGCATTGCAGAGTTATAGAAATAGTTATTGACCAGGCAAAAAAAAGAATTCCTGTTATAGCAGGGGCTGGTTCAAACAGCACTAAAGAAGCAGTTTTTCTTACAGAACATGCTAAAAAATCAGGTGCAGATGCGGTGCTTTCCATTACTCCATATTATAATAAACCTACACAAGATGGCTTATATCAGCACTTTAAAACTATTGCTGAAAAGGTAGATATACCTATTATTTTATATAATGTTCCAGGTAGAACAGGGGTAAATATGCTGCCTGATACAGTTATCCGCTTATCTAAGATAAAAAATATAACAGGTATTAAAGAAGCAAGTGGCTCTCTTGACCAGGCAGGAGCTATTATGCAGCATACTGATGAAAGTTTTGATGTAATATCTGGAGAAGATTCGCTTACTTTTCCTATGATGGCAATGGGAGCAAAAGGGGTTATTTCTGTAGTTGCAAATGTGGCACCTAAAAAAATGGCTCAAATGTGTAAGGCAGTGTTAAATAATGATATGCTGTTTGGCAGGAAACTCCATTATGAGCTTTTAGACTTATGCAAAGGTGTATTTTTTGAAACTAACCCTATCCCTGCAAAAAAAGCAGCTTATATGATGGGGCTTGTGGAAAATGAAATACGACTGCCGCTTGTGGAAATGACAAAAGAAAATACTCAAAAATTAAAATCCATTATGGAAAAACTTAATATTAAAATAGTTCGAGATTAATAAGGAGAAATATAAATGGCTGTGAAAATATGTATTATAGGTGCAGCAGGCAGAATGGGTAGAAATATTGCAGAAGCAGTATATAATAATGAAAATGCTGAGGCTGCAGGTGCTGTTGATAGAAAAGGCAGTGATGTTTTAGGCCAGAATTTATATGAAATTGCAGGCTGTGGCAAAGGCGGTCCAGTAATTAGTGATGATATATTAGAAAGTGCTGAAAATGCTGATGTGATAATAGATTTTACAGGTGCAGAGCCTACATATAATAACCTGCCTTTATATGAAAAAGCTGGCAAACCGATAGTTATTGGCAGCACAGGTTTTTCTGCTGAGCAGAAAAAAGCAGTAGAAAAATTATCAGAAAAAGTGCCTGTTGTGCTTGCTCCAAATATGAGCCTTGGCGTTAATATAGCATTAGAGTTAATAAAAGAGGCAGCAAGACTTTTAAAAGGCTACGATATAGAGCTTATAGAAACTCACCATAATATGAAAAAAGATGCACCTAGCGGCACAGCTATGGCAATGGCAGAAGCTGCAGCAGAAGGGGCAGGCTTAAATTTAGCTGAAAATGCAGTATATGCAAGGCATGGTATTATTGGCGAGCGTAAACCAAACGAAATAGGTATACAAACATTAAGGGGCGGTGATGTAGCTGGTGACCATACTGTATTTTTCTTTGGGAATGGGGAAAGGATAGAGATAACTCACAGAGCCCATTCAAGAAAAACATTTGCAGGCGGTGCAGTTACTGCTGCTTTATGGCTTGCTGATAAGCCAAAGGGTATGTATAATATGAAAAATGTATTAGGACTTGCTTAATTATTTATATTTAGATACTTTTGGGGAGCATGCTCCCCATTTTTTATTTGTATATTTTTAAAATATATAGTAGAATTCGTTTAATGTTTTAAAACGAAGGTTAGTATGGATTTTACCTTAAATAGAGTATTAAGAATTTTTATTTTATCAATAGTAACAGCTTTTATTCCATTTTTGATTTTATCGTATATGTGGGGTGGATACCATAATGTTTCTGCAAGAGTAACAGCAGTTATTTTTATAGTTAATACTTTGCCATGTATTATTATTAATATGCTTTATCATAAATATTATAGTATAAAAGAATGGCTTTCGTCATTTTATTTTTTTATAACTTTTTTCCTTTCTTTTGCAGCTATTATGGTAAGTGGTATTAAACTGCTTTATGGCAATTATTTTGACTATTTAGCTGGGTTTATTATATTATTTATGCTTGCAGAATCAATGTCAGTATTTATTTATATAACATATATTTTTATAAAATATATTAAAGAATTATATGATTTTTCAATATATGAAAAATTAATATATTTAATAACAGGTGTTATTTTTGCTAACTTTGTAATTGTATTTTCTGCATTTACTTCAGGGATTATAATTTATATCTTTGATTAAAAAATCAGATTTTATACTTTATTTTTAAAACAAAAGATTAGCTTGTGTTAAATATAAATAATTATTTTACATTAGTCAAAAATATTTATTTACAAAAATAGTTTTATAGTGTTATTATATTATAGTGATAATGTATGTCTTAGGAGTTTCTTATGAAAGTCAAATATCTATATTTAATTGTGACAATAATTTCTTTAATATTATTTCCATTGATTATCTTTTTTAATTTTCCAGTATTAGTTGATGCATTGATGGCAACGGTTATTGTTTTAGGTTACTTTTTTGTTTATCAATTGCAGACAAAAGGGTTTGCTTCTGCTGAGCGATTAATAGATAATATTGCAAATCAAAATAATGATATTTCAGTGCGTATATCTCAGGAAGATATAAACCATCATCCTGATATGGAACATTTTTATAAAAGTCTAAATAAATATATGTGTAATACAGAAAGTGATTATTTAAGCACTTTGGATACAGTGGCTACTACTGGCAAGCAGGGGTTATTTGTTACTCAAAACCTTATGATGACAAATGATTTAGTACAGAAAAGTAATGAAATTTCTCAATCAATTAATACAGTGCAAAGTGAAATGCTTATTGCTACAGAAAATATTACAGTTAATACCCATACTATCAATGAAAAATCAAACACAACAGTTGAGCTTACAAATGAAGGCCGCTCTATGATGGAAAAAGCTAGAGAAGTAAGTGATAATATAGATACTGCAATAAAAGAATTAAATAATGAAGTAAACATATTAAACGATAATGCAGACCAGATTGCAATAGTTATTGCAGTTATTAATGAAATTTCTGACCAAACTAATCTTTTGGCATTAAATGCAGCTATTGAGGCAGCAAGAGCTGGGGAGGCTGGCCGCGGATTTGCAGTTGTTGCTGATGAAGTTAGAAACTTAGCAGAAAAAACATCAAACTCAACTAAGCAGATAGGTGAAACAGTAAGTGATATGCAGAAAAGTATTGCTACAGTTACATCAAGAATGGATATTATTACAAAAATGCTTATGGACCAAAGAGCTGGTATTGATTCGTCATTTAATAATTTCCAAGATATATATAAATCAAGTCTTGATTTAAACCAGTCTATCAGTGAAATTATGGCAGCTTCAGAAGAACAAAATTCAGTTATTCATCAAATAGGTTCTAATTTAGAAGAAATGAGTTCAGAATCTCAACAAGTTACTGATAAAATTGCAGAGCTTTTCAAAGCATTTAATGATATGGCACTTTCTTTAAATACTCTTGAAACTAAATTTACAGGAATAAAATATGCATCAAAATCAGGTTCATTTATTGCTGCAAAAACAGCACATATTGCTTTTATGAGAAGACTGCTTGTTAATAATTATATGAAAAATGTTATACAGCTTCCTAATCACTTAACTTGTGCTTTTGGCAAATTTTATTATAATGAAGGTATGGACCAGTATGGAGATGATAAAGATTTTAAATCTATTGAACCAATACATAAAAGGGTGCATGATTTAGGTACTCAAATTATGAATAATATAGAAAACAACAAATTTGAAGAAAATAACATACTTGTAGAAGAGCTTGAAAGAAATGTGGAAGATTTAGTTTCTATATTAGATAAATTAATCCATAGATATAGTTAAGATTAAAAAAATTAATGTGTATATAACATTGCCACCAGCTAAACTGGTGGCTTTTTTATCATGAAAAGCTATAAAAAATATAATGTGATTACTGAACTTATTTTAAGCACTTTGCAAAGTTAGAAAGGGTATCACCTGTAAGACGGTGAGTTGTCCACTCTGTCATTTTAACAGCACCTATACTTTCATAAAATTCAAGTGATGGTTTATTCCAGTTAAGGCATGTCCACTCCATTCTACCACAGTTTCTTTCAACAGCAGTATGTGCTGCAAATGCAAGTAATAGTTTACCATATCCTTTACCACGCTTTTCTGGTATAATAAATAAGTCTTCCACATATATTCCAGCTCTTCCAACAAAAGTAGAGTAGTTATGGAAAAATAAAATAAAGCCAACTGGAATACCTGCTTCTTCACCAATATATGTTTCTGCAGTTTTTTTCTCAAAAAGCCATTCTTTTATCATTTCAGGGGTATTTTCTACTTCATCAAGCATTTTTTCATACTCTGCAATACCTCTGATAAGCTCATAAATAGTAAGTGCATCTTCTTTTTCTGCACATTTGATTTTAAAATTACCTTTTTCAAATACAATATTACTCATTTAAACCTCTTTTTATTATTTATTTAGTAATTCTAATGCTCTAATCATTGTTGGGTGTCCTGTTGGAAATCTAGCTGCTCTGTCTTCTGCATAGGCAATAAGTCTACTATCTGCCTGTATATTTAAGTCACGGCTGTACTTATTAATTAAATACAGGTATAATCCGACAGGGTTTGGCTTATCATCATCAAAGCTGTCTTTTATTTTATGTTTTGTATCTAAAAATGGAATACCATCTTCAATAAAAGTATTTTCTATTTCTTTTATAATATTTTTTGCAATTAAAAGAAATTCATTTTCGTTTGTTATTTCATAAAATTTTAATGTTGCTTCAAGATAATATACATGGTCAGATAAAACTCTATGGTTAATTATATATTCTTCTAAATATGCTTTATTTTCTTTGTCAGAGTTTGCCTGCATTAATTTATTTATTTCATCTTCTTCAGCATAAAGTCCATGATATACTTTACTGCCAGAAACTACTAAATGACGCAGTTTATGATAGAGAGCAAGTGCCTGTTCCAGCTCGTAAGGCTCATTTTCTGCTTCATACATATTTAAAAGGGTAGTGCAGAACATAAAGTTATGACCGCTCACAGCTTTATTATCAGGCTCTGGATGAGCTTTTATTGTGCTTATCCTGTCAGCTGCTTTTTTTAAAGATATATCAAGAGCTGCAGCTTTTATATATTCTTTATGTTTAAGGTATATCACACCATTATAAACTCCCGCTTCATTAGGAAAGTTTTTCAGCTCTTTTTCGCTTAAAACAGTAAAATCTCTGTCAGTTACTTTATAAAAATAGCCTTCTTCGTAATCGCCGTTATTATTTGGAGAATCAGCATCAAGGCTGTCTAAATAACCATAATCAGTTCTTAAAGGTCCATACATTACAAAATCAACAGCTTTTTGTGCAGTGTATAAATAAAGCCTGTTGCCAGTTTTTCTGTAAAGCTGTATTAAAAATGATGATATTTGAGCATTATCAGAAAGCATTTTTTCAAAATGCGGCATATGCCACATTCTATCTACTGTATATCTAAAAAAACCGCCAAAAAGATGGTCAGAAAGCCCCATAGTGCATATTTTATCAGCAGTATTTATTAAAAATTCTGCATATTCTTTTTCATGAAAATTATCAAGCAGATACATCATAGATGAGATATATGGAAACTTTGCACCTTCTCTAAAACCAAAATATACAGGGTCAAAAATTTTAATAAATTCATTTTTTCTGTATTCTTTTATTTTGTCTTCTGGTATAAGCGGTTTATTTGCCTGATTAAATGATGTAATAAACTCTTTTCTTGTATTTATTACTTTTTCTATTTCATCATATTTATTATGAAATACATTGCTTATGCTTTCAAGTATTGTTTTAAATGCAGGATTTGCACCATTTTTTTCTTTTGGAAAATAAGTGCCTGCATAAAAAGGCTCTTTATCTGGTGTTAAAAAAATAGATAATGGCCAGCCACCGCTATCTCCAGTTGACTGAATATAAAACTGATATTCTTTATCTACATCAGGATATTCATCTTTATCTACTTTTACTGGAATGTATTTTTCATTTAATATTTTTGCAGTTTCTTTATCTTCAAAAGATTCCTTTTCCATTACCCTGCACCAGTGGCATGATGAATAACCAATGTTGACAAATACAGGTCGGTTTAATTTTTTTGCCATTTCAAATACTTCTTCACTCCAAGGCTGCCAGTGAACTGGGTTATTAGCATGTCTTGCAAGATAAAGTGATTTTTCTTTATTTAAAATATTTTCCATATTACCTCGTATAAAAAATTGAGCTTGCAAAAAATATGCAAGCTCGTAAAATATTATTGTTTATAAAGATGAATAGTTACTCATCTCCATATAAATCTGAATTTCTTTTGTGAAGTATTACAAGTGAGATTATAAGCAGAATAAATGCAGCTCCAAATGAAAGCAGCCAGCTTTTTGTAAGGCCTGCAATAATAAAGCCAATAAAAGATACAACAGCAACAATAGTGGCATAAGGAATCTGGGTTGTAACATGGTCTATATGTCTACATGCAGCACCTGTAGAAGAAAGAATTGTAGTGTCTGAAATAGGTGAGCAGTGGTCACCAAAAACTGAGCCTGCAAGTGTAGCTGCAAGGTTTATAATAATCAGCTCTGGAGCAACACTTTCAGATACTGTAAGTATAATAGGTATTAATATACCAAATGTCCCCCAAGATGTACCTATTGAAAAAGAAAGCAGGGCAGCAACAAGAAAAACTATTGCAGGTATTAATACTACTGGCATATTAGATGCTTCTACAATATGGCTTACATAAGCACCAGTAGAAAGAACATCACAGACACCTTTAATAGTCCAGGCAAAAGCAAGTATCATACATGCAGTAATCATTGATTTTACGCCAAGAACTATGCCGTCCATAAAATCATGAAAGTTAAGCACTTTTCGTGGCAGAAATAGTATAAAAGCAACTATAACAGCACCAAAGCCACCTAAAACAAGTGATTTTGTAGGAGCAGTATCACCAAAAGCCTGAAATAATGTTTTATCTTCACTAAAATATCCGCCAGTGTAAAGCATTGCTAAAACTGAAAATAATATTAATGCTAATATAGGTATTAATAAGTCATATACTTTACCTTTTTCTGATATGTTTCTAGCAGAGAAGTCATCAGTATGAGATGTATGAGTTTGAATATCATCAAGAGTTTTTTTATGTTTTGCCTGTCTTTCAAATTTAGCCATAGGACCAAAATCTAAATTCCATACAGAAAGCAGCAGAACCATTACAATAGTTAAAAGAGCATAAAAGTTAAAAGGAATAGTATTTAAAAACATCTGCATTCTATCTACATTTTCTGGAAGATAAGTTAAAATAGAAGCTGCCCAGCTAGAAATTGGGGCAATGATGCATACTGGTGCTGCCATAGCATCTATAAGATATGCAAGTTTTTCGCGGGAAATTTTATGCTGGTCTGTAACTGGGCGCATAACAGTTCCCACAGTTAAACAGTTAAAATAGTCATCAATAAATATAACAATCCCTAAAATAGAAGTAGCAAGTTTTGCACCAACTGGTGATTTGACTTTTTTAGAAGCCCACTCTCCATAGGCTCTTGCACCACCTGCCAAAGTAATAACTGCAACTAATGCACCAAGTACACACATAAATATAATCATCATAACATCAAACTTATCAGCCATAATTGTAAACATATATTCTATTGAAAGAATAAGTTTATGAAAAAATGATGTTTCTGCACCATTTACAGCTGGGACATTAAACACATAAATAACTGTACCTGATAAAATACCTATAATCAAAGAAGAAACAACATCTTTAGATTTTAAGGCTAAAACTATTGCAATAATAGGTGGAAAGATAGATAAAAAACCAACATTAATATGTTCCACAGTTATTCTCCTAAAAAGTAAAATACGATGTAATTTTATTATATAATCTTATTTTTATCAATAATAATTTTTATTTTATAATTAAAAATAGTTTATATATTCTTGCAGCTTTATTTATAATTTGATATTATAGAAAAATAAAAGGGGTGATATATGGCAAAAGAAATAGAAATACAGATAAGATTTAATGATTTAGACGGCTATGGTCATGTAAATAATTCTGTTTATTTAAGCTACTGCGAAATAGCACGGACAAACTGTTATGCAGATATTTTTCATAACAGTATTGAAAATAAAATGTGGTTTATTTTAACAAGTGCAGAGCTGAATTATAAAAAATTTTTAAAATTAGATGATAAGGCATTTGTTAAACTGTGGCTTTCTAGTGCAAAAGGGGCATTATTTACTTTTGAGTATGAAATACATGACGGAAAAGGCACCATATATGCAACAGCAAAAACTACTCATGCAGTATATGATGCAGTAAAAAATAAGCCTGTAAGAGTTCCAAAAGTTATATTAGATGAAGTTGAAACATTATAAATTATTTACTTATATTTTCCCCAGAAAAGTGAAATAATTAAGATACCTGCTGCGATATATCCAATAGTAGTAAAAAGCGGCAGGTTAAATATTACAGGCTGAATATCTACCATAGCTATAAGGCTTGAGCCTATTATTATAGCAACAGCTATTAATGCAAGTATTATTCTGCTTAACATTCTATCTATAAAAACTTGAGCATTTTCTGAAATCTGCAGCTCAGAATTAACTTTAATCTGCCCTTTGGCTATCATTTGCAGAATATCTATTGTAAATCCCGGAATTAAAGCCATTTTTTCTAAACTGCCACTTAATTCCATAGCTGCTTTTTGAAGTTTTTTTGTAAATTCTTCAATAGGATTTTTGCTGTTTTTAATATGTGTTGCAGCAATATCTACAACATTAATATCAGGATTTAAAAATGCGATAACACCTTCTAATGTTATAATACCGCGGGCAAGCATAGATATAGTTGATGGCACATGTATCTGATGAGTTTTAAGTATGTCAAGCAGTTCTGTAACAATACCTGCAAGGCTCATATTTCCTAAATCCATAGTGCCGTATTTATTAAGAAATAAGTCAATATCAGAATAAAGCCTTACATGGTCAATATCTTTAACAGGGTTGCCAAGAGTTAAAGCAATATCTTTTATTCTGCCTGTATCATGTTTTGCAACTGATGTAATTAAATCAGCAATAAGACCTCTATCTCTTGGACTTAATTTTCCCATCATACCTAAATCTATCCATACAATCTGACCGTTTCTTATTTTAATATTGCCGGGGTGTGGGTCTGCATGGAAAAATCCATAATCAATAACCTGAGTAATATAATCTTCTGCAAGTTTTGCTGCTATTTCTTTTCTATCATAACTGCCATCATTTATAGCTTTTTCATTATTAATGAAAAAGCCTTCCACATATTCCATAACAAGTATTTTTTCACTGCTTAATTCAGTATATACTTTTGGACATGTGGCATACTCTATATTTTTATGGTTATTATAAAAAGTAACAGCATTTTCGGCTTCTTTAAGAAAGTTCATTTCTTCTTGTGCAGTTTTCCAGAGTTCATCAAGTATTGTTTCAAAATCAATAATAGTTTCTTTTTTTAATTTTTGTATCATTTTTGCAATACGGCGCATAAGTTTTATATCCTGCTCCATACGCCTGTATATATCACGCCTTTGAATTTTTAATACAACAGGAGTACCGCTTTCTTTAAGTTTTGCAGAATGAACTTGTGCGATAGATGCAGAGCCTAATGATTTATAGCTGAAATCATCAAAAAGCTCAGAAATATTTTTATTATATGTTTCCTGAATAATAAAGTGCAAATCTTCATCACTCATAGGTGGCACATCTGTTCTGAGCTTTTCTAATTCTTTTAAGAAGGCAGGGGGTAGAGCATCAGTCTGCATAGACATAATCTGCCCCATTTTAATATATGTAGGACCTAAATCTTCTAATATACTGCGTAATTTTTCAGGTGTAATACCTGTAATAATATTATGCTTTCTAACAATAGCAAGTATTTCACGCAGTCGTGTTCTTTCATTGTATTTACTTTTCATTTTTTTCTTTTTCTACTTCTGCTATTTTGTCTTTTAATATTTTAATATCTTCATCAGATAAGTTTTTCATATCTTTAATCTGACTTATAAGGTCAGAATTTAATTCTTTTTCTTTTTCAATTATTTTTTCCTGCAGATTATGTTTTAATTCTTCATTTAAGGTTTTGCCCTGTTCAACAGTAAGTGCACCTTTTTCAATTAATTCATCAATTAATTCTTTTGATTTTTCGCTTGTTTTTGCAATGGCTCCAACACCAAATAAAAAGGCTTTTTTTAAATCATCACTTAAATTACTCATATTATTCACCTTTATTAATTATTTGAATATATGCTTTCCTGTTTCTAGGTCCGTCATATTCCATAAAATATATATTCTGCCATGTTCCAAGGATAATTTTACCATTTTCAATAATAACTGTTAAGCTGGGAGAAGTTAATGTAGAAAGAGCATGTGCTTGAGAATTACCTTCATAATGTTTATAATTATTATGTTCAGGTATCATATTATTAAATATATTTTTTAAGTCAAACACAACATCAGGGTCAGCATTTTCGTTAATGGAAACACCTGCTGTAGTGTGAGGAATGAAAATAACTGCTATACCGCTTTTAATATTAGATTTTGCAATACATGACTGTATTTGAGATGTAATATCTATAATGTCAAATCTTGCTTTTGTAGTAATATTTATAGTATCCATAATTATACTCTCAATTACATAATATATTAAGATAAAAGAAGATACCATATATGTCAATCAATTATTTTATTATATTATCATTGTAACCATATTTATTATACTTGCGACATAGCATATAAATACAAAAGAAATATAAAATATGGAGCATTTTATGACAATTGAATTAAGAAACGAAGAAACTGGAAATGTAAAAAAAATAAACCATGGTATAAACTGGTTTTTACTTATTACTGCACCAATATTTGGTATAACATTATTTAAAAATAAACTAAACCGTTCTGGACTTATTATGCTTATAGCAAGCGTATTATTCTTTTTAGGGATTATCTGCTTTTCAATATTCAGTTCATCTTTTGCCAGCATGTATCCTTACAGCACATCTCAAGTGCAGGCAGCCCCATCATTTATGATGCAGATATATTACTTATTAGATGTTGACTATAAAGATGTGTTAGAATTTTTCCTTGTAAGTTCTGTATTACTTCTTTTATTTATTTCCTGTTTCAGCTGTTTTGCAGCATACAATGCAAACAAATGGATTGCAGAAAATTATAGATATGAAGGGTATAAAGTAGCAGCATCTAACACATTAGTCCGCAATCTTTTAAAAAAAGACTGGGGCTTAACTGATGATGATTTTATAGAAGAAACTAAGTAATACATCAACATAATAGGGCGGTTTATACCGCCCTTTATTTTTATACGCCTGTTTTATATTCTTTTATAATAGATACAAATCTTTTTGGATGCATAACAACAAGTATAATTGTAAATACAACATAAATAACACTGAAAGTTATAAGTACTGTGTCATGCGGTGTTGCATTTGGAATATATGCAGGAAGCAGTTTATCATAAAATGGTGATAAAAATTGTGCCATAAATAATATAAGCAGTGCAAGTGCTTCTCTTTTACCAGCAACAAGTCCTGCAATTAATGCAATAGCAAAAGCAGACTGAGCAGCAGTTAAAAGCAGTTCATGCATTTGCATAGTTGCAAGGGGCATAACAGTAGAAAAAAAGCCAGTATCATGTGGGTGGTCTGCAGTAGAATAAGAAATGCTGTAAACAAGTGGTATCATACCAACAAGCAGTGTCCATTGGTTTAATTTAGAAGATACAAGGCTTCCAAGAGCAAGGCCTGCACTTCCGCGGAGAGCAAAAGTGATAGCTACAATAAATTCTGGAGCTTCTGAAGCAATAGGGGCAAGCCACTGTACAAGTAAAAATTCATTAACACCAAGAAGTTTACCACTTGCTACAAGGCTTTCACTAAATAATTCTGCATCTGCAAAAATAACTATAGCGGCTACAAAGAAAAGTCCCCATGTTACAGTAAGTCTTTTTTGTTTTGGAAGGTCAGCAATAGTTTTTGCAGGGCCTTCTATTTCTTCTTCTTCAACTGGTTTTCTAATAATGATAGTGATATACCATATAAATATACCTATTAAAACAACTGTATCAAAAAGATTTAATGTGCCTTTTAAAGGAATAGTGATTGCATATAATGTAGCAAGCATTAAAAAGAAAAGTTCAGTTTTGTGAGTAGATTCAAGCACAACTTTTTTTCTGAATTTTATTGCAAATATTAAAATAATTACAGACCAGCCTACACCAATAAGAAGCCTGTTTGCACCAGTCATATTTGCAACAGCATAGTGAACATATTCACCTTGTGGGTCTTGACCTGCCATCCATGTAAAATACATATCAACAGCATATTCTGGCAGTACTGCAATTAATGCAACAAGAGCAACAGCAACAGCCTGTGGAATATCAAGCTGCATAACTTCGCATGCCCAAGTTAAGATAAATGATGCTGAAAAGATAGCAACAGCAGTAATTAATGTCATAACAATAGGGTGTAGTTCAATACCAAGCACTCTAAGCATAAACCCAGGAATTGTTGCTATTACTGCGATAATAATTGGCATCCAATTTTTCATATTTTTCTCCTTTTTATTTTTTTGCACATATAAAAAAAAAAGACCTTCGGCATGTAATATGCCGAAGGTCTTGCCAATGATTTCTTAAACCAATGATAAAGCCAGTGTTATAAATAACACGAGATTGTTGACTTTATCCAAACAAATTTGGGCTACTCCCCTTCATACAAAAAATAAGGACAGCATTATATAAATAAAAACACAATAATAAAAGGTGGTACAATTATTATATGTTTTTAAAACTACTTGTTAACTGCTTGTGCTTTGTTAAACTTCATAGTAAGGCGTGAAACTTTACGAGAAGCTTGTTTTTGATGGATTGCACCCTTGCGTGCAGTTTTGTAAATAACGCTTACAGCTTGTTTTAATAATGCTTCAGTATTATCAGCACCTGTTTCTAATGCTTTCATATATTTTTTAATATATGTTTTCATAGCTGATTTATTAGATTTGTTAATCAGTCTTCTTTTTTCTGACTGACGAATACGTTTTAAAGCTGACAATGTATGTGCCACTCTAACACCTCAAAAAATTAATCATAATTATTGTAGAGTGAAAAGATAGCAATATTTAAAGGCTTTGTCAAGCAAATATTATAAAAAAATTAAATATTTTTATTATTCATTGACAACAAAGTATATTATGATAAGATATTATATAAATGTAACAAAATACTGCCTAATAAAATAGGTGTTTTATGAAAAAGGTCTTTTTAGTTTTGTTTATCCTTTTAATTCCTGTATTTTCTTTTGCTACAAATTTATCATTTGGCGGCGGTGTATCATTAACCAGTACTAAAAGCGGCGGCTATGGTGAGTTTGGAGTATCAATATTTAATAATTCATCTTTTGAAATGCGTAATTTAATATCAATAGATGGATATGGTAAAAATATTTTTAATAGTGAAAATTCAACAGGCTATTTTGGCATTACAGAAAAAATCACTTTTGGCTTATCTACAGATTATAGAAAAAATAATATTTTTGTTATTCCTTATGGGTTTATTGCCTGTGGTTTTGCTTTTGTCGGCACAGAGGGCAGTCAGTTGTTTGAAGCACCATATTCTTATGAAGTGTATGCAGGTTTAGGTGCTGATATTTTCAGTTTAAATAATTTATCTATATTTATAGAAGCAGGCGGCGGGTTTGAATCATTAACAGATACTCTGCCTGGTTCTAATCATCTAGGTAATGGTTTTGCCAGGATAAATGTAGGTATTCGTGGGTTTGTAACAAAATAAATGCAATATTAAAGTGCAAAAATATAAGGGAGGTAGGAATATGATTTATTCTACTGAAGTAGAGCATATGTGTCCAATTGCAAAAGGTGCATATCATGGCCCTGCACCAATACCACAGGAAGGTAAATGGGTTCAGGCAAAAGAAATTAAAGATATCAGCGGGCTTACTCACGGAGTAGGCTGGTGTGCTCCACAGCAGGGTGCATGTAAATTAACTTTAAATGTTAAAGATGGTATTATTGAAGAAGCACTTGTGGAAACATTAGGCTGTTCAGGTATGACACATTCTGCGGCTATGGCATCAGAAATTCTGCCAGGTAAAACTATTTTAGAAGCATTAAATACTGACTTAGTATGTGATGCAATAAATGTTGCTATGCGTGAACTTTTCCTGCAAATTGTATACGGCAGGTCTCAGACTGCATTTTCTGAAGGCGGTCTGCCAATAGGTGCCAGCTTAGAAGATTTAGGTAAAGGTTTAAGAAGCCAGGTTGGTACAATGTTTGGTACAAAAGCAAAAGGTGCTAGATACTTAGAAATGGCAGAAGGTTATATTACAAGAGTTGCAGTTGATGCAGATAATGAAATTATCGGTTATGAATTTGTAAACCTTGGTAAAATGATGGATGCAATTAAAAAAGGCACTCCTGCAGAAGATGCTTTAAACAATGCAAAAGGTGTTTATGGCAGGTTTAACGATGCGGTAAAATATATTGACCCGCGTCATGAATAATAATAAGGAGTGTAATTATGGCATTATTTGAAAGTTATGAAAGGCGTATAGATAAAGTTAATGCAGCTTTAAAAGAATATGGCATATCAAGCTGTGAAGAAGCTCTTAAAATATGTGAAGAAAAAGGCTTTAATCCATATAATATGGTAAAAGAAATTCAGCCTATTGCCTTTGAAAATGCTTGCTGGGCATATACATGCGGTGCAGCTATTGCGATTAAAAAAGGCTCAAAAACAGCAGCAGAAGCAGCTGAAAATATAGGTATTGGCTTACAGGCTTTCTGTATCCCTGGCTCTGTTGCAG
Organism: uncultured Mucispirillum sp.; assembly: GCA_944323205.1. GTDB lineage: Bacteria > Chrysiogenota > Deferribacteres > Deferribacterales > Mucispirillaceae > Mucispirillum. The sequence continues at coordinate 990 of CALURO010000014.1, read as the reverse complement.
AAGACAGGAAAGTAGGCTTAGGTCATGGCAATCTTGGTGCTATGCTTTTAAGAGATGAAACAAAATGTTTTGCATTTTTAGCAGGTCATGAATCATTTGCAGCAGCAGAAGGTGCAATAGGTATTGTTAAAAATGCCAATAAAGCAAGAAAAACTCCATTAAGAGTTATATTAAACGGTCTTGGAAAAGATGCTGCACAAATAATTTCCCGTATTAATGGCTTTACTTATGTTCAGACACAGTTTGACTATGCAACAGGTGAAGTAAAAGTTGTTAGAGAAAAAGCCTACTCTAATGGTGAGCGTGCTAATGTTCGCTGCTACGGTGCAGATGATGTAAGGGAAGGGGTTGCAATAATGCACTTAGAAGGAGTAGATGTATCTATTACTGGTAACTCTACAAACCCTACTCGCTTTCAGCACCCAGTTGCAGGTACATATAAAAAAGAATGTAACGAACAGAATAAAAAATATTTTTCTGTAGCATCAGGTGGTGGCACAGGCAGAACTCTGCACCCAGATAATATGGCAGCAGGTCCAGCATCTTACGGTATGACTGATACTATGGGAAGAATGCACTCTGATGCTCAGTTTGCAGGTTCATCATCAGTGCCAGCCCATGTTGAAATGATGGGATTTTTAGGTATGGGTAATAACCCTATGGTTGGGGCAACTGTTGCAGTAGCTGTTGCAACTGCTCAGGCTTTAAAATAATTATATTATAAATAGTTATAAACAATGACCCGCTTTTAAGGTATCTTTTAAGCGGGTTTTTTAAATTTAAAATGAACTTATATAAAAATAAAGAATATATTAAAAAAAGCTTGTAGTGATAAAAGCATATAAAAACCCCTGAAAATTTGAGGCGAACCCAAATTTTTGGACAGATTTAAATTTATGCGGTTTGAGTTCTGTATTTTACAGGACTCAAACCATTTAATCTATATTTAATTCTTTCATTATTATAATAATTTATATATTTATCAAGCTC
>CALURO010000013.1 GCA_944323205.1 uncultured Mucispirillum sp. | reverse complement strand
GACCTAATGCACAAGGAAGTGCATTCTTTAGTGAGTGCGAGAGCATTCACTGCGACCAAACGACTAAATAAAAAATCTAGGACAGATTTTTTATTATGGATTGATAATCGCCGCCAAAGCTAAAAGATATTAAGAGCTGTCTATAATTTAGGCAGCTCTTTTTTATATTTATACGGCGACCTAATGCACAAGGAAGTGCATTCTTTAGTGAGTGCGAGAGCATTCACTGCGACCAAACGACTAAATAAAAAATCTAGGACGAGCGATTTATGCGAGAGCTGTCTTTTCCCGACGAATAGGCAGGAATCAAAAGTCCATAGCTGGACCGAAATTTTTATTATTGTTTAATTAGATTCTTCGCTATTGCTCTGAATGACAAGGTAGGCTCAGGGGAGCAAAGCGACGCAAGGATTTTCCGACCGAATAGGAAGGAAGCAAAAATCCGCAGCTGGACCGAGCCGTCGCTTGCGTAAGCAATGAGGGGTTTCCCCGAAATTGTGTGGTTTAAAAAATACACGGATGTATTTTTTAATAAAAGTTTAATAAGATTCTTCGCCTGTGGCTCTGAATGACAGTTTATGGTAATTATTTCTATTTTTACATATATTATCAAGTAGTTATAGCATTTTTAATAAAAAAATGGGGTATCCCAGAAAAGATAATGAAAACTATAATTATCAATGTAATTTCTATAATGTATGTAATGCTGTTTTTAATTGCTTTGATTATAAAAATTTTAGATGATGATGAGTAAAATAAAAATACTACCTGCCATTTTATTTTAAACATCGCCGATTTAGTGTTCAGATTTTTTTAGTTTTAAAAGTTTATGACGGTTATGTATAATTTATCATTTCAAACATAAAAAGCCCTTAAAAGCCAAAATGCGAATAAGATAGAAATCTTTTTTTAAAAAAATTTTACATGTCTATTTCCTGCCTGTTCATCAGAAATAGAGAATTTTAAAGCTGTTTAACTTGAATGGTTAAGATTTGGCAAGTTCACTTCGCCTACTATTATATGTTCTGAATGAGTAAATAGTATAGTTAATATTTTATTAAATTATAGCCTTTTTTATACCATTTTTAGCACTTATATAATGGAGAAAATAAATAAAATTTTATATAAAATATGCTGCTTAAAAAATAAGCATCATAGTAAAGCTCTTGTTAAATCAGCAAAAAAAGGCTCTATTCATAGAAGTTATCAACAGCTTAACCACAATATAATTTTAAAAAAAATGCTTGACAAATATTTTCCTTATATATCAATACTTTCTTGTAACATATTGATAAATAATGATAAAAACTTATATTCTTGATTTATCAATGGTTTTAAGGATTATTGAAGTAAAAAGTTATCCACAGGTTATCCACAACGACATTAAGTTAAATGTAACAGCACTTCATTAGCTTTTATTTATAAGTAATTAATAATGAATATAAAAAGAATATTTTTTTACTTATTTTTTATTGCATTTTGCTGAAAATAATATATTATTACATAATATGGTAAAGATTAGAGAATATAAAAGCAGAAAAGAAGCAGATAATGCATCATCATATTTAATGTCAAAGGGTATTCCTGCTGTTATTAAAGGATATGTTAAAGTGCCAAAAGCCTTAGAGCATTTAAAAGACAGCATAGTAGAATTAACTGTACCCGAGTATTTATGTAGTAAAGCCAGAGAGTGCTTATCTGAATATGAAAGTAGAATAGATAATAACAGAAAAAATTAATCGGAGATTATATGAGCAAAAAGATATTATTAGTCGTATTAGTTATCCTGACATCAATGATACTTTCCTGTTCCAGCTCATCAGTTGGCAAAAGCAAGTTTTCACCTTATTATTTTTATACAGATACTAATAAATATTTATTTGAAATCAGCCGCTATGAGTTAAGCAAGTTGATTACATTTGACAAGCTCACATATAAAGGCTCATATATAGATAATAGAGCAATGACTAAGGAAGATTTAGATAACATAAAAGATAACAGAAATGTAAGCGGTATTCCATCAATTGTTGTGCCGCAGGTGGGCTTTACCACAGAAAGCCTTAATATGCGTCTTTATCCTACAAATCATACAATCCACAGGGGTAATGAAAAGTTTGATTCTAATCAGTATACAAGGATAAGTGCCTTTTCACCTGCACTTGTGCTGCACAAGTCAAAAGATAGAGAATTTTATTACATTATGACTGAATTTATGCGTGGCTGGGTGCCTGCTGGAAAAATAAAAATATATTCCCATGTCGCTTTTTCAGGTATTCAGCAGATGCCTTTTATTAGAGTGATTAAAGATAATGTAACAATCGGCAGTGTAAAATATGGCATAGGTGATAAAGTGCCGCTTCTTTCTCAGGATAATGAAAATATAGTAGTCTTAACACCTGAAGGAAGTTATACAACATTATCAAAAGACGGTTCATTTGTTATAGGCAATGCGGTATATAATGAAGAATTAATGAAGTCTATGGCGGAAAGCCAGCTCAATAATCCATATGACTGGGGCGGAAAGGAAGGGCTAAGAGACTGCTCTGCTTATGTGCGTGATTTATGGCGTGTTTTTGGTGCAGATATTCCAAGAAGTTCAGGGCTGCAGAAACTTGTTGGTAAAAAATTAATTGATAAGCCAAAAAGTGCGAAAGAATTTTATGCAGTTCTTCGTAATGCTAAGCCATATAGAACATTAATATTTTTTAAAGGTCATGTAATAATGTATGGCGGTATGGAAGAGGGCGACTATATAATTTATCATGCAGTTAACAGCCTTGTTAATGATAATGGAGAAAAAGTAGAGATTGCAAAAGTTGCTAAAAATAAACTTAAAGAAGAGCAGTTTGTAAATATATGGCAAAGGGTGATAAGAGTATCAGAAATATCGCCGCTTATTTCCCCAGAACTTCCAAAAGAGCCTGAAATAATTGAGATTACAAACATTTTGGATAAAATCTCAAAAATAGGCTCTTATGATGAAAAAGAAATAGCAGAGCATAACTACACTGTAACAAAACAAAACTAATAATTAATATACTGGCTGAATTTATGCTGTAGTATAGTATGTATCAGAGTTATAATTTTCAGCCTTTATTTTATTTTCTTTGATTAAAATATCTATACTTTCTTTTATTTCAGTTTCACTTTTTCCAAAAACACCGCTCATATCAAGCAAAGTACATGGCCGCATTTTTAAAAGTGCAGGTATTAAATCATGCAGGTTAAGAGAAGCTGATGATTTATATACACTTGAAAATCCGCCTGTAACTTCTGCAGGAATATTATTTTTTAAGAATGTTTTTGCAGTATCAAGTAAGAATTCATCACTTACAGGGCAGGACGAGCTGTATGCCGGCGGTCTGTGAATTGTGCCAAGCTGCACTTTAGAACATTTAATATTTTTTAATACCTTTATGAGATTTTCTATATGTTCTTTGCTGTCGTTTACATTTTTGCAAAAAAGTATTTCTACAAACAGTTTCCCTTTATATTCTTTTGAAAATTTTTCAAGCCCTGTGATAATATCTGCTGTATTAATAGATTTTTCTGGTAAATTAACTGCTTTGAATACATCATCTGTTACTGCATCCAGACTTGGTACAACTATATCAAACTTTAAAAGGCTTTCATAAACTTCTGGAATATTTATAGTTGTAGTGTTTGTAAGAATTGCACATGGTTTATTAGTAATTTCCTTAATGCCTGTAATAATATTATCAAGTTCAGAATTAAGTGTAGGCTCCCCCGCACCTGTTATTGTTACAACATCACACAAATCTTCAAATTTACCAAAATTTTCCTTAAATTCTTTTAATATATCGCTTGCTTTATAATATGGTTTTCGCTGCATTACAGCTTTTTTTGTTCTACCCACTTCACAGTAAAGGCAGTCAAGAGAGCATATTTTTGCAGGCACTACATTTATGCCTAATGATCTGCCAAGTCTTCTTGATGGCACAGGACCAAATAAGTATTTTAATTCACTCATATATCACCTTAAAAGTAATAATATATAAATTTTTATTTATTGCAATATAATTATATGTATGTTACTATAACTATATACAAAGGGGTGAGTAATATGAAAAATAAAATTGTTAAATTAGTAATCTTTTTACTTTTTATAAGTTTTGGCAGTGTTTATGCGGATACTGTTCCAGATGATTTATATGGTAAATGGATTAAGTTAAATGAAAAAAAAGATGGTAAAAACTGCAAGAAATTAACTATTGACGGCAAAACAAAATGTTATGCTATACACCAGAGTATATCAGAAGCTTATAATGATATTGAACCAGATTATGTATGGATAAATAAGAAAGAAAATTTTTTTAAATATAGAAGTGCAACGGCAGATTTCCCAGAAACTGAACGACCAATATATTATAAAAAAGAAAATGGCAGACACCTTTTTCGTGTAACTGGTGAAACAACTGGCGGCACACCTTATGAAACTTTTTACAGCATAGATAAAATAGATAATGATTATATATATTTTAATAAACCTTATGATGCGTCAGTTGAGTTATACATAAGAGAAGAAACAGCAGGGAAGTTAAAAATCCCAGTAATAACATTTGACTATCCAGTTGATTAAAAATATTAGCTGCCTGTTTAATATAAATTAAAAGCCAGGCAGCAAGAGTATATTTTTAAATATTCAATTAAAAAAGATAAAATAAATATATTTTTAAAATTTCTTTTAAGTATTTTTACATAATGCCGATTATTCTATGTATGGAAAGCAAAGGTAAATTAATAGATAAAATACTTAAAGATTTTTTAGCAGGTGAAGCAGAAGCTACAGATATGCGTATAGTGTCAATACGCCATTTTTTATCTGCCCTTAATAATGCGGTAGATAAATATATTGAAGAATCCTATGATGAAAAAAATAATGAAGATAAAAAACGGCTTGTAGTTATGCTTGATGATATGGCTGAGATATACCGTAATGAGATTTCTGATTTACTTGTAAAAAGAGGTAAGCTGCAGCATTATTTAGAAATATTTAACGATGGGTATAAACCAACTGTTAAAACTAATAAACATGTTACTAAGGAAAAAGAAAGCCAGTCTAATTATATTAATTAATAAAGCACTTTCCTATAAACCGTAATCAGCTTTTACTGAAGAAAACCAGTCTTCAATAGCTTTTTTTTCTGTTCCAAGTTTTTCAAAAGCAGTTTTATAGTCAAAATCTAAATTATTTCTTGCATGCTGTTCTAAATCTTCACATATTTTTCTAAAAGATTCAAACCCAAGGTTAGCTGATGAGCCTTTTAATTTATGACCGATTTTGTGTATAGCTGGCCTGTCATCAGCTGCAACTGCTTCTGCAAATGCAGGAAATTCATCATTGACAGATGAAACAAATATACCAATAAGAGATGCAACTATTGTTTCGTCTATTCCGCCGCCTAGAAACTCTACTACTTTTTTGATATCATACTTTAATTCGCTCATATATTTTTTTATCATTATCAAATAAATTAATCAAGAAAAAAGTTAACATAGTATACAAATAAATTTACATTTGTCATAAATTTGTATAAGGTGTCATTAACTGTCGCTTTGTGTTTATAATAATGGTGTAGAAAATGTGATAAATTGATAATAGTTATTAAAAAAGATAAGTTAGTTGTAGACAAAATTTAATATTAAAATTAATATATAAAAGGTGATATATGGAAAATCTTGGCAAATTAATAACAACTGCTAGAAAGTTAAATAATATTGGCAGGTGGGCAAATGAGTTTTTGCATCTTAGAGCATCAGTTGCAGAACATTCTTTTTCTGTTGCACAAATTGCCCAGCTTTTAGGGATAATAGAAGAAGAACATGGCAGGGAGATTAACTGGAAAAGGCTTTATAGAAAAGCATTAAACCATGATATCCCGGAAGCTGTTATGGGTGATGTTATAAGCACTACTAAAAATTCTAATGCTGAAGTTAAAAAAGCACTAAGCCTTGTGGAAGAAACTTTAGTAGAAGAAAACCTGCTTGGTTCTATTTCTGAGCCTTATAAATCTATATACAGAGAAATCATTTTTGATGGAAAAGATGAAACCCTTGAAGGCCTTATTTTAACAGCAGCTGATAATTTAGATGCCTTAATTGAGTGCATTCAGGAAATAAAACTTTCAAATTATGAGCCTTTTCTTGAAAAATATACATATATTCTTGATAAAATCAAAAGTATAGATTTATATTCTGCCACATTTTTTGTCCAGAATATTTTACCATATATTACAAATAACTGTGATGCTTTAAAAAATAAGTAAATAATCCAGCTTAAATTATTTTAAGCCTGTATTTTTATTTAAAAAATATACTGACTTTTTGATTGTTTTAAAGTATGATAGATAAATAGGTAAGGAGCTTTTATGAAAAAACTTTTATCAATGATTTTATTTCTTTCATTACTTTTTGTAATGTCTGCATGTAATAAAAATCAGAAATCAGATTCAGTATCTAATGCACCCGTAGTAGTATCTAATGGTATGGAAAGACTTAATACTGAAAGGTTTCAAGCAGTTATGCAGGAGCATAGAGGAAAAGTAGTGCTTGTAAACTTTTTTGGCTCATGGTGCCCGCCATGTAAAGCAGAAACACCTGATTTTATCCAAATTTATGAAAAATATAAAGATAAAAATAATTTTGTAATTATTGGTATTGCAGTAGACCAGAATCAGTCAGATGCACTTAAATTTGTTCAAGATTTCGGCGTCACTTATCCAGTTTATCAGGCAGATAGCAGCCTGCTTAATTATTTTGCAATCAACCCTATACCTACATCATTTGTTTTTGATAAAGATGGTAATTTATTAGACAGTATGGTAGGTTATATAAGTAAAGATATAGTAGAACAAATAGCACAATATGGGGGAGAATAGCTATGGAGAAAGTGTTTATCTGCGGGCATAAAAATCCTGATACAGATTCAGTTGCATCAGCTGCATGTTATGCTTATCTAAAATCACAGATTAATAAAGAATATGAATTTGTGCCTATAAGGTGCGGAACAGTTAATGACCAGACTAAATATATTTTCCAAAAAGCGGAAGGCACACTGCCTGAATATATGAAAGATATATATCCAAAAGTTATAGACAGTATGACTACAAATGTTGTTACCGCAGAAGAAAATGACCCACTTTCAAAATTTTTAAGAATTTTAAGAGAAAAAAATCTTCGCTTTATGCCTGTAATAAATAAAGAAAATGAATATGAAGGTATGCTTGGTGTAAATGATGTTACAGAGCTTTTTTTAAGAGATGACAGAGCAGCAAAGCCAGTTTTTTCTTTAAGGGCAGATTCTCTTCGCCGTTCACTTAGGGGGACAGTATTAAATGTAGGTGAATTAGAAGAATTTTCTGCATCAGTTGTTGTAGCTACAATGGCTTATGATGATTTTAATCAACATGTTGCTAATGTTGCAAACGAAGAAAATACTCTCTTAATAACAGGTAACAGGCAGAATATTCTGCAGGATGCATTTACAAAAAAATACCCTGCTATTATTATTGTAGGACTTAGCGAAGAAGCATGTAAACAGCTTGATTTTGGAAACTATAAAGGCTGGGTATTTTATTCTCCATTTGATTCTTCTCAAACTATCCGCTGTGTTGAAATGGCTACCCCTATTGGCAAGCTTTTAAATAAAATAGAGCCATGCTCCCCTTATGATTATATAGACAGTGTAGCAGATGCTATCAGTAAATCAGCAACTAAAAGCCTGCCTGTAGTATCAGATGGTAAGTTAATCGGTGTAATTACTGGCACAGATATTTTAAAACGCAAAAGAGCAAAACTTATTATGATGGACCATAACGAAGCAACTCAGGCAATAGATGGTATTGAAACAGCTGAACTTATGGAAATTGTGGACCACCACAGGCTTGGAACAATTAAAACAAGCAGTCCTGTAACATTTTTTGCAAAACCTGTTGGCAGTACATGTACACTTGTATATCAGCTTTTTAAAACATACAGGGTTGATATTCCTAAAAAATATGCCATGCTTTTACTTGGCGGTATGCTTAGTGATACAGTAATTATGAAATCACCTACAACAACTAAGGACGATATTGATGCCATTAATGATTTAGCTTTATTATGTGATATAGATGCAAAAGAATATGGTATAGAGATATTTTCAGCAACTGATGGGCTTACATCTCGTTCAGCAAAGGATATTATCGGTACAGATTTTAAAATATTTGAAGAATATGGCATCCGTTTTGGTATCAGCCAGGCAGAAACAGTTACATTAGCACAGCTTGGTGAAGTAAAAGACAAGCTTCAGGAAGAGCTTTTTAATGTAAAAGAAAGTAATAAGCTGGACTGGATGATGCTGCTTGTTACAGATATTATTAAAGAGGAAAGCCAGCTTATAACTACAGGTTTTGCTCCAGCAGAACAGATATTTGGATATAAGAAATTGGAAGATAATCTTTATTTCCTGCCAGGTGTCTTATCAAGAAAAAAACAGCTTCTGCCAGAAATATCAAGAATATTAGAAGAAATCAGTAAATAGATATACTCTTTACTATCATTAAAAAGGCTGTCTTGTATCAAGGCAGCTTTTTTTGTTTCAACATATCTCATCAAATGAAAATAATCAATTAGACTAAATATAGATATTTTTAGTTTAGACTAATAATATATTTTCTTATAATATATTATTAAATAAAATAAAAAAATAATATTGACATTAAAATAAAAATATATTATTGATAATTAATATCAATAATAGGAGGTTATTATGAAAAAATATTTGATATTATTATTTTCAGCTATAATAGTTTATACTGGGTGTGGGGATAGCAGTACAAATAATACTGTTGACAATATTTCTACTAGTAATGAAGTTCAGGAAAATGCAAAAGTATTTTACAATGAATTTTCAAAATTTATGTATAATATTTCCAATGGCAATATAAGTGATAATGTATACCTTAATATAGGGCTTTTGATAGAGGAACTATCAAATGATGGTGTGATATTTGATAATAAAGATATTATAACATTATATGCAAAATATACTGCCAAAGAAAGTGTATTTTCAGAAATACTTGATTATAATGTATTATCTATAAATGTAGAAGATTTTGCTGCTAAACTACCTTTAAAAGAACAGTATCAATCTTTAATTAATGAGCTGAATAATATAAAAAATAACCAGACTGTATTATTAATGCTGGCAGATAAATACAGTATGCTTATTAATCATGAATATGAGAATGTAAGGAATAATATTGTAGATTTATCTGCAACACTTTTATTAAATTTATTACCTGCTGTTATTCCTGCTGATGAAGTAAAAATAGGACAAATAGTGGAGCTTCTGTATAATTTAAATGAAAAAACAAAGCTTCCAGCAACATATGAAATAAAGACAACTGAATTTAATGCTGATGAACTTTTACAATATGCAGGGCTTTCATCATATAACACATTTATTGCAGAATGTAATAAGGTTATAAGTAATAATGAAAATGTAACACCAGCAGATGAAGATTTATATACTGATACTGATTTTATTGAAAATTTATATTACACAGCAATAGCAGAAAATCTTTTAAATGCACCAGAAGATTATACATTAATTAGTAACAGAGTGAATAATAGAGTAGTAGATTTATTAAGGGCTTTACAAGTAAATGGAGCGGAAATGCCGTCTTTTAGCACTGCTGCAGATAAAAAAGATGCATTAGTATCAGTTGTGGTGAAATATTTATCAGATAACAATATAACTTATTCTGAGTTTAATGTGGAAAAGTCTGTATTTGAGACAAATACTATAAATAAAATATTTTTAGAAGGAAGTTTTGGTAAAAAATTAATTGATGAATGGAATAAAATTGTAAAGCCGGAAGAGCCACAGGACGAAGCAGCAAATATAATTACAAATGAAACAATTAATTATTACCATAATCAGCTTATTCAAAAAATAGAAAATGCTCCATATTTATCTACTCAAAAATCAAAAAATAGAGTTGCTGAATTTTTAGAAAAACTGCAAACAGAAGGGGCAGAAATACCAGATATGAGTGCAACTGATAAACACAGCTTATTAATTGATAAAGCAGCAGAATTTTTAAAAACAAATAACTATAACTATAGCCATTTTAATGTAAGTAAAGATGTGTTTAATACTGGTATAATAAAAGAGTTATTTGAAACTGATAAAAGTAAAATAACAGCTTTTATAAAAGAATGGAATAATATAGTAAAAAATGATAGTCCAGTAATAGAAGATGAAGATAAAATAAATGGTATAAATCAAGTAGAAAATTATCTGCCTGCAAATTTTTTATCTAATTTATCAGGTTATCCTGGAGCTGAAAAAAGGACAGTGCGTTCTGAAAACAGAGCATTGGAATTTTATCAGACTATGAAACAAAAAGGATTTAATGAACCAGATTATAATAAACTTTTAAGTGGTGAAGATATAAAATATGCAGCACTGGTATCAGACTATCTAAATGTAAAAAATATTACATATTCAAATTTTGATAAAACTAAAGATGAATTTAAAAGAGAAGTATTAGATGTATTATTTCCACAAGAATTAGATGAAACTGCTAAAAAATTATTAGCTGACTGGAATAAACTTGTAACAGGTGAAACTGGTGGCAGTGAAGGAACAGATGGAACAAAAATTGCACCAGATGAAAGTTCCTTGCCACAGGCACCAGTAGAAAAGGAAGATTATTATGCAGGTGGTTCTAGTATATATTGGTATATAGATCCTGTATTTGATGTGGTTAAGGGAGATAGAGGTTATACTGAAGCAGCTTATAACAGAGTGGAAGATTTAATACAGGCTGTTAAAACAAATGGTGGAACGCTTCCAGATACTACCAACGCTTCTGCATTAAGTCAAACATTAACTCAAATTTTAGGTAACTTCCTTAAATCATGGGGATTTACATATAAACATTTGAATTTATCAAAAGATGATTTTAAGATAAATGTTATAGATGTAATATTTACAACACATAAAGATGAAGGTAATAAATTAGTTACAGAATGGAATAAAGCATTTAATTAAAAAATATGATGCTGTCTTTTTATTAAGACAGCATCTTTTTAGGAGAAAAGATGAAAAAAATAATAATATTATTAGTAATAATATTTAATATTATACTGATTGCAGGTTGTGCTGATAATAATGAAAGTATGCAGACTGTATCAAATAATAATCATACAGCTTTAGAAATGGAAAAAGCAGATAATGCATTTTTATTAGAATATCCAAAATTTATTCAAGATACTAATGGTAATAATGTGCCACTGGAAAATATAAGCACTCAAGCAAAAGAAAATATTAAATCTATTATTGCAATTTTATCAGGCAGGAAAGGAATAAATGCAGAAAATGGGATAGGAATACTTTATCATGTAGATATAGCAAAAGTATTTGTAAAAACAATTTATATGCAGGTAGATGAATCAAGTATGAATTATTTATTTGCTTATGAATATTTAGATAAACCAGCAGCAGAGTTTGAAAAAGAGATTATAAGAATATTTGGAGAAGAGACAAAAAATACTGATTTAATGAATGCTTTGCGTGTGATGACTGCAAGCCAAGATAGTATAGCCAAATTTTCTCAGATGTATTTAGATAAACTTACAAATGGAGAAATAAAGGAAAATATTAGAAGTAATATGTTTTATTTATCATGCTCGTTTGTAACTTATTTAAAAGAGCAGAAGCTGCCTGCAGATGGAAAAATATTATCATCACTTGTTGATATGTTTTTTAGAGTGAGTCATGGTGCTTCTAATATATCAAGTTTTGATAAGCCAGTGTTAGGTGCAACTTATGATGAAACTTTTTCTGTAATGCCAGTAATATCACCTGATAAAAATTATAATACACTAATCCAGTTTGTTCAAGTATGTGATAAAATAATAAATCCATATACATCTAACCCTGATATAGCAGGTGATGAAACAGGTGTTCCTGTATATGATTATATTGAAATAATGCTTCCTAAGTTAATAGTAAATTATTTAAGTTTAAGACCTGCAGAGCTGAATATGGTAAGCCAGAGAGCAGAAAATAGACTTTTAGAGTTATACAGGCTTATGGTAAAATATGGAGCAAAGGAAATATCAGGAACTATTGAAGAGTTAAGCACTCCATTACAGTATTCTTATGCACAGACAGTAGGAAAATATTTAAAAAATTTAAATATTACTTATGAAGACTGTAATACCGATGCAGAAACTTTTAAAAGAAATGTGCTTGATAGACTGGAAAATGAGCCGTCATTTAAAGAAATGATAACAGAATATAATAATTTATAATACAGGCAGTAAAATGAAAGTAATAATTTTGATAAGTCTGCTGCTTTGCTTAACAGGCTGTGCAGATGTTAAAAGCAGCAGTAATAATACTGTTAATAATGAAACAGGTATAGATAATAATACAAATAATACCGATAACAATCAGGAAAAAAATATACTAAAAACTGGTGTAAATAATATAGAAATTTATGATAATGCTAAAATGCTGCATACACTTGCATATTATATGCCTGAAAAAATTAGTGATGATTATAGTAAAAAGGCATATTATAATATATCAGGGAATAACCAAACTCTGCAAAATAAAGAAGATATTGTTTATAAAGCAGAGAGCATAGTTTTAAATCCAAAGGAAAGAATGAATGAACATATAAAAAATATTCAAGACTATGCAGAAAAACATAATATTAAGCCCATATATCCTAATGCTGATATTAAAATGAAAACTATGCCTGAAATTATAAATGAAGGCACTAAATGGAACGATGTATATCTGCTTGTAAATAATAGTTTTAAATTAATAAATGCAGAATGTATTGCAGTATCAGATTATGCTTATTTTTTTATACAGGAAGGTTTAAGTATAACACAAGACCAAATAGATGTAATAACTGCAGCATTTGATAAAGATTATAAAATAATCCACCAGTTTTATGATACAGAAAATGATATAGATAATAATGGAAAAGTATCATTTTTAATTGCAGATTTTGATGATGGTCTTATGGGATATTTTTATACTCCAGATAAATATGCTGATGGAACATTTTCTGATGCAAAATCAAATGAAGCAGATGTGCTTTATGTAAACCATAAATATTTTGAAAAAAATAGATGGGAAAAAAATAAAGAAGATGTAAAAGCAACTTTTATACATGAATTTCAGCATATGGTGCTTTTTGACAGCAGAGTAAGAAATAAATTAAATACTAATGTTTCAGTATGGTTAAATGAAGGACTTTCAATGCTTGCAGAATATTATGGTGGATATACGCTGCCGCATAAAAGATATATTTCTACTTTCTTTTCTTCATCACAGGGTAAATCATTAATTACAAATGACAGTACTCAGAATTATGGTTTAAGTCTTTTATTTGCAAGGTATTTGCAGGAAAGATTTGGTGATGAATATATTAAAAAAATATATCAGTCTAAAGAAACTGGTGTAAAAGCAGTAGAAGAAGCTGTTAATATGGATTTTAACAGTTTATTTCAAGATTTTATAAAAATGCTGCTTGTTACAGGCAGGAATATTACAGATGATGAAAGATATAATATTTTATCTTTTAATTATATTCAAGGTAGTGAAGAATACAATAAAAACGGATTTAATCTTGCAGAGATAATCGATGAAGTATATTCAGAAAACAGTAATAAAAACAGTTTTATCACCTCTGCAGGATATAAAAATAAAGAGTTAGAAATATATTCTTTTTTTATTACAAAATGGAATGGAATATTTGACCATATAGAGCTGCATGGAAATAATGGAATAGGCGGCATATATTATATATGGTAAAATATATTGGATAAAATTTTAAATGAGTTAGATTGTCGAAAAAATACATTTTTTCGCCAGTCTTTTGCCAGCCTAATAATGCTCTCCAGCTGCAGCTATGGAAACAGTGTTTTCGTAAATATGCTCGTGCATTTTATCAGGCTGCAAGGGAGCATATGCTCCCTTTTTTATGTATCCATTATTATAAAGTTTTACATATAAAATGCTGAAAAATTATAAACAGCATATGTTTTATATGCCAAAACATATGTATTAAATTGAAAATAGAATGGGTAAATTTTGCAAAATTTTACCCATAGGTTGCAGACAGTGGGTAAAAATATGGAATTTTTACCAATTACCTATGTGTATGATAATATATTAGTAAGTGTTTCATTTATATAATATATGTTATTTCCTAATCTGTGCTTAGACAAAATATTATATTTACATAATTCATCTAAATATTTAGATGCAGTTTTTCTTGTAACATTTAAATGTTTTTCTATAAATGAAATTTTAGTATACGGCATATAAAAAAGTGCATTTATAAGTTCTTGGGAATAATAATTTAATTTTAATTCATCTCTTATTTTATATTTTACATCTTTCATAGCCTGTGATATTTTTTCAACAATATTAATAGTGTTACACGAAGTTTCATAAACTGCATCAAGCATAAATAAAATGTACGGCTCATAATTATTTGTTTTGCTTACTTCATTAATTTTGCTGTAATATTCCTGCTTATTTTCTATTATATATTTGCTTAAATATAAAACTGGACTGTCTAAAAGATTTTTTAAAGTAAGATAAAGAACATTTATTATGCGTCCAGTTCTACCGTTGCCGTCAAAAAAAGGGTGTATTTTTTCAAACTGATAATGGATAACTGCCATTTTAATAAGAGTATCAAGTTCTG
This sequence comes from uncultured Mucispirillum sp., assembly GCA_944323205.1. Taxonomy (GTDB): domain Bacteria; phylum Chrysiogenota; class Deferribacteres; order Deferribacterales; family Mucispirillaceae; genus Mucispirillum. Next base: position 43,686 of record CALURO010000013.1, on the reverse strand, counting down.
GATATAATGTATCATCATTAATAAATTTTTCTAAATCAGAAAATAATTCTAATATTTCCTGCTTTGTCTGTGGTGGTTCATATATAACTTTGCCAGTTGCAGTATTTAATAATTTAGTGCCACTCTGACTTCTTATACCAGCATTATTTTTTTCAAGTATAGCTTGAATTTCACATATTCCATTTACAGTTAAAAGTGTAGTTTTCTTTATTATATCATAACCAGCATATAGTGCTTCCACATAATTTTCTACTTCTTTTGCTGCAATATTATGTGTATCATCAAAAATAAACTGTTTATACAGTTCATCATGTGTTGTTATAATATTTTCAACAGCAGAACTGTCTTTTGCTTCCTGTAAAAATATGAAGTTAATCAGTATTTTTTCATTAGGTATCGTTTTTACAATGCCTTTAAGCTCTGCAAGCTTTTTATTTGCTGTATTTACTTTTTTTAGTATGGTTTTTGTTTCCAAATTATCTGTGATTATTATTTTATCCAATTGTTACCACCTTTATATAATTTATAATTATATATTAGTAGCTAAAAAAATCAATATGCAATGGGTAAATTTTGCAAAATTTTACCCATAGGTTGCAGACAGTAGGTAAAAATATGGAATTTTTACCCACTATTGAGATATATAAAGTATTGTAAAAAATGAGTGTCACCAGAAAATCATCTTACACCTTATACCTATTTATTTTTCATTTTTGCAATATGTGCTTTTACTATGTCCTCCATTTCTTCGCTGTCATCATATTCAAAAAGTTTGATACTTTTGCTTAAAATATTTTTACCTCTTTTTATTTCACATTCTAAGGCACCGTTATAACCTTTTTCATATAGTGCATATTTTAAATTACCAATATTTTTTATATCATGATAACCGCATTTAAGTATTATATCACCGTTTTTTATTCCAGCCTGAGCAGCTGGCGATTTTTTTGTAACAGATTCTACTTTTACAATGCCATTTTTTTCATCATCTAAAGATATAGTAACCCCAATTTTTGGTGTTCCTTTACTGCTTATTTCTTCAGGATATATATATACATCTGCATCTTCCTGATTAATATTTTCTCCCTGCATAATAACAAAGCTGTCTTCTCCGGTAATCCTTTTATATCTTAAAGGTATCCCTGAATTTTTACCAGCATGGCCGTTTCCGCATATTACTACAATAGAAGTATCTGGGTTAGCTTTTCTGTAATCTGCTAAATGTTTAGCCATTATTTCATCCCATATATTTTGAGATAAGAAAAAATCTGTAAATTTGTTTTGATTTTTTGTATGCATATCAAAAATAGACTTGATTTTATTTTCATATTCATCATTCATAACTTTCATACGCTCAGGCATAGAAATCGCCTGTTCTTCAGTTAAATTATCAATCTGACCTTGATATACTTTTGAGGTAACTTCTCTGTCTATATTTAATGGTATTATATCTATATTATTATCTCTTGCATACCTGAATATAGGGGCATAAAGAGAATAATCAAAGCTCCAGTTATTATAGTAGTCAATACTATCAAGCATTTCTTTTTCAGTAATTCTCCCCTTTACAAAGTCATTTATCACATTTAAATATTCATACTGCACCATTTCCATAGCTATGGCAGTTTTCTTTTTAGAGTTATTAAGATATTCTATTATTGCAAGCTGGTTTGCATGGTGAGAATATTCATTATGGCTTTCCCCTGCAAATATTACTTTATATGCAGATGCTTTTTTCATCATATCTTGAAATGTATCAAGTTTTTCAACATCTATAATTATGTCTTTTTTATGCTCTAATATAACTATACCCATATCAGACGGCATACTTGATTTAGAGATAAGTTTATCATTTTTAAAAATTAATTCCTGATTAAAAGCATAATTTTTTAATAAATGCATACTTCCTGTCTGCATATTATTAGCAATTAATATATATTTATCTTTATTCATTGGGTTTTTAAAAATAAAATATTCAGAGTTATCTGGGCTGCTTATATGCTTATCTGCAAAGAATTTAGCTATTTTATTATTATAGCTTCCAATAATAACATCAGCATTTTCTAAATCACTAAATTTTACTTCATCATCACGCACATATTTTGGATTTTTAAATATAGAAGATACTGCATTATTATCCTGACTATCTATATATAAAACTCCTTCTTTATTTAATATATCAGCAATAACAGGTGATTTTTCCTTATCTGTAAGCTCTCTTATTACATGATAATTTGGGTCTAAAATCAGCTTAACTTCTCCAGTATTAACAGGCACTTTAAAAGTTTCTTCCCTGTCTATACTTGACTGTAGTCTGCCGTATTCTTTTTTATTATCGTATTCAAGTACATAAGGAATATTAACTACTTTATCGCCATATTTTCTTAAAATGGTAAATGATATATAGTAGTTGTCTTTTTCAGCAATATATTCTGCATTTGTTACTGATAATTTAATCAGCGGATTTTTTGAGAAATAAGCATCATAAAAGCTGTCAGCATTAATACCATCAAAACACCTTAATATTTGCAGCCATGTAATAGAAGGCATATCTTTTAAATCTGCCATTTTATTTAAGCCTGCCTGAAATTTACTTTCTCCGATATTTAATTTTATCATGTGAAATATAAAACCAACAGCTTCATCACTTATATCAGGTATATTACGGGTTCCGTATGTAGAAAGTTTATGAAGAATATTTTTACGCATTACTGCTTTTTCATAAGAATTTGCATTATTTTCAAACTCTTCTATAATCTTTAGTACATAAGGCACTGGTATCCTGTTATCCTGATTATATACAGCACCAAAGCTGAATGAATATGAGAGCATTAAAATTAGGCTTGAAAGTAAAATTTTTTTCATTATATTCCTCTATCTGCCAAATACTTTTATTCCATTTGGCGTAGTATTTTTTTCTTTAGCTGTTACTTCATTTTTATTAAGTGTTATATATGAGTAAGAGCCATAATGAGTTAATTTGTTCAGGCTCTTTTTTGTATGGTTAAAAGAAAACATAATAAATTTATCACCCTGCGAGTAAGGATTTCTTACAACTTTGTATGTAGTGCTGCCTATTTCAAAAGTAAAAGTCAACTTGCTTTTTAAAAGCTCTGTTACAGTTTGTGGAACAGTGTTTTCCATAGCAATAATAACATTTTTATCTTTTAAATGGTGCAGGCTTAGTTTCCTAATATGAACAGTATCTTTAATATTAGGAAATATCCGCTTAAATGATTTGTCTTCATTTTTACCACCTGCAAATAATATTTCATCAGCTCCAAAAAGAAAATCAAATGATGGAGTAGTTTCTGCAGGATATAAGTTGCGCATTAAGTCATATCTATCATCTATGATAAATGTATCGTTATCAGATTTCAAGTTATATATTATATGATTTACACCTTTTTTTGTTTTTAATTTTCCAGTTACAGTATGGTTTTCTGAAATATGGGTAAATGGAATATCTACTTCTTCCTCACCGCCTTTACGGATTAAATTAAATGATAGTATATTATCTTGAAAAGTTGTATTATTTACTGATAAAGTAATATCATCTTTTTTAAGTATCCAGTTTATATAAAAATCATTATCCATACCTATATATTCAAGTAAATCTTTCCAAGATGCTGTGGAGTAGAGTTTATCATTAATAAACTTTCTAATACCTGCCATAAAAGCGTCATCACCTGCTTTATTTTTAGCCATATGCAGCACCATAAGCCCTTTTCCATAGCCTACTGCCTGTTCTTTTTTGCCTGCATTATAAACAAAATCTTTTAATGGGAAGTTTTTTTCTGTCATATAAGCCTGATATTTCATAAGCACATCTTTTCTGTATGTAATTCTATCATCTTTTTCATAGAAATAGTCAGAAAAATATGTGGTAACAGCTTCTAAAAAGTTACCGTCTGCCATGCTGCATTCAATAGCTGCACCAAACCACTGATGCAGTACTTCATGACCTAAAGAGCGTTGTGCTATAAAATCTTTATCTATAATAGATGAACCAAATACCGCCATAGAAGCAAGTGCATGACCGTAAGGATTTACATCTTCTATTATAATAAAATTATGGTATGGAAAGTGAGATGAAAATAGGCTTTCATACATTTCTATATAATAAGCAGCCTTTTGCAGAAGCTTATAGCTTAGATTTTCATGTTCTTTAAATAAAAGGGTGTAAATATCTACATTTTTTTGTGTTATTTTTTTTATAACATAGTTAGATGAGGCAGCAAAATATATGCTTTTAGGAAGATTATTGTATGTAAAAACCATGGTATTTTTATTCTGAGAGTAAGTTACAAACTGGCTTGCAAGCCCTTGAAAATTTTCTGGTATATTAATATAAAGCTCTGCATTTTCAATATTTGATACAGCAGGCACTATACTTGAATATATTGAAATAAAATCACTGCTTATAGTATCATATTCATTAGTAATGTTTTTAATATATGATAAAACGACAGGTGATAAACCGTCAAGGCTTATAATATATTCATTACTGTTTTTATTATATTTTATTCTTTTATCATTACTTAAAATCTGCATATCATCATAAAGCGATACAGTAACAGTTTCTGCTTTTGTAGAAGCAATAGTAATGCTGCCTTTAATCATATTTAGATTAATATCTATTTCTGATTTTATTATAGCAGCTGCTGCAAAACTTTTATAATACAAAGCAAAAAATATTAATAAAATAAAAGCTGTTTTTTTCATATAATACCTGAATTTAATAATTTATTGCAAAAATATATATTATAAATTAAAATATTGTAGTATATAAAATATAAAGTTAAATACAAGTAAAATTTGAAAAAAATACCATATTTAACCAAATTTATTAAATATAAATATAAAAATATTCAGCATATTTTCCTGTAAAATATGTGGTATTTTCATAAGATTATATAATTTTTCAAGGAGCATTTATGTTAGATAAATTTTTTGGTATAACTTTGTCAGGCAGCACTGTAAAAAGAGAGATAATAGCTGGTATTACAACTTTTATGACTATGAGTTATATTATTTTTGTAAACCCTGATATTTTGTCTAATTCTGGTATGCCTAAAGATGCTTTAATTACAGCTACATGCTTAGCTGCTGCATTTGCAAGTATATTAATGGGGCTTTATGCAAATTATCCTATTGGACTTGCAACAAGTATGACATCTAATGTGTTTTTTGCATTTGTAATAGTTAAATCTATGGGGCTTTCATGGCAGGAAGGACTGGCAGCTGTTTTTATTGTTGGTGTTCTTTTTATATTCATAACAGTTGGCCGTATTAGAGAGTTGATTATGGACGCTGTCCCGCTTTCATTGAAAATGGGTATACCTGCAGGTATCGGTATATTTTTAATGTTTATAGGTCTTCAAAGTGCAGGTATAATTGTAAATAATGATTCAACATTAGTTACTTATGGTGATTTAACTAATATAAATACTTTTTTATCTTTATTTGGACTTATGCTTATGATTACACTGCATATAAGAAAGGTAACTGGTGCAATATTAATAAGTATTGTGGTGGTAACAATTATAAGCATACCATTTGGTCTTACAAAAATTCCTGATGGTATAGTCTCTGTTCCACCTTCTATAACACCAGTATTTTTTCAGATGGATTTTTCAAATATATTAAATTCAAACTTTTTAATGGCAGTATTTACCCTGCTTTTTATGGCAGTATTTGATACTATCGGCACATTAATGGGGGTTGCTCAGCGTGCAGGCTTTGTAGATGAAAAAGGTAATATGATGAGAGCTAAAAAAGCTTTTATGGCAGATGCTCTTGGTTCAACTGCAGGCAGTATTTTTGGAGTAAGCACAGTTGGAGCTTATATTGAAAGTATTACAGGTGTAGAATCTGGCGGCAGAACTGGTTTAACTGCTGTTGTGATAGGGCTTTTATTTATACTTGCAATGTTTTTTTCTCCATTAATACAAATTGTACCTGTTGCAGCAACTGCCCCTGCTCTTATTTTTGTTGGGATATTAATGTTTTCTATTGTGGAAAAAATAAATTTTAAAGACTGGACTGAGCTAATTCCCGCAGTAATAGCTGTCGTTATGACGCCACTTACATATAATATTGCTATGGGTATAGAGCTTTCTATACTAGCTTATGTAATAATTAAAGCAGGAACAGGCAGATATAAAGAAATATCAAAAACTATGCTTGTATTATCAATTATATTTATATTGAAAGAAATTTTTGCATAAAAATTACATTAACAGTTGTAATTTTTATATCTTTCTATTTACATGCATACTTAAAGTTGTAAATATTATACGGGAATGATAAATGCTGTTCGTTGATTAGTCCAAATTTTTAGGTAAGTCCAAAAAAATAGGGTGCAACCATTTTAAAATTTACTTGCTAAATTAAAATTATAGTGATAACTTAGTTAATTATTTAAATTTTTAAGTTATTGTGCAAGGGTAATAATATGAGAAGTGATATTATTAAAAAAGGGTGCCAGCGGGCTCCAAATAGAGCATTAATATATGGCACTGGTGTTTCTAAAAACCAAATGGAAGCACCATTTATTGGTATATGTTCAAGTTTTACAGACCTTATTCCTGGCCATTCTGGTATGCGGATACTTGAAAGGTTTGCAGAAAAAGGTATTCATACAGGCGGCGGTCAGGCTTTTATATTTAGTGTTCCTGGAGTATGTGATGGTATATCTATGGGTCATTCTGGTATGCGTTATAGTCTGCCAAGCCGTGATGCTATTGCTGATATGATAGAATGTGTTGTAAATGCTCATTCACTTGATGGTGTGCTTTTCATTACTAACTGCGATAAAATCACTCCGGGTATGCTTATGGCTGCAGCAAGACTTAATGTTCCATCAATTTTTGTTACAGCAGGTCCTATGATGAGTGGTAATTACCGTATGAAAAGGCGTGATTTTATTACAGATTCATTTGAAGCTGCTTCAAAAGCTGCAACTGGTGAAATAGATGAAGAAGAAATGAGTAATATGGAAATGACAGCATGTCCTGGCGAGGGTGCATGTCAGGGACTTTTTACAGCTAACACTATGGCATGTTTAACAGAAGTTATGGGTATGAGTATGCCGGGCTGTGCTACAGCTATGGCAGGTATGGCTAAAAAACGCAGGATAGCTTTTGATTCAGGTGTTCGTCTTGTTTCATTAGTTAAAGAAAATATTAAGCCGCTTGATATTATGAATGAAAAAGCATTTAGGAATGCTGTTAAGGCAGATTTGGCTCTTGGCGGCTCAACAAATACAACTCTTCATCTTCCTGCAATCGCTTATGAAGCAGGTGTTAATTTAAATTTAGATTCATTTGATGCTTTATCAAAAGAAACACCGCATATTACAAGCCTTCTTCCTGGCGGTAAATATTTTATGGAAGATTTTGAATTTGCAGGTGGTATTCCTGCTGTTATGAAATCTCTTGAAAGTCATTTAGAAGATAATATTACTGTCAGTGGTATGACTGTAAAAGAAATATGTAATAAAGCAGAAAATTATGATGAAGATATTATTCGTCCAGTAGATAATCCGTACCATAAAGAGGGTGGTATAGCAGTATTAAAAGGAAATATTGCTCCCGGCGGCTCAGTTATTAAGCAAAGTGCTGTTAATCCTGATATGATGGTATTTACAGGAACAGCTAAAACATTTAACTCTGAAGAAGATGCTATGGCTGCAATCATGGGCGGAGTTATAAAAAATGGTGATATAGTAGTTATTCGTTATGAAGGTCCAAAAGGCGGTCCCGGTATGAGGGAAATGCTTGCACCAACTGCTGCCATTATGGGACTTGGGCTTAATCAGGTTGCATTGATTACTGACGGCAGATTTTCTGGCGGTACTAGAGGGCCTTGTGTAGGTCATATTTCCCCTGAAGCAGCAGAGGGCGGTATCATTGCTCTTGTGGAAGACGGTGATAAAATAGCTATTAATATACCAGAAAGAAGTATTCACTTAGATGTAAGTGATGCAGAACTTGAAAAAAGGCGTGCAAACTTTAAAGCTCCAGCACCAAAAGCAGCAGGCGGTTATTTAGCAAAATATGCTAAAGGTGTATCTAGTGCTAATGAGGGAGCTATTTTTAAAAGAGATAAATAATTTTAGTGTAAACCATAATATTGGAGTATTAAGATGATATGTTCAGGTGGTGAGATTGTAATAGACTGCTTAAAGCGTAATGGGGTAGAAGTAATATTCAGCTATCCCGGCGGTTCTCTTACTGGTTTTTACGATACATTATTTGATTCTGACTTAAAGCATATACTGCCTCGTCACGAACAGGGTGGGGCACATGCTGCAGATGGCTATGCAAGAGCAACTGGTAAAATAGGGGTATGTATGGCAACAAGCGGCCCGGGTGCTACAAACCTTGTAACAGGTATTGGCACAGCTTATATGGACAGTGTGCCTATGCTTGTAATTACAGGGCAGGTTGTTTCAAATTTAATAGGCGGTGATGCATTTCAGGAAGCTGATATTGTAGGTATCACACGCCCTATAGTAAAACACAGCTATCTTGTAACAGATGTTAAAGATTTAGCAGACACTATGAACGAAGCAATACATATTGCTACAACAGGCAGGCCTGGTCCTGTGCTTGTAGATATTCCAAAAGATGTGTTTGCTGCAAAAGTGAAATACGAGCCTAATGGTCATATACATTTAGCAGGCTATCAGCCTAATACTGAAGGCCATCCGATGCAGGTTAAAAAACTGCTTAAAACATTAGAAACAGCAAAAAAACCTGTTATATTTATTGGCGGTGGAGTAAAAGCAAGTAAAGGTGCAACAGAAGAGTTGATAAAATTTGCTCATGCAGTAAATGTACCTGTTGTTTCATCATTTATGGGGTTAAGTGGCTATCCTGCAACTGACAGCCAGTGGATAGGCTGGCTTGGAATGCATGGCAACTATGCTTCTAATATGGCAGTAACAGAGTCTGATTTTATAATAGCTATCGGCACAAGATTTACAGACCGTTCTACAGGCAGGCTTGACAGGTTTGCAAAAAATGCAAGAATAGCTCATATTGATATAGACCCATCATCTATCAGTAAAACAGTTGATATTGAAATACCTGTTGTTGGTGACAGCTGTAATGTTCTGCATATGATAAATAAATATCTTGATGATTATAAATGGGATAAATGCAGACAGGAAAGGCAGGAATGGATTGAAACAGTAAAAGGCTGGGATAAGGAAAAACCATTTTCATATAAATACAGCGATAAAATTATTAAACCGCAGTATGTTATAGAAACATTATATAATGTAACTGGTGGCGATGCTGTTATTGCTACAGATGTAGGCCAGCATCAAATGTGGACAGGTCAGTTTTATAAATACAGCTTTCCTAGACAGTTTTTATCATCAGGCGGTATGGGTACAATGGGTTATGGCCTTCCTGCTGCAATGGGTGCTAAAATCGGCAGACCTGATAAAGAAGTATTTTGTGTATCAGGTGACGGCGGTATCTTAATGAATATGCAGGAATTAACAACCTGCGTGCAGTATAGGGTTGGTGTTAAAACTGTTATTATAAATAACAAATTTTTAGGAATGGTAAGGCAGTGGCAGCAGCTATTTTTTAATAAAAAATATTCTGATACATGCCTTGAAGTGCAGCCTGATTTTGTAAAATTAGCAGAAGCCTATGGCTGCATAGGAATGCGTGCAGAAAAACCATCAGATGTGGAAGCAGTGTTAAGAGAATCTCTTAAAATAAAAGACAGACCAGTGCTTATGGATTTTGTGTGTGACAGAGAAGAAAATGTATATCCTATGGTGCCAGCAGGTGCATCAATTGATGAGATGATAATAAGGTAAGTGCTATGGAAAAAAGACATATTATATCAGTCCTTGTTGAAAATAAATTTGGTGTGCTTGCTCGTGTGGCAGGTCTTTTCTCCGGCAGAGGTTACAATATTGAAAGTCTGACAGTTAATTATACTGATAAACATGATGTTTCTATGATGACTATTGTTACTTATGGTGATGACAGGATAATAGAGCAGATTATAAAGCAGCTGCGTAAGCTGATAAATGTTTTAAAAGTAAGGGATTTAACATCGTACAACCATATTGAAAGAGAGCTTGTATTAGTAAAAGTGTATGTTACACAAAAACATAGAAGTGATATTTATAATATGGTCAATACATTTCGTGGAAATGTGGTAGATATTACACCAGAAAGTATGGTAATAGAAATTACTGGTGATAATGATAAACTGCAGGCTTTTATTGAACTTGTCCGCCCTTATGGGATAATAGAATTAATCCGCTCAGGCTGTCTTGCAATAGGCAGAGGCTCAAAAGCAACAAGCGAAATGGAAAAATTAAAGCAGTCAAATAACAGTAAATAATTAAAGCTGATAAAAAGCTGAAAAAATATAAAATATTGAGGTAAACAAATGAAAGTTTATTATGAAAAAGATGCCAATTTAGGTGCTGTCAAAAGCAAAAAAATAGCAGTAATCGGCTACGGCAGTCAAGGTTATGGCCACTCTAACAACTTAAAAGATTCTGGCTGTGATGTTGCTGTTGCATTAAGAAAAGACAGTAAATCATGGAAAAAGGCAGAAAATGCAGGCTTAAAAGTTATGACAGTTGCAGAAGCAGCTGCATGGGCTGATTTAGTAATGATACTTACTCCAGATGAACTTCAAGGTGAAATCTATAAAGATGAAATAGCGCCAAACTTAAAATCAGGTGCATATTTAGCATTTGCTCATGGTTTTAATATCCATTTTGGACAAATTGTGCCACCTGCAGATGTAAATGTTATAATGATTGCCCCAAAAGGTCCTGGTCATTTAGTTCGTCAGCAGTATGAAATTGGCAGCGGTGTTCCCTGCTTAATTGCAGTTTATCAAGATGCAACAGGTGATGCTAAAGAAGTTGCACTTGCTTATGCTGCAGCTATAGGAGGTGCAAGAGCTGGTGTTATTGAAACAAGTTTTAAAGAAGAAACAGAAACAGACCTTTTTGGTGAACAGGCTGTATTATGTGGCGGTTTAGCAAAACTTATTCAGTATGGTTATGAGACATTAACAGAAGCAGGATATGCTCCAGAAATGGCATATTTTGAATGTCTGCATGAAATGAAATTAATTGTAGACTTAATTTATGAAGGCGGTATTAAAAATATGCAGTATTCTATTTCTAATACAGCAGAATACGGCGGCTTAACAAGAGGTCCACGAGTAGTATCTCCTGCTGCCAAAGAAGAAATGAAAAAAGTATTAAGAGAAATTCAAGACGGTACTTTTGCAAAAGAATGGATGATGGAAAACAAAGTAAATGCACCACATTTCCATGCATTATCTAATATGTCTAACAGCCACCCAATAGAAGAAGTTGGTGAAAAACTTCGCGGCATGATGAGCTGGCTTGGTAAAAGCAAAATAGTAGATAAATCTAAAAACTAAGAATAAAATTTAGAAAGATTTTACAATCATTAATAGAGTTGGCAGTTTTAGCGACATGAGCGGTAAAACTGCCACATTTTTTTTATAATTACGGGAGTAATTATAAAAAGCATAAATATTCAAGTCAAAAATTTATTTTTGACTTATAACATGTTGAGCTGGCTTGGCAAAAGTAAAATAGTAGATAAATCTAAAAACTAAGGTTAAAATTTAGAAAGATTTATAATTATTTATATTGTAGGCAGTTTTAGCGACATGTGCGTTAAAACTGCCACTTTACAGTCGTTTCTTAAAATATAATTAAAAACACTATCTGAAAACATACATATCTAATTTAATACAAGAATAAGAGAAAAACACTGCTTCACCCCCATTTTTTATTAAAACATGCTATAACTACTTGATAATATATATAAAAAGATCAATAATTGTAATAACTGTCATTCAGAGCCTACGATAGTAGGCGAAGAATCTTATTTAACAATAATAAAAATTTCGGTCCAGCTGCGGACTTTTCATTCCTTCCTATTCGTCGGAAAGTCCTTGCGTCGCAAAAATCGCTCCCCGTGAAATTTTTATTTAGGCGTTTGGTCGGGGGAACATCCAGCTGCGGACTTTTATTTCCTTCCGATTTGGTCGGAAAGTCCTTGCGTCGCAAAAGACGCTCCCCTCCCGCACTTACGCAAGCGACGGCTCGTCCTGAGCCTATCTTACAACATACTAGTTAGTAAAAATTATAGACTCTTCGGCTCCGCTAGACGCTCCGTTTGCTAGCCACTTTTTCTTTTTCCTCCCTACTCAGTCGGGAAAAAGTGTCCTCGCATAAACCGCTCGTCTGAGTGACATAAGGTGTTTTAAAAAAAATGGGGGGGGGTGAAGCAGAAGAAAAACAATCTTGAAACTTTAAACACATTTCAGTAAAATTTATTGCTACAACAATTATTTTATGATATATTATTATAATTATATTTATGAGAGGTCATTATGATAGCAAAAGAAGGATATCCGTTTATTATAAGTGCATTAGTTGCAACTATTTTGTTTTATATTATTCCATGGTTTATTTGGGTGACTATATCTATACTACTGCTTGCATTATTTTTATGGTTTTTCAGAGACCCGGAAAGAAATGCACCTATTGAGCAGGATATTGCAGTATCTGCTGCTGATGGTAAAGTTGTAGAAGTGGAAGAAGTTGAATTTAAAGGCGAAAAATATAAAAAAGTCGGTGTATTTATGAATTTATTTTCTGTACATGTTAATAGAACTCCAGTTACAGGAACAGTTACTTCTATTGAGCATATTCCAGGTAAATTTGTAAATGCAAGCCGTAAAGATGCTTCTATTATAAATGAAAGAAATATTATAACTTTTGATACAAAATATGGTAAAGTTATTGCTGTTCAGGTGGCAGGGCTTGTGGCAAGAAGAACTGTAAGTTATGTTAAAGAGGGAGATTTAATGGCAACTGGGGATAGATTTGGTATGATTAAATTTTCTTCCCGTGTAGACCATTATTTTCCACTTTCTGCCACAATACAAGTAGAAGTTGATGATGAAGTAAAAGCAGGCGAAAGTATTATTGCTAAATTTAATGACTAAAAATATGTCAAGGTAAAAAAATGAGTATGTTTTCTGAAAAATCAGGTAAATTAAATATGACTCTTCGCAACAGGAATGTTATACTGCCTAATTTTATTACTATTATGGGCCTTTTATGTGGAATATATTCTATTATGCTTTCAGTAGGCAGCAGAATAGTAGAAGGGGATAATTTTGTATATGCTGCATATTTCCTTATTTTAGCAGCTTTTTTTGACGGTATAGATGGCAGAGTTGCCCGCATTGTTAATGGCACAAGTGATTTTGGTGTTCAGCTTGATTCTTTATGTGATATGGTTTCTTTTGGTGTAGCACCAGCTATACTTGTATATGAGTGGCTGTTAAAAGGGTTTGACAGATTAGGCATTGTGGCAGTGTTTTTATTTGTTGCCAGTGGTGCATTAAGGCTTGCCCGCTTTAATGTGCAGAGTGGTAAAATAAGCAATGTATATTTTGTAGGACTCCCTATTCCTATAGCTGCAGCATTTATTGCTACAAGTGTTCTTTTTATACATAAACTTGGGCTTGATTTAGAGAAAGCTGCTTTATCAATGTTTTTCCTTGTAAGTATATATCTGCTTGCATTTTTAATGGTAAGCACAGTGCCTTTTTTCAGTTTTAAAAAAATGAGTTATTTTAAGGCTCGTCCATTTCAGGCATTAATACTTATGATTATATTCATATCTATTTTAGTGCTTTATTTTGAAGTAGTATCTTTTATAATGGTTACTGGATACATTACTATCGGTTTATTCCTTGCGTTTTTTAAAATGATAAAAGGTAAACCAAAAACAGCAGAAGAAAATCAGCAGGGAAATTAATTTGGAGTAAATAATGCGTAAATTAATATTTTTTGATACAACTTTAAGGGACGGTGAACAGTGCCCAGGTTTTAGCATGACTACTGATGAGAAAATCCGCCTTGCACTGCAGCTTGAAAAGCTGGGGGTAGATGTTATAGAAGCAGGTTTTCCAGCATCATCACCTGGAGATTTTGAGGCTGTGCAGAAAATATCATCACTTGTAAAAAATTCAAGTATTTGCGGGCTTTCCCGTGCTAATAAAAAAGATATAGAAGCAGTATATGAAGCTACAAAAAAAGCAGTTCGTCCAAGAATACATACATTTATTGCAACTTCTGATATACATATGAAATATAAGCTGAAAAAATCAAGGGAAGAAGTTATAGAGCTTGCCCGTCAGGCAGTTAGATTTGCAAGAAATTTATGTGAAGATGTAGAATTTAGTGCAGAAGATGCATTAAGAAGCGACCCTGATTTTTTATACCAGATAATAGATGCAGTAATTAAAGAAGGTGCTGGCACAGTTAATCTTCCTGATACTGTAGGGTATATTATGCCAGATGAAATATATGCTCTTTTTCATGGGGTAAAAAATAATGTTGCAAATATAGATAAAGTGATACTCAGCACTCATAATCATGATGATTTAGGTATGGGGGTTGCAAACTCACTTGCTGCAATCAGGGCAGGTGCAGACCAGGTGGAATGTACAATAAACGGTATAGGCGAGCGTGCAGGTAACTCAGCACTTGAAGAAATCTGTATGGCTATAAATGTCAGGAAAGATTTTTACAAAGATATAGAAACTACAATTAATACTACAGAAATATATAAAACAAGCAGAATGATAACAAGTATAACTGGTGTAGATGTTCAGCCTAATAAAGCCATTGTTGGTAAAAATGCTTTTGCTCATGAATCAGGTATTCATCAAGATGGAGTATTAAAAGAACGCTCAACTTATGAAATAATGACAGCAGAAAGTGTTGGTATTATGAAAAATTCACTTGTGCTTGGAAAACATTCGGGCAGGGCAGCATTTAAAGCAAGGCTTGCAGAAATGGGCTACACTTTAGATGATGAACATTTAGAAAAAGCATTTGCTGCTTTTAAAGATTTAGCAGATAAAAAGAAAGAAATATTTGATGAAGATTTAGAAGCTATTGTTTTAGGAAAATTAAGTGATGCAAAAAAATATTATGAGCTTGATTATGTGGGATTTAACAGTGGCTCCAGCTTAATAGCAACTGCAACACTTAGGCTGAAAAAAGATGATGGCACTATATTAACTGATTCTTCTACTGGGGAAGGTCCTGTTGACGCAGCATTTAAAGCTGTTGAGAGAATATCAGGCTGTGAGGGCAGGCTTAAAAATTATAAAATTAATGCAGTAACTCAAGGAAAAGATGCTCAAGGTGAAGTAACAGTTATAGCAGAATTTGTATCAAGCGGTATAGAAGTGCTTGGTAAAGGATATTCTACTGATGTCTTAATAGCATCTGTGGAAGCATATATTAATGCCCTTAACAACTATCTAAGCAGAATAGAAAAATAGATATTTTAAAATTTAAAGATACATTTAATATTGCTTATATTTATTAAGTTGTATGATATTATTTTGGAGGAAGAATGGACAGCGATAAAAAGAAAGCATTAGAGCTTGCTCTTGGAAAAATAGAGAAGGATTTTGGCAAAGGTTCACTTATGCGTTTAGGTGATAAGTCAGATGAAAAAATACCAGTAATACCAACTGGTGCATTATCTTTGGATATAGCTTTGGGGATAGGCGGTGTACCAAGAGGAAGGATTATAGAAATATATGGTGCAGAATCAAGTGGTAAAACAACAATAGCACTCCATATTATTGCAGAGGCACAAAAAATGGGTGGTGTTGCAGCATTTATTGATGCAGAACATGCACTTGACCCTGTTTATGCTGGTGCCATAGGTGTTGATACTGATAATCTGCTTGTTTCTCAGCCAGATAACGGCGAATCTGCTCTTGAAATAACAGAAACACTTGTTAGAAGTGGTGCTATTGATGTTATAGTTGTAGATTCTGTTGCTGCACTTACTCCAAAAGCAGAGATAGAAGGTGATATGGGCGATGCTCATATGGGTTTGCAGGCGCGTCTTATGAGTCAGGCTTTAAGGAAATTAACTGCTATTGTTAATAAATCAAAAACATGTCTTATATTTATTAACCAGACCCGTATGAAACTTGGTGTTATGTTTGGAAACCCTGAAACTACTACGGGGGGTAATGCATTAAAATTTTATGCATCAGTTAGAATGGAAGTTAAAAAAGGTAACCAGATAAAAGAAAAAGACGAAGTTGTTGCAAATAAAATTACTGTAAAAGTAGTTAAAAATAAAATGTCGCCGCCATTTAAAAAGGCAGAGTTTGATGTGCTTTTTGGTAAAGGTATATCAAATGAAAGTATTATTTTAGGTATGGCTGTTGATGCGGGTATTATTCAGAAATCAGGTGCATGGTTTTCTATGAATGATACAAAACTTGGGCAGGGTGAAGTAAATGCAAGGATTTATTTAGAGCAGAACCCTGATATTACAAAAGCTATAGAGAAACAGTTAAGAGCAAAATATAATATAGAACTTCCTAGCAGTGAAGCACAGGAAACTCCAGTAGAAAAACCAGCTAAAAAGGAAGAATTTGAAAAATAATGGCATCAATTGGGCTTAGCTATGCTTATAAACTGCTTAGTATGCGGGATTATTTTAAAAATGAGCTTTATGATAAAATAGAGAAAAAATGCGGCAGAATAGAAGCAGAAAAGGCAGTTGCAGAAATGGAGCAGGCTGGCTTTATTGATGATGAAAGAACTGCATATAACTATATAAGAGCAAAGCTTAAATCAGGATATGGACCATATTATATTTCTAATAAACTGTATTTAAAAGGCTGCCATAAAGATATTTATTATATAGAGGAAGTGGCAGAAAAAGAAAATATTAATATGGAAGAATATATATTAAAATACAGTAAACGATATATTAAAAAAGAAAGTAATGACCCATATAAAGACTATATCAAATGCATAAATTTTTTAAAAAATAAAGGTTATGCACCTAGTGCAGTAATGCAGATAATTAAAAAAGAGGATTTTGAATAATGAAAGTAATTTTTTTAAAAAATGTAAAAGGTGTTGCAAACGAAGGTGATATTAAGGAAGTAAAAGAAGGATATGCAAAAAACTTCCTTTTTAAACAAAAATTAGCATTAGAAGCAACCCCTGCTAATATGAAAGCTCATGAAGAAAAACTTGAATCAATAAAAGAACAGGAAAAATTAAAAGTAGCAGAAGCTAAAGCGTTAGCAGATAAATTAAAAACTACAAAAGTAGAATTTTCTTTAAAAGCAGGAGAAACTGGCAGACTTTACGGAGCAGTTACAAGCCAGGAAATTTCTGATGCACTTGCAAAATTAGGCCTTCCTGTTGATAAAAAATTATTTGATATGAAAGAGCCTATCAAAGAAGCAGGCACACACACTGTAAAAGTAAATATTTATAAAGAAGTCAAAAGTCAATTAACTGTTGTAATTAATGCCATTAGCTGACCAGCCTTGTTGTAATATCATTTTATAATTTATATTATGAGGTGAAAATTATGAATAATAATAAGGTTATGCCTAACAGTCTTGAAGCAGAGCAGGCTGTTATTGCATCTATACTTATTGATAATACAGTTGCAGAAGAGATTATAAACCATTTAAATGCAGATGATTTTTATCAGCCTGCTCACAAAATAATACTTACAGCATTGCATAATCTACATAAAAAAGGTCAGGCACTTGATTTAGTTACACTTTTCAGCCAGTTAACAGATGAAAATAACATAGAAAAGGCTGGCGGTATTGAATATATTTCTGAACTTGTAAATAATGTGCCTAATGCTGCAAATGCAGATAAGTATATAGAAATATTAAAAGAAAAAGCCACACTTCGCAGTTTAATAAGTGCAGGAAGCTCTATATCAACTTTAGGGTATGAAGTAGCAGAAGATGTGGAGATATTAATAGACAAGGCTCAGGATATTACATCAAACTTAGGGGATGCAGCAAATCTTAGACGATTTGTAGAGCCTATTGGTAATGTGCTTGAAAGGCATCAGGAACAGTTAAATAAAATACAGCAGGAAAACCAGTTTGGCAATAGAGATATAACAGGTGTTCCATCTGGCTTTGAAGCTTTAGATAAGCTTACAAATGGTTTCCAAAAATCAGACCTTATTATTACAGCCGGCAGACCTGGTATGGGGAAAACTGCCTTTGGTTTAAGTGTGCTTTTAAATGCTGCTCAGGCTGGCAAAACATGTGCATTTTTTTCCCTTGAAATGAGTTCAGAATCACTTGCCAGAAGGCTTATTTCTGCAATAGCTCGTATAGGTCAGAGGACTTTAAGAACAGGTAATTTTACAACCGATGAAATAGAAAGATATATAGAAGCTAATAATGAGCTTGAAAAACTGCCTATATATCTTGATGATACACCAGCAATCACTGTAAACCAGATAAAAGCAAAATGCAGAAAACTTCATAATGCTGGCACACTTGATATTATATTTGTAGATTACTTACAGATTATGGGGTATGCAAAAAACCTGCAGAACAGGGAGCAGCAGATATCAGAAATCTCCCGTTCATTAAAGGGTATGGCAAAAGAATTTAATGTGCCAGTTATTGCTCTTGCACAGGTTAACAGGAATGTAGAGAAATCAGATAATAAAAGACCAAGACTTTCTGATTTAAGAGAGTCTGGAGCAATAGAGCAGGACGCAGATATTATTATGTTCCTATATAGAGATAAAGTATATAACCCTGATACAGCATATAAAAATGTGGCAGAAATAATCATTGAAAAACACAGAAACGGTGAGCAGGGCACAGCTTATGTAGAATTTAATGCAGCCTATACCCATTTTGATAAAAATATACCAGTAGACCAGAAAGAAATGGAAGCACTTGCTCGTTCAACTATTAAAAAAATAAAAACAACTACTTCCAGAAAATCTGCCAGCAGTAAAATCTCTGAAGATGGGGAAGTATTAGAATAATTAAAAAATAAAGTATTATATACTTACCCAATTTATAGAAAAAAGAATTTTTGTAGTAGTTTTGTTTTAAATTTCTTAGGTAAACTAGTATCTGAAAATAGATTTATACTTTTATAAAAAATATTTTTGCTTGTCAAAATTTTTTGATAATTTTAGTTTATAAAAAAAGGGAAACCAGTTTCCTGGTTTCCCTTATATACTTGATTTTGCTTATATATTATATTTGTTTATCCATAAGCATTTTTCTGATACCAACAATAGCTTTTGTTGGGTTTAATTCTTTAGGGCATGCTTCCACGCAGTTATAGATTGTGTGGCAGCGCCATACGCCGTGTTTATCGTTTAGTATTGCAAGGCGTTCGTCTGCACCTTCATCACGGCTGTCTATTAAGTATCTCCATGCTCTTAAGAAAGCATTAGGGCCGAGATAATCTTTATCTACCCAGTAGCTAGGGCATGAAGATGAGCAGCAGCCGCAAAGGATACATTCATATAATCCGTCGATTTTTTTCCTGTCTTCTGGTGACTGGTAAAGCTCTTTATCCGGCATAGGTGAGTGGCGGATAATGTATGGTTTAACTGTAATAAATTTATTGATAAAGCTGGAAATATCCACAACTAAATCTCTCATTACAGGCATACCTGGTAATGGTTTGATAGTAATATCAGAGCCTAAGTCTTCTACTTTAGTCATACATGCAAGCATATTTACGCCGTTTACATTCATACCGTCTGAACCGCACACACCTTCACGGCATGACCTGCGGAATGAAAGGGTAGGGTCAAGTTCCCATTTGATTTGGTTAAGAACAGTAAGTAAAAGCATACCCGGCCTGCGTAACTCTACTTTGTATGATTGGAAGTGAGGCGCTTTATCTTTATCTGGGTCGTATCTTAATATTTTAACATTTATAAATTTGCTCATATCGTCCTTCCTTATTCTTAGTAAACACGAGGTTTAGGTGGGAATGGTTCAACAGTAAGCGGTTTAGTTCTAACTGGTCTGTATTCCAGATTAATTGTTTTACCGCCGTCAGCTATAGTTATATTTGTATGTTTCATGTAGTTTACATCATCTCTTTCTGGGTAATCTTCACGAGCATGGCCGCCCCGTGATTCTTTACGCATTAATGCAGCTTTAGCGGCACATCTTGCAATAAGCACCATATTATTAAGTTCTAATGCTTCTACTAAATCAAGATTGTATACACTTGATTTATCAACTACTTTGAAATCATCTAATAAGTCTGCAATTTCTTCAAGTTCTTTGCATGCAGCACTCATATATTCCTCAGTTCTATAAACCCCTGCTTTTTGCTCCATAAGTTTAGTTAAGCGGGAATATACTGGACCGTAAGTATTTTTACCGTTTGCATTTGCAAATCTTTCTAATAATTTAATACCTTCCTGACCTGCATTTTCTGGAAGCTCAGCAGCTTGATTTTCTTTTGCAAATTTTGCAGCAAGCTCACCAACTGTTCTGCCATATACAACAAGGTCAAGTAGAGAGTTTGTTCCAAGACGGTTTGCACCGTGAACAGAGTTTGCAGAGCATTCGCCGGCTGCATAAAAGCCAGGATATACACTTTCTGCATCTGAACCATAGCCTTTGATAACTTCGCCAAGATAGTTAGTAGGGATACCACCCATTTGATAGTGAGCTGTAGGCATAACAGGGATAGGTTCTTTTGTGCAGTCAACCCCTGCAAATACTAATGCAAGCTCATGGATACCCGGGAGTTTTTCCATAATAGCTTCTTTACCTATATGGTCAATTTTTAAAAGAACATGGTCTTTTTGTGGTCCTACCCCTTTACCTGCAAGCACTTCTTTTACCATAGAGCGAGATACAATATCTCTAGGTGCTAAGTCTTTGATAGTTGGAGCATATCTTTCCATAAAGCGTTCGCCGTCACTGTTTAAAAGGATACCACCTTCACCGCGAACACCTTCTGTAATTAAGTTACCGTGTCCATAAATACCTGTTGGGTGGAATTGGAAAAATTCAGGGTCGCACCATGAAAAGCCAGCTCTTAATGCTAATGCTAAACCGTCCCCAGTATTTATGTGTGCGTTTGATGTAGTAGCATATATACGGCAGTTACCGCCTGTTGCAAATATTATTGCTTTAGCATGGAATAAATGAACTTCACCGTTTTGCAGGTCAAGACATAAAACACCGCATACTCTGTCTTCGTTTCTAATTAATTCTATTGCTAAAAATTCATTATAAAACTGAGTGCCTTGTGCAACTGCTTTTTCAAAGAGAGTTTGCAGCATAGCGTGGCCTGTTCTGTCTGCAACATAGCATGCTCTTCTAACTGGTCGTTTGCCATATTCTGCAGTGTGGCCGCCAAACGGACGCTGTGCAATTTTACCTTCTGGAGTTCTGTTAAATGGAAGACCGATATGTTCAAGTTCAATAATCATTTCAGGAGCTTTGCGGCAAAGATATTCTGCAGCATCTTGGTCGCATAAATAGTCAGAGCCTTTAACAGTATCATACATGTGCCAGTGCCAGTTATCTTCTTCTAAATTACCAAGCGATGCAGATATACCTCCCTGAGCACTGATTGTGTGGCTTCTAGTAGGGTATACTTCTGAAATAACTGCTGTTTTAACATATTGAGATGCAACCTGTGCAGCATTAAGACCAGCACCGCCTGCACCTACAACAAGGACATCATATTCGTGGTATTCTATTTTTGTAGTATTTATCATAATTTAACCTCATAACACTTAAAGGGTATTAAAACAGGGATTTTGAAAGTCCCAGCATAATAATCGCCAGTGTCCAGTATATTAAGTAAAGGATAAAACGAGTGCCTTTACGAGATACATAATCATCTGTAACCATTTTTAAGCCGTTGAATGCGTGGAATGTTACAAAAAGCCATAATGCTGCCATTAAAAAAGAATTACTGCCTTCAAAGATACCACCACCAGCTTTCGTCATTATTTTACCGAGCAGATGATAGCCTAATGCAACAATTAAAACTATGCCTGAAATCCTTTGCAATACCCATGCGATAGTGCCGTTATTGCCTGTTCCTGTATATTTATAAACTTTCATAGTTACTCTCCCTCAGCTGATTCTACATTAGCAGCGGAATTTGCTGCAATAACATCTTTCACATAGTATAGTCCCACAAGGGCAAGTAATACAGCTAATACTGTAAAGACAGCAAGAAATTTCTTAAAACAGCCTCTTTCTGCAGCTTTAAAAAATTCCATAAATATGATTCTCAAGCCATTCATAGCATGCCAGGCAAACATAATAATCACAACTGCTTCAACATAGATATTTTGCACTATTGCTGGCAGGAAAGAACATACACCGCCAGAGCCTAACATATGCAGGATAAAATAAAGCACAAGTAAAACCCCAGTTACTCTGTGCAGTATCCATGCAATCATGCCAGGGTGTTTACGGTAGCTCATAGCCGAAATTTCTAAATCTTTTCTAGGCATAAACGCACTCCTTTATAATTATATTAAATTTATACCATCTCTTTTTAAGATGCTAAATTCCTTATTAAACTGAAAAATAGAATATATAGATATATGCACTTTTCTATTTAAATATATAAAATAAGTTTTGTCAATATCTTTTCATAGAAAATTATACATAAATAAAAAAAAGGTTTAAAATTGAAAAGCATATATATTTATGTTATATCAATACTTTTTATAAGTCTATAAATAATAAGATAAAAAAGATATATTTTGTTCTGCTAAATATAAAAATAATCTATTAAAATAGTAGATATTTAATAAAATAAAACAATGTTATTGTTGTATGGTTTATGATAATATTTGCTTAATTATTTATCAAATTATAATACTGGTAGAATATAATTAAATAAATATTTAAAAGCACAAGACAGCTAAAAATGCTGCATATTAAAAATAGATAAAAATATATGCTTTTATTTCAATAGTTTCTAGAACATTAAACTAAATATGTGGATAACCTGTGGAAAACTTTATCTATATAAAGCCTTGAAAAATAAGGCTTTTTTCTGTCAATAGAAAAGTTTATTAATATTATCAGTAATTTATGCAGAAACAATGAAATATCAATAATATATAAAGGTGTCTAGAAAACTAATAAAGATTTATTTGATATCCTGTGGAAAAGTATGATTAGAATAATGAAATATTATTGCAGTATCAAGCAGATTATTTTACTGCTTAAAATTTAAGCACCCAAAAATTACGCTATATTCTATCTATAAAATATGAATAATGCCAAATCTAATTAAACTTTTATTTTCAAATTCGTCCTTGAATTTGAAAAACCATGTAACTACAGAAATAAATTCTTTGTTGCTCTCGCAAGCGACGGCTCGGTCCAGCTACGGACTTCTTTTTCCTGCCTATTCGTCGGGAAGTCCTTGCGTCGCAAAAAACGCTCCCCTACACCTATATAGACTCTTCGCTTCGGTCTAGCCTGTGCGATTTCTGATTCCTCAGCAATAGCTCGGGAAATCGGCAGTCCTCGCAAAAACCGCTCGTCTAAGTGACATAAGGTGTTGTAAAAAATGGAGGTGAAGCAGAGAAAAATTTTTCTTGTATTTATATAAAAAACATATATAATTAATAGTTTATAATATAATTTAATTACTTAGTGCATAGGAGATATAATTATGTCTATTCGTGTTCGCTTTGCTCCAAGCCCTACAGGCCATATACATGTTGGTAATGTGAGAACAGCTCTTTTTAACTATTTATTTGCCAGAAGTCAGGGTGGTAAATTTATTCTTCGTATTGAAGATACAGATTTAGAAAGGTCTACCCTTGAAAGTGAAGAGCTTATATATGAAGATTTGGAGTGGCTTGGGCTTGATTACGATGAAGGTCCTAAAAAAGGTGGCGAATATGGCCCATACCGCCAGACAGAAAGGTTTGACATATACAATAAATATGCTGAAAAATTAATTGAAGACGGCTATGCTTATAAATGTTTCTGCACAAAAGAAGAGCTTGACGCAGATAGAGAGAAAGCTCAAAAAGAAGGCAGAGCATATATATATAATGGTAAATGTGCTCATCTTACTAAAGAAGAGATAGCAGAAAGAGAAGCAAGGGGTGAAAAAGCATCTATTAGATTTCGTGCATTTAAACCAGCTATTATGGTTCATGATATGATACACGGCGATATTGAGTTTCCTACAAATGCTTTTGGTGATTTTATTATTATTCGCCCAGACGGTGCGCCGATATACAACTATGTTGTAGTAATAGATGATGCATTAATGAAAATATCCCATGTTATAAGGGGCGATGACCACTTATCAAACACTCCAAAACAGGCTTTAATATATGAAGCAATAGGCGAAAAAGCACCGATATTTGCCCATATTCCTATGATTTTAGGTCCAGACCATGCAAAACTTTCAAAAAGACATGGAAATACAAGTGTGGAAGAATTTAGAAAAGCAGGATATTTAAAAGAAGCTATGATTAACTATATGTCGCTTCTTTCCTGGAGCTCTGATGATGAAAGAGAACTTTTTACAATAGATGAGCTAAAAGAAAAATTTTCTATGTCAAGAGTTTCAAAAAGTGCTGCTGTATTTGATTTTGATAAATTAAAATGGATGAATGGCATATATATTCGCTCAAAAGAGATTTCTGAATTATTAGAGCTTTGCAAGCCATATATTATATCATCAGGCCTTGCAGATGAAAAATATATAAGCGAAAATAAAGAGAAAATGGAAGCTATGCTTTTATCTGTTCGGGATAATTTTACACTTTTAAGCGATGCTCCAGAATATTTACAGGTATATTTTAAAGTGCCTGATGAAATAACTGATGAAGCGCGTGATATGCTTGCTCTTGAAACAAGTAAAGGTGTGCTTGATTTATTCCTTAAAAAAATTGAAGGTAAAGATTATCTTGATGCAGAAACATACAAAGCAATCATGAAAGAAATACAAAAAGAAACAGGCACAAAAGGCAGACCTTTATATATGGCAGTCCGCTCAGGTGTTACAAGAAGCACAAAAGGCCCTGAAATGGACAGCGTAGCAACGCTTCTTCCATGTGATGAGCTTGCAAAAAGAATAACTGAAACAATGAAACTTGCAGGGCTTTTATAGAATGTTTAATTTAGGTATTATAGGCAGACCAAATGTAGGAAAATCTACCTTGTTTAACAGGATTGCTGGCAGGCGTATTGCAATCACTGATGATATGCCGGGAGTAACAAGGGACAGGATAGAAGTAGAAACTTCCTATCTTTCAAAAGATTTTAAACTTGTAGATACTGCCGGCTTTGATTTACAGGCTGATATTTTAAAGAAAGAAATGCAGGAGCAGTTTTTTAAGGCATTAGAAGAAGCCGATTTTTTAATCTTAGTTGTAGATGCATCTGAAGGTCTGCATGCTCTTGATGAAATCGTATGTGATATGCTTAGAAAATGCAGCAAACCGTTTATTGTAGCAGTTAATAAGGCAGACAGCAATGCAAGAGAACAGGCAGTTAATGAATTTTATAAACTTGGTGATGTAGAGCTTTTTCCAATAAGTGCACTGCATGGAAGAAATGTAGATGATATTCTTGACTATATTTATGAATATATACCAGAGCAGGAAGAAAGAGAGACAGAAGAAGATGATGATGAAGATGAAAGAATAAAAATTGCAGTTGCAGGCAGACCAAATGTTGGTAAATCAAGCCTAATAAACGCATGGCTTGGCGAAGAAAGGGTGATAGTGACACCTATTGCAGGCACTACGAGAGACAGTATTGATGTATATTTTACATATAAAAATGATAACTATATAATAACTGATACAGCAGGTATCCGCAAAAAATCTGTTATGTTTAAAGATACTATTGAAAAATATGGATATTACAGGTCAATAGATGCATTAAAAGAAGCTGATGTGGTGGTGGCTGTAATTGACGGAGCAGACGGCTTAAACGAAAGAGATGTAAAAGTAATCAGTGATGCATGGGAAGCAGGAAGACCTGTAGTGCTTGCAGTTAATAAGTGGGATATTGCTGGAAAAGATGAAAAGGCAGTAAAAAATTTTAAAAGAACGGTATCTGAAAAGCTGCAGTTTTTATCAAATCCGCCGTTAATATTTATATCTGCAAAAACAGGAAAAAACTGCGAAAAAATATTTGATGCAGTAAAAAAACTTTATCTTGAATATAATAAACGAGTGCCAACTCATGCAGTAAATGAAGTTTTAAGGGAAGCCTTAGAAAGACATCAGCCGCCTGTTGTTGGCACAAGAAGATTAAAATTTTACTATATGACGCAGGTTGCAGCCCGTCCCCCTTATTTTGTTGCATTTGTAAATAATCCGCAGGGAGTGCATTTCTCTTATGAAAGGTTTTTAGTAAATATGTTAAGGGAAGCATTTGGGTTTGACGGTGTACCTGTCCGCTTAAGTATAAGAAAAAGAAAAAGCAAATACAGTGACGAAGGAGAATAGTATATGAGCTGGGTATATTTAATAATTGCAGGGCTTTTTGAAGTAGGCTGGCCGTTAGGATTTAAACTTGCTTCCACATATACAAAATACAGTGTTGTTTTTATTGGTATATCAGTAATATCTATGGCTTTAGGCGGTGTATTTTTATATATTGCTCAAAAAACTATACCAATAGGTACTGCCTATGTAATATGGACAGGGATCGGTGCTGTTGGTACAC
Source organism: uncultured Mucispirillum sp. (assembly GCA_944323205.1). GTDB lineage: Bacteria > Chrysiogenota > Deferribacteres > Deferribacterales > Mucispirillaceae > Mucispirillum. The sequence goes on along the minus strand of CALURO010000013.1, from coordinate 17,085 downwards.
TGCTGATAGGTATATTTTTCTTTGGTGATAGTACAAACTTCTGGCGTCTGTTTTTTATAACAATGATTATTATAGGCGTTATAGGCACAAAAATGGTGCATGAATAAGAAGTATAAAGAGTAAGTATTTTTAAGATTAAACATATACTAAGGTGTGATTAGGAGAGCAGATTTCGCAAACTTATTTCACCAATAATAAAAAATTCGTCCATGAATTTTTTATTTAGACGCAAACAGGAAGTAAATTCCCTTGTTTGCTTACTAAAGAAAAACACATCCTGTGTTTTTATATACAGGAATGAAATATTTATATATATTAAGGTGTTAATATGAGAGCAGATTTCGCAACTATTGGCAGCGGTTTGACCTACGAGATTAGAAACATTGTAGAGATAGCAAATTTTATGAAATCTAAAGGTATGGAGATTTCATGGGAAAATATTGGCGACCCTGTTATGAAAGGGGAGCAGGTACCAGAATGGATTAAAGATGTATTAAAAGAAGTTATTGATGACAATATGTCTTTTGCATACTCGCCTACTAAGGGAGTAGATTCTACCCGCGAATATTTAGCCGCCAAAAGAAATGCTCTTGGTGGAGCACAGATTACAAAAGATGATATAATCTTTTTTAATGGGCTTGGAGATGCTATTGCAAGAAGTTACTCTGTTATACGAGTTGATGCCCGTATCATTATGCCTGAGCCAACATATTCTACTCATTTTATGGCAGAAGTAGCTCACGCATCATTTCCACCAAACACTTATAAAATGAACCCATATAATAACTGGGCACCAGATTTAGGCGAGCTGGAAAGAAAAATAAAAAGCGCTCATTCTATTGTTGGTATCCTTGTTATCAACCCAGATAACCCAACAGGCTATGTTTATTCTAAAGAAAAACTGCAGGAAGTTGTTCGCATTGCGCGTGAACATAATCTTTTTATTGTAGCAGATGAAATATATCATAATATGATATATAATGGTCAGAAAACTCCATACTTATCAGAAGTTATTGGCGATGTGCCAGCAATAAGTATGAACTCATTATCAAAGGAAGTGCCTTGGCCGGGGGCAAGATGTGCATGGATAGAAGTATATAACTATGGAAAAGATGCAGATTTTGACCGCTATATTCAGGCAATATTTAAGCAGAAACAGGCAGAAGTATGCTCTACTACAATGCCACAGATGGCAATACCAAAACTTATGGAACATCCAGAATATGCAAAATATTTACAGTCTAGAGTTACCCATTATGAAAAACTTGCAGATATTGCATATAATATATTAAAAGATGTGCCATATATTGTAGTAAACAGAAGCAACGGTGCATTTTACTTAAGTGTTGTATTTAATGAAGCAGTATTAAATAATAAACAGCATTTAGAAATAGAAAATAAAGAAGTAAAAGAATATGTAAATAAGCTGCTTGATAATAATTCTGAACATGATAAAAGGTTTGCATATAACCTGCTTGGAGCAACAGGAATATGTGTTGTTCCGCTTACTTCATTTTTTACTAACCTGCTTGGTTTCCGTATAACTTTACTTGAAAAAGATGTGGAAAGGTTTGAAAGAAATGTAAAAACAATCGCTCAGAAGATTGTTGAATATGTAGAATCATCTAAGTAATCAACTTTAAATACCCTTTTGGTTTATTCCAAAAGGGTTATTTTGTTATTCAGAGTAAGCATTTAGCGAACGAAGAATCTTATATCGTTTTTGTTTGTAAAATTTATGGACTCATCATTATATATTAGTAACAAATATTTTTTATATAAATGTATTCAAAAGTCTAGGCTGTATTATCTTTTAGTAATTGGTAATCTGTATGTAAAATTAAAGCTGATTGTCTGGTCAAACCTTGTGCCTACTTCGCCCTGTTCTGTTAAGAATACACCATTTATAAAAGCAAAAGATAAGCTTATTCCATTATCAAACACAAACTCTTTTTTAATGTTAAGACCTGCATAAAAAGGAACTCTGTAAAATGGATCGCCTTCTACACTTATAAACTGGTGGTCATGGTTTAAATACCAGCCTGAAACAAAAATAATAGGTTCTATAACAAACCAGTTTGTGTTAGGTGTGATAGGTATATCTCCCCTTAAATATAAACCGTGTCCGAATTTACCTGGTTTATCCCTGTCTTCAAAGTTATATGATGCAAGATAAAGTATAGATAAATGTTTGCTGTGTATCCCGATTGCACCAGTATAGTTTTCTGTCATAGGTGGCACACCCGGAAGCCTTTTATTTTCATGACCGCCGTTATGCCAGTAATGTACAGCAATATATGGAGTAAAAATATCAGATACAAAATCTAATGCCCAGTCAAGCCCAACATCAAACCTTTCTCTGTGTCTTTCTGTATCTAATACCTGCCAGTTCATATATAGTTCGCCTCTTCCATATTTAAACCAGTCAAGTGAACCGCCGTATTCATAATGCCCATGGGTAAACTTTTCATCATAAAGATACTGTTCGTTACTATCAATAAGTGTATTTCCCCATGTGGAACGAACTACCGGCGTCATATCTATTAATGGGTCGCGAATAGGGGCTGGCAGATTTCTACCGCTTTTCATAGTGCCTAACCTTAACTGAACATCTTCATTGCCTATGCGGGAAGTAACAATTGGAAATACACGAACACCATCAGGAAATTCAAATGTAAATGGCATAAAAATAGATGCTCCCAGCTGAACATCTATTAATCTGTTAAATTTAATATCAAATAGTGCTTCTGTAAAGTTTTCAAAATAAGTTAAAGTTGTTCTTGTCTGTTCCCAGTGGGTATTTTCAGCATTATAAGCATATGTGCTTGTATATACCTGAAAGTCAACATCAACAGCAAAGCAAGCCCCCCCCCAACTTAATATACTTAATGAAACTATTAATGTTAATAAAAATCTCATCTATCCACCTGTTATTAGAATTTAATTCCGCCAGCAATATAATATCTGCCGTCAGTAGAGCCTTGGAAACCTATTGTAAATTCTGAAGGACCTGCCTGGAATTTACCATATACTGCATATTCTAAGTTAAATACAGTTTTACCGCCTCTAACCTGTACAATCTCTCTTAAAGCAACATTCAGCATATAATATTCTATTGCCTGTTCTAAGCGAACATAGTGAGCATCTGGAGCAAAAGGAGTAAGGTTGCCTGCTGCATCAACTGTATGCTTTCCGTCATCTGATACACTGTCAAGCGGCACTTCTCTAACATCATTTTGACGATAAGTATATTCAGCAATAGCATTCACCCATAATTTATTATTTAAAAATGGGTATCTGAAAGTAGAAGAAACCTGTACTAAATGGCTTGAAAGTTCATTTGTCCAGCTGGCAGGGGCATTTCTATTTTCATGACCGTATAGAAATCTTAAATCAATATTTGGCAGGTTAAATTTTGCAAGTAATGCTTTTGGTATACCATGCATAAAATCGCCCTGAGAGTATGCTATTTCATAATGTCTGCCAATAAATCCAACTCTAATACCGGGTCCATTCATATTCTGTGGCAGCTGATACCCTTGAATATCTGTAAAAAATGGAGCATTTTCTGATAAATCAAGTGTTGTATCATAAAAATGGTTCATAAGCATAAAAGTGTTTGTGCTTATATCATATACTGCTCTGCCTCTTGCAGATACTAATATTCTGTCAAACAATACAGCCTGAAAGCCACCGTCATAAAGCCCTGCATTGCCTTTTACATAGCCATAGTCTTCCATAGGGTCATGTGTATCAAAATATCCAAAAGCAGTGACAAAGCCAGTAAGCTGCAGCCAGTCATTATGGTATGTCTGGCCTACTGTGAAAAATAAATCACGCATATTAAATGTGTTTGCATTTATAGAGTATGAAAAGGTAGATGTTAAATGCACTTCTATTGGGTATTTTTGGAAAAAACTAAGAGAATCATTATCTAAATCAGGCAGCGCTCTTTTATAGTCATCCCTAATGTAATCTGGTTTAATATACTGCGGCAGATTATCATTTTTTTCAGCCTGTCTCGATATGAAAAAATCATAAGCACTAGGCAGGGAGTATTCTGCGGCATAGGCAGGAATAGCAATAAATATACTGAATAAAGTAAAAAGTAGTGTTAATTTCTTCATAAAATCCCCATAATTGTAAAAATAGGATTCCATTATTAACATATTAGAATGTATTGTCAATATATTTTTATCTTTCTATCTGGTGGTACCCCATTTTTTTACAACACCTTATGTCACTCAGACGAGCGGTTTATGCGAGGACACTTTTTCCCGACTGAATAAGGAGGAAATAGAAATGCGTAGCTGGAAAGAATTTGAAAATAAAAGTTTAAATAGATTCTTCGCCTACTATCGTAGGCTCTGAATGACAGTGGTATATTGGCAACTATTACCATTTTGTCACTCAGAGGGAGCTTGCGACCGAAGAGTCTATAATTTTTACAAGCTAGAACATTATAAGATTCTTCGCCTGAATGCTCAGGCTCTGAATGACAGTTATTACAATTATTTATATTTTTACATATATTATCAAGTAGTTATAGCATTTTTTAATAAAAAAATGGGGTACCCCCAGATTTTTATCTGTTTCACCCCCATTTTTTGAAACTATAATTCAAAATGCTAATTTATAATAAACTTAGTAATTATTATTTATGTATTTGTAGTATATTTTAAACTGTCGAACCTGTGCAAATCTCATAAATCAATCTTTTTGTTATTTTAAATCTGTTACACTTTTATATAAAAATTCATCCCTGAATTTTTATAACCACGCATATCCGAAATAAATTCGTCTATGCTTACTAAAAGAAAATACTTCCTGTATTTTTTGCTCCAATTGTATAAACATTCTCAATTTTTTCTCCATTGCTGCAGCAACCAGCAATGCTCGAACAATCTGGTGAGCAAATCATTCCGAAAAAATTGTTCATATACAATTAAGTCGCAAAGGCAATAAAATAACAGGGGAACATCCTTTAAAAGCGGATATAATGTCATATTAATATATACTAATTTTTAAGCTCTATTTTTAATTCTAGTACATATTTTATTTTAATTATTATATAGTTATTAGTATTATTATAAAAAAATGGGGGCGAAGCAGTGATTATATTGTTTGACAAAGTGTATAAAATATAAGATAATAAGAAAAATTCTACTGGAGAATAATATGAATGTTGATAAATCATGGTTAGCAGAATATGAAAAGAAAAAATCTATTATGTGCCCTGAAAATTCTCTTGAAAAATATTTTACAGATAAAGAGATAGCAGGCTGCAAAATAGATACAATAGAACTTGGAAATATTAAAATTACTTCTGGAGAGATTGTTGCATGTGACCCTTCGTCGTGCCTTGATAATGGAGTAAGTCCGTTTTTTGATACATTTCCTAAGGGAGAATTTCCTGTTACTGCCTCAATAGTAGTTGATGAGGAAGAAGAGATGGCAAGCTCTATTGCACTTGTCCGTATAAAATTTACAGATAATGCACCTGTTACATACAGGGAGGCATTATATGGTGATGAAGATTTATCTGAAATAGAAAATCAGGGTGATTTTTTTGGAATAATAGTAGATACAGGTCTTGCATGTTTTATTGACAGAGATGGTTATGATGTATTAGCTGCCGAACTTACAAAAAGGGAAGAGGCTGATGAAGATTTTGATGCATATACAGATATTTATTCTATAGAGCTTGAAAAAAGTGCAAAAGATAACCCAAAATATCAGTATCCAGATGGTGACTGGGTAAATTATAAGATAAATGATAAAAATAATGCAGTGATTTTTTCCTCCCCCTATGGTGAAGGTTACTATCCTGTGTATATAGCTGAAGATAAAGATGGTAATATCTGCCAGCTTGTTATTCAGTTTATTGATGTAGAGCTTAGTGATGAAGATGATGAGGATTAACTAATAATTAAACTTTAAGCATTATATATATCTGTCTACTTTATATCCCCTAATATGCTATGTATTAGGGGATATTTATTTTTATCTGAAAGTAAAACTGTCGTAATGTAGATTGTTTATATTTATATTATCTGATTTCAGACCTTTTTCTATATTTCTTCTAAACCCATAAGGTCCGCAAAACCATATTGATGAAGATATAATATCTGGAGCAAGGTTTTTAATCTTTTCATAGGACAGCATACCATCTTTATCTGTATCTACTGTAATAAGTTTTACATTAGCTTTACTGCAAAGTGTATTAAGTTTTTCTTCAAATGGTGATTTGCCTATACTGCTTAATATTAATGTTATATCTTTATGATTTTTATTTAAAGACATATATTCAAGAGCTGCAAGAAATGGAGTGATACCTATACCACCTGCAATCCAAAGCTGGCTTCTGTCTTTATCATCAAAAGTAAACTGTCCATAAGGACCTTCAATGCTGACACTTTCCCCATTTTTTACATTTTCCATTAATTTATTAGTATAGTCACCACTTTCTCTAATATAGAAAGTTAAAATATTATCATTACTGTATGATGCAATGCTGAATGGGTGTGGTTCAAAAGAAAATTTAAATTTTAAAAACACAAACTGACCTGCTTTATATTCTAATTTATTATCAGTTTCTATCTGTATTTCTATGATACCATTTTGTATATTTTTAATGTTTTTAACTATACCTTTATACCTGTGCTTAATACCTGTAAGTTGTAAAATAGTAATCACAGAACATACTGCACCAATTATAACAAAAGCATGTAAAATAACACCGCCAATAGAGCCAACCCATCCGCCTCTAAATATTGTTGCAAATGCATGAAAGGCTGCAAAAAGATAAAGCAAAGGTATTAGTTTATGAGTATACTGGAAAATATGGTATGGTATTTTTCTGTAACCTGCAATAAAAACAACTACTATCATTATAATAAAAGCAGGCTCTAAAAAAACATATGATGCTTTATATATTTCTAAAATTGTTCCTGTTAAGTGGTTAGTAGAAGGGGTGCTTTCAATTATACCAGCTTTTATCAGCATTTTATTGGTAAAGGATATAATATAATGTATAAAACCAAATAAAAATCCAAGCCCTGCACTAAGTTTGTGGAAATTATATGCTTTATCAAGTCCGCCAAGCATATTATTAATAAAAGAAATCCTTGCTGAAACAATAACAGCAGCAGACATTAGAATAATACCAAGAGTTCCTGTAAGATACATAATTGATATTCTAAAACCGTGAGATGAAGTGCTTGTTAAAAGTCTTTCAAGACTTGGTGAAAGAATAAAAGCCAGTAATGCTGCAATAAAGGTAAATAATACCCATTTAGTATAAGTTTTCATGAAACCTCCGCATAATTTTATAAAAAATATACTATATAGATTATAGTATAAAATATAAGCTAAATCATATAAGGAAATAAAAAGTTAATGAAATGTAAGATTAAAATACAGGTAAGTTAAAAATGGCGGTTCAGGGAATTGAACCCCGGACACTGCGGATATGAGCCGCATGCTCTAACCACCTGAGCTAAACCGCCATAAAAAAGTTGCGGGGGCCGGATTTGAACCGACGGCCTCCGGGTTATGAGCCCGACGAGCTACCAAGCTGCTCTACCCCGCGTCATCAAGGATAAATTATATAACCTATATATTTCTTATTGTCAATAACTTTTTTTAGATATTTTTAAAATAATCTTTATATACTTATTAATAAAGAAATTATTTTTCTTCTTCTAATGGTGGATATGGTTTATCTTTTCTATACATTGTAGCCTGAGCAATAGCTATAAGGCTGTGATCGCCGTCATATACTTTTACTTCATAAGTGCCTAGTTTTCTTGTTTTGCTAAGCTCTCTGGCTTCTGCTATTAATGGACCTTTTGTGCCCGGCTTAATATAAGATATATTTGCTGCTGCAGTTACTGCAAATGTGCCGTAAGCAGTTGTTGCAACACCTAGTGTTGTATCAACTATTGCAAATATTGCTCCGCCGTGAGTAATACCCATACTGTTTTTATGCTGAGATTTCAGCTCCATTATAGTTTTTGCATAGCCTTTATCTAAATCAAGTATTTTTATATTCATAGCTTTTGCAAAAGCACTGTGTGTAGAGTGGTATTCTTTAATACGCTGTAATTCTTCTGTCATACTTCACCTTATAAAAAAATTTTCTAACTATATTAAAATATAAAATATGTTCTACTTTCAATATATAACTTTAAGAAAAACAAAAATTCTACATTCTTTTGTCGAAAATCCTTGTGTTTTGCATAAAGTTACAATAATATATGAAAATGAATTTTAATGTGATAGCATCAGGCAGTTCTGGCAACTGCTATTGTATAGAAAATAATGGACATTTTATATTTGTAGATGCAGGAGCAACATTAACATCTATTAGAAAAGGGTTGGAAAATAGAAAGCCTGATAAAGAAAAGGGGGCAAGCCTTTTTATTACTCATGAGCATACCGACCATATTTCAGGTGTTCTGCCATTAATATCCTGCTATAACCCTAAGATATATACATCAAAGGGCACAGCAGCAGTTTTAGTAGATAAAGGTGTAAACCCTGAAATAATTTATACGATAGATGCTAATGTTACTTATGAATTTGCAGATTTTACTGTTATGCCATTTAAAACTATACATGATGCATTAGACCCTTTTGGCTTTAAATTTGAATTTGACGATAAGGTTGTATCTATTGCTACAGATTTTGGTATAGTTACAGATGAAATATTTAAAGCTATAGAAGATACCCACATATTAACAGTAGAATCAAACTATGAAGATGATTTGCTGAAAAAGAACCGTAAATATCCAGAATATTTAAAAAAACGGATACTGTCAAAAAAAGGGCACCTTTCCAATAAAGATGCTTTTTATCTTATAGGCGAGTTAAGTAAATGCAGATTACAACGCTGCTTTTTAGGACATGTTTCTGAAAATAATAATAACTATGATATTTTAGAAAAATATGCTGATGCATGTTTAAATATTCATAATATAGAAGCATCTGTATTAAGGCAAAAAACAAGAGCAGTTTTTAATATATAATATAATTTTTTGGAGGAAAATATATGAAAGAAATGGGTTATGGGGCATCATTTGTAAAAAACTTTTTGGGGAATACTCCGGCATGGTATAAACTTTCTATACTGGCGTTTTTAATTATCAACCCAATACTTTTTCTGTTTGTGAGTAAAACACTTGCAGGCTGGGTATTAATTGCAGAGTTTATATATACTCTTGCTCTTGCATTAAAATGTTACCCGCTGCCATCAGGCGGTCTTTTAGCTATTGAAGCATTAATTTTAGGTATGACAAGCCCTTCAACTCTTTTACATGAAGTTGAAGCAAACTTATCTGTTATTTTATTATTAATGTTTATGGTAGCAGGCATTTATTTTATGAAAGATTTTCTTTTATTTGTATTTTCAAGACTGCTTGTAAAAGTAAAATCAAAACTTGCCCTTTCTTTAATATTTTCTATTTTAGGTGCATTTCTTTCTGCTTTTTTAGATGCTTTAACAGTTACGGCAGTTATTATTGCAGTAGCTTATGGATTTTATGGAATATACCACAGATATGCTTCTAAATCAGGCACTCAGGGCAGTTTAGCTGATGACAGTAAAATACCAGAGGAAAGCAGGCAGGATTTAGAGCAGTTTCGTGGTTTTTTAAGAAACCTTATGATGCATGGTGCAGTAGGAACAGCATTAGGCGGTGCTATGACTCAGGTAGGCGAGCCGCAGAATTTAATTATAGCAGCAGCTGCAGGCTGGAACTTTGTAGACTTTTTTGTTCACTGTGCCCATGTTTCTGTGCCTGTTTTTATTGCAGGTCTTTTAACAGTTGTGCTTGTTGAGCTTACTCATTTCTTAGGCTACGGCTATAAACTGCCTGAAAATGTCCGCAAAATATTAGAAGCAGATGTGGAAGAAAATACTGCAAAAATGACAAAAAATACTAAAATGCGATATATAGTGCAGGCTGTTGTTGGTGTTATTTTAATTATCTCCCTTGCATTTCATATTGCAGAAGTGGGCTTTATCGGTTTAATGGTTATTATTCTATTAACTGCATTTAACGGCGTTACAGATGAACATCATTTTGGTCATGCTTTTACAGAGGCGCTGCCATTTACAGCATTACTTGTTGTATTTTTCGCAATAGTAGGTGTTATTCAGGATTTAAAACTTTTCAAGCCTATTATTGATACAGTGTTAAATATGCAGGGCAGTAACCAGCTTGTAGCATTTTTTGCAGCAAACGGTGTGCTTTCTGCTATTAGTGATAATGTATTTGTAGCAACGGTATATATGAGTGAAGTAAAAACTCACTTTTTAGGTGCAGGAGCAAGAACTGCTGCTGATATAACTGCAGCTATTGCTAATCTTGATGAGGCAACCCGCCAGCAGTATTATAATATTGCAGTTGCAATCAATATGGGAACAAATATTCCATCAGTTGCAACACCAAACGGACAGGCTGCATTTTTATTCTTATTAACTTCTTCTCTTGCTCCATTAATAAGGCTTTCATATTTTGAAATGATGAAATTAGCAGCACCTTATGCAGTGATTATGACTGCTACAGGTTTAATAGCAACAGCATTTCTATAAAATTTATATTCTGCCACCATTTATAATGGGTGGCAGAAGTTTTTTAGGTGTATCAATGGTATTTGGCAGGTATAAAAAACCAGTAAATATTAAAAACAAACAAAACGGCGAAAATAAAAAGCAAAATAAAGCTCAAAATATTTCTACAAGGACACTTACTCCACTTTCATTTAAATATACAAAAGATATAGATGACCATTTAAACTATCTATTTCCAGACCGTCAAACTGGGCTGCATATAGACCCAAGTGGAGCAAAATATCAGATAGATATAAATATTATGTATCCCGCATATGATGAAGAATATTATGTTCTTTATACATCAGGTATGAGCAGTGAAGATATGCTTTTACCAGATGGGCTTGAAAAAGACTGCCCTGAATTTAAGCGTGCAGAGCTTCTTATGCTGCTTCCTAAAAACTGGGATATAGATAATATGGTATCGCCTATGCCAAAACATGAAACATACTGGCCTATGCAGCTTTTAAGAATGATGGCAAGGTATCACTATGAATTTTTTACATGGATTGGACCGGGCTATACAATGGAATATGAATCATTTGCAAATAATACAAAATTAAGTGCTGCTATTGTGCTTTCATTAGGTGAGGAAATATCTGTTATAAAAACAAGAGATAATAATTTTATATCTTTATATCTAGTGCTGCCCCTTTATAAAGAAGAGGTAAAATATAAAATGCAGCACGGTTTTGATGCTTTTATAGATAAATTTGAAGAAAACTTTCCAGCAAATGGCGGTAGAGAATGGATAGTAGATATAAACAGGAAAAATATAGGGCTTGAATAAAGTATAAATACGGATATTTTCAAAAAATTATGCAAAAATAATTATTTTCTCTTTATATTTTCATAAAAATTATTTATAAGTATAATTTCATGGATTATTTTGGAGTGAAATACTAATAATGTTTTCTTTTGATTTAGAATATAAAGACAGTGAGACTTCAGCCAGAGCAGGCAGAATAAAAACTCCCCATGGGGAAATAGAAACCCCTATATTTATGCCTGTTGGCACAGTTGGCTCAGTAAAAGCATTATCCCCTGAAGATTTAAATAATGCAGGGGCTCAGATAATTTTAGGAAATACTTATCACTTATACCTGCGTCCTGGAACAGAAGTATTAAAACATTTTGGCTCTCTTGCATCATTTTCTTCATGGAATAAGCCTACATTAACAGACAGCGGTGGTTTTCAGGTATTTTCACTTGCAGAGTTAAATAATATAACAGAAGACGGCGTCAGCTTTAAATCTCATCTTGACGGCTCATCATTATATTTAAACCCTGAAAAATCAATTGAAATACAGGAAGCTATTGGCAGTGATATAATAATGTCATTTGATGAATGTATACCATATCCAGCAACACATGAATATGTGAAAAATTCAGTAGATAGAACTACCAGATGGGCAGAACGGGGGAAAGCTGCTAAAAAAAGAGATGACCAGGCATTATTTGGTATTGTGCAGGGCGGAGTATATGAAGATATGCGTAAACGCTCAGCAGAGCAGCTTACATCTATTGGATTTGACGGATACTCTATCGGCGGATTAAGTGTTGGTGAAGAAATATCTCAAATGTATGAAGTATGCGGTTATACTGCGTCATTGCTGCCACAGGATAAACCACGCTACCTTATGGGAGTAGGCACTCCTGAAGATATACTTACATGTATTGGCTTAGGTGTAGATATGTTTGACTGTGTTATGCCTACAAGAAACGCTAGAAATGGCACACTTTTTACAAGCAATGGCAGGTTATCTATAAAAAGGGCAGATTTAGCTTTCAGTGATGATAAAGTAGATGAAAACTGCAGCTGCTATACATGCCGCAACTTTTCACGGGGCTATTTAAGGCATTTATATAAGGCTGGTGAGATACTTGCACTCAGGCTTAACAGCATACACAATATTTCTTTTTATCTTTCTATTGTAAAAAACAGCAGAAATGCTATAAAAGAAGGTAACTTTAAATCATTTCAGCAGGAAATGCTTTATAGACTGAAAAATAATAATTAAATATTTTATAATACTTGGAGGTATTAATATGTTTTTTGAATCTGCAGCTTATGCACAGACAGCAGCTGGTGCTGCACCACAGACAGCCATGGGTGGTTTAATGAGCTTTATGCCTATTATATTAATGGTTGTTATTTTCTATTTCTTACTTATCCGCCCACAGCAAAAAAGGCAAAAACAGCATGCGGCTATGCTTGATGCTCTAAAAGCAGGGGATACTGTTTTAACTAATGCTGGAATAATTGGAACAATTCATTCTATTGATGGTAATATTATGGTGGTTGATTTAGGCAGCACAAAAGTTCGTATGTTTAGAACATCTATTGCTGATAAACTTGACCCTGCAACATATAACACAGTAACAGATACTGCTGCTAAGGAGAATAAATAGATTATGGGGCTTACTTCTCGCTGGGTATTAATTGTCCTTGTTCTTGCATGGGCAGTTTATGCAGTATACCCAATATCAGAAAAAATTAATTTAGGTCTTGACCTGCAGGGCGGTATGCATATTGTTTTACAAGTGGATACTGATAAAGCTATTGAAGGCAAGATAGATAATGCTGCTGCACAAATTCGCAAAGATTTAGACAGCCAGCAGTTAGAGTATACTTTTGTTAGAAAACAGAATGTTTTTAATGTGGCAGTTGGTTTATCTGACGCAGCAGACAGACAAAAAGTTGTTGATATTATCGGAAAAAATTATCCATATCTTACACAGGTTGGTTTAGATGATAATGACAAATCAATACTTTTTGGTATAAAAAATGCAGATGAAAACCGCTGGAGAATTGACGCTGTAGACCAGTCTATTGAAGTATTAAGAAACAGGATAGATGAATTTGGCGTTGCTGAGCCTTTAATACAAAAACAAGGCAGTAATAAAATAGTTGTTCAGCTTCCTGGTTTAGAAGACCCAGAAGAAGCTCTTAACTTAATAGGTAAAACAGCAGTTCTTTCTTTCCATCTGGTAGATGAAAATGTTACAGCAGAAGCGATTAAAGCAGGACTGCAGGCACAGCCTGTTGATGTGGAGCTGCTTCCATATAAAATGACTGACCCGGTTACTGGTGAAACACTGCCTTCAACTGTTACTATGGCAGTTAAAAAAGAGCCGGTATTAACAGGCAGTTACTTAATGGACGCAGAAGTTATGGTATCGCCACAGGATAACAGGCCTTATGTTGCTATTAAGTTTGACCCAACTGGTGCTAAAATATTTGAAGAAATAACTAAAAATAATTTGCAGAGAAATCTTGCTATTGTACTTGACGGCACAATTTATTCTGCACCAACAATACAGAGTGTTATTTCAGGCGGTGATGCAAGTATTTCTGGCAACTTTACTTTTAAAGAAGCAAATAACTTAGCTATCGTTTTAAAAGCCGGCTCACTTCCTGCCCCTGTTACTGTTGCAGAAAACAGAACAGTTGGTGCTTCTCTTGGTGATGATTCTATTAGAAGCGGTGTAACTGCAAGTATTATCGGGTTTATTTTAATAGTGCTTTTTATTGGTATATACTACCGTTTAAGTGGTATGGCTGCAAATATTGCACTTGTATTAAACCTTTTATTAATTTTAGCTGTTCTTGCTCAGTTTAAAGCTACATTAACACTTCCCGGTATTGCTGGTATTATGCTTACTCTTGGTATGGCAGTTGATGCAAATGTACTTATATTTGAGCGTGTAAGGGAAGAATTAAGAAAAGGCAGAACTGTTATTAATGCAATAGATATAGGCTATTCAAAAGCGTTATCTGCAATTATTGACTCTAACTTAACATCATTAATTGCAGCAGTTGTATTATTCCAGTTTGGAACAGGTCCTATTAAAGGCTTTGCAATTACATTAAGCGTTGGTCTTATAGCTTCTATGTTTACAGCTATTTTTGTAACAAGAACTATATTTATGTCATTTATGTATAAACGCACTATAAAGCATTTAAGTATATAGGGAGAGACATGATATGTTTGAATTAATTAAAACAGGAACAAAGATAGATTTTATTGGTAAATCTAAAATATATTTTACAGTCTCTATTATACTCTGCATTATAGGGCTTGTTTTAATATTTGGCAAAGGCTTTAACTACGGTGTAGATTTTTCCGGTGGTACAAGTGTGCAGGTAACATTTGAAAAACCTGTTGATATTGATAAAATGAGAAATACATTAAGTCAGGATATTGGTGCCAGCGTAAGTATACAAACATTAGGTACAGACAGCTCATTTAGAATAAAAGTTGACCAGGGAGCAGGCGGGGAAGATTTGAAAAAAATATCGGATACTATCAGCAGCTCTTTGGAAACAAAATTCTCTGAAGGTGGCAAAGTTATAATAGACAGTGTTGAACAGGTTGGACCACAGGTTGGTAAAGACTTAAAACGACAGGCCTTTTTAGCAGTGCTTTATGCAGTTATTGGTATATTAATATATGTTGCTATTAGGTTTGAATTAATGTCTGCAACAAGCTCTATTATAGCATTAATACATGATATTATTCTTACACTTGCTGTTATTATTGCAGCTAATGTTACTTTTGATTTAACAGTATTAGCAGCTCTTTTAACAGTGGTTGGTTATTCATTAAACGATAAAATCGTTATTTTTGACAGAATAAGAGAAAGAGCTAGAATGGACGAGCATAAAACTTTAATGGAAAGTATGAATATTAGTATTAATGAAACACTTTCAAGAACAATATTAACATCTACTTCCACACTGCTTGCTGTAATAAGTTTAGCAGTTTTTGGTGGTGAAGTTATTCAAGGGTTTGCTATTGTTATGATAGCAGGTATTATTATTGGTACTTATTCATCAATAGGTATTGCAAGCTCACTTGTGTATAATATAAAAATGCTAAAAGGTAAAAAAACAGTTAAATAAATATATAAAGCCTGCTTTTAAGCAGGCTTTATAGTTTGAAGTTTTTGGCTATATACACTCAAAATCTATAATGAATATTTTTATATAAATCAGCTTATCAGCAGTTCTTCCTTTTAAATATTAAGAAAAAATATAGAATAAGCACAATAAAAATAAGCCCTGCACATATTTGATACATTGCTTTATATCCTAAACTCTGCCCTGCAAAACCAAAAATATAAGGTCCAATTCCGCCGCCTATATCTAAAAAGATATAATATGTAGATGTGGCAAGCCCAAGTTTATTTTTAGGTGCATTTAAAAGTGCATAACTTTGACCGCCAGAGAAAAATGAGCCGTAGCCAAGACCGGTTAAAAGAGCGGAGAAAAGCAGTAAAAAGCCGTTATCTGAAAGTGAGAGCATAATCAACGCTGCCATAAATATTATAATTGCAGGCATTAAAACAAAATTATGACCAAGATTATCAAAAAGTCTGCCTGCTGCAGGGCGGGCAAACATGGATATTCCTGCATATACTACAAAAAACCAGCTGCCTGCTTCTACTAGATTAATACTTAAAGAATAGTCGCCAATAAAACTTAGTATAGACATATAAGCTGCAGTCATTAAAAATGCTAAAAATGATACTGGTAGTGCAGAATATTCTATATAGTTTGCAATAGAAAACTTCTTATGTATTTTTTGATGTTTTACTTTTTTCACTCTTAAATTAAATGATAGAAATACTGATATAAAAAGCAGTAAAGCCGGGGTTATAAATGAAAGAGCAATAAAATCAATATGTATAAATAAAATAGCAAGGAATGGTGCTGCAGCTGAGGCAAATACTATGCTTAATCCATAATAGCCAACAGCAGAGCCGCGAATAGACGCAGGCACATTCTGGGAAAGTATAACTCCAAGGCATGTAGAAGTTACTCCATAAAATACACCATGTAAAAACCTTAATATTAAAAGCGGCACATATTTATCTATAAATATATATACAACAGTAGCAGCAAAATAAATAAGAAGAAATATGATAAGTACAGGTTTTAAATAAAGCTCATCAGCATAAGAGCCAAATATAAGCCTTGCAAATAATGCACCTATAATAAATATACCGCTTGCAAGCCCAGCTAAGGCATTAGATGTGTTTAAAACATTTATAGCATAACTTGCAGTCGTAATAAATGTAATATAATAAGAAAAGGCAACAGAAAAATTAACTAATATTAATATTATAAAATACTTATTAAAAATAGGAAATTTATAAGCCATATTTTACTCCAGTTTTTTATAAATGATTTAATATATTAAAATATGACTTTATCAATAAACAGAATGCTGCTTCACCCCTATTTTTTTATAATAATACTAATAACTATATAATAATGAAAATAAAATATGTACTAGAATTAAAAATAGAGCTTAAAAATTAGTATATATTAATATGATATTATATCCGCTTTTAAAGAATGTTCCCATGTTATTTTATTACCTTTGGGACTTAATTGTATATGAACAATTTTTTCGGAATGATTTGCTCACCAGTTGTTTGAGCATTGCTGGTTGCTGCAGCAA
>CALURO010000012.1 GCA_944323205.1 uncultured Mucispirillum sp. | reverse complement strand
TAAAAATTCAGGGATGAATTTTTATATAAAAGTGTAACAGATTTAAAATAACAAAAAGATTGATTTGTGAGATTTGCACAGGTTCGATAGTTTAAAATATACTACAAATACATAAATAATAATTACTAAGTTTATTATAAATTAGCATTTTTAATCATAGTTTAAAAAAATAGGGGTGAAGCAGTAATATTATTTTCTTGTAAAATAAAATTTTTTATAGTATATTAACAATTATTTATGAACTGATATATTTATCAACTAATATATATTATTAAATATTGTAAATATACTTAAATTTAATACAAATAGGTTTTTCTTAGAAATTAGAAAACGATATTATATAATACATAATATGAGATATGTCTGTTGCTTTCTATGATGACATATTGAATTATAAACAGCTTTTAAAAATCCATAAGTATTATTTGCTTATGGTATATAAATATAGGATAGAGCCCTGCCATTTGGCAGGGTAATAAAAAGGAGTGTGATTTTATGAAAGAAAACAAAATTGAAAGAGTAGCATTAAGTGGTGGCATTTTAGGTGCTCTATTTACAAATCCTAAAAGAGCATTAAATAATGTTATAAAGAAAGAAAATGTAAATGGCTGGGTTTGTAAAGAGATTATACCACATACTACAAATAATTATGCTATTTTGATACTGCAATTATTAATACTTGTTTGTACTTTGTTTTTGTGGACTTTTGGAGCAGGATATTTAATATTATTTGAAAAAGAAAATAATTAATACAGCCTGCCATTTGGCAGGTTTATTTCACAATATCTAGTTTGCAGTGAAAATTATATATTTAATTGAACTTATTCAAAAAAATTAAGCTAATACGCCAAAAGTATTTTTTTGTAAAATTGCCAATCTATCTTAAAATACATTGCCAGTATTTCCATATTCCCACAGCACACACATAGGCACTGCCTGCATATCTTCCGTTTTTGTTTTAAATATTCAATATTTTTTCCTGCCATCTTTTAAGTGCCATAATATCGCCTGCATAAATATATTATAAATTTTTTAAAAAGTATAATATATTTTTGTTAAAAAGCAAAATAAAAATATGTCAAAAAGTAAAATAGAAATATGTTAGAAAGTAAAATATCTTTATTTTTCCCTGCATAAACTGAAAGTGTATCCGTTATATTCAGCGATGTATACCCACAGCCTTTCTATTGCATGGGCCAGAGTCCCATCAGCCTGACCTTTTTCATTAGGGAAGTTATCTGATATTATATTTGTAAAAAGTGGCAGCACAGCATCTACCCTTGCCCAAAACATATTACCCACAGGAAAAACTATATTATTTACAGGAAGTTTAATATCAATATCTAGTTTTTGCAGCACATTTTCTGCCAGCTCTTTATTTAGCCCCCAGTGGATAGCATTTTCAAGGTTATGAAATGGTTTTGGAAAAACTATTCCCAACCCTTTATTCATTTCAAGGTTTTTTAAAATATTTTCTATATTTTCCTCACTGCCAAAAAGTGAGCCAAAAAGATATTCCCGCCAGTTATCTCCAAAAATATCTATTTTAGATTTTTTAGTATGCATGTGGCATATAAATTTATATTTTGTAATATATTTACTCATCTGTGCAATAAATGGATAAACATCTCTGCCCTTATTATCATAAATTTCAACTATAATATTTACTGCATTAGAATGGCTTTTTAAATAATTTCTAATATATTTTGCTTTTTCTTCATTATCAGTAGATATATAGCAGTCAAAAGCATAAGGTATTTTATTTATTTCTGTAACAATATTTTCAAGTAAATCAAGATAAAAAATATGTATTTGCAGGCATATTTGTGCTTTGCTGTACATGTCTTCAGGCATATGCTGGCTGTATGATAAAAGTTTTTGTCCGTATATTTTTTGGTTAAATATGGCTCTATACATTGTATTTAAAAATGCATATCCAGTTTTTTTCTCAGGTGCGATATGGCTGTATTCTTCCCAGTTATTAAAAGAATCTATAAATAAAAATCTTTCATTATCTTTAAAGTTATCTCTAAGAAATAGCATTTCAGTTTGTATCCAGTTATAAAATATATTAAGGCTGTATTTATAAAATGATGGTTTGTTTCTATAAAGAGTATCTTTGCCATTTATAATGGTTTTGTAATATGGTATATCTGATGTTACAGTATTATTGCAGAAGAAATGTGCTATATAATCGTAGCTGTATAAAAAGTGTTGTATTTTTTTATTAATATAAGAAATGTTGTTTGCAGTAATTGAAGGTATTTTATCTGTATCAACAGAGTATATAAATCGTGATATTTTTTCATGCTTGAAATTAGTAGTATGAAGTATTCTGCACCATATTTGAAAATCTTTAATATTATAAGATATGATGCTGAATGCTGTATTTATAAAATCATCAATATCTTTATAGTTTTTAAGCTTTCGTATATCTAAAATAATAATATATTTTTCATTAACTTTTACCATTTTAGAAAAATCAGTTATATTTAATACAGTATTAATATCATCAGCTGTAAGGCAGGCATCAAGACTTAAACAGAACGGGAATGACTCATCACACAGGTTAAGAGAGCTGATAAAATTTTTATATTTATTTGTATCTTTTATTTCATAGCAGAAAGCATATATCTGGTATTCTTTTGCAAGTTTTATATGATAGTTGATTCTTTCAGTTGTATTGTTACT
Organism: uncultured Mucispirillum sp.; assembly: GCA_944323205.1. Taxonomy (GTDB): domain Bacteria; phylum Chrysiogenota; class Deferribacteres; order Deferribacterales; family Mucispirillaceae; genus Mucispirillum. Next base: position 58,378 of record CALURO010000012.1, on the reverse strand, counting down.
GTATACAAGTGGTATTCTTGGCATATAATGGTTTAAATAAAGTGGTTTTCTGGCAGCAAGTAATGATATATCTGTTTGAGTAATGCTGTAAAAAGCTATAGGTTTAATATCAGAATCTGCAGTATTTGATGGAATATGCTTTGCCTGATAAAAGCAGTCAAAGGAATATTTGCTTAACTTTTTACTGGCGATAATATTTTTTATGAATATATCAACTTTTTTATAAGTAGACTTAAAGCCAGTATATCTAAGTGAGAAAAAAAATTTTTTTATTAAATCAAAGTGCCTGCTATACATAATACCACAATAAAAAAGATACTTTTTACTACATTACATTTTATTATTACATAAATTTAATTTATTTTCAATTGTATTTTTCACTGCTTCACCCCCATTTTTTTAAAAACACCTTATGTCACTCAGACGAGCGGTTTTTGCGAGGACACTAGTTTTCCCGAGCTATTGCTGAGGAATCAGAAATCGCACAGGCTAGACCGAAGCGAAGAGTCTATATAGGTGCAGGGGAGCGATTTTTGCGACGCAAGGACTTTCCGACCGAATAGGAAGGAATCAAAAGTCCGCAGCTGGACCGCATCGTCGCTTGCGAGAGCAGCCAAACCGATTTACTCGGTGGTTGCGTCTAAATAAAAAGTCTAGGACGAGCTTGCGAGGACTGCCAAATTCCCGAGTGAGTAGCGAGGAATTAGAATTTGCACAGGCTTAGGACTTTTTATTATGGATAATAAGATTCTTCGCCTACTATCGTAGGCTCTGAATGACAGTTATTGCAATTATTTATATTTGTACATATATTATCAAGTAGTTATAGCATTTTTTAATAAAAAAATGGGGTACCTACAGTATTTTTAATTAATAAGTGTTTGCAACCAAAATTTATATGTGTTATAAAAAAAATAAAATAAGTTTTAGGTGGTATATGTCAGAAAGAGTTGATTATAAAACCCTTTACACTATGGAATATTATAAATCAGGCTGTGGTACAGATTATACTAAAAAAGATATCTGGATACCTTTTTTTGATAATATGGCAGAAAGGATTATAGCAAAATATGCACCAGTTACTGTTTTAGATATGGGCTGTGCTTTTGGTTATTTAGTTTCAGCCTTAAGAAATAAGGGTGTGCAGGCTTATGGTATAGATATTTCTGAATATGCACTTAGTCAGGCAGACGAAAAAATAAAGCCTTATGTAAAAACTATGTCTGCTTTAGATGAGCTTCCAGATTATTTTCCTAAAAAATATGATTTAGTAGTAAGTATAGAAATGATTGAGCATTTATATGCTGATGACGGTTTAAAAGTAATTAAAAAAATGACAGAATATTCAGACAGAATACTTATTTCATCTACTGATAATGATTTTACAGAACCTACCCATGTAAATGTGCAGCCAAAGGAATACTGGTGTGAAAAATTTGCAGAGTATAATTATTTCAGAGATTTAGAGATTGATTTAAGATTTATATCCCCTAATGCTTATTTATTTGAAAGAAATGATAATATTACAGTACAAGAGCTTGTTAAAAAGTATGAAAGTGTAATAAAAATAGAGCCGTTAGAAGTAAGCAGAGTAAGAATGGCAGCAGGTTATCTTTTAAGCGGCAGGCTTTCTTTTATAAAAAAAATAGTTAAAAAAGTAATCAAATAATATGTCATACTTAAAATAAAAGGTTTATGGCATATGTCAAAAATAGTAGTTGCATTTATCTGAAAAAAGAGTAGTATATGTAAAAAGCGGAAGCAGTTTATACGCATAATAAGAGGTAATAATTATGTCGCGCCCTAAAAAGTGCCGTAAAGTATGCTCGATGCCTGTTGTAAATATGTTTGCTCCGTCTAGCTGTGAGAGCAAACAAAGCAGAGAAGTAATAGTTATGACTGTAGATGAGTATGAAACAATCAGGTTGATAGACAGAGAGGGGCTTTCGCAAATTGAGTGCAGCAGATATATGGATGTTGCCCGCACAACAGTGCAGCAGGTTTATAATAATGCGCGTAAAAAAATTGCAGATGCGTTAGTATTAGGTCTGCCATTAGAGATTAACGGCGGCGATTATATAATATGCGACAAAAAAGATAAACCCTGCAGTTTCTGCGGCTGCAACAGCATATTTTTTAAATAAAAATAAATACAAATTATTATAAGGAGCTAAGATATGGGTAGCGATAGTTGTTCACATAACTGCAGTGGTTGTGGAGAAGACTGCGGAGATAGAAGTGAGGAGAGCTTATTTGCAAAACTTAATGAGTTCAGCAGTGTAAAAAAGGTAATAGGTGTAGTTAGTGGTAAAGGTGGTGTTGGTAAAAGTTTAGTAACATCATTAATGGCTGTAATGGCTCAGCGTAAAGGTTTAAATGCAGCTGTATTAGATGCAGATATTACAGGGCCGTCTATTCCAAAATCTTTTGGTATTAATGAAAGGGCAAGAGTAAGCCCGCAGGGTATGGTACCTTCTATTTCTAAAAAAGGGACGCAGATAATGTCTCTTAACTTAATAGCAGAAAATGAAACAGACCCTGTAATATGGAGAGGTCCAGTTATAGCTGGCGTTGTTAAGCAGTTTTGGACAGATGTTATCTGGAAAGATGTAGATATAATGTTTATAGATATGCCGCCTGGAACTGGTGATGTGCCATTAACAGTATTTCAGTCTATTCCAGTGGACGGAATTATAATAGTATCATCACCACAGGAACTTGTTGGTATGATTGTGGAAAAAGCAGTGAATATGGCTGCTATGATGGATATTCCAGTATTAGCTCTTGTAGAGAATATGAGCTATTTAAAATGTCCAGACTGTGGTAAGGAAATTAAAATATTTGGCGAAAGCAATATTGATAAAATAGCTAAAAAGCATAATATTTCATTAACAGCAAGAATACCAATAGACCCGCAGATTGCTGCATTAGTAGATGCTGGTAAGGTAGAAGAAGTGAATGTTGAAAGCCTAAATAAAGTTTTAGATGCTGTAATTGCAAAATAAGGAGAAGAAAGATGGTTATCGCAGTAGCTGTAGAAAATGGTCAGGTATGTGCCCATTTTGGACACAGCCCTTCATTTACTTTTTATGATATAGAGGATGGAATCATAAAAATATCAATGAATATGCAGAGCCCTGGAGAAGGTCATGGCATACTGCCCGAATTTATTGCATCAAAAGGAGCAAAGGCAGTGCTTGTAGGCGGTATGGGGGCACCTGCTCAAAGTGCATGTGCTGAAAAAGGTATACAGGTAGTAACAGGAGTGAAAGGCAATCCTGATGAGGCTGCATTAGCGTTTGCAGGTGGATGTTTATCATCAGATGGCGCATCTTGTTCTCATCATGGTGGCAGCCATGGGCACAGCTGTTCACACCATGGGCAGTGTGGTCATTAATAAGTAAAATTTTTAAAGAAATATAATAAATGCAGTAATCCCCTTTTTAAATTAAAAGGGGATTTTTTTATAAATTTATCCGATAATGCTTGAAGTATTTAAGTTTATGTCCTATTATAATAATATACAATATAAAAGGGGGCATAGTCTATGTCATTTAAATTTCCAAAGAAAGTTAAAGAAAACAATAACAAGCTGTTTAAAAAAACATCTTACGATATAAGGGCTTATGTTGGTGAGCCGGGGGATTTTTTTAATGATAAGGCGGTATTAACTCCAGAGGCTATGGAAACAGCTGGTATGCTTACAGCAGGTATGGTGTTTAATACTCAAAATGGCGGTACAGTTTCTTTAAAAGAAGGGGATACTATAGTAGTAGGTTATGATAACGGCCCTACATCTCAAATATTAGCAGAATCATTTGCAAAAGGTGCAGCATCTCAAGGTGTAAATGTATATAATATAGGTATTTCTTCTTCTGGTCAGGTATATCAAAATCAAGAGCAGTTATCGGCTCAAGGTCACTGCCAGATTACAAGAAGCCATGTGGAAGTAACAACAAATGGTGCAAAATTTGGCATAGGCACTCAAGGTATTCATACATATTTACTAGGTCAGATGAATGAGACGGTAGCAGATGACAGCTTCAATCCAAGAAATACTAAACCCGGCACTATTACAGATAAAACAAAAGAAGGCAAAAAAGTATATTTTGAGAAAATGAAAAGTATTTATAAAGATTATTTTTCTAAAAGAGATAATTCTATGGTGGCAGTAAATGTGTTTGGTGGCACAGGTGTTCAGTATGTGGAATTATTTAAAGATATATTTGGTGAAAATGTAACAATATTAGGCAAAGATATAAATGTAAATGCTGGTGATTTGCTTGCAGACCCTACAAGAAAAGAAATGCTTGAAAGAGTATCTGGCTTGCAGGCAGTTTTAGATAAAGGCTTAAGAGTTCATTCTTTTGATTTAGATGCAGACAGAGGTTCTATCACAGAGGGTAAAGATGCATTAACTTTAAATGGGGAAGGTCACTATTTAGGTGATAATCTGGCATTTATTTTAGCAGGCTATAAGCTTATGATAGCAGTGCCTGCATTAAAGAAAAAGTTAGAAGAATTACAGGTTGCAAAAGAAAAAATAGATGAAATAGTAAAAATTGCAAGCATTATTTATGTAGACCCACGCTATACATCAAGTGTAAAAAGCTATGTGGAAAAAGAGTTACATGGCACAACGGAGTTTCACAGAAAAGGTCATTCTTTATGGAAAGAAACTATTACAGCTAATATGAATAAAATGGCAGCTCTTGCCGGCTTTTCATCTATAAAAGAGTTTGTTGCAAAAACAGGCTACAGGGATATACAAATTGAGGCATCGCTGCATATGTTTTCAACTGATACTATGGACGGCATACCAAGAGATGATGCTGTTGAAAATATATTCCTGCTTGAAAAAGTATTAGATGAAATGAATATAAAAACATTAAAACCATTTTTTGATAAAATGCCAAAGCGTTTTATTACAAAAGAGATACGCACAACATCTATTTCAAATGAGGCAAAAGATGCAATAACAGCATCAATTTTAGAAAGTTTGAGAAAAACATTTGAAGGTAAAAAAGGTTTTTCTATAGTAGAGTTTGACGGACAGATTAGAGTGGACTGGTCAACAGGCTTTTTAATGTATGGCATGAGCAACACTTCTCCAAAACTTACATTTATGGCAGAAGGTGAAACCGTAAAAGAAAGAAATATGGTGCTTGCATACATTATGGCCCTTCATAACGAAGCAAAAAAACAGGAAAAAGATGATTTACCTATGGATGTATCAGAAAATCCATTTTATATTAAAGATGCAAGTTATGAAATGAATAAACCTGATGAAATTGATTTCAATGATGAAAGGGTAAAAGAATTTATTAAGTTTATCGGTTAGGTTTGTATATTCTGCCCTGCTTTTAATAAAATAAGCTGTAAAGTAAACAGCGGGGCAGAAATGATTGCATAGCATAAGTTTATTATGGGAGTTTAGTATGCATAATTTAATACATTATAAAGAGTATTACGGTCGTATATCATATTCTGCCAGTGATAACAATTATACAAGCAGTGTAAAAGGTGTAAAGGCAGGAAATAATGTATCAATAAAAGGCTCATCAGAGGAAGAAGTTAAAAAAGCTTTTAAAGATTACATTGATGAAATGACTAATACAAATAATATTAAAAAATTATAGTTTCAAGTCATTAAAGTTAATAAATGGTGCTGGTGGCACAGTATGGCTGCCTGTAATTTTTTCAAGCCAGAGTATGTCATGCCATATGTTATGTTTATATCCGCAGTTATGAAAATGGGCTGCTTCCTGAAATCCAAACTTTTTATGAAAACGCACGCTTTCAGTATTTGCATAAGTAACGCATGCATAAATATTTAATATATTCTGCCGCTTTATATAGTCAAAAAGTGCAGTATATAGTTTTGTACCTATTGATTTATTTAAATATTCATGGTGCAGATAGATAGTTGTTTCGCATGAATATTCATAGGCTTTTCTTGTTCTAAGTGGTGCAGCATAAGCATAGCCTGCCGTTTTTCCATTTATTTTAGCAGTTAAGTATGGATATTTTTTCTGTATATCTTCTACTCTTAATGAAAACTCATTTATATCTGGTATATCTATTTCAAAAGTAGCAGGTGTATTTAGGATATAATAGCTGTAAATATCTAATATATCTTTAATATCATTTTTTTCAGCAATACTTATTACTATATTATCCATATTAATTATCCTTATAAACTATCAGTGAAATTTTTTGATAGTTTTTTATATGCTAAGCAGCCTTTCTTAAAATCTAAACTGCATGATTTTTTAAAATATTCCATTGCTTTTTTAGTATTTTTTTTTACTTTTAAGCCCTGCTGATATATTATACCTGCATTATAGCATGATGGTGCATTCTGCATACTGCATGCTTTATCAAAGAGTTTTCTAGCTTTTGAAAGTGATTTTCTAGTAATGTCACCTTTATAATAAAGGTAGGCAAGTTCAAAGCAGCCTGATGCAATACTTTCATCACATGCAGTATTAAAGAGCTTAACAGCTTCTTTCTGCATTGTTTTATTATAGTCATTTTTATATATTTTTCCAAGGTTTAGGCAGGCTTCATATATTTTATTATCGCATGCTTTTTTATAAGCAGTAACAGCAGAAGTCATAAGCCCAGTATCCTGAAGAAGCTGGCCTGCAAAAAAGCATGAAAGGAAATCGTTATTACTGCATTCCTTTTCAAGCTGTTTAATGATTTTAACAGATATATTACCTTGTGCAAAACAGGTGCTGGCAAATATTATGATTATGGATAAAATTAATGTAATCTTTTTCATTTTATTACTATATCCTGAAAAATAATTTTATGGAAGAAAAATATATATCTAGTGGTATCTAATTTTTTTATTACTATATAATAAACTATTCTGCCGTCGCAAATCTCAAAAATATGTGGTATCACTAGTTATATTTAAAAGTAATTATTGAAATAATATTAAGTAATTTAAAACACATCTAGCATTTTTTATAAAATTATGAAATAATATATAATATAAGATGAAAGTAAGAGGTAGTATATGCCAAAAGTAGTATATGGCTTCCGTAAAGGTGAGCGTCTTGATTTTAGGAATGTTCAAGAGCAGGACAGACCAGAATCACCCTTTATCTTTCAAGATGATGTAAATGGTAAGCCTGTTAAGCTTGTAATAAGCTGGCATGGTTTTTTAGTATATGATGAGGGGATAGATATTGCTACTGCAATGTGTAATTTTATGCGGTATGTCAGCGAGCATGGCTGCTGTGGCAGATGTATTCCGGGTAAAAACGGCACAACTCTTTTAGCAGATATGATGGAGGAGTTAAGGGGAGATCCAAATTTATCTAAAATGCAGGAAGCTCTTGATTTAGCAGACAGTATTCAAGCCACTTCCAAATGTTCATTTGCTCCATCTTCTGTAAGTATCGTAAAATCGTTTTTAAAAGAATTTCCAGAAAAATTACATAAATATCAAAATGCACCTAAATTAGATTATCATTTTCATATGTCGGCACCATGTACTTCTGCATGTCCTGCCCATATACAGATACCAGAATTTATTGATGAATTAAGGACTAAGCGGTTTCTGCCAGCCTTATCTATTATAAGGGAGCATATGCCACTGCCTGGTTTGTGCGGCAGAATATGTCCACACCCATGTGAAGCTGTATGCAGGCGTGGTGAAGTAGATGAGCCTATAAATATTATGAATTTAAAACAGTCTGCCTGGAATTACGAATATTTTAGAAACCATATACCAAATATTCCAGAGAAAAAAGCACCTACAGGCAAAACATGTGCAGTAATAGGGGCGGGGCCTGCCGGGCTTTCTGCTGCCTATTATTTAGCACTTATGGGGCATCAGGTGGAAGTATTTGATAAAATGCAGGAGCCGGGCGGTATGACTGCTGCAGGTATTCCAGATTTTAGAGAGCCAAGAGAGCATCTACAGTATGAAGCAAATATTATTAGAAATTTAGGTGTCAATATCCATTATAATAAAACATTAGGCAAAGAGATTACCTTAGAATATTTAAAACATTCTTATGACTCTATTTTGTTAGCAATTGGTGCATGGCAGCCACAGGACCCGCGTATTGCAGATATTGAGAATGTGGAAGGAATATGCAGCGGTATAGAATATTTAGAGCGTGTATCAAAATATGAAAAACCATTTTCAGATAGTAAAGTTATTATTGTAGGTGGTGGCAATACTGCAATAGACTGTGCAAGAACTGCTGTTCGTTTTAATAATGATGTAACTATACTATACAGGCGAACACGAGATGAAATGCCTGCAGAAGATTATGAAATAAAAGATGCAGAAGATGAAGGTGTAAAATTAATGTTTTTAGCTGCACCTGTCAGGGCAGTAGGCGAAAATGGCAGGCTTAAAGGGATAGAATGTAATAAAATGCGGCTTGGTTCACCTGATGCAACAGGCAGAAGAAGCCCGGAAGTAGTAAATGGGGAAAATTTTATTTTAGAATGTGATTATCTTATCCCTGCCATAGGTCAGAAACCTGATATGAGTTTTATTAAATCAGAAGATGGTTTAGAGATTACTAAATGGAATACGATAGTATGTGATAATGTATATTTTACCACATCAATAAAAGGTGTTTTTGCAGCTGGGGATTGTATTGATGGAGAAAATACAGTTGTAAGGGCAATAGGCAACGGCAAAAGGGCTGCTCAAATGATGGATAGGTATATGTTAAGTGGAAGTCCATATTTAGAGCCGTCAGAAGTTATGGAAAAATATTTATATGATAATAAAATATTCAGCTATGGGGAAGCACCTGAACCACCAAGACCTGTAATAAAAAGGTATGAAACAGAAAAACTGCCTGTTAATGAGCGTATTAAAAACTTTCAGGAAGTAGAGCAGGCATATGATGAGCATACTGCAGCACTTGAAGCAAGACGCTGTCTTAGGTGTATGCGTGTAGGAATGTTTGCAACGGGGGAAAATAATGGATAGATATATTACAATTAATGATACAAGATACCCTTTTAAAGAGGGGGAAACAATATTAAGGGTCGCAGAACGCAATAATATCCATATTCCTGCACTATGTTATATAAGAGATATTGCTGAAACTGGAGCATGTAGATTATGTCTTGTGGAAGTGGAGGGAGTGCCACAGCCTGTTGCATCATGTTCTGCTTTTGCAACTGATGGAATGGTTGTTCGTACTGATACTGAGGAAGTAAAAAAGCACAGATTAAAAGCATTAGAGTTTATTCTTTTAAAGCACCCTTTAAAATGTGGAATATGTGAAAATGCAGAAGATTGTGTATTAAGGGAGCTTGCTCGCCAAATGGGTATAAGCGAAGTGACAGATATAGCAGAAGTTGAACATCACCCAATGCAGGATTGGAATATGCTTTTATATGACAGAGATGCATGTGTTTTATGTATGAGATGTGTTAATGTATGCAGAGATGTGGCAGGCTGCGATGCAATAGATGTGGTTGCACGAGGAAATAATGCTCATATTGAGCCTGTAGAAGAGCCATTAAACTGTGACTTTTGCGGTATGTGTGTAGACAGCTGCCCAGTAGCTGCTATAAAAGATAAGCCTTTTACTGATTCATTAAAAGTATGGGAGTTAGAATATATTAATACTACATGTTCATTCTGTCCTACAGGCTGTAAAATTAATTATGGAGTTCATCAAAACCAGATACACAGAACAAGGCTTTCCTGCGGCACATTTATATGTTCTAAAGGCCGCTATGGATTTAAATTTTTAGATATTGATAAAAGAATAAAATCGCCTCTTGTGAAAAAAGATGGAGCTTTTGTAAAAACGGACTGGCATGATGCTGTGAATAAAGTATATCATGGCTTAACAGAATATGGAGTTGAAAACAGCCTTATAATTGCAGGGGGCTGGCTTTCAAATGAAGAGCTTTTCAGCTATAAAGCCTTAGCAGATAAAACAGGTATGAAGTTTATTACAGAGGCAGAAGTATATTTTGGCAGATTTGCCCGTCTGTTTAAAGAAAAGTTTGGCCACTATGAAAGTACAGGTACATTAAAAGATATAGAAACTTCTGATGTAATATTTGTTATTGGTGCAGATTTTGCACGAGAAAATGTTGGTGTAAAATGGAGTGTTATCAAAGCAATCCGTAAAAATAATGCAAAAGTAATAACAATTGGTTTGCAGCGCTATGACTATGAAGAAAGAACATTTTTAAGCCTTATTGCAGATTATGCAGATTTTGCAGGTGAGTTTGAAAAGATTAAAACATCAGATAAAAATATATATACAGCTTTAAGGAAGCAGATTTCATCTAATGCAAAAATATCAATAATAGCAGGTAATGAATATTTCTGTGGTGAAAAACAGCTTGAATCTATTTTATCATTTGCAGATTATATTGGTCAGGATAAATTAAGAGCTTTTATTTTAACTTATGATAAAATAAATTATATAGGCAGTTTATACGCAGGTGGGTTGACTATTGATGAGGCAGTAAGAGCTGCTCCTAAAGCAGTATTTGCACTTGCTGTTAATCCGTCAGCTGGTAAAAATGAAGAGCTTATGCATTTAATAGAAAATGCAGAATTTTATGCTGCACCAGATATGTTTTTAACAGGTACTGTAAATAGTGCTGATGTGGTACTTCCTGTAAAATCAGTTTTAGAAACTAACGGGACAGCAGTAGGTATGGACGGCAGGCTTCTGCGTATGAAAATGGTAGTGCAGAGTCCTGCAAACAGTAAAAGTAACTTAGAAATTGCACATATATTAGGTGATTATTTTAGAAAAAAAATAGATAAAGATGCAGCCAATATATTTAAGCAGATAGCTTTAAGTTTAGGTTTTAATGCAGATGATTATGAAGGAACAGAAGAAGTATACAGGGCGAAAGAAAAAATATTTAATAAAACAGAATATTTATATAAAGAGCCTGAGCATAAAGAATGTATAGTATATGTAAACCCAAGACATCATGAAGGGGTATTAACTAAGATGATATTTACTCAGGAAGATGAAAATTATCCAAATTTTCCAGAGATAGAAAAACAAATTTCACCAGGATATATTCGTCATGGAAATATATTAGATAATATTGCAAAAGGAGTAAAGTTAATACCTAGATAAAAACATCATGTAAGGTGGGATATATGTATATTAATTTAGTATTAAGTATTATTTTATCAGCAGTAATACCGTTTTGCAGTTATGCACAAAATGAATCTGCACTAACAGAATCTATGGTGAATAATTTAAATGTTCACAACTCAAAAAGTATTATTATACCGGGAGATAATGGTGTATTAAATATATATTTTGAAAAAACAGACGCTAAGAATGTATCAGTTCAAAATATAGATATTACATATAACGGTATAAGGTCTATTTTTAAAATAGGCAGTCATATTGCCATAACTCAAAACGGCAGACTTGTTTTTGCTCAGAATAATGATGAAGTATATGTGAATACTGCCAGTGGAAGCAAGGAAGATTTAAAAATATACATTGGAAATATTACATATATATACCAAAAAAATTATGTACTTATACAGTATCAAAATAGAGAATTTAAGTTTAATGAAGCAATATATGATAAAAAGCAGGCATCTTTTAAAGTATATAATAACGGAAAATATGTAAAAACAGTTAATGTTAAAAAACAGTAATCCATTACTTTTCCATAACAACAATAGTTACAGCACCAAAAAAAAGTGTTTTAAATGTAATATTTTTAAAGCCTGCATCTTCTATTAACTGCCTGTATTCTTTATGTTTAGGGAAATGGTAAACAGATTCAGGCAGATATTTATATGCTTTTCTTGAAGAAAATATGCCACCAATAAATGGCAGAATATGCATAAAATAAATTTTATAAAAGAAACTGGTTAATATATTTTCTGGCCGTGTAAGTTCTAATATACATACTTTTCCATCGGGTTTTATTACCCGCCTGAATTCAGAAAGGCCTTTTAGTTTATCTGTAACATTTCTAAAACCAAAAGCAATAGTTAATCTATCAAAAGAGTTATCTTTATACGGCAGGTTATGGGCATCAGCTGCAGAAAGTGGGCATGAAGGTATTTTTTCTCTGCAATGGTGCAACATATTTATGCTGAAATCGCCACCGAATATATGGCATAAAGGGTGCTGTTTTTTTATTTCCAGCAGCATATCACCTGTGCCGCAGGCTAAATCAAGCACTTTGTGGTTATTTTGGATATCTGCAAGCTGTATAGCTTTTTTACGCCATCTATCATCCATAGCAAAACTTAATATGCCGTTTAGAAAGTCATATTTATCAGCAATATTATCAAACATACTTTGTATGTTTTTAGATTTTTCATAATTTGTTATATTTTCATTATTAGGCATGTAAAATCGTCCTTTTGAAGACTTGTATCAGTTACAAGTTCTTTATATAGAGTTTCTGCTATATCTTTTGATTTTTCATCAGATAAAGCATTTACAAGACAGAGCAGGTCATCAAGACTGGCATATTCTGTTAATCCATCAGTATATATAAATATTATACTATTATCATCTATTTTTATGGATTTTGATTTATAATCTTCTAACATAATACCCATAGGCATATAATCAGAAGTCATATATTCTATTTTATTATTTTTTGAAATAACAGCAGCAGGGTCATGGCCACATGAAATATATTCAAGCTCTTTAGTATCACTGTGATATATTCCAAAAAAGCTGGTAATAAATCTGTCACCAAAGTTTTTAGATATTAAAAACTGGTTTAAGTTAGTTACTTTTGCAGTAAGTTCATCAGCTGATTTAAAATGTGACATAAATACACTTAATACAACAGTAAGCACTGCTGCAGAATATCCTTTACCGCATACATCAGCAACGCAGAAAATATAGTCATTGCCTATCTGCATAAGGTTTACAAAATCGCCCCCTGCATTTCTGGCAGGATAACTTATTCCGTATATTTTATCATTATTATCAAGCTGGATTGTGCGTTTAACAAATTTATTTAAAATATCTGCAGTATGAGCTATCTCTGTTTCTTCAATTTTAAATTTTGTAAGTGCTTCATGATTTAGAGCATTCTCTGTTGCAATAGAAACAATGCTTGAAACAAGAGATGAAAAATCTTTATCAGGCACAATATCTACTATTATATTAAAAAGAGCAAACCGAAGGTCTGATGATTTATCATATATAAAGAAAGTATTTTTTATATTAAATTTTGATGAAATAACTTCATTTTCTATAAATATAGTTTCATCAAGGTTCATCATATAATCTTTTAAAGGTGTGTCGTATATAGTTATATTGTTTAGCAGGTCTTCTTCATTAACACCTATGCCGTGAAATTCGTTGTTATATATTGCACATACTGCATCAGCAGAGAATACATCCATAAAAAATGAAATAGACATAGATATAACTTCTTCTATTTCAAGGCACATAAAAATAATACTTGCTCGTTTAATAAAATCTACTTTTTTCTGATAATCTATATATAAATCCATCTGCCTTTCTTTTGAAAAAAGTTCTACTGAGCGTTTGCCAAAATAAGGTGCAATAAATTTAATTTTTTCTTCTAAATCTTTTGGCAGCGGGTTATCAAAAGTGATAATATGGGTAACTCTTGAATTATGTGATAAAAATATTGCAGAATCTATATGATATGTATAATCAAAGTATGATATATCAAGGTTAATATCTTTTAAAAATACTTCATCTTCTTTAAAACCAAGCTCAAAAATATCAAATGTAGCATAAATATCAGAGTTTATATACTGGCATGGTTCACATATATTACCTATTACATCCCATATATGATACTTTCCTATACTGCACTTTATAAAAAGCTCATTAATATGTTTTATAAAATCTTCTGTAGTATCAGAAGAAACAATATTTAATAAGTCTAATATATTATTATTAGTTTCCATCTGTATTATCGCTTAAAATAGTTTGTATAGAGTCTTTTAATATATCAACATCCTGCACTGGATATTCTGAGTTAAGCTGATATATATATTCATCAATATTATCTTTATCATGGTCTATATTATTTGCAGCAGCAACAATTCTGCCGTATAATTCAGGCCCTGCATCATGGTGAGTTTTAACAGCTTCCACAATAGCAGGAGCTACAGACCACTTATTCAAAATAACTGCTGCAATTTCTGCATGGTCGCATCCAAGCTGTTCTCTTTCGTCCTGTACACACTCTACTTCTTTAACAAGAAAATCTGCCATTACTACTTTGCCTATATCATGCATAAGTCCTGCCATATAAAGAGCATCGCAGTCCTGCTGTAAATGTTTGCCAAGTTCTGAAGAAATTAATGCAGCATTATAAGCATGCTGCCACATAGCCTGTCCAGTAGTTTTATACATATTAAATGGTTTTTGGTAATACTGGTCAAGAGAGATAGCAAGTGCAATATTTTTTACAGAGCTGAATCCTAAAAGCATAGTAGCCCTGTCTATAGAGGCTATTTCTTTACGAACACCATAAAATGGAGAGTTTACAAGTTTTATTACTTTAGATGAAATACCCTGATCCATTTTAATTTTAGAAGTAACCTGTCCTATTGCAGCTTGAGAAGTATTGCGTGTTAATCTAATTAATTCTTGAGCAATAGTTGGAAGTGTAGGTATATTTTCAGCTTTTGCAATAATTTTAATACGGAGTGTTTCATAATCTCTTTCATTAACAGCTGCATCTTGAGTTTGTGAGCGAATAATTTTAGACATTATTGCATCAGCATTTAATGGTGGAAAAAGTATTCCAGAAATTCTATATTCTTTAATATTAGAAATAACGGATTTATTTGGGGTAGTAAGATAGAAAAATACTGGCACTCCAAAATTTCGTTTTGGTATCTTGTAAAGCACTTCTAAAGATGATATTTCAAATATTAAGGCATCTTTTGCATCAGCCCCATTTGAAACATTTGCTTTACCATTTAGTAGTTTTTTAAATGTTGCTAATCCGTTTTCACTTCCAATAAAGCGTATATTCATATATATTCCACTACTACTTATTTTAGAAAATTATCTATTATTTCTACAAGTTCTTTTGGTGAAAAAGGTTTTGTAATATACTTATTAGCACCTGAAGCAAGCCCTATTTTAATATCATCTTCGCTGGCATTAGCAGTTAATAAAATAATAGGAGTTTTTGCAAACTCTGGTAGTTCTCTAATTTTTTTAGCTGCTTCAATTCCAGTTATACCGGGCATCATCACATCTAACACTATTGCATCAGGTTTATTTTCTTTTATAAGCTCAATAGCTGTTTCGCCGTTACCTGCTTCTATTATTTCATAACCACATTTAGACATATAAAGAGCAATAACTTTCCGCAGTCTAAGTTCATCATCAGCAATTAAAACTTTCATTTTGCAAACCTCAATGTAAGAGTATCAAGTGTATATGTAAATTCTATGTTAAATTCAGCATAAAATCTTGCAAAGATTTTATATATTTCAGGGTTTTTAGTTTCTTCTGTTTTTTTAATATATAAAACATTATCTCTTGAAGAGATAGTTATATCAGCAGTAGATTTTCTAATTTCTTCGCATAATATAAGTTCAAGCAGAGTTTTTGCTACATAACTGTTTGTTTCCCATGTATTCATATCTTCAAAAAAGCAGGAAATATTTATATTCTGCTCTTTAATAGTGCTTCTTAAATCTTCTATAACTTTGCCTGTAATTTTAACAGGGTCAAAAGTCTCTTTATCATTACGGACAGGCTTGCCTAATATATAGTTAAACAATACTTCCATTCCTTTATCATAAACATCAAGGAAGTAAGATGATTCTACAATCATATCTGCCATACTGTCAGTATCATCACTAAGACCAAATTTAAAAAGGCTGACAGTTGCAACAACCATAGCAGTAGATGTGCGCAGGTTGTGAGAAAAATATTCTCTTACAACATTAAGGTCATTTATAAGTGTATCTGAATTCATAACACCGCCTTATATTATTCATTATTAGACAGCATATAAAATTAATAAAATAAAATCAACTAAAATAATAAAGATATTATTCTTCAAAACAAAATATAAAATTTTTATTTACATCTGTCTGGCAAAACATATATATCTGTATAAAATTTTTTAAATTATAAAATGAAAATGTATTTATTTTATATATTTTTTATATTTACATATAAAAATTTGTATAGCATACTATATATTATTTATCACATATGAGGTGTATAATGGAAAATAATTGCATATTTTGTAAAATTATTGCAGGTGAAATTCCGTCTAGTAAAGTATATGAAGATGATGATTTTTTAGCATTTATGGATATTAACCCGGCTGTTCGCGGCCATACTCTTGTTATACCAAAATATCACTGCCGCAACCTGCTTGATACTCCGGATAATGTGGGAGAAGGTTTTTATCCTGTTCTTAAAAAAGTTGCAGTTGCTGTAAAAGCCGCTTTTAATGCAGAAGGTATATATATGTTTCAGCAAAATGAGCCTGCTTCTGGTCAGGAAGTATTCCATTCCCATGTTCATATTATCCCACGATATAAAAATGATGATTTTGGTAAACATACTCCGCCACGGTTAAAAGTGGAAATTTCTGAAATTGCAGAAGATGCGGAAAATATTAAAAAACATATATAATGATGCATTTTGCTTAAAAATTATGCAGAAATATAGGCAGATATTAGTTTAAACTAAGTATCTGCCTTTTTTTTAAGCATTTTTAAATTTTAAACTAATTCAAGTTGAAAAAATCTGCAAAATAAAACCTAATAAAATAAAGATTATTTTTTGAAATTACAAAAATATTTATAAAAAATTTAATATTTTTAAATTATTGGTAAATAAAATAATTTTAAAATTTACTGCTTAAAATTTAAGCAAAAATAAAAGAATTTTAAAAAAATATAAAATAAGTAGTTGACATTATTTAAAAAAGCAATTATATTACAGCCATAGAGAATAAGTAGAATAATAATTATATAAGTATAAGTTAGTATATAATTGTAATTAAATTAGAAAGTATTAAATAGTAGTAGTATATATAGTATATTTAGTAGTAATTTTAGTAGTGTTACAAATAGTAGACGGAAAAGAGGGTGCCTTTTGGTATCCTCTTTTCCGTATACTGCCAAATTATTCATATGATTTATTCCTTTATTATATATTGTTTTGATTGTTGAATACCTTTAAAGCATCATCAGGTTATTTTATATGTTGAAAATTTTTATGTATATTAACCAATCTTTTGGGTAGGTTTTTAATATTATCTTAAATTTTTCTGGAGGGTAATATGTCTGCAAAAAAAATTCAATTAAAGTTTTTTCTTATTTTTGTATTATCTATAATGCTTTGCCTTTTTTTATCCAGCTGTTCTGGTTCAAGTTCTAGTTCTGGCGGCAGCTCTGGCGGTGGAGATACTCCCCCTGCAGTAATACCTGTACAGGAAATAAAAATTACTGGCAGTGCAGAAATAATGAGAGGACAGGAGCCTGTGCAGTTTGTGGCAGAAGTAATACCAAGTGATGCTACATTTAATGAAGTTACATGGAAATCAAGTGATGAATGGGTGGCAGTAGTAGATGAGACAGGAAAAGTTTCTGCAAGTGATAAACCAGGTGCTTATCCTGGCACTGCTGAAATCACAGCAACAGCAGGTGGAGTATCAGCATCTTATGAAGTTACAGTTAAAGAAGTGCCTGTAGAACAGGTAAAAATTACAGGTTATGAAAATGTTACTGTTAATGGAAAAACAACTCTTGGAATACATGATATACTGCAGCTGCAGGCATCTATTTTACCAGCAGATGCATCATGCCAGGATATACTGTGGACATCTAGTAATATGGAGGTTGCATTAGTAGATGCTAATGGCAGAGTAAAAAATGGAAATCAAACAGGACCTGTTACTATTACAGTTGCAGCCGTTGATAAATCAAATCAACCCTGCGGAGAAAAAGCAAGTGTAAGTATTGATGTAGAGTTTGTACCAAACGGCACAGAAATTCCAGTATCTGAGATAAAAATTAAAGGTTACGATGAAATGGGTGTTGAAGGGCAGGTTACTTTTAAAGCAGAGTTTTTCCCAGCTAATGCTACAGATAATAAAGTAACATGGTCATCAAATAATGATACAGCAGTTTCAATAGAGCAGGATAGTATAACAGGAGATGCAATTATTACAGCTTTGGCAGAGGCAGAAAATGTTATAATTACTGCAGCAGCAGGTGATAAAACTGCAGAATACACTATTAAAACAATAAGAAAAGTGCTGCATGGATATGAGGAGGATGAAAATGGTGTATATTTGATATATAACAGACAAGGGTTTTCAAACTGCTTTTATGATATAGAAAATAAATCATTTAAATTAATGACAGATATAGATTTCAGAGGTGTTGAAAGAAAAGATGCTGGTGAAATTTTTGATGGCACTTTTGATGGAAACGGTCATGTAATAAGGGAATATAAAGTAGTTGACAGTCCAAGTGGCCGTTATGGTTTTGTAAGTGTGCTTGGTGGTACTATAATGAATGTTACATTTGATACTCCTGTTATAAGATTACTGGGGATAACACACAGAGAGACTTATACTGGTGTTGTTGCTGGTAAAAATAATGGTACTATTAAAAATGTATCTATTAATAATGCTGCAGTTGAGTTGGGACAAGTATATGCAGATTTGTTTGCTAGTGCTGGTCTGATTACTGGGCAGTCTACTGGTTTAATTGATAACTGCACTGTTGATACAGGAAGCCTTGTTATAAAGTTTGCTACTTCAAAAACTGTGCTTGGCGGTATAGCAGGTATTAACAAGGGTAAAATAATCTCATCAGCAGCAAATAATATTAATCTTACAAACCCTGCTAAATCAGTAGATTACATAACAGCAACTGGCGGTATAGCTGGAGTGTTTTCATCTGGTTCTTATGTGAAAGGCTCTTATGCTGCTGGGCAGATTACAGCTGATGACTATGCAGGTGGAATTGCTGGTGTAGTAGAGCAGGGTGCAGCTGATGTTTCAGCGTCCATTTTTGTAGGCTTAATTAATTCTACTGGTGCAAATACAAATACAGGATTAGATTACGGCAGTTATACATCTATAACAAATGAAGAAGAAGTATATGTAAAAAGTGTGCCAGCAGAAAGTACTCCAAAAATAAAAAGCCCTGTTACAAAAATAATAAGAAATAATGGACAGATTAATGATTCTTTAGCTGAAGCAGCACGAGATATGAATAAATTACTGAAAAAAGATGCAGATATTCATTACCTTTTTAAAGCTGGTGAAAATGAATATGAAGATATTGAATTGATGCCAAAATTAAATTAATTAAATAAAAGCAGGTATATATTTTATACCTGCTTTTTTTATAAATCAAAAACCTTGTTTTTTTATATAAATTCTTAACTTATTAATACAAAAGTATAATTTTTTAATCCTAAAAAAATTTCGCCAAAAATTAAAAAAATCGCTACCAAAATTTAAATTTATATTATATATTGCGAATACTTATGAGGATTTTATAAGATAATTAAATATAATGAAGGTTAAAATGTCTATACTTGAAAGAATTAAACAAATTATTAAGAAAAACAAGACTGCACAAAATCAAATAATCATTAAAGAGATTTCAAAAAAAATTGCACAACAAGAAACAAATAAAGCAAGTCAGTCAGTATCACCAGAAAACAAACATGCAGAAAAAAGAAAAAGCAGCAGAAATATTTCAAATAAAGCTAAAAGCAGACAGAATAAAAATGCTGAGCTTAAAAATATTAATATGGAAGATGAAGCAGCAGATTTTGGCAACTGGGATATAAGCGAATTTCAGGTGGAAGAAAAAGAAGGTATGCTCCGCTTCCATGATTTAGGGCTTTCTCCTAAACTTATGAAAGGTATATATGAATGTGAATATAAATACTGCACACCAATTCAGCAGCTTATTCTGCCAGAAAGTTTAAAAGGTAAAGATGTATCAGGTAAAGCTCAGACCGGCACAGGCAAAACGGCAGCATTTTTAATCACATTATTTACAAGGCTTATGAATAATGAGTTAGAGAATAGAAAAAAAGGCACTCCAAGAGCATTAATTATGGCACCAACAAGAGAGCTTGTTATACAGATAGAAAAAGATGCTAGAAATATTGGCAGATACTGCGGTTTAACTATACAGTCAGTTTTTGGCGGTATCAATTATGAAAAACAAAAACGCCAGATAGAAAATAAATTTATAGATATATTAGTTGCTACTCCAGGCAGACTTCTTGATTATAAAGACCAGGGTGTTCTTGATTTAAGTGAAGTGGAAATACTTGTTATTGATGAAGCAGACAGAATGCTTGATATGGGCTTTATTCCAGATATGAAAAAAATAATTAGTGCCACACCTTCTAAATCAAAAAGGCAGACAATGCTTTTTAGTGCTACATTAAATCAGGATATTCTAAGGCTTGCTGCTCAGTGGACAAAAGACCCATTAAGCTTTGAAGTAGAATCAAAAGAAATAACTTCTGAAAATATTGAGCAGATTGCTTATATTGCATCAGACAAAGAAAAGTTTGCAATCATATATAATATTATTTCGCAGGATATGTTAAGCAGAGTAATTATTTTTGGAAATAGGCGGGATGAAGTTGCCCGTCTTACAGATATGTTTAAAGCCTGCGGACTTTCATGTGGTCTTTTATCTGGTGATGTTACTCAGTCAAGAAGAATTAAAACATTAGAAGAGCTTAGAAACGGCACAATCCGCATATTATGTGCAACAGATGTTGCTGCCCGTGGAATACATGTTGACGGCATTACTCATGTATTTAACTATTCACTGCCTGAAGACCCGGAAGATTATGTTCACAGAATAGGCAGAACAGGCAGGGCAGGGGAAAAGGGCGTGTCAGTTATTTTTGCAACGGAAGAAGATTCCTATCTTATCCCTAAAATAGAAAGCTACACAAAACATAAGTTAAATTATATGAATCCAGAAGAAAACCTTGTGGTGATACCTGAGGATTTAAATAAAATATTGAAAAAGTTTAAATCAGAGCGCAAAGGAAGAAAAACAGTATTTTTAAGAGATAAAAGAGTAAAAAACAGAAGAAAAGTTTCAAGCAGACGCCCTGTTAAAAGGAAAAAATAAAAAGGATATAATTATACTTGATAACTGGGAAAAATGGGTATAAGATTACTTGTTTTTTATATATTATATTTTTGATATTTAAAAAATATTTGTAAAATTAATAAATGTATTGAATTTATTATTACTTAGGATTAATATTTAAAGATAAAAATTTTACAATATAGTTATATCATTATTGTTTAAGATGAGGTTTAAATGAGTAAAGACAAAATTAAAGAGCTGGTTGAGCTTCGTGCCCATTTATATAAAGGGGGCGGTGATGCTCAGATTGAGAAAATGCACTCTCAAGGCAAATACACAGCTAGAGAGCGTATAGGAATGCTTCTTGATGAAGATACTTTTCAGGAAGATTTCCTTATGGTTCAACATCGTTGTAATGATTTTGGCATGGATAAAAAAGACTTGCCGGCAGACGGTATGGTCACAGGAATGGGGCTTATAGATGGCAGGTCAGTATTTGTTGCCAGCCAAGACTTTACTGTTAATGCAGGAACTATGGGTGAAGCAGGTGCTAAAAAAGCTCAAGAGTTAATGGATGCAGCACTTAAAACTGGTTCCCCTTTCATATTTATTAATGACTCAGGCGGTGCAAGGGTTCAGGAAGGTGTAAGTGCCTTATCAGGTTATGGCGGTATTTTCTATCGTAATGTTCTGCTTTCAGGTGTTGTTCCCCAAATTAGTATTATTGCAGGTCCATGTGCAGGTGGTGCTGCTTATTCTCCAGCATTAACTGATTTTATTATACAGGTCCAAAGAGAAGGTCAAATGTATATTACAGGCCCTAAAATTATTAAAGAAGTTACAGGTGAAGAAGTTTCTCTTGAACAGCTTGGTGGTGTTGACGCTCAGGCTCATTATTCAGGTGTTGTTCACTTTGTTGCAAAATCAGGACCTGAAGCATTAGGACTTGCTAGAAGGCTTTTATCTTTTCTTCCATCTAATAATTCAGAAGAAGCACCTATTATAGAAACATCAAGAAACAGTGTAATAGGTCCAGATGAATCATTTAACTTTATTGTGCCAGAAGATCCGAAAAAACCTTATGATATGCATGAAATCATATGGCGAATAGTAGATAATGCAGACTTTTTAGAAGTTCAGGAAAATTTTGCTAAAAATATTATTGTAGGCTTTGGTAGGTTAAACGGAAGAAGTGTTGGTATTATTGCTAACCAGCCGGCATTTAAAGCTGGAGTGTTAGATATTGATTCTTCAGATAAAGCAGCCCGTTTTATCCGTTTTTGTAATGCATTTAATATACCATTAATTACTCTTGTTGATGTTCCGGGATTTATGCCGGGAGTTGACCAGGAATATGGCGGTATTATTAGACACGGTGCAAAACTTTTATATGCTTATGCATCAGCAACTGTTCCTAAATTTACAGTAATATTAAGGAAAGCTTATGGTGGTGCATATATTGGTATGTGTTCTAAAGAGCTTGGAGCAGATAGAGTTGCTGCATGGCCTACTGCAGAAATTGCAGTTATGGGAGCAGAAGGTGCTGTCAGCCTGCTTTATGGCAAAGAAATTAAAAATGCAGAGGATAAAGCTGCTGAAACTAAAAAAAGACTTGATGAATATAGGGAATTATTTGCAAATCCTTATGTTGCAGCAAAAAGGGGTTATATTCACAATGTTATACTTCCAGCAGATACAAGAAGCTATTTAGCAGCATCACTTGAAATGTATGCTTCTAAACGAGAAACAAGACCATATAAAAAACACGGTCTTATTCCATTATAGGAGTTTGGTATTATGGCTGAATATACAAATATACAGCTTGCACAGGCTGAGTTAAATACAACTGTAACCCAAACAGTAAACAGCAGCAGAGATTATCATGAAACCTTTGGTGAGGGTGTAATGGTAACACTTGTAGGCATGGGTGTTGTATTTGCTGTCCTTATTATTATGATTCTCTTTATTAATTTATTTAAGAAAGTTGAGCCACTGCTTGATAGAGCAGGAGCATTCTTTTCCAAAAATAAAGGTGAAGCTGCAGCACAAAACTCTCAGGAAGCACAAAATATTGATAATACCACATTAGTGCTTATCAGTGCAGCAGTTGCAGCATATACTCATAATAAAGCAAGAGTTAGAAGAATTAGAGTGCTGCCGGCTAAGGCAAAACAAGGTGGTAACTGGGCTATGCAGGTACGAAGTGCATTGCAGTCATCACATAGTAGAAAACAATAAATAAAAAAATAAAAATTAGGAGCATATATTATGAAAATGAAAATTACTCTTCACGGTGTAGCTTACGAAGTAGAAGTTGAGCTTTTAGACGAAGTAGAAGGTTATGGCACATTAAGCGGTATTCCGCCAGTTCCAAGATTTGTTCAATCTCAGCCAATGCCAACAAACCAAAGTAATGATGGTATATTACCTCCGCCTAGCAGAGCAGCAGCAGGAGCAGCTGCAGCAGCGGCTGCAAATGCAGGTGGTAAAACTATTATTTCTCCAGTTGGCGGCACAATTGTAGAAGTAAAAGCAAAAAATGGTGATAATGTAAAAGTTGGGCAGGAATTATTAATATTAGAAGCTATGAAAATGCAGACATCTATTAATTCACCAGTTGATGGTGTTATTAAATCTATTAATGTTTCAGCAGGCGATACTGTTAGAGAAAGCCAAGTGCTTGTAGAATTTCAGTAAACCATTTAAATTGCGGAGGCAAAAAAATGGATATTTTAATGAATTTTATTGATACGGGAGCTTTAGGGGGCCTGCTTTCTTATAAACATATTATAATGATTATTGTAGGCTGTATTTTCCTGTATCTTGCAATAGCAAAACAATATGAACCGCTTTTACTTGTTCCTATTGGTTTTGGTATAATAGTTGGTAATATTCCAGCAGACCCAATACTAGAAATGGGTATATATGACCATAATAGTGTATTAGGTTTTTTATATAAAGGTGTAGAGCTTGGTATTTATCCACCACTTATATTTTTAGGTGTTGGAGCTATGACAGATTTTTCTGCTATGCTTTCTCAGCCTAGACTTATGCTTTTAGGTGCTGCTGCACAGCTTGGTGTGTTTATAACATTCCTTGGTAGTTTATTTTTAGGCTTTACATTAAAAGAAGCTGCTGCAATAGGTATTATTGGTGGTGCAGATGGTCCAACATCAATATTTGTTGCATCAAAACTTGCAAAAGATTATTTACCAGTTATTACTTTGGCAGGTTATTCTTATATGGCTCTTGTGCCAGTATTACAGCCGCCAGTTATCAGGCTTTTAACTACTAAAAAAGAGCGTATGATAAAAATGCCGCCTTCAAAACCAGTTTCTAAAAGAATGCGGGTAATGTTCCCAATATTTACTTTTATTATTGTTTCTATGATAGACCCGGGTGCATTAATATTAATTGGTATGCTTTGTTTTGGTAACTTATTAAGAGAATCAGGTGTTACAGAGCGTCTTGCAAAAACAGCAAGAACAGTTGTAATTGATGCAGTAGTTATTATATTAGGCTTAACAGTAGGTGCATCTACTCAGGCAGATAAATTTTTAACTCCATCATCACTTAAAATATTTGCTTTAGGAGCATTTGCTTTCTGTGTTGCAACAGCAGGCGGTGTGCTTTTTGCAAAAATTATGAATCTATTTACTAAAAATAAAATTAATCCAATTATCGGAGCAGCAGGTGTTTCTGCCGTTCCGTTGGCAGCCAGAGTATGTCAGGTAGAGGGTGCAAAAGCAGACCCATCTAACTTTTTAATTATGCATGCTATGGCACCAAATGTTGCAGGTGTAATTGGTTCTGCCGTTGCAGCAGGTGTATTTATTTCAAAATACGCAGCAGGTTAAAATTTAATTTAATATCAAATATAGAAAGGCTGGTTTAAAACCAGCCTTTTTTTGTGTTTTCATAAAAGTGTAATTTATGTTCTGATAGTTAAGAAATATATAGAAATTTTTTATGCAGTTATATAAAACTCTTGTATAATTTATTAAAATTAATTATCCTAATTATCAAATAAATTAATTGGTGAAATATGGCTTATAACGATTTACGAGAGTTTATTAAGGCTTTAGAAAAGGCTGGTGAATTAAAAAGAGTTTCTGCAAAAGTTGACCCAATACTTGAAGTAGCAGAAATAACTGACAGGGTATCAAAAAATTATGGTGAAGCACTGCTTTTTGAAAATGTTGATGGCTCAGACCATAATATAGTAATAAATATATTCGGCTCTATAAAAAGAATGTGTATGGCTTTAGGTGTTGATGATTTAGATGAGCTTGGTGAACGCATTATAAACCTTGTTGATAAAAATACACCGCAGAATTTTATGGATAAAATAAAAAGCCTGCCTATGATTATGGAACTTAGCAATATACTTCCTAAAACTGTTAAAAAAGGACCATGTAAAGAAGTTATCTTAAAAGGCGATGATGTAGATTTATTTAAATTTCCAGTAATCAAATGCTGGCCACAGGACGCAGGCAGATTTATAACTATGCCTTGTGTATTTACTAAAGACCCAGAAACTGGTACAAGAAACTGTGGTATGTATCGTATGCAGGTATATGACGGCAAAACAACAGGCATGCACTGGCATATTCATCATGGCGGAGCAGACCATTTTAGGAAAGCTCGTAGAATGGGGCTTGAAAAATTAGAAGTGGCTGTTGCTCTTGGCCCTGACCCTGTTGTAACATTTTCTGCAACTGCACCTGTGCCTGACGGTATAGATGAAATGCTTTTTGCAGGTTTTATTAGAAAACAGGCTGTTGAAATGATAAAATGCGAAACTGTAGATTTAGAAGTGCCTGCAAATAGTGAAATAGTTTTAGAAGGTTATGTATTAACTGATGAACTTCGCAGGGAAGGCCCATTTGGCGACCATACAGGCTATTATTCTTTAGCTGATGATTTTCCAGTATTCCATATAACATGTATTACTCATAGAAAAGATGCTATATATCCTACAACAATAGTAGGGAAACCACCTATGGAAGACTGCTATATGGGTGTTGCAACTGGAAGAATATTCCTGCCTATTCTTAAAAAACAGGTTCCAGAAATTGTTGATATGTATATGCCACTTGAAGGTGTTTTTCATAATATTATGTTTTTATCTATTGATAAAAAATATCCTATGCAGGCACATAAGATTATGCATTATGTATGGGGTACAGGGCAGATGATGTTTACTAAAATGATAGTTGTAGTTGATAAAGATGTAGATGTTAAAAACACAAACGAAGTGCTTTGGAGAATGGGAAACAATGTGGACTGGGAAAGAGATACATGTATTGTAAAAGGTCCAGTTGATACATTAGACCATTCATCACCTTATGCTTTCTGGGGCAATAAAATAGGAATAGATGCAACTAAAAAACTGCCTGGTGAAGGACATATGCGTGAATGGCCTGAAGATATAGTTATGAGTGATGATATAAAAGAGCTTGTAACAAAACGCTGGAAAGAATACGGATTATAAGATGGGCGGCAAAAAAGATTTAGCTCCATTTATGGAATATTTAAAAGAGCTTTTTCCAGAAGCTCACTGTGAGCTTATATATAATAACCCGTTTCAGCTTTTGGTAGCTACAATACTTTCTGCTCAGTGCACAGATAAGCAGGTAAATAAAGTAACACCTTTATTATTTGCAGAATATCCCGATGCAGAAAGTATGTCAGAAGCCCCAATAGAAAAAATAGAAGAATTAATACATTCTACTGGGTTTTATAAAAACAAGGCTAAAAATATTAAAAGTATGGCATACGCTCTTGTAAAAGAGCATAATGGAAATGTGCCTGATAATATGGAAAGTCTCGTAAAACTGCCCGGAGTGGGTAGAAAAACAGCAAATGTAGTGCTTGGTAATGCTTTTAAAGTGCCGGGTATGGTTGTAGATACCCATGTAAAAAGAATATCTAACAGATACGGGCTTACAAAAAATTCAGACCCTGAAAAAATAGAGCAGGATTTAATGAAAATATTTCCTAAGGAAAGATGGACAGAGCTTTCTCATCAGCTTGTTTTATTTGGCAGATATTTCTGCATGGCTAAAAAACCAAACTGTAATGAATGTAAAATATTTGCCTACTGCCCGACAGGAAATAAACTGGTAAAATAATATGCGTGAATTATATTTAGATATGACTACTGGTATTTCTGGTGATATTATGCTTACATCTTTAGCTGGGCTTGGAGCAGATATCAAGAAATTATCTGGTATATTATCAAAAATGCTTAATAAACCTGTAGAATTAGAGCTTGAAACTGTATGGCGAAATGCGGTCTGCTGTAACAGGCTTATTATAAAGTGTGATATAGAGGGCGAGCCTTTCAGGCATTTAGAAGATATTAAAAATATGATATATTCTGCAGAATGTGATGATAAGGTAAAAGATAATGCAGTAAAAACTTTTGAAATAATAGCAGAAGCAGAAAGCAAAGTGCATGGAATAGGTATAGAAGAAGTCCATTTCCATGAAATAGGTGCAGTAGACACTATTATTGATGTTTTTGGTGCAGCTTTCTGTTTAAATGAATTACATATTGATAGAGTAGTATCAAATATTCCAGTAACAGGCTATGGTTATATTAATGCAGCTCATGGAATAATGCCACTTCCTGCACCTGCAACTCTTAAAATATTAGAAAATGTGCCTTTAAAAAGAGTAGATACAGAAGGGGAGATGATAACTCCAACTGGTGCAGCTTTGCTTAAAACTTATGTATCAGAATATACAAACTCATTTGCAGGAAAGGTTATTAAAGACAGCTTTGCAGCAGGTCAGAAAGAGTTTAAAAATATGGCAAACTTTATGCGCGCCATTATTTTAGAAAATACATATAATGAAAGTATAATAAATATTACTACAAACATAGATGATATGACAGGTGAGCTTTTAGGCTATCTACATGAAAAGCTTATGGAAAAAGGTGCAAAAGATGTGTGCTTTATACCTGCTTTTGGCAAGAAAAACAGGCCTTTATATATCGTAAATATAATGTGTGCTGAAATTGATAAAGATGATATTGTATATACTTTATTAAAGTATTCAAGCACAATAGGTATGCGGATAGAAAAAGTAAACAGGATAGTGGCAGAAAGAGATTTTATAGAAAAAGAAATAGGTGATCAAAAAATAAAACTGAAACGCATAAAATATAAAGATATAGAAAGGCTTTCTCCAGAGTGGGAAGACTGTAAAAAAGCAGCAGAAATACTAAACCTTACACCGCTTGAAATAATGAATAAAGTTTCAGAATAAGAAGTTATAAGGCTGATTAATAAGAATACAAGTAATAAAATGACTGTTAGTACCCCATTTTTTTTACAACACCGTAAAGTTAATCTAGATAATCGTGTAAACAATTTTGAAAATCTGTATAAATCTCAAATTTTTAATGAGTTTCCATAAATAATAATTACTAAATTTATTATAAATTAGCATTTTTAATCATAGTTTCAAAAAAAAATGGGGGTGAAGCAGTATCTAAATTATTGACATCTTCATTTTTTATATTAATATGATACAATTATAATTTTGGAGTTTTGATTATGATGCCTTATCTCTTTAAAATAGGTAACTTTGAGTTACGAATATACAGCCTTATGATAATTATTGGTCTTCTTATCTGCATATATATGGCAGGCAGGAAGATGGTTAAAATGGGCTATAAAAAAGAATATCTTGAAAATATGATTATAGTAGTATTTATTGCAGCATTAATTGGTGCAAGGATATATTATGTTATATTCCAGTGGGATTTTTATAAAGATAACCCACTTGAAATATTTGCAGTATGGCATGGCGGGCTTGCAATCCACGGGGGCGTTATTATGGGATTTATTGCTGCCCTTATTTATTCCCACTATTTAAAAATAAAGGTTATGCTTTTTGGTGATTTAATTGCACCATGGCTTATACTAGGTCAGGGGCTTGGAAGGCTTGGCAACTTTGCAAATGGAGAAGCTCACGGAGTGCCTGTAATTACGCCGCCGGATATAATATTTAGATTAAAGCCTGTTTTTACAGACTTTTGGTCATCTGTTTTAAATACATTTAATTTAAGTAATACTCCAGAAAGTGTATCAAAATTAAATGAAATAGTAAAACAAGGGGCAGAAGTAACTTTTCAAGGTAAAGTATATGAATTAAAAGAGTATGTGCCATGGGGAATAAGTTTTACAAATAAATATATGCCGGCAGCATACAGAGATTTTGGCACACTGGCAGTGCACCCTACATTTTTTTATGAGATGATTTTAAATTTTACTGCAGCAGCCATAATGTATTATTTTTGGAGAAACAGTAAAAATATTTCAACAGGTTTGATATTTGGTATATATTTAGTATCATACGGATTAATTCGCGGTTTTGTTACAATGTTTAGGGCAGATGATTTAATGCTTGGTTTTATCCGTGCCCCGCATGCTGCAAGTTTAGGTTTTATATGCATTGGTATATATTTAATTATCAGAGCTAAAAAAATATTAAAATCAGAAATGAAATAAAGTGAGGTAATATATTATGAAAAAAGCGGTTGTATTTTTAGCAGACGGGTTTGAAGATATAGAGGCTCTTGCACCTGTTGATATTTTACGCAGAGGTGGAGTTGATGTTACTATTGCAGGTGTGACAGGTATGCAGGTTACAAGCTCCCATAATGTGAAAGTTATGGCAGATAAAGATATAAAAGATATTAATGCAGATGATTATGATGCTTTTATATGCCCGGGTGGTATGCCGGGAGCAACTAATTTAAGGGACAGCATAGTTACTGATATAATAAAAGATGCTTATAGTAAAGGCAAAATAGTTTCAGCAATATGTGCAGCACCTATGGTTTTAGATAAAGCTGGGGTATTAGCTGATAAAAATTTTACAATGTATCCCGGTATGGAAAACTATGCACCAAGTGGCAGTTATAAAAATGATAAATTTGTTGTAAAAGACGGTAGAGTTATAACCGGGGCAGGTCCTGCTGCTGCATTTGAATATGCTTTTGAACTGCTTGCAGAGCTGCAGGGCAGCGAAATTGCATCACAGGTTGCAGAAGGTATGCTTTTTAAATAGCATTTTGCAGATAGGTTTAGTATGTCAAGCCATATAAAATATGAATTAAATAATAATCTGCCTTTATTAAAGGCAGATTTTCCGGGCAATATTTTAATTCAGGGCAGGTTTTCAAAAGATTTAAGTAAAAAGAAAACTCATTTATTTAAAACTATCAGATGGCTTATTAAAAGAAACCCGCAGAAAGAAGAGCTGATAAAAGAAAAATCTATTATAAAAGTTAATAAAATAAATAAATTTGAAGATAATAAAATTTACTGGCTTGGTCATTCCTGTTTTTATATAAATATTGCAGGAATATCTTTTATTACAGACCCTGTTTTTTTTGACTTAATTACAAATAAAAGAGATACTGCCCTTCCATTTAATATTAATGACTTGCAAAATCTTTCATATCTGCTTATAAGTCATGACCATTATGACCATTTAAGTATGAAAAGTATATCTTCTCTTTTAAAAAATAATCCAGATATGGAAGCACTGCTGCCCCTTAGAACATCAGAACTTTTTAACAGCTGCCCTTTAAAATGGATAAGCAGGCAGGAAGCGGGCTGGTATCAGTCATATATTGATTTGAAAGATAATGTTCGTGTTATATTTCTTCCCGCAGACCATTGGTGCAGGCGTGGTTTATTTGACCAGAATAAAAGGCTCTGGGGCAGTTTTATGATAGAATATAAGGGCATAAAAATATTTTTTGCAGGTGATACTGCATATAATGAAGAAATGTATAAGGATATAAGAGACACTGTTGGCAGCCCTGATATATGCCTTATGCCAATAGGCAGCTACAGCCCCCATTATATGATGCGAGACCACCATATAAACCCTGAAGAAGCAGCAGCTCTTTTTAATATATTAGGTGGTAAAAAATTTATCCCTATGCATTACGGCACTTATACTATGAGCAGCGAGCCAGCAGGGGAGCCTGTCCGCAGAATAAAAAAAGTAATAGATAAAGATAAATTAATTCTTTTAGAAATAGGTGGAGAGTATAGTTTGTGAGTATAATAAAAGATATAATAGATAATAAAAAAATATCACTTGCCCTTGATTCCGGCTCAGCAAAGGGTATGGCTCATATTGGAGTAATAGAAACTCTTGAAAAAGAAGGTTACCAGATTACAGCAATAGCAGGCACTTCTATGGGTGCAATAGTTGCAGCCTATTACTGTTTAGGAAAACTTGATATATTAAAATCATGGCTTACAGGGTTAAATAAAAAGTCTACATTTATGACAATTGATTTTTCATTTTCAGGTGGCTTTATCGGCGGTAAAAAACTAATGCAGGCTTTTGAAGAACATTTAGGCGATGCCACATTTGCAGATGCTAAAATACCTTTATATATTATTGCTACTAATTTAGACACTGGTAAAGAGCGTATTTTTTCAGAAGGCAGTATAATTCATGCAATAAGAGCAAGTATTTCTGTGCCGGGAGTTATGCGGCCGTATTTATATGAAGGTAATTATTATGTAGATGGTGCAGTAACTAACCCGCTGCCTGTTGATGTGCTGCATAATAATAAGCATAAAAATATTGTGGCAGTTCACCTTCATGAATATATAGAAGAAAGGGACAGCTCAACTACTCCCGGTGTGCTTGAGACTATGAGCAGGTCTATGGGTATTGTATCACGCTATCTTGCAAAAGCAAAAATGCAGGAAGCAATAGCAGTTATTGAGCCAAAGGTGGCAGGTATTGATATGTTCCACTTTTATCAGGCACAAGATGTGATTAACCGTGGTGCAAATGCTGCAAAATCTGCAGTAGAGCAGGGTGCATTAAAAAGTATTGCACTTAAAATATTGAACAGATTTAAAGAAAAAATAAGCGACAGGATAGCATATATTATAAATAAGAAAAAGTAAGAGAGCTGGTATATAGCAGCTCTCGCTATTATAAAAAAAATACATTTTACAATCTTTTGCGAGCATAATAATGCTCTCCAGTCACTTTATTTTAAACTGCTTCACCCCCGTTTTTTTATTAAAAAATTCTATAACCACTTGATAATATATGTAAAAATATAAATAATTGTAATAACTGTCATTCAGAGCCTGCGATAGTAGGCGAAGAGAATCTATTTAAACTTTTATTTTCAAATTCTTTCCAGCTGCGGACTTTTGATTCCTTCCTATTCGGTCGGAAAGTCCTTGCGTCGCTTTACTCCCCTGAGCCTACCTTGTCATTCAGAGCGATAGCGAAGAATCTTATAATGTTCTAGTTAGTAAAAATTATAGACTCTTCGACTTCGCTAGACGCTCCGTTTGCTAGCCGCTTTTTCTTTTTCCTCCCTACTTAGCGACTGAAAGGAGGACAGCTTTTTCCAACGAATAGGCAGGAAATAAAAAAGCTGGCTGAACGGGAAAAAGTGTCCTCGCATAAACCGCTCGTCTGAGTGACATAAGGTGTTTTAAAAAAATGGGGGTAAGGCTTGTATATTAATTTGACAAGTTAAATGATATATGATATTTTTAGGTTAATTTAATAGCTGAATATCGGTTTGAGAAATTAAAAGGGAAGCAGGTGTAAATCCTGCGCAGTCTTGCTGCCGTATTGATGAGAATGTTTTCACAAGTATTAAAAAGTGTATGTTTTAATACTTAGCCACTAATCGGGAAGGCGAAAACAGACTTTGATTCTTAGCCGGAAGACCTGCCGATATTTGCCGCATATCTTAGGACTTTATGCGGCTGATTATAAAAGCACAATGAATGCTTTGTATAATTTGCTTTAATTGCTTATGCAGTTTGTCCTTTATGCTTTTTAAAGCACACTATTAAATAGGAGGTTATCGCTTATGATAACAAAAAATCTCTTTGCAGGTATTTTTCCTGCCCTTTTATCTATTTTTCTCACTTTCCCAGAAAAATCTTATGCAATGCATATTATGGAAGGCTACCTTTCACCTGCCTGGTCTATTTTCTGGATAGTATTATCTGTTCCTTTTATAATTTATGGTTTTTTTGCTTTAAGAAAAAAAATATCAGAAAATGCTAAATTTTTTATTCTGCTTGCCATGTGCGGTGCATTTGCTTTTGTGCTTTCTTCTTTAAAAATTCCTTCAGTTACAGGAAGCTGTTCTCACCCTACTGGTGTTGGTTTAGGTGCTGTGCTTTTTGGACCTACATCTATGGCAGTAATAGGATTTATTATACTGTTATTTCAGTCACTTCTACTTGCTCACGGCGGACTAACTACTATTGGGGCTAATGTATTTTCTATGGCAGTAGTTGGTCCATTTGCAGCTTACGGCGTATTTAAAGGTGCATTAAAAGCAGGTATTTCAAGCAGCATAGCCGTATTTTTAGCAGCTTTTGCAGGGGATATATTAACTTATGTAGCCACATCTATTCAGCTTGCTTTAGCTTATCCTGATGCAGTAGGCGGATTTATAACTTCTTTATGGAAATTTATGGGCATTTTTGCTTTAACTCAAATACCTTTGGCAGTAAGTGAAGGTTTATTATCAGTTATAGTTTATAATGTTTTACTTAAATATTCACATAAAGAGTTAACTCTTTTAAAAGCTGTATAGGGGGTATATTATGGCACTTTGGAAAAAAAATCTTATATTATCAATAATTGTAACAGCTTTAGCAGTGCTGCCGCTTGTAGTATTAAAAAATGCAGAGTTTGCAGGAGCAGATGGATTAGCAGAAACTGCTATTACTGAAATAAATCCAGATTATAAACCATGGTTTTCTTCTATTTATGAACCTGCAAGCGGCGAAATAGAATCACTGCTTTTTGCTGTGCAGGCTGCAGTTGGTGCTGGTGTTGTGGGGTTTGTTTTGGGTAGAATTACTGCTAAAAAGGGAGAATAATTTTGCTTTTAACTGATAAATATGCTTATGTTTCAAAACTTGCAAAAAAAGACCCGCTTGCAAAAGTAATATTTACATTTGCGGTGCTTTTTTTGTGCTTAATTTTAAACAATGTATTTGTCAGTATATTTATATTAATATTTTTTGCAGGGTTTACTATTCTTTCAAACCCTGCTGTATCCTTTTTTAAATATATAAAATTTATGCTGATACCTTTTTCATTTTTAATTATGGGTATTATTCCTGTGCTTATTACTTTTGTTAAAGATGACAGCATTATTATATTAATAGACAGATTTAATATAGGTATAACTTATAATTCGCTTAACACATCTATAAACCTGTTTTTTAGAGCATTATCTGCTGTAAGTGTTACTTATTTTCTGGCACTTTCTACCCCTATGGTCAGCTTTTTTGAAAGTCTATATAAACTAAAGCTGCCAAAACTTTTTATTACTCTTATGGAGCTTATATACAGGTATATATTTATATTAATAGATGAGGCGCAAGCTATGTATAAAGCACAAAAATTAAGGCTTGGATATAATAGTTTTAAATCAAGCCTTTATTGTGTTTCCTCTCTTGCTGCTATGCTTTTTATAAGGGCTTATAAAAGGGCAGATTTCAGCTATCAGGCACTTTTATCAAGGGGCTGTAATGGTGATATTACAACTATCAGTCAGGAATATGAAAAGGCATATATATTTTATGTATTAATATTTTTTATTGCAGGTTTCTGTATTATTTTAAAGGCAGTATTATGAGTGAAAGTATATTAAAGTGTGAAAATTTATGTTTTTCTTACGATGAAGAATTATCACTTAATAATATATCTATGAATGTGAAAAGGGGCAGTATAACAGCTGTACTTGGCAGGAATGGTGCAGGCAAATCAACTCTTTTTTTAACATTAAACGGCATAAATATAAAAGATAAAGGCAGTGTATATTTTAATGACAAGTTAGTAGAATATAATAAAAAAGGTATTACAGAAATCCGCAAAAAAATAGGTATAGTTTTTCAGGACCCTAACGACCAGCTTTTTTCTGCCAGTGTAATAAAAGATGTTTCTTTTGGTGCGCTAAACTTAGGCTTATCACAAGATGAAGCAAGAAAACGGGCAGAAAAAGCATTAAAAGAAGTTGAAATGTATGACTATATGGAAAGACCAACCCATGCTTTAAGCTTTGGTCAGAAAAAAAGGGTGGCAATAGCAGGTATTCTTGTTATGGAGCCTGAGCTTATTATTTTAGATGAACCGACAGCAGGGCTTGACCCAATGGGAGCAAATGAAATACTGGTGCTTTTAAAAAAGATAAATAAAGAAAAAGGCACAACTATAATCATAGCAACTCATGAAATGGATATTGTGCCTTTATACTGTGACTATGCTTATGTGCTTGATAAGGGCAGCGTTGTAATGCAGGGGAGCCCTGAAGAAATATTCTGCCATGCTGATGAATTAAGAAAGTATGATTTAAGACTTCCGCGGATTGCTCACCTTATGGAAATACTTAAAAAATATGATAATATGGCAGTAGATGAAAGTATAGATACTATTTCTAAAGCACGCAGAGCAATAAAAGAGCTGGTTAATGGAAAAAGTAATTAAAAAAGGCAGAAGATTAGAGCAGGGATATACAACAGGTACATGTGCGCAGGCTGCAGCAAAGGCAGCGGCTTTATATTTATTTACTGGTAAAAAGCAGGATTTTATAGAAGTAGAGATACCTGCAGGGAAACTTTTAAAAATAAAAATAAAAAGTTTAGAAAAATATAATGATTATGCAGAATGTTCTGTAATTAAAGAAAGCGGCGATGACCCAGATGTTACTAACGGCATAGAAATAAAAGCAGCAGTATATAAAGGATATGATGAATTAATAATAGATGGTGGCAAAGGTGTAGGCAGAGTTACAAAACCGGGGCTGAAAATTCCTGTGGGGCAGGCGGCCATAAACCCTGTGCCTAGAAAAATGATAGCATATGAAATGGAAAAAATATGTTTAGATTTTTGCTATGATAAAAGTTTTAAAGTAATTATTTCTGCAGCCTGCGGAGTAGAAGCAGCTAAGAAAACATTTAATGAAAAGCTGGGTATTACAGGCGGCATATCTATTCTTGGCACAACAGGCATAGTTGAGCCAATGAGTGAAAAAGCATTAATTGATACAATATATTTAGAAATTGACAGCCAGATAGAGCAGGGCAGGAAAAATATACTTTTAACTCCCGGTAATTACGGCAGGAATGCTGCACTGGAAAAATTTGGCATAGATATAGAAAAAGGCATAAAAATATCAAACTATATAGGGGATACTCTTGACTACCTTTTATATAAACAGCCAAAAAGGGTATTGATTATAGGCCATGCTGGCAAGCTTTCAAAAGTGGCAGGGGGGATTATGAATACCCATTCAAGTTATGCAGACTGCCGCCATGAGATATTTGCTTCCTATGCTGCCTTATGCGGTGCAGAAAAATCAGTTATAAAAGAAATATTTGATGCAGTGTCTACTGATGAAATAGATTATATTTTAATTAAGCATAATCTGCATGAAAAAGTATGGGATATAATTATAAATAAGATTATGGAAAATATTGAAAGACGGCTTCAAAATAAAATAAAATGTGAAGTAATGGTATTTACAAATAAAGAAAATACATGGAAATACAGCAGCAGCGCATTAGATTTTATAAAATATTTTAAGGATATATAAAATGGAAAAAGGAATATTATATGGTGTAGGAATAGGCCCTGGAGATAAAGAGCTTATTACATTAAAGGCTGTAAATATAATAAAAAATGCTGATGTAATAGCACTTCCAGACAGTCTTTCTGGTAAAAACAGGGCTTATAAAATAGTTAAAGAATATATTCAAGGTAAAGAAATAATATACCTTCCTATGCCTATGACAAAAGATAAAGAGCATTTAAAAGTAAGCCATGAAAGCGGGGCAGAGCTTATTATCAGATATTTAGATAAAGGTAAAAATACTGCCTTTGCTACTCTTGGTGACCCGTCAGTTTATTCTACATATATGTATGTGCATAGAATAGTAGAAAGTAAGGGATATACAGTAGAAATGGTGCCGGGAGTTACTTCATTCTGTGCCAGTGCTGCACGCCTTAATATGTCACTTTGTGATGGCGATGAGCCATTAATAATAATACCTGCAAACTATAAAGATAATAAGGGGCTTTTACAGTTATCTGGAAATAAAGTGCTTATGAAAAGCGGTAAAAAAATTGCAAAAGTAAAAAAGGAAATAGATGAGTGCGGCTTAACTTCTAAAACATATATGGTAGAAAACTGCGGTATGGAAGAAGAAAAAATATATAATGATTTTAGTAAAATATCAGATGAAAGCAGTTATTTTTCATTAATAATAGTAAAGGGGTAAAGATATGATATACTTTGTAGGAGCAGGTCCGGGTGCTGTTGATTTAATAACAGTAAGGGGAGTAGAGCTTTTAAAAAAAGCTGATGTTATAATATATGCAGGCTCACTTGTTAATCCTGAGCTTTTAAGTTATGCAAAAAAAGATTGTGTTATATATAACAGTGCATCTATGACTTTAGAAGAAGTAATAAATGTAATGGAAGAAAGCTGTAAAAATAATAAAATGGTTGTGCGGCTGCATACCGGCGATATGAGTATATATGGAGCAGTTAGAGAGCAGTCTGATATATTAAAAAGTAAAAATATACCATTTGAAAGTGTGCCGGGAGTAAGCTCGTTTTTAGGGGCTGCTGCCTCTTTAAATGCTGAATATACTCTGCCTGCAGTTTCCCAGACTGTAATACTTACAAGAATGGCTGGCAGAACACCAGTGCCTGAAAAAGAAAATATCAGGCTTCTAGCATCACATAATGCATCTATGGTGATATTTTTAAGCTCATCTATGCTTGGAAAATTAGCTGAAGAGTTAACTGCAGGTGGATATAGGAAAGATACACCTTGTGCCATAGTATATAAAGCCAC
Organism: uncultured Mucispirillum sp.; assembly: GCA_944323205.1. GTDB lineage: Bacteria > Chrysiogenota > Deferribacteres > Deferribacterales > Mucispirillaceae > Mucispirillum. Next base: position 20,398 of record CALURO010000012.1, on the reverse strand, counting down.
ATGGGAAGATGAATTAAAAGTTATCACAACACTTGAAAATTTAGAGAAAGCAGGCAAAGAAAACAATATTTCTAAAACTGCACTTGTTCTGGTAGGCGATTTTTTAGGTGATATATATGACCGTTCAAAACTTTATGACGGCACATTTTCCCATGAATTTAGAAAAGGCACTGATGGATAAAATATATATAATATCTTTCACACAAAAAGGGGCAGAGTTAAGTACAATACTGCAGAAAATATACCCAGATGCCGAGCTTTATGGCAAATATTCTGCTAAAAATGTAAAAATACTTAAAAAAGATATAAAATCATTTACCGCAGATATTTTTAATGAAAGCAGGGCGGTAATATTTATATCTGCACTTGGTATAGCTGTGCGAGCTGTTGCACCACTGATTGCAGCAAAAAATAAAGATGCAGCAGTTATTGTTATAGATGATACAGGAAAATATGTAATACCAGTACTTTCCGGCCATATTGGTGGTGCAAACGAAATGGCTTTAGAAATTGCAGAATATATTAATGCAGAGCCAGTGATAACTACTGCAACAGATAGGAATAATAAATTTGCAGTAGATGTGTGGGCAGAAAAAAATAATTTATATATTGATGATATTACTATGATAAAAGAAGTGTCATCAAGGATTCTTCGTAATGAAAATGTCGGCTTTATTACAGATTATGAAGTAAAAGGGACACTTCCAGACGGTTTAGTTCCTGATGTGCAGCATGAATGCGGAATAGTAATTGCAGATAATATAGAAATTCAACCTTTTCCATATACTATGCAGCTTATACCAAAAGAGTATGTTTTAGGCATAGGTGCTAGAAAAGGTGCAGAATACAGTTATTTAAAAAATTTAGTGGAAAGAGTGCTGAAAGAAAATAATATAGATAAAAGAAAGATAATAAGCATTGTAAGTATTGATATTAAAAAAGATGAAAAAGCCATAAATATGCTGGCAAAAGAGCTGAATGTACCTTTTATAACATATTCTAAAACAGAACTTGCAAATATACAGGGAGATTTTACATCTTCAAACTTTGTAAAGAGTATAACTGGTGTGGATAATGTGTGTGAAAGGGCAGTAAAATGTTTTAATGACAGTAAGATTATAGTAAAGAAAATATGCGAAAATGGATTTACTTTATCAATAGGTTTTATAAAATGGCATGGAGGTTTTTAAAAAGAGGATAATATGAAAGGAAAAATATACTGCATAGGCACAGGGCCTGGAAAAGATGACTTAATATCAGAAAGAGCATTAAAAGCAATAGAAGAAAGTGATGTTATTGCAGGATACGGAGTATATACTGATTTAATATCACACTTAATAAAAGATAAGGAATTAATAGTAACACCTATGAAGCAGGAAAAAGTAAGGTGTGAAAAAGCCTTAGAAAAAGCAGAGGAAGGAAAAATAGTATCACTTATTTCAAGCGGTGACGCAGGTGTATATGGCATGGCAGGGCTTTTAATAGAGGTTGCAGAAAAAAGTGATGTGGAAGTAGAAGTAATACCGGGAATAAGTGCTGTTTTAGCAGCTGCAGCAAAACTTGGAGCACCACTTACTCATGATTTTGCAGTTATTTCATTAAGTGATTTACTTACCCCTTGGGAAAAAATAGAAAAAAGGTTAATCAGTGCAGCATCTGCTGAATTTATTATTGCAATATATAACCCGTCAAGTAAGAAACGAGCAGATTATTTAAAAAGAGCATGTGAAATTATGTCTCCATATATAAATGAAAATACATTATGCGGATATGTGAGAAACTGTGAAAGGCAGCAGGAAGAAAAAGGTATTTTATCATTTAAGGAATTAAAAGAATTTCAGGCTGATATGTTTACTTTAATTATTATAGGCAACAGCACTACAAAATTAATAAAAAATCAAATGGTTACACCACGGGGATATAAAGGATTATGATAAGGCCATTGATTTTTGCAGGCACAACAGAAGGCAGAGAGATTGCTCTATTTTTTAACGAAAATAAAGTAATGTCAGATGTATATACTGCTACAGAATACGGTGTGCAGGTGCTGCCTGAAATGGAGTATATAAAGGCACATGCAGGCAGATTAGCTTATGAAGAAATATGCAGTTTACTTGAAAGCAGGAAACAGGAAAATATTATTATAATTGATGCAACTCATCCTTATGCATCTATTGTAACAGAAAACTTATATAAAAGTGCAGTGGAAAAATCTGTGCCTTATTTTAGGCTTTTAAGACCTTCTACTTATAAAGGTGGCGGTATAATGTTTGAAAGTATAGAGAAAGCAGTGGAGTATTTAAAAAATACTACTGGTAATATATTACTTGCTACAGGCAGTAAAGAACTTATAAAATATAAACCTATTGGTGATATGGCAAGGCTTTATCCACGAGTGCTGCCAGAAAGTAATGTTATAAAAAATATATTAGATTTAGGGTATATGCAGAAAAACATTATATGTATGCAGGGTCCATTTTCTGTTGATATGAATACTGCCACACTAAAGCATATTAATGGTAAATATTTAGTTACAAAAGATACAGGTAAAACAGGTGGCTTTGACGAAAAATTAGAAGCAGCAAAATCAGCAGGAGCAGAGCTTATTGTAATAGGAAGACCAGAAGAAAAATCAAAGGGTTATTCACTTGATGAGCTTAAAAAAATAATGCAGGAAGAATATATACAAAAGAGATAAGATAATGGCATATTTTCCAATTTTTATAGATATAGAAAATATGAAAGTATTAGTTGCAGGTTTAGGCAATATTGCTGCAAGGCGAATAAAAGTGCTTAAAAATTTTGGTGCAGAAATATTTGTTATTACAAAAGAAGTGAAAACTGATGTGGAAAATATAAATATAGAAATTAAAGAATTTGAAGCAGATGATATTAAAGATATATATGATATTGTAATAGCTGCAACTGATAATAATGAAGTTAATAAAAATATTATAAAAGAAGCAAAGGAAAAAGGCATTAAGTATTACAATAATATAAGTGATAAAAATGATAATAATTTTTTCTTTCCAGCAGTTATTGAAAATAATGAAGCAGTATGCGGTTTAATATCTAAAAACGGATTAAATCATAAAATTGCAAAAAAATATGCTGATATTTTAAGGAATACCTTATGAGCGAAAAAAAAGGCAGAGTAATATTAATAGGTGCAGGTCCCGGAGATATTGGGCTTATCACTGTAAAAGGGCTTGAATATTTAAAGCAGGCTGATGTTGTAGTATATGACAGGCTTGTATCTAGTGATGTGTTGTCATTAAGTCCTAAAGGGGCAGAATTTATAAATGTGGGAAAAGTTATGAACCACCATAATATTCCACAGCCAGAAATTAATAAAATACTTTTAAATAAAGCATTAGAAGGTAAAAATGTAGTCAGGTTAAAAGGTGGCGACCCATTTGTATTTGGCAGAGGGGGAGAAGAGCTGGAGCTTTTATCGGAGCATAATATAGAATATGAAGTTGTACCGGGTATAACTTCTGCCGTTTCTGCCCTTGCCTATGCTGGTATTCCTGTAACTCACAGAGATTTTGCATCATCTATCCATTTTGTAACAGGTCATGCAAAAGATGGACTTGTGGAAAATATTAATTTTAAAGCACTAAAAGAAACAAACGGCACTATTTTATTTTATATGGGCGTATCTACTTTAAAACAGTTGATTAATGGGCTTATTGATGCGGGTATAGATAAAAGCACACCTTGTGCTGCAGTAGAAAACGGCACAAGAAGCAATATGCGCACTCTTATTTCAACAGTAGAAAATATGGTATCAGATGCAGATAAATTTCAGCTTAGAAGTCCTGCCGTTATTGCTGTTGGCAGGGTATGCTCTCTTGGTAATAAGTTTGCATGGTATACTAAATCAAAAATATTTTCCAAGCAGATTATTGTTACAAGACCAGTTGTATCAAATAATATTTTAACAAACAGGCTTAAAAATCTTGGGGCAGAAGTAATTGATTATCCATGTATAAAAATAAGTGAAATAGAAAATAACAGCAGTATGCTTAATTTAATAGAAAATCTTAATAAATACAACACTCTTATATTTGCAGGCAAAAATAGTGCTGTATATTTTTTTAAATCACTTATGGATTTTGGAAAAGACAGTAGAGCATTAAGTCATTTAGTAATAGGTGTATTAGGCAAATCTACTTATGATGAATTAAAAAAATATGGAATATGTGCAGATATTATGCCGAAAGACTATACTTTTACTGCCTTTGCATCGTCTTTAAAAAATGCAGGTGTTAAAGGAAATACAGCAGTATTAGAAGCCACTCAGGATAAAAGGCTATCTGAAGAATTAAAAAAACAGGGATTTAATATTACATCGTTTAATGCTTATAATATAGAGTATCTTCCACTTGATTATATTAAACCGCTGCAGGAATATATAGATAATGGAGTAATATCAGCCTTTACCAGCAGTGCAGCAGTTCATGGGTTTGTGCGTGGCAATAAAATAGAAGATTTAAGTAAAATAAAGGCAGTATGCATTGGAAAATTAACTTACGAAACAGCTTTAAATTATAAAATGCAGGCTCATATGGCAGCAAAACCTACAATAGATGACTTAATAGAAAAGTTAAAAGAAATGGAGTAATAAAATGAAAGGAATATTAATTATAGCTCACGGCAGCAGAAGAAAAGAAACTCTTGATACAATGGAGCAGGTATTTAAAATGGTGCAGGATAATATGCATGATATAATAGTAGAGCATGCATATATGGAATTCTGCGATGTAAATTTAGAAAAAGGCCTTGATTTATTAAGAGAAAAAGGTGTAACAGAAATAGTTGTAGTGCCTTATTTTCTTTTTGACGGTATGCATATTATAAAAGATATACCAGAAGAAATTGCAGCATATCTTGAAAACCATAAGGATATGCAAATCACTATGGGTAAAACTCTTGGTGCAGATAAAAGAATAGCTGATGTGCTTTGTGATAGAATAAAGGAAGTGTTATAGTATAATGCATAATTTATATATAATAGGTGCAGGAATGGGGCATATTTCTGATTTAACAGAGTATGCAGCAGATATTATTAAAAAAGCAGATATAGTTTACGGAAGTTCAAGGCTTTATGAGCAGTATAAAGTATTAAATACAAATATTTCTGCCCCAAAATATTCTGAAATAGAAAGTGTGCTTGAAAAAGAAACATTACAAAATACTGCTCTTTTAGTATCTGGCGATGTGCTTTTTTACAGTATTGCAAAAAAAATACATGAAAAATTTATGAATAAATTTAATATAGAGCTTATTCCGGGTATCAGCTCTATGCAGTATTTTTTATCAAAACTAAATATTATAAATTACAATATAAAAGCAGTATCAATGCATGGCAGAAATAACTCATGTCTTGGAGCAGTCAGCTATAATGAATATACTTTTATGCTCACAGGCGGCGATAAAAAGGCAGATAATATTATAAATGAATTATATAACGCTGGTCTTGATTATGTATATGTTTATGCAGGCGAAAATCTGCACTCTGAAAATGAAAGAATAGTATCTGGTAAAATTTCAGATATGCTTGATTATCAGTTTTCAAGTTTAACAGTGCTGCTTATTCATAATAAAGAATATGTAAACCATAAAACTAATTTAAGGGATAATGATTTTATCCGTGGCAAAGCACCTATGACAAAAGAAGATATCAGATGGCTTTCTGCCTGTTATTTAGGAATAGATGATAATGATATAGTATACGATATAGGTGCAGGAACAGGAAGCTGTGCATTAGAATTTGCAGGGCATGCAAAAGATGGTTTAGTATATGCAGTGGAAAAAGATGATGAGGCTTTTGAGCTTATAAATATAAATAAGAAAAATCATAAAAGACATAATGTTTTAAGCATAAAAGGTAATGCACCAGAGGTACTTTTAAATCTTCCTGCTCCAGATAAAGTATTTATTGGCGGCAGCTCTAAAACTATGAAAGAAATATTTAAAACAGTTTATGAAAAAAATAATCATGTAAAAATAACTGTTACGGCTATCACTTTAGAAACAATTGCGTCAGCAGTTGACGCTTTTAAGGTTTATAATATAGAGCCAGATATTGTATGTATTAACAGTGCAAAATCAAAAAAAGCAGGGCCCTATCACATGATGATGGGAAATAATCCTGTATATATTATAACAGGCAGGTTATAAGTGAATAAAAAAATAAGCCGTATTTTAATATCAGCTTTCAGCAGCGGCAGCGGTAAAACTACATTTACTATGGGATTTTTAAGGCTTTTACAGAAAAAAGGCATAAAAGTTTCATCATATAAATGCGGGCCTGATTATATTGACACCATGTTCCATGCAAAAGCATTAGGGATACCTTCAAGAAATATTGATTTATTTTTATCCAGTGATAACACAGTAAAAAATATATTAGCAGAAGCAGAAAATATGGCAGTAATAGAAGGTGTTATGGGGTTTTATGACGGCATAGCTTTTACTGATAAAGCATCAGCCAGCCATATAAGCAGTGCAACAGATACTCCGTGCTTATTAATAGTTGATGTAAAAGGAAAATCTGCCACATTAAAAGCACTTGTTACCGGTATGCTTAATTATAGGAAAAATAATATAAAAGGCATTATTTTAAACAGAATATCAAAAGCCTTATACCCTGTATATAAAAATATGATAGAATCAGAACTGCCTGTAAAAGTATTTGGATATATTCCAGAGCTTCAAGACTGCACACTTAAAAGCCGCCATTTAGGGCTTATAACAGCAGAAGAAATGGCAGATATTAACAGCATAATAGATAAAGTATCAGAAGAACTTGAAAAAAGCATAGATTTAGAAAGTATTTTAAAAGAGGCAGAAAAAGCACCAGATTTAGAATATGATATAAAGGAAATAAATCTTATTGGCAGATGCAGAATAGGTATAGCTTATGATAAAGCATTCTGTTTTCATTATGCTGATAATATAAAAGTGCTGGAAAAAATGGGGGCAGAAATTGTTTATTTTTCCCCACTTGAAGATAAAGCACTTCCTGAAAATTTAGACGGTATTATTTTTTATGGCGGATACCCTGAGCTTTATGCAGAAAAATTAAGTGCAAATAAAAGTTTTATAGAAAGCCTTAAAAAAGTATATAATAATAAAATACCGCTTATTGCAGAATGTGGTGGGTTTATGTATATAAGCCAGAGTATAGATAATGTGGAAATGGCAGCTTTAATAAAAGGCAGATGTACCATGACTAATAAACTGCAAAACTTTGGATATGTAGAGATTACAGCCCATAAAGACAGTATGCTTTTTAAAAAAGGGGAAAGTTTCCCTGCTCATGAGTTTCATTATTCTGTAATAGATGAACCATATTCTGACTGCATTATGCGAAAACCTAAAAGTTTAAAAAGCTGGCAGGGAGTATATTTATCAGACCATGTATATGCAGGATACCCTCATTTATATTTCTTATCTAACTTAAAACCTGCTGAAAGATTTATTATAAAAGCAATCCACTATAACAGAGATATAGAATGATATATTTAATATCAGGCGGCTCACGAAGCGGAAAATCAAGATATGCAGAAGATGAAGCATTAAAATATAATGGAAGAAAGTTATATATTGCTACAATGGAAAATAAAAGCAGCAGTGCAAAAGAAAGAATACTAAAACATAGGAATATGCGGCAGGGAAAAGGCTTTGAAACGCTGGAAAAAGAGAAATATTTTAAAGATATAAATTTATCAGCTTATGAAATAGTACTGCTTGAATGTCTGCCAAACTTAACTGCAAACCATATTTATGGTAGCGGAAGTATTAATATGCTTTATGATGATGTAGAATATCTTTTAAAAAAGGCAGAGAATTTAATAATAGTAACAAATGATATTTCATCATGTGCTTTGCATTATGATGAAGAAGTATATAAATATATGAAAATATTAAACCAGCTTGCATGCAGTATTGCAGAGCGTGCTGATAAAGTTATAGAAGTAACAGCTGGTATTCCAATATATCATAAAGGTGTAAAATGAGCTTTATAAAAAGTTTTTTTATATGCTTATCAATGTATACAACAATACCTGTACCACAGATTATATGGGAAGAAAAAAATATGAAATATATTTTTTATAACCTTCCATTAATTGGTATAATGCTTGGATTAATAGAGTATTTACTGTATCTTCTTTCAATATATTTAGGGTTTTCAAGTGTTTTATATGCTGCTCTTTCTGTTGCTGTTATTGTGCTTTTAACAGGCGGTATTCATTTAGACGGATATGCAGATACAATAGATGCCCTATTCTGCCACGGAGATATTGAAAAACGCAGGCAGGTATTAAGTGATGCTCATACTGGAGCTTTTGCAGTAATATATACTATTCTTTATATTATCATACTTTTTGCAGGTTTTGAAAATATGTATGATAAAAATTTACCAGTATTTATTTTTATACTTATTTTTACAATCAGCAGGATTTTAAGCCTTTTTTTAATAGCTTTAGTGCCTTCATCAGTTAATCGTGGACTTTTATATATTTTTTCATCAAAAGAAAATAAAAAATCATTATTAATATATGCTTTTTTGCTGTCATTAATATTTATTTTTTTAACTTATATATTAATGGGTTATAAATTTATAATAATCCTTTTATTGATTTTAGTAATAATATCTATTATACTTATAAAGTATTTTAAGAAAGTATTTGGTGGTATTTCTGGAGATTTAGCAGGCTTTAGTATATGTATATATGAAATATCTGCCCTTTTATTATACAGTATAAGCAGGCATATTTTATGGAATTAATCATTGGCGGAGCATATAATTCAAAGCTTGATTTTGCATTAAATCACTATAATTTAAATAAAAGTGATTTTCAAAATGGTGCAGAATGCAGCCTTAATGATGCATTTAATAAAAAAGGCATATATAATCTACATTTACTTATAAGACGGTTTATTATATCAGGTATTGATGATTATAACAAAATTATAGAAAAGATACTTTCATCAAATATAGAAATTATAATATGTACAGAAGTTGGAAATGGTGTTGTGCCACTAGATAAAATAGATAATCAAATGCGTGAATATGTAGGCAGAATACTCTCTGCCATTAGTATGCACTGCACAAAAGTCATTAGAGTATATTATGGTATACCTTCAATAATAAAGGGAATGGATATATGAAAACAATTTATTTTATTCGCCATGGACAGACAAAATATAATGTAGAGGGCAGGTTTGTAGGCTCTACAGATTTACCATTATCTGAAGACGGTAGAAAGCAGATTTTTAATAAGTGGGACGGTATGCAGGCTCATCTTGACAGAGATATTGTTTTTACAAGCCCTATGAAAAGGTGTGTAGAAACAACAGGTATTATATTCCCACATGACAGTTTTGAAGTGCTTAAAAATATGCGGGAAATGAACTTTGGTATGTTTGAGGGTAAAACCCATGATGAATTAGAGTATTTAGAAGAATACAGACATTTTAGAGAAACAAAAGGCAGAGCAAAAATACCAAAAGGGGAAAGCGGTATAGAATTTAGCATGCGTGTATTAAAAGCATTTTTTGAGATGATAGCATATATGGATAAAAAAGATGCTACTAATGCAGTGCTTGTATGCCACGGTGGAGTTATTATGGCACTTTTTTCTATGCTTTGTAATGAAAGTGATGATATTTACTACTACCATGTAGATAACGGCTCAGGATATAAAGCACATTATAACCAGTATACAAAAGAATTAATCATTATAGAAAAATTATAGCACAAACTGTGCAAGGCGAGTTTTTATGAAAATAGGTTTTATGCTAATTATTGCTTTTATTTTAGACTTAATATTTAAAGACCCAAAAAATATCCCTCACCCTGTTGTTATTATTGGTAAAATAATCAAATACGGAGAGATAACTCTTCGTAAAATCTTTAGGAAAGGGGCAGTATCAGAAACTATTGCAGGAACTCTTCTTACTTTATTTGTTGTTATAACATCATTTATTGTGCCATATATTATTTTAAGTATATGTTACAGTATTAATATGGTACTTGGAATACTTGTAGAAGTATTTTTATGTTTCCAGATACTTGCTCTTGGCTCATTAAAAGAAGCAGCTATGAAAATATATACAGAGCTTTCCACAGGCTCACTTAATAATGCTAAAAAAAGTTTAAGCCATATAGTTGGCAGAGATACAGAAAATCTGGAAGAAAAAGGTGTTGTAAAAGCAACTGTTGAAAGTGTTGCAGAAAATACAAGCGATGGAGTGATTGCACCGCTTTTTTATATGCTGATAGGCGGAGCAAGTTTTGGTATGTTTTATAAAGCAGTAAACACACTTGATTCTATGATAGGCTATAAAAATAAAAAATACCAGTATTTTGGAAAAGTCGCTGCAAGGCTTGATGACATATTAAATATTATTCCTGCACGTATTACAGGGTTTTTATATGTGCTTGCAGCACTGCTTTCTGGCTTTAATTATAAAAAATCTTATGAGATACTACTTAGAGACAGGTGGAATCATGCAAGTCCAAACAGTGGATATCCTGAAGCTGCTATGGCTGGTGCATTAGGTATTCGCCTTGGCGGACCTGCTTCATATTTTGGAGAAATGGTAGATAAACAATATATTGGCGATGATGATAAAGAGCCAAATATGGAAGATATACCAAAAGCATGTATGCTGATGACTATTGTTTCAGTGCTTGCTTTAATATTAATGATTTTAGCAAAATTTGCAGTTTTAACAATTATTAATTTCGGCTTATAATCATAATGAGTAAAAACTATACACATGGCGGTGATATATACAGCTATTATGAAAAATATAGCAGATATCCTGTAGACTTTTCCAGCAGTCTAAACCCGCTTAATGCACCACTTGAAGTAACTAATGCTTATGTAGAAGCATATAAATACAGCTTTGCATACCCACCACATGATTATAAAGAATTAAGGGAAAAAATAGCAGAAAAAGAAAATACTGATATTAAAAATATATGTGTATCAAATGGAGCAGGTGAGCTGATAAGATATATACCTGTTATCTTCAAGCCAAAAAATGCACTGATTACAGCCCCTGCTTTCAGCGAATATAAAAAATCACTTATCAATTGTAATGTATATGAATACTTATTAAAAAAAGAAAATAACTTTTTAACAGGAAATGATTTTTTAGATAATATTTCTTTTAAAGATATGGTGTTTCTAACAAATCCTGATAACCCGATAGGAAATCTTATAAATATAGATTTTATAGAAAAAATTGTAGAAAAATGCAGAAAAGAAAACTCATATTTAGTGCTTGATGAATGTTTTATTGATTTAGCAGAAAATGGGGAAAGTGCAGTACCGTTAATAAAAAAGTATAATAATCTTATTATAATAAAAGCATTTACTAAAACTTATGCTTTTGCAGGGCTTAGGCTTGGATATGCTGTATCAAATGAAAAAATTATTGATATTATAGATAATATGCTTCCAGAATGGCGTGTTTCTATGCCTGCTAATATGTGCGGGATAGCTGCATTAAGTGATAAATCTTTTATTAATTCATCAATAGAGTATATCAAAAAAGAAAAAGAATATCTTATAAGTAACTTAAAAATATTTGATTTTATTATATACGGATCAAAAGCAAACTATATCTTTTTTTATGCTGGTATTTTTGATTTAAAAGAAAGGCTTGAAAAATATAATATTTTAATAAGAGACTGTTCAAATTATAATGGACTTTCAAAAGGATATTATAGAGTGGCTGTAAAAAAACATGATGATAATGAAAAGCTGATAAAAGCATTAAAGGAAATAGTAAATGGCTAAATGTATAATGGTGCAGGGCACTTCATCAAATGTGGGAAAAAGTCTTATTAGTGCAGGCTTATGCAGAATATTTGCTCGGGCTGGGTATAAAACTGCTCCATTTAAATCGCAGAATATGGCTCTTAATTCATACATTACAAAAGATGGATTAGAAATAGGCAGAGCTCAGGCGGTGCAGGCAGAATGTGCATACCAGCATATAGATGTACGGTTTAATCCAATACTACTAAAACCAACAGGCAGTAAAACAAGCCAGATTATAATAAACGGCGAAGTTTACGGAAATATGACAGCTGCAGAATATTTTGCAGAAAAACATAAGTTTATTAAATATGTAAAAGAAAGCTATGAAAGTTTAGATAAAGAATATGATATAATAGTGATAGAAGGGGCAGGAAGCCCTGCAGAAATAAACTTAAATCATAAAGATTTTGTTAATATGGGGATGGCTGGTATTGCTAAGGCACCTGTGCTTTTAGTGGGTGATATTGACAGGGGCGGGGTGTTTGCATCACTTTACGGTACAGTTGAGCTTTTAAAAGAATATAAAAATTATTTTAAAGGCTTTATTATTAATAAATTCCGTGGGGATAAAAGCATATTAGAGCCGGGGCTTGTGCAGTTAGAAAAATTAACAGGCATAGATGTATTAGGTGTGCTGCCCTATGAAAAATTTAATATAGATGAAGAAGACAGTTTAGCAGAAACATTAAAAAATACAGAAAAAGGATTAATAGATATAGCAGTAATCAAACTTCCCAGAATATCAAATTTTACTGATTTTGCAGTGTTTGAATATTATGACGGAGTGAAAGTCAGGTATATTAACAGCGTGGCAGATTTTGGTGAGCCAGATTTACTGATTATTCCAGGCACAAAAAATACTATTGATGATATGCGGTATATCCGTTCATCTGGTCTGATAACTAAAATAATGCAGCATGCTGAAACTGGTAAAGGAATAATTGGAGTATGCGGTGGTTATCAGATGCTTACAAGCAAAATATGCGACCCAGATAATATGGAATCTGGCGGAAATGTGCAGGGGCTTGGTTTAATAAAAGCAGAGACTGTTTTTGAAAAAGAAAAAATCAGAACAGTAGTGCAGGGAAAATTTAACAATATAAAAGGTTATTTTTCATTTTTAAATGGTGCATGTTTTGCAGGCTATGAAATACATATGGGTAAAACTTATTCAGAGAACAGTAATATTTCTGAAATAAAAGATACTTTTGGAAGAAGTAAAAATGACGGGCTTGCTGAAAATAATATACTAGGTACATATATTCATGGAGTATTTGATACAGGCGATGTTGTTAAAAGAATAATAGATAAATTAAAGCAGGAAAAAGGGATAGATAAAGTCACAGAAGAAAAAGACATAAATAAACTAAAAAATCAGGAATATGAAAAACTTGCTGATATGCTTATGAAAAATCTAAATATAAATAAAATATATGAAATAATAGAAAAAGGAGTGCAGTATGGCAAAAGATAAAGGGCTGATACACATATACTGTGGGGAAAATAAAGGTAAAACAACTGCAGCAGTTGGGCTTGCAGTCCGCAGTTTTGGAAGCGGTTTTAAAGTTATTTTTTCTCAGTTTTTAAAAACTTCTCCAAGCGGTGAATTAATAAGTTTTGAAAAGTTAGGAATAAAAGTGCATAGAATTACAAAACCAAAAGGCTTTACTTGGGAAATGAATGAAGAAGAACTGGCACTTTTAAAAGAAGAACATAATAAATTATTTAAAGAAGTTACTTCTTTAGTAGATTGCGATGGGGATAAAACTCTGCTTGTATGTGACGAGCTTGTAGGCGCTTATGCAGGCGGCCATATTGATAAAGAAATGGTTATGCATTTTTTAAATAACAAGCCAAAAAATTTAGAAGTAGTATTAACTGGCAGAAATCCAGGTGAAGAATTAATGGATATCGCTGATTATATTACCGAAATGAAAAAAATAAAACACCCTATGGATAAAGGGATAAATGCAAGAAAAGGAATAGAAATGTAAGGTGAAGTATGCAGGAATTTTTAAAACCTATGGAGATAGAAAAAAGAAGTTTTGAAATAATATCAAGTGAGTTAGGCGAGACAGATTTAAATGAACAGGAACTGCTTGTTTTAAAACGAGTAATACATACTACTGCTGATTTTGATTATAAGAAAAATCTTGTTTTTAAAAACAATCCAGTAGAAAAAGGCATAGAAGCCTTAAAAAATGGCTGTGTTATTGTAACAGATACTAATATGGCTCTTGCAGGCATTAATAAACCGTCACTTAAAAAAGGCGGAAATAGTGCAGTATGCTATATAGGTGATGATGATGTGGCACATATTGCAAAAGAAAAAGGTGTTACAAGAGCTCAAGTAGCAGTAGAAAAAGCAGCAAAAATTAATAAGCCACTTATTTTTGCAGTGGGAAATGCACCTACTGCACTTATTAAAATAGATGAACTTATCAATAAGAGCGAGTTAAGCCCTGTGCTTATTATTGCATGTCCTGTTGGATTTGTAAATGTGGTTGAAAGTAAAGAATTAATTTTAAAACATAATATTCCAAGTATTACAGCCATGGGGAGAAAAGGTGGCTCAAATGTGGCTGCATCAATAATTAATGCTATGCTTTATCAGGCATTTCCAAGGTGATATATGAAAGAGTTAGAAAATATAATAAATAATATAAAAGGTGCAGACAGTAAGGCAGTAGAAAAAGCTCAGACAAGACAGGATAATCTTTTAAAGCCAAAGGGCAGCTTAGGTACTTTGGAAAAGATAAGTATAAAACTTGCAGGCATTACTGGTAAAATAAACAATATGGCAGATAAAAGAATACTTTTTCTTTTTGGAGCAGATAACGGCATTTATGAAGAAGGTGTTGCAGCCTCGCCACAGTATTTTACTAAAACATTAATACTAAGCTATGCTGATAATATAGGAACAGGTATAAATACTATTACTCAAAGCTGTAATACTGATTTAAAACTTGTAGATATGGGTATTAAAGGTGGTGTTAACCATAAAAATATAGATAATAGAAACTTAATGGCTGGTGGCACAAACAACTTTATGAAAGAAAAGGCAATTCCATATGACATTGTAATAAAGGCGGTAAAAACAGGGATAGAATATGCAAAGTATGCTTATGATAATGGCTATAATATAATAGGTAACGGGGAAATTGGCATGGCAAATACTACAACTGCTGCAGCCTGTATTATGTCATTTATAAAAAGCAGCGATAAACAGCTGATAGGCAGGGGAGCAGGGCTTAAAGATGAACAGCTTGAAACAAAGCGAAATGTAATAAGACATGCTTTAATGGACTATGATTTATTCCATAAAGAACCTTTTGAAGTGCTTTCATGCGTAGGTGGGCTCGATATTGCAGCAATGACAGGCTTATATTTAGGTGCAGCATATTATAGAATACCTGTTGTAATAGACGGACTTATTTCTGCAGCTGCAGCACTTGCCGCTTATAATATAAATAATAAAACGGCAGATTTTATGTTTACATCTCATTTATCAGAAGAGCCTGCATATTTAAAGGCAGTGCAGGCATTAGATTTAGAGCCTATGCTGAATCTTCATATGCGGCTTGGAGAAGGCAGCGGCTGCCCTGTTGCTATGCAGATAATACAAAATGCATGTGATGTTATGAATAATATGCAGACTTTTCAAGATATTAATTTAGAAGCAGAATACAGAAAAGATATAAAAATGAGCTGATAAAGTTATAAAATAAATGGGCAGGCAGTAATATGTGGTATGTTATAGTCTGTCCATATTTTCTACATATTATTTTATATTATTATATTTATCTGTTTTAAAAATATATTTTTAAAAATAAAAATTTTGTTGATACAAAACTCTTTTTTCTGAAAAAATAATAAAAACTAATTTCAAAAACAAATAAAAATATCTTTTTATTATATTCTTTAATTCTGGCTTTATTTCAACAGTTTTGTATTCTTTTATTTCCTTGACATTAATATAGAATATTTAGTATAATGCAAAGATTACAGTTAGCTGGGGGAATGCATGAAAGGGATTATATTAGCTGGTGGCTCAGGGACAAGACTTTATCCACTTACATTAACTTTATCTAAACAGCTGCTGCCAGTATATGATAAGCCAATGATTTTTTATCCATTATCTACACTGATGCTTGCAGGTATTAAAGATATACTTATTATTTCTACGCCTAATGACCTGCCAAAATTCAGAGAACTTTTAGGTGATGGCTCATCTTATGGTATCCAATTATCATATGAAGTGCAGCCAAGCCCAGATGGTCTTGCTCAGGCATTTATAATAGGCGAAAAGTTTATAGATGGTGATGCCTGTGCTATGATATTAGGTGATAATATATTTTACGGCAACGGCTTATCAAGGCACTTGCAAAGAGCTGCAGGTCAGGCTAATGGGGCTACAATATTCGGCTATTATGTTGATGACCCAGAAAGGTTTGGTATTGTAGAGTTTGATGCAAATGGCAAAGCAATATCTATTGAAGAAAAACCAAAAAATCCTAAATCCAACTACTGTGTTACAGGGCTTTATTTTTACGATAACAGAGTGTGTGAGTTTGCTAAACAGGTTAAACCATCAGATAGAGGCGAGCTTGAGATTACTGATTTAAATAATATGTATTTAAAAGAGGGTTCATTAAATGTAGTTACTCTCGGCAGAGGATATGCATGGCTTGATACAGGCACAATAGAAGCGCTTGCTTATGCTGGTGAATTTATAAGAGTTATAGAAAAACGGCAGGGAATACAGGTGGCAGCTGTTGAAGAAATAGCATACCGTCAAGGCTGGATTAGCAAAGATGACTTACTAAAATCAGCTAAAAAGTATGGTAAAAGTCCATACGGTGAATTTTTAAAATTAGTGGCAGATGGTGCATATTTAGGGTAAGGTGAAAATATGAATATAATTAAAACAGAGTTAGAAGGTGTATATATAGTAGAGCCAAAAGTATTTGGCGATAACAGAGGCTGGTTTATGGAAAGTTACTCTGCAAAAGTATTTCAGCAACATGGCTTAAATTATAATTTTGTGCAGGATAACCATTCCTTTTCTGCTGCAAAAGGCACATTGAGAGGCATACATTTCCAAAAAGGTGATTCAGCACAGGCTAAACTTGTGCGCTGCTGCAAAGGAGCAGTGCTTGATGTGGCAGTTGATTTAAGAAAAGGCTCACCTACATATAAAAAATGGGTAGCTGTAGAATTATCTGCAGATAATAAACGACAGCTTTTAATACCAAGAGGCTTTGGGCATGGGTTTGTTACATTAACTGATGATGTAGAATTTTTATATAAAGCTGATAATTATTACGATGCAGCAAGCGACAGAAGTATATTATGGTGCGATGAAGAACTTAATATAAACTGGAGTGTAGATAATCCAATAATTTCAGAAAAAGACAGCCGAGCACCAAGGCTCTGTGACAGTGATGTAGATTTTAAATATTAATTAATATAATGAGGAAGAGTATGAAAATAATAGTAACTGGTGGTGCTGGTTTTATTGGCGGCAATTTTGTCCACTATATGCTTAATAAATATAATGATTATAAAATAATCTGCCTTGATGCATTAACTTATGCAGGCAATATGGAAACATTAGAGCCAGTAAAAAATAACCCTAATTTTAAATTTTATAAGGCAGATATTGCAGATAGAGATGCAGTTTATGAAATATTTGAAAAAGAAAAGCCAGATATTATTGTAAACTTTGCAGCAGAAAGTCATGTAGACCGCTCTATTGATAACCCAGGTATATTTTTACAGACAAATGTTATAGGCACAGGTGTATTAATGGATGCCTGCAGAAAATACGGTATTACAAGATATCATCAGGTATCAACAGATGAAGTATATGGCGATTTACCACTTGACAGACCTGATTTATTTTTTACAGAAACTACTCCACTGCATACTTCAAGCCCATATTCTGCATCAAAAGCATCTGCTGATTTATTAGTGCAGGCATATCACAGAACATTTAAACTGCCTGTTACTATATCAAGATGTTCTAATAACTACGGACCATACCATTTTCCAGAAAAACTTATACCGCTTATGATAATAAATGCATTAGCAGATAAAGAACTGCCAGTATACGGCAAAGGTGAAAATGTGCGCGACTGGCTTTATGTGGAAGACCACTGCTCAGCTATTGATTTAATTATACATAAAGGCAGAGTTGGTGAAGTTTATAATATTGGCGGTCATAACGAAAAAACTAATTTAGAAGTAGTAAAAATCATATTAAAAGAACTTGGTAAAAGTGAAGATTTAATTAGATATGTTACAGACAGACCAGGTCATGATATGCGTTATGCAATAGATCCAACTAAAATACACAATGAATTAGGCTGGCTGCCTGAAACAAAATTTGAAGATGGCATTAAAAAAACTATTAAATGGTACCTTGATAATAAAGAATGGTGGCAGCACATAATAAATGGGGAATATAAAGACTATTACGAAAAACATTACAGCCAAAAATAGTCTGCAGTATAATTATTATTCATAAATATTATGAGTTAGTTATAAAAAGAGGCATATAAAATGAAAGTATTAGTTACAGGTGTAAAAGGTCAGCTAGGATTTGATGTTTGTAAAGAACTTGATAAAAGAAATATAGAAAATAAAGGCATAGACAGAGATGACTGCGATATTACAGATGAACAGGCAGTATTATCTTATATAAAAAATTATGCACCTGATGTGGTTGTTCACTGTGCTGCTTATACTGCTGTTGACAGGGCAGAAGATGAAAAAGAAATATGTTATAATGTAAATGTAAAAGGCACAGAATATATAGCCCGCGCCTGCAAAGAAATAGATGCAAAAATGGTATATATTTCAACCGATTATGTGTTTGAAGGAGTAGGCGATGATGCCTATGAAGTAGATGATAAGGCAGCTCCAGATAACACATACGGCATTACAAAATATCAAGGGGAAGAAGCAGTCAGGAAAATATTAAGTAAATATTTCATTATCCGTATATCCTGGGTGTTTGGTATTAACGGGAATAACTTTATTAATACTATGATGAAGCTTGGTGAAAGCAGAAGTGAGTTAAATGTAGTTGCAGACCAGATAGGAAGCCCAACTTATACTTATGATACAGCACCATTAATATGTGATATGATTGCAACAGAGAAATACGGCACATACCATGCAACTAACGAAGGTTACTGCTCATGGGCTGATTTGGCAGAATATATATTCTCTGTAACAGGGCAGAAAGTATTAGTTCATCATATAAAAAGTGAAGAATATCCTAAAAAAGCTTCAAGACCAAAAAATTCAAGACTAAGTAAAGCGAGTCTTGATAAGGCAGGTTTTAAAAGACTTCCAGACTGGCAGGATGCTGTTAAAAGATATATAAATGAAAAATTAGGCAGATAATTATGGTATTAGTAACAGGCGGCGCAGGATATATTGGCGGCACAACTGCAAGATATTTAATAGAAAAAGGGGAACAGGTAGTTGTTTTAGACAGCCTTGTTTCATCTAATATAGAAGATGTACCAAATGGTGCTGTTTTTTATAAAGGTGATGTGGCTGATACTGCATTAGTTAATGAAATAGTAAAAAAACATAATATTGATGCATGTCTTCATTTTGCTGCTTTTATAGAGGTAGCAGAATCCTGCCAAAATCCATATAAATATTTTGAAAATAATACATCTAAAGCACTTATTTTATTTAACACATTAAAAGATAATGGTGTATCAAAAATAGTTTTTTCTTCTACTGCAGCTGTGTATGGTGAGCCAGAATATACTCCAATTGATGAAATGCACCCATTAAAACCAGTAAATCCTTATGGACTTAGTAAATTTTTTACAGAAAATATTCTTTCTTCTTTTGATGCGTCATATAATGTCCGTCATGTAGCGTTAAGATATTTTAATGCATGTGGTGCCTGGGGCGGCAGTGGTGAAAAACATAACCCAGAAACTCATCTTATACCGCTTATACTGCAGGTGCCGCTTGGAAAAAGAGAAAAAATATATATTAACGGCACAGACTATAATACAAAAGACGGCACATGTGTAAGAGACTATATACATGTTTATGATTTAGCTCATGCTCACTATCTTGCATTAAATTATTTAAGAGCAGGGGGCAGAAGCGAAAAAATAAACTTAGGCACAGGAAAAGGCTTTTCTATTAAAGAAGTAATAGAAGTATGTGAAAAAGTTGCTGGCAAAGAAATAAATAAGGAAATCCGCGGAAGAAGGGAAGGTGATCCAGCAATACTTATTGCATCAAACAAAAAAGCAAAAGAGATACTTGGCTGGGATATTGCATATAATGATTTATATGATATTGTGCAGTCAGCTTATTTGTTTCATAAAAATAATTAATAAATAATCCAAATAAGGTGAGATTATGTGCGGAATAGTTGGCTACACAGGTAAGAAAGAAAGTTCAGTAGTATTAATATCTGGTTTAAAAGCCTTAGAATACAGGGGATATGATTCAGCCGGTCTTGCAGTAGAAGAAAAAGACGGTATTAAGATAGTAAAATCAGTAGG
>CALURO010000011.1 GCA_944323205.1 uncultured Mucispirillum sp. | reverse complement strand
GACCTAATGCACAAGGAAGTGCATTCTTTAGTGAGTGCGAGAGCATTCACTGCGACCAAACGACTAAATAAAAAATCCAGGACGAGCGATTTATGCGAGAGCTGTCTTTTCCCGACGAATAGGCAGGAATCAAAAGTCCGTAGCTGGAAAGAATTTGAAAATAAAAGTTTAATTTGAAAATAAAAGTTTAATAAGATTCTTCGCTATCGCTCTGAATGACAGTTACTACAATTATTTCTATTTTTATATATATTATAAAGTAGTTATAGCATTTTTTAATCAAAAAATGGGGTACTCACAGCAGGTTTATTTTTCACAGGCTCTCATTTTTTGGGTAAGATTATATTTAATTCCTTCATCAGTTTATACACGGTCTTTCTGTCATAAGTATAACCCAGTTTATTTAATGCTTTGGTTATTCTTGGATAGCCATAAGTTTTATTAGATTTTTCATATATATCTAATATTGCAATCTTTACTTCTGCATATTTATCTACTTTATTAAGCTGCCTGTTATTATAATGATAGGTACTGCGTTTCATATTCGCTGCTAATAACAACACTGATAATGTATAGGATTGCCTTAATGCATTGATTATTATTGTTTTGTCTCGTGCACTGGTTACTGGTTTTCCTGCATTAAGGATGTTCACTTGTTTTAAATATGCATTCTCTGCTGATTTATAATAAAGTTCTCTTTCCTGCTCTGATATTTGCTTCAATTGAAGTGTTTCTTTACTATCAATATCTTTTGATACTTGAACCTTTTTGCCTACTGTTTTATCAGATGACATATTTTCTCCTGTAAGACTAATGCACAGCTTATCCAGTCATATATTGCTGTTGATGATGGATATTAAAGTGCAACGCTGTCTCTTCATAAGTTAAATTATTTAATGATTTATATTTAAAAATTTTTTTAAAAAAATCAATAATATTTTTTATGAGTATAGCTGTATTTTAAACTATTATCTCCTAATCTATTATATCTGTTATATATTTTACAGATAACTCCTTTATGGATTTTAAATGTTTTAATAGTGCAAGGAAAAGGCAGAGATAATTTATATGCTATCCTGCTCCATAATTATTTATTTAATTTTCTAGCTGCATCTTTTGCAAAGTATGTGATGATTAAGTCGCTGCCTGCTCGTTTCATAGAAAGCAGTGTTTCCATAACAACTTTTTCTTCATCTATCCAGCCGTTTTTAGCTGCTGCTTTAATCATAGAATATTCGCCAGATACATTATATGATGCAACAGGTATAACACAGCTGTCTTTTACATCTCTGATAATATCAAGATACGCAAGGGCAGGTTTTACCATAATAATATCTGCACCTTCTTCTATATCCTGAAATGCTTCTTTTAATGCTTCACGCCTGTTTGCTGGGTCCATTTGATATGTTTTTCTACTGCCAAATACTGGTGTAGAATCAGCTGCATCTCTAAATGGTCCATAATATCCTGAAGCATATTTAACTGCATAGCTCATTATAGGTATATTTTCAAAGCCGTTATCATCAAGCATTGTTCTAATAGCTGCAACTCTTCCGTCCATCATATCACTTGGAGCAACCATATCTGCACCTGCTTCTGCATGAGATAATGCTTCTCTTGCAAGCATATCAAGTGTGCTGTCGTTATCTACATCGCCATTTACAACATGTCCACAGTGGCCGTGGCTTGTATATTCGCACATACATACATCTGTAATAACATATAAATCTGTATAATCTTTAATAGCTTTTATAGCTTTCTGTACGATACCGTCGCTGCCATAAGCTCCGCTTCCTTCTTCATCTTTATGGTCAGGAATACCAAAAAGTATAACTGATTTAATACCTAAACTTTCTACTTCTTTTGCTTCCTTAATAACTTCATCTACACTTAAATTATATATTCCAGGCATTGAGGTTACTTCTTTTCTGATGCCTTTTCCTTCGCATACAAATAATGGGTAAATAAAATCATTTACTGAAAGAGTTGTTTCTCTTACCATATTTCTAATGTTTTTACTAGACCTAAGTCTTCTTGAGCGTGTTATTGGAAACATAATATACTCCTTATGTTATATTATTTCTACCATAGACTCTACAGTAAAATTTTCTGGATATCTGGATTTAATACCATGTTTATCAAGAAAAAGTGCTGTTGTTGTGCCTATGCTTACTATATCTAATAGAGATTTATCTCCATTAAACTGGTTTAAGAATGATTTTGCTGCACTAGGTGAGCAAAATGTAACTGTATCTATTTTATTATCGGCAATAAAGTTATCTACATATCCTTCTGGATATTCTGCGAATGTGGTTTCATAAACTGCAGGTGTAATTAATTCAGCACCCATTGCATGCAGCTGTTCTACAGGCAGTTCAAGTCGTTTTTCAGCCCCGGGAGATAATATTCTAGCATTCTGCAAAGGTATGGAATAAATTATTTTCATAGCATTATTTAAGTCATAAACTGTAGGTGTTATATGGCTTGATATTCCTAAAAATACTTCCATAGCATGAGCAGTTTTTTCACCAAGAGCTATATATGCTTTGCCATGAATATTATTATGATATGGGGCAAAATATTTTACAGCATTAGCACTTGTGAAAAATATAATTTCATATTCTCCCGATTCAATTACAGGGCATAACTGCACTGTTTCAATCATTGGCAGTAAAAAAGGGTAGTGACCTTTTGCAGATAATGCGTTTACAAAAGTGCCAGACTGTTCAAACTGCCTTGTAACAAGCACACGTTTTGGGCTGTCAAAAATTTTCATAAACTATGAATATATTTCCTTTAATATTTCATTGCCACCTGCAGCAAGCACCATTTCTGCAAGTCTGATACCAGCTTCTTCTGGCTTAGCTTTATCACCAGTATATTCTTTTGTAATTTTTTTACTGCCGTCAAGGTTATATATAATTCCTTTTACATATATTTTATCACCCTGCAGCACAGAATGGCAGCCTATTGGTATCTGGCAGCCTCCCTGCAGTTTGCGTAGAAATGCTCTTTCGCAAAGTGCTCTTGTATAGCTGTCTTTATGGCCAATAAAAGATAATATTTTTTTTATTTCACTATCATTACTTCTTATTTCAATACCTAATATACCCTGACATGACGCAGGAAGCATTTTTTCAACGGATAGTATTTCTTTTATATTTTCAGTTACACCAAGCCTTTTAAGCCCAGCATAAGCAAGTATTATAGCATCATACATTCCGTCATTTAATTTCTGCATGCGTGTCTGCACATTTCCTCTTAAATCAAGTACTTCTAAATCTGGTCTTAATTCTAAAAGCTGTAGTTTTCTTCTTAATGATGATGTACCAACTTTCGCACCTTTTGGCAGCTCATCAAGAGAGTTGTATTTTACAGATAAAAAAGCGTCCTGCGGTTCTTCACATACAGGGCTTACAAAAAGTTCTAATCCGTCAGGCAGTTCCATAGGTACATCTTTCATGCTGTGAACTGCTAAATCTGCTTTTTTATCAAGAAGTGCTGTTTCAATCTCTTTTACAAAAAGCCCTTTGCCGCCTATTTTTGCTAGTGGCACATCTAATATTTTATCGCCCATTGTTTTAATTATTTCAAGCCTGCATGATATATCTTTATGGTGATTTTCTATTTCACTTTTAATATATTCTGCCTGCCATAAAGCAAGTTTTGAGCCTCTTGTTGCAATTACCACTTCTTTTTTCATCTATCTCTCCACTAATTATTTTTTAAAGATTATATCCATTACTTCAGTTATAGAATATCTGCCGTTATCAGTTGCATGCTCTTTTAAATTCATAAAAGGTTTATGAAGTATTTTATTAAGAGTAGCAGTTAAAAGATAATTTAAATGTTCTATTTCTTTTTCATCAGTTATTTTAAACTTTTCACAGTATTTCTGCAATTCTTCATTTCTTTTTTCTTCAAAATAAGAGCGCATATTTTTAATAACTGGTGTAATTTTTAAAGACTCCATCTGTTCATCAAAAGCATAGGCTGCATTATGTACAATATCCCATGCTTTTTTTGCTTCTTTTTCTCTTTCTTTTTTATTTGCTTCTACAACACTTTTTAAGTCATCAATATCATATATATATGTATTTTCTATTTCAGCACCTTTTGGGTCAATATCTCTAGGTACTGCAATATCTATAAAAAACATAGGGCGGGAAGGGCGTTTTTTCATTGCATCTTTAATCATTTCTGCAGTAACAACAAAATCAGGTGAGCCGGTAGATGAAATAATAATATCTACTTCTGGCAGTTTTTGAGCAAATCTGTCAAAAGTAACTGCATCACCAGAAAATTCTTCTGCTAAATTTAGAGCTTTTTCAAAAGTTCTATTTGTTACTATAATAGAGCCGATATTTGAGCCAACTAAATGTCTTGCAGCAAGTTCGCACATTTCACCTGCTCCAATAACCATAGCTTTAGCAAGTGATAAATCAGAGAATATTTTTTTAGCAAGTTCCACAGCGGCATAGCTTACAGATACTGGATTTTCTGATATTCCTGTAACTGTTCTTACTTTTTTAGCAGTTTTTAAAGTAAATTCAAAAAGTCTGTTTAAAAATCCGCCCATACCATTATTTTCTTTTGATATTTCAAAGGCATCTTTTATCTGTCCAAATATCTGCGGTTCGCCTAATACCAGGCTGTCAAGACCTGAGGCAACTGCAAAAAGATGAGTAACAGCCTCTTTTCCTGAAGCAAAGTATGTATATTTTGCCAAGTCTTCAACAGCAAGCTGGCAGTTTTGAGCAACTATATTTAATATTTCGCATTTATCGCATATTGGCGAATGAATATCGCATTTATCGCAGAGATAGTTTTTTATAACAAAATAATATTCCACCCTGTTACATGTAGATACTAAAAATAATTCCTGTACACTGTTTTCTGTAAGAAACTTTTTATAAAGACTTTCCATTTCATCTTTTTTTATAGCCATACGCTCTCTGACAGTTACAGGAGCAGAATTATGATTTAATCCTAGAACAACTAACATATTTAATTACCTCAGCATAAAATTAGCAACGCCAATATAAGTTACTAATATTAAAATAAAGCCAATAACTGTCCACTGAGCAGTCTGCCTTGGTGTCATAGGTCTGCGTTTTTTCAATATCATTAATACTGCATATAAAAACCATGTTAGAATTGAAAATATAATTTTTGCAGATGATAAAATTTCTTCTAAATTGTTCTGCAGCATCCACACAAAGCCAAGAGCAGAGCCTATTGTAAAGAAATAAAAGCCTATCTGCAAAGATGTATCGTTTATATTTGCAATAGTATCAAGAGCAGGAAACCTTTGGAAAATAAAACCAAAGTTTTTCTTTTTCAGCTGTGCTTCCTGTATAAGATACATAAGTGAAGCAATAAAGGCTGCCACTAAAAATGTTGTGCCAAGCACTATAAATGGCAGGTGAACATAACGCCATATAGAATCAACTACAGGATAAGACGGGCTTACATTTGGTGGAAAACATATAGCTACAAGTGAAGCTGCCACCATAAATGGAGATATAAAAAGCCCTACAAGAGGTCTTCTGTATTTTGCATAAAGAATAAAATATGTAATGCCGAATGAAATACATACCATATTCATTACATCATATAATGTGGAAGTAGGGGCAGCGCCAGTATTAAAATACCTTAAAGCCATATCTGCAATATTAAAAAGCAGCCCTATACCCATAAATATATTAAAAAGGTTGCGGACATTTCTATTGCCCCACAGCAGGAAAAGCATTATATGAACAAAAGCAATCATATAAAATATAAGAGAAATATAGGAAATCATAAAAACCTCTCAATCTATAATAAAATAGTATATTTTCGGTATATTATTAAAGCCATATTGCTAATGTATAATAAGCATATATTTATCATATTTACCTTATGACTTTTTAAACCTACAAATAAAGTATATATTACAAATTTAACAAAATTTCTACATATTAAAAGAAAATATAATTTTCTCTTTTAAATATTTAAATAATATGATATTGCAGTGTATGATGTTACAAGAAAATAATTCATTTGTTAAGAGAAAAATTATCTACCCTGTAAAAAATTTAATGCCTCTTATGAAAGACAGCTGGAAAATGAGCTGGCCTATTATGGTAATGATGGTATTTGAATTTATTATGTCTATGACAGACATATATATTGCAGGCAGATTTGGGGAAGCTGTAAAGGCTGCAACAGGTCTTGCAAGTCAGGTATACAGTTTTTTTATAATGACAGGCCATGCATTAACTATCGGTGCTGTTTCAGTATTGTCTCGTTTTTTTTCATCAGATGATAAAAAGAAATTCCGCTCAGCTGTATTTACTTCTGTTTTATCTGCCTTTTTATTTGGTATAATAATATGTATAACAGGTGTAACATTTTCTTCTAAAATAGCCACATTATTAAATGCACCAGATGAAGTGAAAGGGTATGCATCTTCTTTAATCAAGATATATTTTCTTGGAATTATTTTTCATATGACTTTAATTAATATGAATGGTGTATTAAGGTCATGCAAGCGTGTAATTGTCACTATGGGTGTAATGATATTTGCTGCTGTATTAAATATAGTCTTACTGCTTTATTTTTATAATTTTACAGACTTAGGATTTAAAGGTATAGCAGTTTCTACAGCTATAAGTATAACATCTGCATCTATTGTAAATATGGTTATAATATATAGAATAATTAACAAAACATATATTTTTTCATTTCCTATATTAAAACAGATATTATCTATTGGCTGGCCTGGTGGTATAGTATCGCTTAGCTGGCAGCTTGGCGGCACTGCTCTTTATGCAGTATTAGGTATGCTTTCATATAATTCTGTAGAGATTATGGCAGCTTATGCCACAGGGCTTAGGATAGAAAGTGCTATTTTTATGCCTGCATTTGCATTTAATATGGCAAATGCTGTAATTATAGGCAATTTAATGGGTAAGAAAAAATTTGATGAAGCATATAAAAGCGGTTTTACAACTGCATTTCTTTCTATGGGTGTTGTAACTATTATGATAGCTGTTGTACTTTTTAATGCACGCTCTATTGCAGAATTTTTAGAACCTAACCAGCAAGTTGTAGATGAAATTATTAAATATATTTATATATGTATGATTGTTGAGCCTTTTATCGCATTAAATCTTGCAATGACTGGTGCATTAAATGGAGCAGGTGATACAAAAGCTACAATGCTTTATGCGGTATTAAATGTGTGGGTGTTAAGGATGCCCCTTGCATATATTTTTGGTATAGCGTTAGGGTTTCATGCTGCAGGTATATGGTGGGCTTTAAATACAGGTTTTTTTCTGCAGGCAATACTGTCTACTAGAAGATTTATTAGTAAAAAATGGCAGAAAATAGAAATAGGATAAAATATGGTTATATTAATTAATGGTGCATCATGCACTGGTAAAACTAATCTTGCTCAAAAATTAATGGAACAATATAAAATATCATATTTATCCATAGACCATATAAAAATGGGACTTATTAGAAGTAAAAATACTAATCTAAGCCCATATGATGATGAAAAGTTACAGCCATATTTGTGGGATATTGTAAAAGAAATTATTAAAACAGTTATAGAAAATAATCAGAATATTATAATAGAAAGTGCTTATATCCCCTTTGATTATAAAAAAGATTTTTCACCAGATTATTTATGCAAAATAAAATATATATGTCTTGCAATGAGTGAAGAATATATTAATAATAATTATAATATTATTATAGATAAAGCATGTGTTATAGAAAACAGGGGAGTATCATTTTCTATTGATAAAGATTTTTTAATAAGTGAAAATAAAAAATATATAGAAAACTGCATAAAATATAATCTTCCACTTCAAGTTATAGATAACAAATATGTAATAAATGTTGACTTAGGAAACATATAATTTAAATTAAGATAAAAAATGTAGACAAATAATTTTTTTGTGCTATATATGAAAACTCTAATTAAAATATTATAAAATGGTAATTATAAAATGGATTTTAAAGAGTTAGAATATTCTCACAGAGCAGCACTTGCACCAATACTTCGTGCAAAGAACTCATGCCTTTCTGAATACAGCTTTACTAATGCTTATTTATTCAGAAAGCCCCATAACTATCAAGTGGCAGAAAGTGACGGCTGTACATTTCTCCATGGTGTTACTTATGATAATAAAACATATATGATGCCTGTATGTCCACTTGAAATTATACCGCAGAAAAAATTAATAGAAATGGGTGCATTTGTTGATTTTTTCTTTCCTATACAGGAAGAGTGGCTTACATTTTTCCCAGAAGATAAGTTTACTTATTCTTATCTTGATGGTGATTCTGATTATATATATTTAACAGAAAGGCTTGCAACTATGGCAGGCAGAAAGCTTGCAAAAAAAAGAAACCTGTTAAAGCAGTATAATGAAGGATATAAAATAGAAGATTTTGAGCTTACACCAGAAAGATTTGATGATGCAAAATATATTCTTGATATTTGGGAAAGGGATATACAGATGGCTGAAAACCACGGCTCAGATTATGCAGAAACATTAGAAGCCCTTGAAAAAATCACAGAATTTAATCTGCGGGGTATGATTTCTTATGCTGATAATAAGCCTTCTGGCTTTGTGCTTGGTGAAGAATTAAATGATGATACATTTGCACTTCATTTTGCAAAAGGTATAAGAGAATATAAAGGAATATATCAGCATTTGTATAATGCATTTAGTATGAAATTAAACAGTGAATACAAATATATAAATTTTGAGCAGGATTTAGGAAAAGATACACTTCGTCAGGCAAAATCTACATATTATCCTGATAAAATGCGTAAAAAATACAGGGTAGCTTTAATTAAATAGCTTAATAGAGTTAATGAATTTTATAGAACAGATTTTTTTGGCAGGTTTATAGTCTTCTTATTTAATAAATTAAATAAGAAGACTTATGTATTATTTAACTTCAGTTCCTGTTCCTGAAATAGCTTTGCGGAGTTTTTCTTCATCTTCGCTTGTAAGAGATGTTTGAAGAATTGTACCGCCAGTGCCTTTTAATTCTGCTAATGCTTTATCGCTTAAATCAGAGTGAAGCAGAATAAAAAGAGTAGATGTACCCGGTTTCATTTGTTCTGCCAGCTGTTTCATAAAATTATCATCTATACCTATATCACTTAATGCACCGCTGACAGCTCCTGCTGCTCCGCCTATTGCAAAACCAAGCAGTGGATTTAAAAATATAGCACCGATAAGCAAACCCCAGAAACCGCCGCCTAATGCACCATAAGCTGTTAAATTATTCATCTGGCGAAGTTTTACTTTACCGTCTTGTTTTTTAACTGCAACAACTGCATCTTCTAATTCTACAAGATAACTTTTCTGCATTTTTAAAAAGTCAAGCCTTACCTGTTCTGCTTTTAATTCATCATCATAAGAAACAACTATTAATTTGCTCATGTTTTACTCCTATATTTTATGATATAATGGATTTTATAGAATATTAGACATTGAGTCAAATATAAAAAAGATATTTATATTATCAAATACTTGATATTTGTTAAGAATATATACAGGTTAATAACAAATCTCAAAAAATAGTGATGTACTAATCACGGTATATATTAATAAATTAGAGAAACAAATATTTTGAGTGAGAAAGATTTTTTATTTTATTGCTTTCTTTATCTAGTATCATAATAATGATTTTATCCTGTTCAAAAGGTATTTCCCATATAACTCTGTTTTCATTTTTATAATAATGCAGTCCTATGGCAGAGACTTTATCTTCTAAATTTATTTTATTTTCTTTACTATCAGCAGGCATAGGAATAACTCTTGATGAATATATAAAGTCATATCCTGCAAAGGCTGAGCCTTCTGCAAAAATATTACCTTTCATCTGCATTTTTAATGTGGAATTAATAACATTACCAGTAATATTTAAGTCAATAGTTACCTGACCTTTGCTGCCTGTAATAGAGTTTTTATCATCTGAATCTATAAAGATTCTTTTATCTTTTAATATTACGAACCTTTCAATTTCATAAGTGCCGTTCAGGCTTACAGGATTTTCTTTAATATTAATAGGCATAGGGGCAGAAATATCTGCAAAAGCAAAAGTATAATTTGCAGTTATTATAAGCAGTATTAAAATAATGCGCATATTAGTCCTCAATAATAATAAAAGGCTTTTTGTCTATAATGGTTGAAATATCATTTTTCTTTTCTAATTTTAAAATAAGAGTGTAGCCTTTTTCAAAAGGCATTTCCCATATTAAATCTTCATGGTCATATATTGTCATACCTATTGAAGAAAGTGCTTTTGAAAGTGACATACCTGATGGCCTTTGTGCTGTAAAAGTCTGGCTGTCATAAATAAATGAATAATTAGTAATATCTGCCCGTTTAAAAGCAGGTCCTACCATTTGCATTTTATATATAAAATCAACAGCAACATTATTTTGGCTTATTTTCATATTAATTGTTGCTATACCTTTATTGTCATATACATCATAGCTGTTATCAGAATCAAGCAGAGTATTATCGCCGTTTCTAATAATTAATCTTTCTATTTCATAAGTGCCGTTAAAGCTAAGTGGGTCAGTTAGTGATATAGGTGCAGGAACAGCTGTATATATATTAGTCTGTGCAAAACATACAGAATAAAAACTTACTATTAAAAGGCTGAATAATATTATTTTTTTCATATTTCCACTCCATTATTTAGCATAGTCGTAAATATTTTAAAAAAGTTACACTATTCTTGTATTTTTGTAAAATATTCTTTTATTTTTTCAGCTTCTTTTTTAGATACTATTTTAACAGAACTTTCACTGTTTCTTTTCATAGCACTGTATGTAAAGTTATGGCTGCCTGTATAAATAATATTATCATCAATTAAGCATAATTTTGCATGAAGTTTTCTACTTTCATTATCAAATAATACTTTTATGCCATGTTTTTTTAAATATGAAGCAGTATTTTCATTATATTTATTTGATAAGTCATCTTCATAGCTTGATTTTTCAAAGATTATAGTAACATCTACATTTCTTTTTGCAGCATCAATAAGTGCAGAAGTAATCAAAGGCACAGGCTCTTCAAGATTATTAATATTATAGTTATCTATTTTATACATAAATAATGCACATGTTATGCTTTTTTCAGCACGAGCAGTATCTGAAACGAAAGATGAAATATATTCATCATTATTTAATATTCTAAAAGAGCCTTCTATATTATCAGGTTTTGAAATAATATTTGTAATAAGTACAAAGAGAGCAAAAAGAGCAGGGGAGATTATTTTTAAAACAGTAATTAAATAGCTGTATTTTTTTCTATCTCTTGCCATATCTGCTCTTTTCCTGTGCCAGTAACAGCAGAAAAAACAATTAGATTTTCTTTTGGAATAAGTGTTTTTTCAGATATTATTTTTATCTGTTTTATTTTTTCATTATTTGACAGCTTATCAGATTTAGTCAGCACTGCAATTAATGGAACATTTCTTGACTGCATAGCAGCTGTCATTTTCATATCATCGTCATTTGGAACACGCCTTATATCAAGCAAAAGCACACATAGTGATAAATTTTCTCTATGGGCAAAATAATATTCTATTAATTTTCCCCATGCTGCCCGCTCCGCTTTAGAAACAGCTGCATATCCATAGCCCGGCAAATCTGTAAAAATATATTTTTCATTAATATTAAAAAAGTTAATAAGCCTTGTTTTGCCCGGCGTATTGCCTACTTTTACAAGATTTTTACGGTTTAATATTTTATTAATCATTGATGATTTACCTACATTACTTCTACCGGCAAAGCATATTTCAGGTAAACTGCTTTTTATAAACTGTTCAGGTTTAGCAGCAGATAATATAAATGATGCATTCATTTATATTACACCAGCATTTTTCAGCAGATTATCTATATCAAAAGTTTCATTTTTTATAGGGAATGCTGCAGCATTTTTATGACCGCCGCCACCATTTCTTTCTGCTATATGGCGGATATTAATATCTTTTCTTGAACGGAGTGATATTTTTTTAGACTGGGCGTTTATAAGCATTACATAATCAGAAATGTCTTCACTTATTATATAGTTACCAAGCTCTGAAACATAACTTTCTGCAAAAACTACTGCAAAAGTCAAGCCGTCTTTATCTTTAATAGTTTCAATATTTTTCATTGCTTTTTTTATGTAATTATCTCGCCTTTCTTCTTCTAGTGTAATAAGCAGTTTTTCTGTATCAGTAAATCCATTATAAGCTGCAGATAAAAAGCGTTCTTCCATTCTTATAATACCCATAAGATTAAAGAGAACGCTCATTTTTAAGCTGTCTTCCCGCTTTAAAAACCACATATCTACATCGTTTATACAGCGGGCAAATTCTTCATACTCTTCTGCTTTAAAGCCTTTTTGCAAAAGATACTCATATGTAAGCATAGTGGCACATTTTGTAATATCATGGTGTGTAAAATGAAAATCTTTTAATGCTTCACTGCTTGCATGATGGTCAATAATTAATACATCTTTCTCTCCAGCCAGCATTTCAACTGTGCCATACTGCGGGGAAACATCTGTTATAATTATCCTGTCATAATAATGATAGTTATCTTCAATATATCTGTCTATATCATCATATCCAAGATATACAGTTTTAATATTTCCAGATATAAATTTTTTAATTAATACTCCACAGCCTAAGCCGTCTAAGTCGTTATGAGAAATATGTAATGTCTGCATCTATTATCCTTATTTTTTATCCTGCGGCCATGTAATTTTACCGCCGTTTGCTGCAATAAAAGTAACTATAGCCATATTAATAATTGTAAAAAGTGAATAGATTGATTTAAATTGGTTATATTTTAAAAAAGATGCAATTGTATCTCCAGCACCAAGTATATGACCTGCGTCTGTTAATTCCATTTTACCAATTAATACTGCACAAACACCAGTAATTAATAAAATTACTGAGCCAATCATTTTCTTTTTAAGAATAGAGTTTGCAAAACCGTTATAATTAATATAGAAACTTAATGCACCTGAAGCGATTGCAGGGATTAAAAACAGTGTAGCAAATAATGTTGCAATAATTGATGTAGCAGTAAGAAAACTACCTTCTTTTCCACCTAAAATTGCAGCAAGGATTTGTACAAAAAATGCCATACCAAACATACCAATAGGGAAGTGGGTAAGTTTTGGGTGTGGGTGATTCTTTTTATACCACTGTCTTTTTGCCATCATTTTTTTATCCATATCAGAAAGCATATTTTCTGCATTAGGTACAACTGTTTCTGTATTTATTTCTTGAGCTGTGCCGTCTTCTAATGTATCAACTGCTTCAAAACGGAAAATATTTTTTTCACCATGTGGGCTCATATCAATACTGTCAGTTAAATCTTCCCCAGCTTTAAATCTGCCCATATGTTCGCCGCCTGCCCAAAAATCACTTTTTGATACATCGTATACTTTACCTTTATAGCCAATATATGCTGGCTTGCCGTCTTTCCCGTTAAACTCTTTTAATTGTTCTTTTGTCATATAAAACTCCTAAAATTTGCACTATAATATCTGCTTTATACATTATTATACATTATTTTGCAAGTAGAAAATAGTAATAGTTATCACTTTTATTTAATATTTTCAT
This sequence comes from uncultured Mucispirillum sp., assembly GCA_944323205.1. GTDB lineage: Bacteria > Chrysiogenota > Deferribacteres > Deferribacterales > Mucispirillaceae > Mucispirillum. Next base: position 51,694 of record CALURO010000011.1, on the reverse strand, counting down.
AATAAGCATTAATTTCTTCATATTTTTTAGCATATTTTTTTGAAAGCTGGTTTAAAAATCTGTCTTCTTCGCTGTATATACATCCGCAGTAGTTCTGCCTGTATATTTCAAGTTCTTTTGAAATATCTATACCTTCCTGCCAGCCTTCTCTAAAATCATAGTAATAAAAAGGTATGCTGTATTTTTCTGCTGCTCTTTCTGCAAGTTCTTTTATAGCATCATGGTTTTGCATTTTACTGTATAGAAGACTTGACGAAAAAGCGTCCATTCCTAGTTCCTTAGCTTTCTCTGCAGTTTTTAATAGTCTTCTTTCATAACAGTAATAGCAGCGTTCTTTTTCGTGATATGCATTTTGCCTTAAAAACTCTACTAAGCCATAATAATCTTCTACTATACATTTAATATTATAATGTCTTGAAACAAGCACTGCCCCTTCCATACGCTTATAATATTCCTGAACAGGATGTATATTATGGTTAAAAAAATAAGTTGTTATGTTGTGGCCTTGAGCCTGCATAGTAATTATTGGGTATATAGAGCATGGCCCGCAGCATTGGTGTAATAATATATTCATTGGAAATATTTACTATATAATTTTATCTATTTCAATACAAAATATTGGAAATATAAATTTTTTACTTGTATTTATTTTATAAGCACTTTATTATATTAAGCTATTACATGATAAGATTAATGGGGGAATATTATGTCTTTTAGAAAACTTTTATTGATAACATCTTTATCTGTACTTGCAGTATTGTCTCTTTCTGGCTGTAAAAAAGCAGGTGATAAGAATGCTGCTGCAGAAGATGCTAATGTATTAATAATTGGCGGTCAGAATCCAGAAACTGGAGCTATGGCTGACTATGGCTCTAAAACAGTTTTAGGAGCTCAGATAGCATTTGAAGAAATTAATGCAGCTGGTGGCATTAATGGTAAACAGATTAAATTTGCTCACTATGACAGCCGCGGCGAAAAAACTGATGCTGTAAACTTAACAAGGCGTCTTTTAAAAGAAAATGCATGTGCTATTATTGGTGAAATTACATCAGGTGGCTTTTTAGCTATGAGAGAATTAGCAAACAGCGGCGGCACTGTTGCAATATCTACTGGTGCAACAGCTGAACATGTTACAGAAAAAAGAGTTGGCAGTGGCTATGAGCATATTCCATTTGCTTTTCGTAACACATTACAGGATTCTGACGGTGCACCTAGCCTTACTAAATTTTTAGTTCATAATAAAGGGTTTAAAAAGTTTGCTATAATTACATCTACTAATAACGAATATTCTGTTGGACTTTCTAACTTCTTTAGAGATGCAGTTAAAAATGCAGGGGGAACAGTTGTTATAGAGCAGTCTATTAATGATGGTGATACAGATGTTTCAGCACAAATCACTTCTATTAAAAATAGTGATGTAGATGCAGTTATCTTCACAGGTTACTATCAGGAAGCTGCACGCCTGCTTTTAGCTAAACAAACTCAAGGATTAAAAGCTCCGCTTGTTGGTGGAGATGGTTTCCAGTCACCTGACCTTTGGAATATTGCAGGTGATGCAGCAATAGGAGCAATGTTCTATTCCGGCTTTTCAGCAGAAGTTGACAGACCAAATATTCAGTCATTTAAAGCCAAAATGCTTGAAAAAGGCAAAGAGGCAGATACTTTCTCTGCTCAAGGTTACGATGCTGCATACTTACTTGCAGAAGCTATGAAGGCTGCTAATGTTACAGACTGTTCAGATGCTTCTCAAAGAGATGCGATAAGAGCAAAACTTATGGAAATTAAAGACTTTGAAGGTGTGACTGGTAAAATGTCTATTGATGCAACAGGCAGTGCTGTTAAAGAGCCATTCCTTTTAGAAGTTATTAAAAAATCAGACGGCACATTTACTACTCAAAGCCTGAATTAGTTTATTATTAAAACTCATATTGCAAGCCTTCGTTGATACGAAGGCTTTTTTTATAAATTATTGTTATTACACATAATAATTGACTTAGTAAAATAATATAAAAAAATTATTGCATAGATATAAAAAAATTGATAATCTAAAAGTAGTGGTGTTGATATTATTAATCAGGGGTTATGATTTATGGCAATGATAGCAGACGAAGTGTTAAAAGCTATGAAATGTAAAGAGCTTGAAACTAAATATAGTAATGTTAGAAAAGGTCTAAGAATGTCGCTTGTTGCATTTTTAAAAGATAACCCTAACTATGAAAAGCTGATTGAAGGGTTTGCAGGTATTGACCCTGCTGATAAAAAAACAGAATCAAAGCGTAATTTCCTTGATGAATTTAGTGAAATATCAAAACTTATGGACGATGCCTTTAATAAGCTGGGGGACGCAGAAGATGGAGCACTGGCTCACAAACTTACAACTGTTTCTGCTATCTATATGGAGCGTATTGGTCAGACATGCTTAGAAGCTAAAACAAACTATTTTCCAATGCATAAAGAAAAATTTGCAATGTATGTTTCTGAAGAGCAGGAAGCAAAAGCTATTGTTCCTAGAACAACATTGAAAACTATAAAAAATTACCTTGATAAATGGTTTTTCTTAATGCAGCAGTATTCTGTTAATGCAAAAGCAAAAATTATTTATACCAAACTTAATGATTTCAGAGATAAGCTGCATCATTTTGAATATGTCATGGGTAAATCCGTTAATAAATTACAGCGTGAATATGTAAAAGAGATTATTCCTTTTATGAAAGATACAAAACTTGCTCTTTTGCGTATGCGTAAGTTTTTTGAAGCAATAGATGCTTCTGCTTTTGGTAAAATGATAAAGGCATTAACTGATGTTGCTATGGAAAACGGCACACGGGTATATGTAAAATATAATGCAGTACTTACAATAGTTACAGGTAATGTGAGAAAAGGCAGTGTTATTCCTGTGCAGACTATTGTTGATAAATATGATAATGTAATGTTTCCTATCAGGCAGACAGTTGCAGAGCTTGATACACAACTTGGTGGCAGCCGTGCAAAAGACCCGGCAAAAGCATTCTGGGATATTGCTTCGCAAATTACATCATTTAGAGATGGCATGCATTCTGTTATAGATGAATTTTCAAAAGGTATCAGCCCGTCAGATGAAGATTTTAAATTTTTCACTCATACTGCTCAAGCTGTACTTATTCCATATATGAACCAGACAAAAGGGGAAGTTAATGAAACTTTTATTAACGGTGTTAAAAATTTAGATACTTTTTTCTGGAAAATTATGACAAAAGCTATAGAAAACTCTCAGGAAAAAGGCGAAAAAATGGATGAAATCGTTGGGCTTGCTGTTAGAGTTACACAAAAAGAGCTTGAAAATTTCTTATCAGAACATAAAGAGCTTGTAGAGGATAATTTATCAGAAGAAATTGAAAATGCACCAAGTGGTCATGAATAATAAACTTTTTGAGTTGCTGTTTTGAAAGAATTAGTAAAAAAACATTTATATACATCAAGGTCTCCCGTTTCAGATGAAAATAATAATCTTGTGCAGGATATAGCTTCCAAGCTTAATGCTGATATTATAAAAAGCAAATGCGGCAGCGAAGTTCTCTCATGGATTATTCCACTTTACTGGAAAGTTATAAAAGGTCAGTTAAAAGATACATCTGGTAATATTTTAGTAGATTTTAAAAACAACCCGCTGCATCTTTGGACAAACTCTGTTAGTTTTAAAGGCAGAATAACAAGGCAGGAATTAGAAAGCCATATTTTAACTGATAAAACCCGTCCAGATTTAATCCCATACCATTATAAGTTTGGTTTCAGCACTGTTCCGCAAAACTGGGGATTTTGTATTTCTTATAACGATTATGTAAAAATGCAGGATAGTGAATATATTGTAGATATTGAAACAGAACTGCATAATGATAACTATATGATGACTGGGGTGAAAACCATCAAGGGAAAGGAAATGGGGGGGGGCACCTATATTTTTGCTGCTCATACCTGCCACCCAGCTATTGCAGTTGACGGGCTTACAAATGTTATAATGCTTATGGAGCTTTTTCTTGAGCTTGAAAAAAGAAATCTAAAAAATACATATAAATTTGTGTTCGGCTCAGAATATTATGCAGCAGCTGCATTTTTAAATACATTAAGTGAAAAAGAAGAAAAAAGTATAAAAGGTGCTTTTTTCTGCGACTTAATAGGGGCAGATACTTTGCCTGCTTATTCATCATCATTTCAAGGCGACAGCCTTATAGACAGCATTACAGCGCATATTTTTAAACATAAAATAAAAGATTATAATGTTTATGGTTACAGACAGTTAATAGGTAATGATGAAATGTTTTATAATGGGCCATATTATAACATACCAACAGTAACACTTGGGCAGAATGTGCCAGCATATTATCATTCAAGCGGTGATAATTATGAAAAAATAGATTTTGATATGCTTGAAACATATAAAGAATATATTTTAGATATAATAAATATTTTAGAAACAGATTATATACCATTGCTTAAATATAAAGGCCCGCTTTGCTTATCACGATATAATTTATATATAGACTGCCAAACAAACCCAGAAGGTTATAAACACATAGAAGCAGCACAGATATTAGCAGATGGTAAAACTTCCTGTTTTCAAATAGCAGAAAAAACAGGGGCTGAATATAATTTTATAAAAAATTTCTTTGATGAGCTTATAAAGTATGGATTGACAAGTAAGTTATAATTTTATAATATTTTTAATCTAAAGTATATTAAAAACTATACGAAAAGAATATAGTTATTTTTTAAGGGTGTTTAAAATGAAAAAAATATTTTTTTTATTATGTATGACTTTTATATGTTTCAATGCTGATATTAATAATGAACTTTTATTGTTTGCTGGCTATCTTAGACCTACTGGGACAAGTGATATCATAAGCAGAATAATAGATGTTGCAGCAAAAATATTTTTTAAAATAAAAAGTATTTTTACAAGGAATTAATTAAATGTATTTTTTTTACTTTACTTATCCTGTTTTAGCATCATTTATAATGCCTGTATTGCTTTATACCAATAATAAGAGCGATTTAAAATTTTCACATTTTTTATTATATATTATTGCTGAAGGGTTTGTAGTATGTTTGTTTGAATATGTATTATATAAGTTTATGCATATTTCTATTCAATTAAGTGCTGTGATCACATTTTTTTCAGTTGTTTTATTTTATACTCCATTTTATAGATTTAAGCGCATAATTTCTGGATACTGGATACAATATGTAATTAAGTATATATTTTATATAGTTTGTGCATTTTTAATATATTATATTGATGGTTATGTTCCATTAGTTTTATCTATCCTGTTCTTTTTAATGCTTCTATTATATATATTTTCTAGCGATAAATCTGTAAAAGATGAAAAAAATAATGTAGATCAAGAACTAAATGTAGGAGCAAATGGTAAATACAGTGATGATTTGCCAGATGTATATCACATAGTTTATGATATGTATTCTGGATTATATGCTTTAGATAAAACATTGGGATATGATAATTCTTGTTTTTATAATGAATTAGAAAACAAAGGATTTAAGATATATCCAGATGTATATTCTAATTATATATTTACTATTTCATCTGTTCCATCATTTATGAATATGGATTATACTTTTAATTATTTACGACCAAGAGAGAAGGATGATTATAGATATCCATTTCAAGCTAGCGATTTAGATCGATATATTGTAGAATCAAAAGTAGTAACTACCTTTGCAGATTTAGGGTATAAGATTTTTTTGGATTATGAACATAGGCTGAATCAAAAAAGTATAAAAAAAAGTATAAATAATAAAAAAAATATAACTGCTTTGGGTAAACGAAATTCTGTGTTAAATGAGTTCTTATTTGAAATATTACAAATTTCTATATTAAGTAATATTGTAAATAGTGATAGTCATATAAAATATATAAATAGAAAATTAGATGATATTGCTAATTTTCCAAAGTTGATAGATGATTCAGATAAAAATTTGCCACATTATTTTTTTATTAAAGTTACTTTTCCTCACCCTCCATTTATATTTGATTCAAATGGAAAAATTAAAATTCGTTTTAATAAAGTTTGGTCTAGTTATGAAGAAATTACTGATGATAATATGAATATAATGTATCTTGATAATTTAAAGGGTTGTAATCCTTTAATTTTAAATTCACTTGATAATTTAATTAATAATATAAAAAATAGTAATAGAAAATCAATAGTTTTAATTCATTCAGATCATGGGAATACATATGGTACAATGCCTTCTCTTATTCAAAAATTTAATATATTGTATGGTGTATATACATTTGGTTTAAAAGAAAAAGATTATAAAAATTATTTACCACAAAAATTTAGTTTAGTAAACAGTATGTGTTATTTATTTAACTTTATTTCAGGTAGTGAAATTAAAATAAAAACAGATAATTTTTTTGACCAGGATTTAAAGCAAGTTTATAAAGCTCATTATCAGGAGCTTAATGTTACAAACAAACTGATGGAAGAAATAAAGGAATATATGAATGATAAAAAACTTAAAAAAATTTAAAAATACACCTGTTATAATGTTTGGTGTTTCGCTGGAAGGTGTTGCTATTAATATGAAATTAATGCAGTATAGTATAAAACTGCATTGTTTTATTGATAATAGTAAAGCTTTACAAGGAACATATAAAAATGATATAATTATTAATCCACCAGAATATATTTTATCGTTGAATAATTATTATGTAATTATCCCATCTTGTCATTATAAAGATATGGAAAAGCAGCTATTGAATATGGGTGTTAATAAAAAGAAAATTTGGCGTGTAGAACAATTTAATAAAGAATATAATGAGATTGATATGCCATTAAAACTTAAATTATATATATTTTTACATAAAATCAATTTATAATTATATTTATTATGAGGCAATAATATGGATAAAACAAATTTAAGAATAGCTTTAGTAACAGATGATGATGTTATTTTTTCACCATATATGGTTAATGAAATTATCAAAAAATTTAAAAATATAGGAACAATCACTAATGTTGTTATTTTAAATAAAATACATAACTTATCGGCAAAACAAAAACAACAGTCTATTGATTTGTATGGAAGATTTAATAATTTTTTACTTTCTTTATATACTAAACTTCGTATTTCTGCAAATAAATATGATAAGAATAGTTATTCTTTAGAAAATGTGTTATTAAAGTATAGTATTCCATTTGCATATTTTGAAGATATTGATTGTGCAGATACTATTAACTATTTAAAAGGATATGATTTAGATTTAATTTTAGTTATGAGTCACCAGATTTTAAAATCAGAAATATTATCATTGCCTAAACTTGGTTGTATAAATAGACACCCTGGCAAATTACCTGATTATGCAGGTATGTTGCCTATTTTTTGGGCAATGCTTTTAACTCAAAAAAATATTGAAAAGTCATCTATTGGGGGGGGGATATCAGTATTTATCAAACAATTCATGTTATGGTGGAACGAATTGATGCAGGTAAAATACTTTATGAAAAAGAATATTTACTTCCAAACGATATTACATGAATAGGTGCTTATGCTGCGGTGTTTAAAGACACGGCGGAATGCTATTATCAAGGTATTAAAAATATGCTTGATGATAAACTAATTGAACAAGATAATAGTAAAAGAGTATACAGAACACACCCAAATGCAGCAGAATGTAAAGAATTTAAAAAATACTTTAAAATATTAAAAATTAAAGATTTATTTAATAATTTTGGATATAAATTAAATAGTTGAGCCTGTGAAAAAAAGTCTGTAAATTCAGTTTTCTATGATTATATTTTTACATATCCTGCTCTATGAATACCAGAATAAAGTTATTCAGTCAAGAGCAGGTTTATTTTTCACATTTTTATATCCTATTCAGGCAGCCGTCCTTCATACATAATGCTTAATTCCCCATAAACTTGAGCCCAGTTCCTAATAGTACCAGTCCATTTTTTAGCTGCTTCAAATGTTGCCAAATAAAGAGACTTTAAAAGTGCTGTATCACTTGGAAATACACTCCGTTGACTGTTTAATTTACGATAGACAGAATTTAATGATTCTATTGTATTTGTGGTATATATGACTTTCCTAACTGACATAGAGAATTTAAATATAGGAGAAATACAATCCCAGTTTTCTTTCCACCGCTTCATAGTGTTAGGGTATAACTGTTCCCATTTATCTGTTACTTTGTCTAATGCCTGTAAGGCTTTCTCTTTAGTTGGGGCATGATAAATACTTTTTAAATCAGATGCAAATTCCTTCGCTGCTACCTTACGGATTATTCCATTATCTCTTTAATAGTACCACTTAACAGGTCTTTTAAGGCTTCTTGAATATCATTAGCTGATTTAATATCATATTCTGATAATAAATTTGCTATTATTTGACGCTTGCCCTCCGTCATTACTACTTTGTGTATTGCTTTCTTCCTTTGTGTCATACTTAAGCTCCTTGAATATATTTTTATTATATCACAGAAAACTTAAGTTTGCATTATTTACAGACTTTGTTTCACAGGCTCTATTTTTTTAAACTTTTTAGTAACTCTTTGATATATGTAGAAGATATCAATTTTGTCCGTGGTAAAATAACTATTTCTTTATTATTGCTCACACAGTATTGTTCTGCAATTTTAAAACCACTATGATTTTGGTCTGGTCCTTTTACCCATACGTCAAAATCAATTGTTTTTATGTGTTCACTTACTATTTTATATACCTGTGCATCATCAACACATCTCAGTTCTTTTATCATTTCTATTCTGTCTTGTGTAGAATATAGTATGGTTGTATTTGGTTTATATTTTAAGATATAATCTGAATCTTGAACAAATACAGTTAAAAATATATCTTCATTAAAATATGTTTTAATATTTTTTAAAAGTCTCAAATGACCAAAGTGAAAAAAATCAAACACACCATAAGTTATTACTTTCTTCATAAATAAAATCTCCTATTACAAATCATGGAATTTATTAATTATATACTCAGCTATATATGGGGAACTACATCCAAAGTTTGCAATATCATTAATATATTGATCTATTTGAGATGCATTATAATTTGAAAAATTAATATTTAATAAACTGTCTTTTAATTCTTCTTTTGTGTTAATCTGGTATCCGACTTTTTTAAGCATAGAAATATCCCAAAATTGAACATCCTGCAAATCGCATTCATCAAGTTCATTAATATTTCTATTGGTAAGTGGAAAATAGAGAATGGGTTTTTTTGCAAATAAAATATAGTCATACATAAAGCCTGAAATAGATGAGATAGCACATATAGATTTACCCATTGATTTAAAACTTGTTGGTTCTGTATCTAATATAAATTTTAAATTATTCCCCCCCCCATTAATATATTTTTTTACAATATTATCTATTAACTCTGGCTCTTCAAGAAAACTCATAGGATGTGGTCTAAAAATAATATTGTAACCAGTTTTAAATATTATATCAAATATGTCATAATCTATATGATTTAAAAAGTTATTAACTCCCCATGATGAAGCAATTAAAATATATTTTTCATTATCATCAAGTGATGTATCTCTATATTTTTCTGTAAACTCTTTTTTATATATATCATATAATGGAAGGCCTAATACTGGTTTATCTTTTATTTTAGTTTTTCTTTTATTTTCTAATATATTGAGTGGTATTCTTTGAAATTCACCAATGCATATAATACAGTCAAAATAATCAAAAGAATATTTTCTTGCTGCATGTAAATCACTACATCCATGCAAAAGGCATATATAATACTTTGTTTTTAGTGACCTGCGAAGCTGTGTTGTATTGATACTGTATGTTGTGGTAATTAAAATTTTTCCTGTTAGTGTTGCCATAATAAATTGTCCAACAATACCAAAGGAAATATATATTGGGTGAAACTTACTATGTTTAAAAGAAAGTAACTTATCGTTTTTATCGATAGTAATATATAAAACATCAATTTTTTTTATTAACTCTTCTATTACAGGAAAATTTGTTGTATAATATAAATTACCTTCAGAAAAAAAGATAACACTTTTTTCAGCATATTTATTTATGTATTTTTTCGTTTTATATAATTTTAATACATTCATACATAACTCATTTTTAACTTTTATTTTATATAATATATTAAAAAATACATTCGTGCAATATTATTATCTGGTGGTACCCCATTTTTAACAAAAAAATGGGGTACTAACAGTTTGAAATATTATTGACATATTAATATGTTCAGCTATACTATCAGGTAGCTGGAGGATATAATTGTATGAGTAAATATAGAATACAAGGTGATATAGTTTCTATAAAAGAAGAAAAAGCAATAGAATTATTTGATACATACTTTGATGAGCATTGTCCTATTGAGTCCATTATGCTCCAAAAAGGCAGATTAGATATAGCAAATGATAGAGATAATCAAGATTATTCAGCATTATCCTCTTGTATAGATATTTATAAAGTAAAAAATATATTAGATATAGGCTGTGGTTATGGAAGATGGCTGGAACATTTTCTGTCTAGCCCCCCCCCTATTTATTCGCAATTTAAGCTATATGATGGAATTGACGGAGCAGAAAATATTATCCATTATGCATCTTTAAAATATAAAACATATTATCCAAATATTCAGTTTCATAAAATTAATCTTATTAATTTATCATCAAATACTTTAAGACCATATTATGATTTAGTTATTTTTAATGGTATTTTAGTTTATTGTAATGATAATACTTTAATACATATTCTAAAAACACTAAAGCCTGCTGTTCAAAAAAACACAATTATTTATTTAAGAGAAAGTGTTTCTGTTATTAAAGATGTATCAAATATTTTTTCAAACAATAAAAGATTAACTCTTAAAGAATATCAAACAGATTTATCTAATATTGATTATAATGCTATTTATAGGACTATTGAAGAATATGAAATAATTTTTAAAAGATATTTTCCAAATTTAGAAATTATACGCTCTGGTTTTATTAATACAGAAACATGTAAATATAAGGAAACAAACCAGCATTACTGGATTTTAAAGCTGTAAAAAACTAGTGGTACCCCATTTTTTTATTAAAAAATGCTATAACTACTTGATAATATATGTAAAAATATAAATAATAGCAATAACTGTCATTCAGAGCCTACGATAGTAGGCGAAGAATCTATTTAAACTTTTATTTTTAAATACATCCCTGTATTTAAAAAACCACGCAACTACGGAAGTAAATTCCTTGTTGCTCTCGCAAGCGACGGTGCGGTCCAGCTACGGACTTTTGATTCATTCCTATTCGTCGGAAATCCTTCCGTCGCAAAAAACGCTCCCCTGCACCTATATAGACTCTTCGCTTCGCTCTGAGTGACATAAGGTGTTGTAAAAAATGGGGTACCCCCAGTGTAAAAAAATATTGATAGAATTAATTATTTCTGATATTATTTAAATATAATTTTATTGAGGAATATATATGATTAAAAAAACACTGTTTATTGTCCCTCCAAATGTTGTAGTGTCTGATAAAATAAAGAGAATAGGTGAACCTATAGGTGTTCTTTCTATTGCAACATATTTAAGAACAAAGGGTATTGAAAGCTATGTTTATGATATGACTATTGATGGATATGAGCATAATATTATTCTAGAAGATAATATGCTCATGTATGGCGATCCTATTGAAAATATAGAAAATAAAATTAATGAAATACAGCCTGATTTTATAGGTGTTTCGTGTATGTTTAATTCCAGAATAGATATTACTATTCAAATATGCAGGAAAATAAAAGAAATAAATAAAAATATAATTGTTGCAATTGGTGGGCTTCCTCCTACTATGCAGCCACACATTTTTTTACAATCAAATGCTGTTGATTATATAATATTAAATGATGGCGAAGTAAGAATTTATAAATTAATAAATAATATTAATTCTGGAAAAACTCCCCATGATGATTTAGACGGTATTATATATATAAATAATGATGGCAAAGAAATTAATATTCCATCTAAAGTTCTTAATGCATATTTTTCTACACTTCCCTATGCAGATAGAAGTTTAGTAAATATGGAAAAATGTTTTAAAATATGCAGACCTTATGCACCTTATACGGATGGAAGAAGAACTGCTCATATAGTAGCGTCTAAAGGTTGCCCTTTTAAGTGTGTTTTTTGCACAGCAGTTAATTTTGTTGGTCATAAAGTCCATTTTAGGCAGATTGATTTATTATTAGCAGAATTTGACGAATTAAAAAGTAAGTATAATGTGGAAGAAATCCAATTTATGGATGATAATTTAACTATCAATAAAGAGTTTATTACATCTTTATTAACTAATTTAAAAGGATATAATTTTAAGTGGTGTACACCTAACGGTTTGTATTTTAATTCGTTAGATGACAAACTGTTAGAATTAATGGCAGAATCTGGATGTTATCAAATAACCCTTGCAGTTGAGAGTGCATCACAAAGAATTTTAAGTGATATTATTAAGAAAAAAGTTGCTCTTGATAAAGTAAAAGGTATTGTTGATAAAGCTCATAGTCTTGGGTTAAGAGTTCACGGTCTTTTTATTGCAGGGCTTCCAGGTGAAACAAAAGAGGAACTTGAAGCTACATTACGCTTTCCATTTGATAATAATTTTGACAGCTGCTCGTTTTCTGCAGCAACTGCATTTCCCGGCACAAGGTTAATTGATATATGCAAAACAAATGATTTTTCTATAGATACAGTGTCATCTAATAATTATCGTTCTACTAATTTTATTATTCCAAAAGAGCATGAATGGTATGTTATGAGCAGAGAAGAACTTGCAGAATTAATAGAAAAAACATCAGTAGAGTTTTATGATTATGCAAGTAAAAAATTTGAAAATATATATTCTGCTAAGTATAAAAAGTATATACAGAACCATGATGAAAAAGAAGATGTTTTAAAGAAGAGACTTTAAAATAAATTACCACTATTTTTTATTACAGGTCCATCATTAGGTATCTGCCCTGCTGGGAAATTAGGTGTATGGTCAAGGTATCTGTATGGGTTTTGAAATAAATTTTTGGCAAGCACATTGTATAAAGTGTCTGTATTAATTACATATATGGTATTTTCAAGATAATTTTGATATTTCATAAGATTATAATGAGAAAGTATATTTGTATTTTCATCTATTTTCTGGCCATTTAATTCGCTATATACTACATCAGCATTTAGATAACGGACACTGCTGACTGACCAGTCAAAGACGATTTCGCCATTATTTAAAACAGGTATGTTATAAATTTTATTATACATGTGTGGCACACCAACATGGTATTCTACATAATGACCAAATGTTACTGAGTTTGTTGTAGTTCCAAGCATAACTATTTTAGCATTTAATTTATGCAGGCGGTTAAATGCAGAATCCTCACCATAATTATGTCTGTTTTTTATTTCACAGATATAACCTGCATTTTTACCTATTGCTGCAACAGCAGCAAGTGGATTACAGCTTCGTTTTCTTTCTGGCATTGAATTAATATATTTTGCAAAAACACCTAATTCTTTTGAAACTGGAGATAAAGCTATGTCATAAGGTATGCCAAAGCGTGCATATTCATAGAAATATGCAGGTACACATAATGTTCCTTCACTGCCTAATACTTCCATAAATGCATCATAAAAAATATTTAATGCTTCTTTCCTAGAAAAATTTTCTGTTGTGCCAAATGCAGCAATATCACTGTGAACTAATACTGTATCGCCTTTTGTTAATCCGGTATCGTATAATGCATCTATAATTCCATTTTTTGTAATATAATTCATATTTACCTCTGTTATAGTATTTATCATTTTATTAAAATATTAGCAACATTAAAAATGCTCTTTCTTGACAGTAAAATATATATATGATATATATTTTACAATGTTTATGGGGGTATATATGGCTGTATCGCAATTTAACCATGTCAAAATATCTGGTATTGAGTATGTTGTTCCAAATAATATCTGTAGAAATATAGATGATTATCTTCATTTTTTTGACAATAATCCTAAAAAACTCCAAAGAGCAAAAAAAATTATTGGTTATGGTTCTATATATAAAGCTCCAGAGGGAATTACAACTTCAGATATTTGCGAATATGCAGCAACAAAATTAATCTCTAAACTTAATATAGATATTAAAAGCATCGATATATTAATTTTTGTATCACAATCTCCAGATTATTATGCTCCTCCAACATCACAAGTATTACATAAAAGACTTAATCTTTCAGAATCATGTGCTGTTTTTGATGTTACTCAAGGGTGCACTGGATATATATATGGATTATGGCTGGCATCATCTTTAATTGAAAGTGGTGCAGCAAAAAAGGTATTAGTATGTGCAGGCGATAATACTTACTTTGACCCAGAACTTGAACAAAAAATTAAAAATTTACTATTTTCTGATGCTGGAAGTGCTACATTATTAGAATATTCAGATAATCTAATTATGTCTCATTACTTAATTGGTTCAAATGGAAATGGAGTTGAAGCAGGTATTTATCCTGCAGGAAGGGATAGACTTCCAATATCTGAAAAAATATTAAATACGATAATTGTAGATAAAGATGGTAATAAGTGGAAACTACATGAAGGTTTTATGGATGGACTTGCAGTGTTTGACTTTACAATGAATATTGTGCCTGAACATATTATTGGTTTACTTCAATCATCAAACTATAGTGTTGATGATATTGATTTTTTTGCAATACATCAAGGTAATAAGCAGATTGTACAGACTTTAGCAGAAAAAGCAGGTATACCAGAAGCCAAATATTCTGTAGAAACATTTAGTAAATATGGAAATCATGGTGGAATTTCATGTTTATCTAATTTAATGGATAATTATGCCGATACACTAAAACATAAAATGAAAAAAGTAGCATTAATAAGTTATGGAACTGGTCTTTCATGGGCATCTGTTATAGTAGAGATTGGCAATATATATTGTTCTGGTATACAGCTTGTTCATTTTGAGCCAGTAAGAAATCATAATGAAGAATTTGAATATTGGGTTAATAAAATATCAAATTATAGTGCAAGTAAATAAGTAAAGGAGATTAAATATGGATTTTTATGAAAAATTGTCAGATATTTTTGAAGAAGATGTAACAGAGGAAACTATTTTAAAGGATTTAGAAACTTATGATTCGTTAAGTATTTTATCAACCATTGCTATGGTAGATAAGCTATATGCAAAAGTTTTAACAGCAAAGGATATTAATAGTATTTCGACTGCTGGTGAACTGTATTTGTTAATAAAATCAAAATAGAAGATATAATGGATAAATATATACTAATTACTGGTGCATGTAGTGAAATAGGTAAAGCTGTGTGCCATAACCTAGCTAAAACTCATAATTTAATATTACATGGTAGAGATATTTCTCAATTAGAAAGTTTACAACAATCTCTAGAAAGAGTTAATTATCATCTTATTTTTAGATATAATTTTTCGGACATCAATGGTTTGGAACAGAGTATATTGACTTTTCTGAAAGAAAATAATGTGGTTATTCAGGCGTTAGTGCATATTGCTGGTGTTTTTGATGCTATGCCTGTTAGATGTGCAGAACATAATTCTTTAATGCATTCGTTTAATGTTAATTTCTTTTCTGCTGTTGATATAATACATTGTTTGCTTAATCACTATCGTAAGGATTTGGAAAATGTAGTTGTTGTATCTACAGTATCTCTACATACATTATTTGGTAGAGGTAATATTGCATATTTATCTTCCAAAGCTGCCTTAGAAGCATTTGTAAAAGTTGCTGCAAGTGAACTAAGTCCTAATATAAGAGTAAATGCAGTAGCCCCAGGAAGACTTCAAACTGAATCATTATCTTTACTGCCTAATGAAACTGTTGACAAATTAGTTCAACAGCATCCACTAGGACTTGGTAGACCAGAGGACATTAGTAATATTATAACATATTTGATAGAAGATACTGGGTCTTGGATTACTGGTCAAGTTTTTATTATAGATGGTGGAAATTCTTGTAGGAAAATATAGGTGAATTTATGTATCTTTTTAAAGATAAAAATAATAAAGAAATTAAAAGCATTGATTTTTTTGATGCTCTTGACAGTTTAAAAGTTCATAATGCTAAATATCTATATGTGCATTCTGATTTATCTTTTGGCATACCTAATACAGAGCTTTCAAGAAAAGATATTCTTGCTACTCTTTTAAATATAATACTATCTACAGGTGCAGATAATATTATATTTTCTACTTTTACTTTTAGTTTTCCAAATCATGAGGCATACAATGTAAAAACAAGTAAAACATTAATGGGAGCATTAAATGATTTTGCTAGAAAAGACAGCAGGGGAGTAAGGTCATTGGATCCTATAATGTCAAATGTTCATTTTGGAAAAGATAGAACATTAGTTACAGATATAGGCAAATATTCATGTGGAGAACATTCTACATATCATAAGCTTGAGCAATCAGATAATGTATTATTTTTATTTTTTGGTGTACATCCATCATTATGTTTTACATATTCTCATTTTATTGAAGAAAGATTGAAAGTTCCATATAGATATAATCAAGATTTTACAGGTAAAATTACAGATGCATTAGGAAAAACATATGAAGATACATATAAGTTTTTTGTTAGATGTAAAGATGTTGTTGCTGGCACTAATCCTAAGATTATAGAAGAAGCATATAAAAATGGTGCATTAAAAGAAGAACAGGTTGGAGATAGCTTTCTATATACATATGATAAAGATAAAATCACGGATATATATGTGAAAGGGATAAAAAACGATATTAATTTTATGCTTGGTGCTCCATTGCCAAACGAGTTAATAAACGAATATGTAGTAGAAAAATATCCAGTAGTTGCAATGTAAAATATATTTTGGTGGAAATATGATTACAAACTTAGTTGAATATTTTGAAAACAATGTAGTTAAAAATAATTCATCAAAAATAGCGGTGGTAGATAGAGATAAACAGTATTCATTTGCATATATAGAAGAACATGCAAAAAAAATTGCTTCATATATTTTATCATTTAATATTGATACTTATAATAAACCTGTAGGTGTATTTTTAGAAAAATCAGTAGATGTGGTTATTTCAAATATTGCAGCAATGTATTCCTGTATGCCTTATATGAATATGGATATAAAAACACCTTTAATGCGAATATCTAATATTATAGAGCAAGTCGATCCTGTTGTTATAATAACAAATTCTAAATATGAATCAAAAATAAAAGAAATATATAATGGAAATATTATAAATATAGAAAATTTTGATTATAAGATAGAAATAGATAATCAAAAAATACAAGCAAGACAAAAAATGCATATAGATACAAATCCACTTTGTATTATTAATACTTCTGGTTCTACTGGAGTTCCAAAAAGTGTAGTATTAAATCATAAAAGTTTCTTTGATTTTATGGATTGGGCATTTGAAACAATGCCATTTACAGAAAATGAAGTGATAGGCAGCTTATCACCTGTTGTTTTTGATATATACAGTTTTGAACTATGTTTAATGCTAAGTAAAGCAAGCACAATAGTTTTAATACCAGATGGATTGTCAACGTTTCCCATTAAAATATTAAATTTATTGGAGAAAAATAAAACAACATTTTTATTCTGGGTGCCTACTATTATGGTAAATATGGCAAATATGGATTTATTAAATAAGGTAGATTTATCATCAATTAAATTAATTTGGTTTGCAGGTGAAGTTTTTCCTACAAAACAGTTAAATATATGGAGAAGAGAGCTTCCATATACTATGTTTGTAAATATGTATGGTCCTATAGAAATTACTCTTGACTGCACATATTTTATAGTGGATAGAGATTTTGCTGATGATGAACCACTTCCTATAGGTTATCCTTGTAGAAATACAGATATATTAATTCTTGATGGAGACCAACTATCTAAAGATGGAGAAGATGGTGAGTTATGTGTGAGAGGGACATCGCTTGCTATGGGATATTATAATAATCCAGAAAAAACACAAGCTGCTTTTGTTCAAAATCCATTAAACCTATATTATCCAGAATTAATATACAGAACTGGTGATATAGTGTGTAAAAACAGCTGTGGAGAAATAATGTTTAAAGGAAGAAAAGATACTCTTATTAAACATTTAGGCTACCGTATAGAGCTTGGTGAAATAGAGCATATAATTGTTAGTGTTCTTAAAATTGTTGATAATGTATGCGTAATGTATGATAAAAATAAAAAAGAAATAATATGTGTTTATGAAAATGATACAGAAATATCTATGGCAGATTTCAGGAAAAAAATCGGTAATGCATTGCCAAAATATATGATGCCTACGGGATATATTCATATATTAGAAATGCCACGAAATACTAATGGTAAAATAGATAGAAATGCTTTAAAACTACAGTATATTGGAGAATAAAATGAGAGAAAAAATACTTGAAATATTACAAGATTTACGACCAGAGCTTGATTTTACAGAAAGTACTGACTTTATAGAAGATGGATATTTAGATTCTTTTGATATGGTAGCACTTGTAAGTGCTATAGATAAAGAATATGGTATTTCTATTTTAGGTGAAGATATTGTGCCAGAAAACTTCTCAAATATTGAAAGTATAATAAAAATAATAAACAAATATTTATGACAGCACATATTAGTTACAAAGAATTAATTTTATTAATAAACGAGATAAAACAGAAAAATAGTATTTTTTATACAAATTATTATTATAATGAAGAATATTTTAATAATATGAAAGAAATAAATCTTATTAAGTTTAATAATACGATGATTCTGTTATATGATAAACAGGCATTTAAATATATTTATTTTTGGTCTAATTCATTATGTGAATTAGCTGATGCATTAAAAGATGTGAAAAAGGATAATATAGTACCGCTAATAGTAGAAGTTCTTTATAAAGGTAATAACAAATTAGAAAAATATTTATTAGATATAAATTTTAAATATTATGGAGGTATACAGCGATTACAAAAAAAAATTAATCATAATGATATGTTATTGGAAAGTAAATGCAGTATATCTTATGCAGTGAAAGTAGATATTGAAGGAATATTAAGTCTTCATGCTAAAATTTTTAATAAATATATAGACAGGGAGTTGACATATAAAGAGTTACTAGAGTTAATTAATAATGGAAATGTACTACTTTGTAAAATAAATGGTTGTATAGCAGGTTGCCTAATATATAATAAACGTGGTAAATTTTATCATTTACATTACTGGTTTGCAAATAAAGACATGGAAGGTAATATAAAAGGTGTTGGAAAAGCACTATTATATAAGTTATATAAAATAGCAGGAAGTGGTAATTTTATAGAAGTATGGAGTAGAAAAGATAACCAAATAGTTACAGAAATATACAAAAGATATGGTTTTAAAGAAGATGGGTTGAATAGTGATGTATTTGTGTATTCGCAAGATGAAGCATTAATAGCACCGCTTATTCCATTAAACTAAATGAGGCAAATATGTTTTTTAAGTTTAAGAATAAAAAAATAACATCTGTACTGGCTGTTATTCCTAATAATGTAATTAAGTTTGAAGATGAAGTAGAGCAATATAACTTTCCTGTTAAACGAACATTAAAAATGAAAGATGTCATGGGATATAAAGAACACAGACTGTTCGATGAAGGTATTATTCTTTCAGATATTGCAGTATATGGTTTAGAATATTTATTTGAAAAAAAATTATTAGATAAAAATGATATAGATGCATTACTTTTTGTTTCAAATTCTAATGACTATATTCTTCCACCAACATCAAATGTAATTCAAGGTAGACTTGGTTTAAAAACAGATATGATATGTTTAGATATTGAGCAGGCTTGTGCAGGTTTTGTAGTGGGATTAATACAATCATTTATGATGCTTGACAGCGGTTCTATCAATAAAATTGTTTTAATTAATGGCGATACATTAAAAAATAAAGTATCTAGAAGAGATAGAAACAGCTGGCCATTAATTGGTGAAGCTTGTGGTATCACTGTTATTGAAAATGGTGATGATAGTGATATTTTTGCATCAATATATATGGATGGAGTAAGTTATCAAGCATTGACAATTCCAGCTGGTGGACTACGTATGCCTTCTACATCTGAAACAGCTAAAATGCAGTTATTAGAAGATGGTAATGAAAGAGCATTAGATAATTTAACTATGGACGGAAGTGGAGTTTTTAATTTTGTTCAGACAGTTGTTCCAGTAGAGATTGATAAATTATTTAAATATGCTAATGTAGAAGATAAAGATATTTTTGCATACTGTTTTCATCAGCCAAATAAATTTATGCTTGAAAAATTGGCAGATAAAATGAATATCTCTTATAAAAAAATACCTTCTAATATAGTAGAATTGTTTGGAAATTCAAATAGTGCCACTATTCCACTTGTGGTATCATTTAATTATGGTGATATCTTACAAAATGAAACGCATAAAATATGTTTTGCAGGTTTTGGGGCTGGTTTAACTTGTGCTTCTATAATAATGAATGTCGGTAAATTGGATATTTGCAGTGTAATAGAATATGGAAAAAATATATAGAATAATTAATGACAGATTTAATGTTAATTCTTATATTTATAAAGAAGATCATAAATGCATAATTATTGACAGTAATATTAATACTTATGATTATATTATTAAGAATGAACTTATACCAGAATATATATTTTTAACTCACGAACATTTTGACCATATTATAGGTGTAAGTAGATTAAAAAATACATTTCCAGATATAAAGGTAGTTGCTTCTAGAGAAACATCAGATATGATGCAGGATAATAAAGGTAATATGTCATTTTATTATGACGGAATAGGGATACAAGAATGTGGTGCTGATATTTTTATTGATAATATCTCTGAGTTTGTTTTTTCTGGCTATAATATTAATACTTATTTTGCTCCAGGTCATACGTCTGGTGGCATTTTAATAGAAATAAATAATTTATTATTTACAGGTGATACTTTGCTTGATATAAAAACACCAACAAATTTGCCAACTTCATCTAAGAAACAGCTATATGAAAGCTTAGAGTTTATAGATGAAAAATTTAATCAAGATATAGTTATTTGCCAAGGGCATGGAGGCCCATTTGTGAAAAAAGACTGGGATAAAAATAGGTCTCTTGGAATAAAAAAATAATAATGTGAGGATTATATGGATAAGGTAGAATTTTTAGAAAAATTACAAGATGTTTTGGAAAGAGATGAAGAAATTACAGAAGATATGATTTTAGAAGATATGGATGAGTGGGATTCTCTTGCGGCTATGGCTTTAATGGCTTTTTTTAATAAAACATTATCTATTACTTTACTTCCTGCAGAAGTAAGGAAAATGAAAACTGTATCAGATATTATAAATAAAGCAGGGATATAATATATGGATGAAAAAAGTTATATCGTTATTACTGGAGCAACATCAGATATGGGTATAGCTCTTTCAAAACAGTTATTACCTGTATATAATTTAATTTTATTAGATATAAATGAAAGTACTCTTGTAAATACTATATCTATGCTAAAAAATATAAATAATACTTGTAATATAATGTATATGGCAATTGATTTTAATGATATTTCTGCTGTTGGTAAAACTTTTCAAGATTTTTTAAAAAAATATAATATCTTAAATATCAGTGGTTTAGTTCATATTGCTGGTATTGCACCTGTTCTGCCTTTAAAGTCAACAGAAATTGAGGATTGGTATAAAATTTTTAATATTAACTTATTATCGGCAGTAGAAATTATTAAAGTGTTGATAAAAAAACAGTATAAGTATAATATGAAATCAGTAGTATTTCTTTCAAGTATTTATGCACATTTCGGTGGAAAAGCCCAAATAATGTATACGGTTTCAAAGGCAGCAATAGAAGCATTCGTCATGGGAGCATCTGTTGAACTTGCTCCTATCAGGGTTAATACAATAGCACCGGGTCTGGTTAAAACTAATTCTATGTCTGTATATGGAGATAATTATGCTGAACAGTTTGAAAGTAAGCACTTATTAGGTGGTGGTTCTGCTGAAAATATTGCAGATATTCTTTATTTTTTATTATCAGAAAAAGCATCATGGATTACTGGGCAGACATATATTGTGGATGGTGGGCTTTCTGTAAATGCACTTAATTTGTAATAGGATAAGATTATGAAAACAGTATTGATTGTTGGTGGAAGCCGTGGTATTGGTAAAAGTTTAGCTAAAACTTTAATAAAAGATTATAATGTTATTATAACTGGTAAAAGTCTTGAAAATTTAAAGGCAGCATGCAATAATATAGGGAACAATATTTCTTATATCCAGTATGATTTGAAAGATACGAAAAATATAAACATAATGTTTGAAAAGGCACTAAGACAATCAAATAATAAAATTAATTATTTGATATATTCCGCTGCAGTTTCAGATATTAGAGCTGTTAAAATGTTTGATTATATGTACAATGTAGACCTTTTCCATATTAATTTTTTCTCATTTGTTGAAACAGCAAAATTATTTGCTAAACAAAAGTTTAGTGAAATAGATAAAGGCAAAATCATTACAATATCTACAATGGAAACTCAAATAATGAGCAGTGGTATGTCTATATATACTGCTTCTAAATCTGCATTAGAAGCATTTTGTATAACAATGGCTAGAGAATATGCAAAACGCAATATTATTATTAATGGTATAAGACCAGCCTATGTAAAAACTGATATGGCAAAAAATGCAGAAAGCATTATACCTGAATTAGTAGATAAGTATCCTTTTGGTCTTTTATATCCAGAAGATGTGGTAAATGTTTTACTGTATCTTTTATCTGATAAAGCGAATAATTTTACTGGTAAATTTTTAGATATAAATAATGGTTATTTTGCAAAATAGAGGGCGTTTTATGATTTCCTTTTCAAAAGAAGATATTTTTCTTGTAACGGGTGCATCGTCAGGTATTGGCAGGTCAGCAGCATTACAGTTGAATGAACTTGGTGCATCAGTTATTATTACAAGCCGAAGACAAGAAAAACTACAGGAAGTAAAAGATGAGGCAGTAAATCCTGAAAATCTTTTTATAGAAAGTCGCGATTTAGCTGTAGATATTGATAGTCATGCAGAATGGATAATTGAACTATCTAAAAAATATGGTAAACTGAAAGGTCTTGTGCTTTCTGCAGGTGTGTCATTTGTAAAACCATTAAGTTTAGTTGATTATTCATCATTAAAAGTAGCACAGGATATTTTGTTAAATGCTCAGATAATGCTTATAAAAGGTTTCGCACACAGAAAAGTAAATATTGGAAAAAGTTCTGTTGTAATCATATCATCTGATGCTGCATTCTATGGAATAAAAGGTATGCTTGAATACAGTTCTGCAAAAGCCGCCCTTATTACAGCAGCAAAAGTTATGGCAAATGAATTATATTCACGCTCTATACGAGTTAATACAATATCTCCAGGGCTTATTTTAACGCCGATGATTGAAGAATCTGTAAAAAAAGGTGAGACAAATGCTGAGGCGGTGCAGTATGCTGGTAAGCCAG
Organism: uncultured Mucispirillum sp.; assembly: GCA_944323205.1. Lineage (GTDB taxonomy): Bacteria > Chrysiogenota > Deferribacteres > Deferribacterales > Mucispirillaceae > Mucispirillum. The sequence continues at coordinate 28,148 of CALURO010000011.1, read as the reverse complement.
AGTATGTAGCAAATATGGTGTCTTTTTTACTTTCTGAAAAAGCCTGCTGGATAACAGGACAGGATATTATTATTGATGGTGGCAGTTCTCTTCCAAATTTGCACAATAAATTCTAATTTTTTCTGGTGGTACCCCATTTTTTTATTAAAAAATGCTATAATTATTTGATAATATATGTAAAAATAGAAATAATCTCAGGTAACTGTCATTCAGAGCCTGCGATAGTAGGCGAAGAATCTTATAATGTTCTAGTTAGTAAAAATTATAGACTCTTCGGCTCCGCTAGCACTTCGCATCAAGGTGACATAAAATGTTGTAAAAAAATGGGGTACCACCAGCTAATTTTTTTACTTGACAAATCAATTAAAGTTATATATAAAGAATATCCCTGATTACTTTCAGGGGTATTTTTATACAAAAGAATAGGACGCAGGAGATTGAAACTTGTTTGCGGATTTAAATGAAAAGCTATCCGGCGTTTTTAAACGCTTAAAAGGAGAAGCCCGCATTAGTGAAGCGAATATTGCAGAGGCTGTTAAACAGGTTCGTATGGCTTTACTTGAAGCGGATGTTAACTATAAAGTTGTGAAATCATTTGTATCAGGAGTGCAGGAAGCTGCTCTTGGTGAATCTGTTATTAAAAGTGTATCTCCAGCACAGCAGTTTATCAAAATTGTCCACGATAATCTTGTGGAAATCCTTGGCGGTAAAGATTATGAGCCGTCACTTCCATTACAGCCTATACCACCTACTATAATAATGCTTTCTGGTTTGCAGGGTTCTGGTAAAACTACAAGTGCAGGTAAACTTGGCAGATATTTTTCCAAAGATGGTAAAAATGTATTATTAATTGCAGCAGATATTTACAGACCAGCAGCTATTGACCAGCTGGAAGTTTTAGGTAAAAATTTAAATATAGATGTATATTCAGATAAATCTTCAAAAGATGCAGTGAAAATTGCTCGTGATGGCTTAGAGTATGCAAAAAAAGCTGCAAAAGATGTTGTAATAGTGGATACTGCAGGCAGGCTCCATATTGATGAAGAGCTTATGCAGGAAGTAGAAAATGTAAAAAAAGCAATAGCACCACACTATACATTTTTTGTTGCAGATGCTATGACAGGGCAGGACGCAGTTAATGCTGCAACAGAATTTAACAACCGTCTTGAAATTACTGGTGTTATTTTAACAAAAACAGATGGTGATGCAAGAGGCGGTGCAGCACTTTCAATCAGATATGCAACAGGCAAGCCGTTAATGTTTATAGGAACAGGTGAAAAACCAGACGAATTTGAGCTTTTCCACCCAGACAGAATGGCGTCCCGTATTTTAGGTATGGGGGATATTGTATCTCTTGTTGAGCGTGCTCAGGAAGTTATTGATATAGAAGAAGCTGAAAATATGGCCGATAAGATTAAAACTGGTCTTGATTATAATGACATATTAAAGCAGTTTTCTATGATGAATAAAATGGGCTCTCTTGAAAGTATATTAAGAATGATACCAGGGTTGCCAAAAATAAACAGTGCAGATATTGATGAAAGCCGTATCAAACGCACACAGGCTATTATATACAGTATGACAAAAAGGGAGCGGGCAAAAAAAGACCCTTTAAACGGCAGCCGTAAAAAGCGTATTGCTCGCGGTGCTGGTGTTTCTGTTAATGAAGTAAATAAATTAATAGACCAGCTTACTAATATGAATAAAATGATGAAGAAAGTAAGCCGCAAAGTTGGTGGCAAAACGCCAGATATGAATATGAAAGATTTGGCAAAAATAATGAAAGGTATGAAGTTCTAAGAACGCTACCAAATAAATAAGAATAAAATTTTTAATAAAAATAAAATAATAGGCACAGGATGTGCCGTCGCGAAGCGCGAGCGATAGACGAATTTATTTCGTCAGAGCGTGGTTTAAAAATTTTATGGATAAAATTTTTAATAAAAATTAAATAAATTAAATTAAAAGAAAAGATAGACTAAAGTCTATATAATTTAGGAGGCATAAGTGGCAACAAAAATTAGACTGATGCGTATGGGTCGTAAAAAACGCCCTTTCTACCGTATAGTAGTTGCAGATTCAAGAACAAGGCGTGATGGAGCTTTTATCGAAATTATCGGTACATATAATCCATTACCAAGTGAAGCTGAATTAAAAATTGATGAAGAAAAAGCATTAAAATGGTTATCAGTAGGTGCAATTCCAACTGATACAGCTAAAAGCCTTATGAGCAAATTAGGCATTATTAAAAAATTTGCAGAAAATAAAGTAAAAGCTGGAAAATAAGTATGAAAGAATTAGTTAATTATATTGTTACATCAATAGTAGAATTCCCTGAGCAGGTTAAAATTGAAGAAGGGGAAAATGAAAAAGGTAAAGTATTAAAACTCTATGTTGCTGAAAGCGATTTAGGTAAAGTGATTGGCAAACAGGGAAGAACAGCAAAGTCTATCCGTTCTATATTAGCTGCAGCTTCTGCCCGCAAAGGCGAACGCTACGGTTTAGAAATTGTTGAATAATACTTAGTCAGCAGGTATTATATGAAGTTTATTTCCATAGGCAGAATAGCGGGAACATACGGGCTTGATGGCGAGCTTAAAATTAAGCCGAATACAAGCAGTCCTGAACTTTTTAGCCAAATGGAATATTTATTATTAACTCAAGATAATGAGTTAAAAAGGTCTTTGAAAATTGAAGATATAAGAGAGCATAACAATCTTTTGATTGTCCGCCTTAAAGGTATTGCTTCTGAAAGTGATGCAGCAAAGCTGAAAGGTTTGAATGTATCTGTTACAGAAGATATGCTGCCAAAAGCATATGATGATGAAGTGTACTGGTTTGAAATAGAAAATCTGCCGGTAGTAACATTAGATAAAAAAGAGATTGGCAGGCTTATAGATGTTATGGAAACAGGCTCTACTGACATATTCCGTATAGCATTAAATGACGGCAGATATGCGCTTATATCTAATAATAAAGACCATGTGCTTGAAATAAATACAGACAGTAAATATGTAGTAATATCAGAGCAGGGATTAGTGTATGAAGACTTATAATGTAATAACTATTTTTCCTGAGATGATAGAATCTGTATTCAAGCAGGGAGTTGTATCAAAGGCTGTAGAAAAAGGAATTGTCAGTATTAACCCTGTTAATTTAAGGGATTATGCTGAAGGCCGCCATTTAGTTACTGATGATTACCAGTATGGTGGCGGGGCAGGCCTTGTAATGAAGCCTGAGCCTGTATGTGAGGCTGTAACTGCTCTTAAAGAAAAATCAGATACCTTTGTGGTGCTTTTAGACCCACGCGGTATAAAATTTGACCAAAAGGTTGCTGAAAAATTTGCCACAGATTATGATAATATAACATTTATCTGCGGCAGGTATGAAGGAGTAGATGAGCGTGTAAGACAGCTTGTTGTAGATATGGAGCTGTCGCTTGGTGATTTTATACTTACCGGTGGTGAGTTTGCTGCAATCACTGTAATAGATTCCATTGCCCGTTTAGTCCCGGGGGTGCTTGGAGACGAAACAAGTGCAGATGATGAGTCATTCACTACGGGGATGCTTGAGTATCCACACTATACACGCCCAGTTGAATATAAAGGTTTAAAGGTGCCGGAAGTGCTTACTCAAGGCAACCATGCGGAAATTTTAAAATGGCGCAGGGAGCAGGCTTTAGAGATTACACGAAAAAACAGGCCTGATTTACTAGATGTTTCTCAGCTGGATATAGAAAGCAGAAAAAAAATATGTGCAGAGCAGAAACGGGGTTTAAGTAAAAAACTTAAACTTAATGTTGCATTAATGCATTATCCAATGAAAGATAAACAGGGGGATATAGTTGCAACAGCTATAACAAACTTAGATTTGCACGATATTTCCCGCAGCTGCACTACATACAGTGTTGAAAAATATTATGTGGTAACACCAATAGAAGCCCAAAGGGGGATAGCTTCAAGAGTTATAAATCACTGGATAGATGGTTTTGGCTCTACTTATAACCCTAATAGAATGGAGGCATTTTCTCATACTGAGCTTAAAGAAAGTTTTTCTGAAAGCATACTTGATATTGAAAAACGCCATAAACAGCGTCCATTAATTGTGGCAACAACTGCCAAAGCTGACAGAGCAACAATTACAGCTAAGCAGTTAGGTGTTATAGCTGAGCAGCAGCCGGTTTTATTAATATTTGGTACAGGCTGGGGCTTTGCTGATGAAGTGCTTGAAACAGCAGACTATATTGTGGAGCCTATAGAGGGAGTGGGGGAATTCAACCATTTATCAGTCCGCAGTGCTGTTGCAATACTTCTTGATAGAATTACAGAAATATAACATATTTCAGGAGGAATAAAATGAAAAACAAAATCATCGAGGCGGTTGAGTCAGAATATATGGCAAAAGTTGTGCCATCATTCCGTTCAGGCGATACTGTTCGTGTAAACTTCCGCATCGTAGAAGGTAACAAAGAGCGTGTTCAGCCTTATGAAGGCGTTGTTATCAGAATCCATAGAGGAGGAGTAGGCAGCACTTTTACAGTTCGTAAAATTGTTGGTGATGTTGGTGTAGAAAGAACTTTCCCATTATATTCGCCAAGAATAGACAGTATTGAGCTTAAAAGAACTGGCCGTGTTCGCAGAGCTAAACTTTTCTATCTCCGTGCATTACGCGGTAAAGCTACTCGTATTAGAGAAAGGAAAAAAGGTTTCTAATATTATATTATGGAAAATAAGGGAAAATTTAATGTTTTCTCTTGACAATGTTTAATATTTTATTTAAAAAAATCTAACGAATGAATGAGGATTTATAAACTATGAAATCAACATGGGCTAAACCAGGTTCCTTTGAACAAAAATGGTATCTTTACGATGCAGAAAATGTTATCTTAGGTAGACTGGCTTCTAAAATTGCTATGACCCTTATGGGAAAAAACAAACCTATCTATACACCATCTATAGATACTGGTGATTTTGTTGTTGTTGTTAATGCTGATAAAATTGCTACAACAGGTAAATTTAAATCAAGAGATAAAAAATATTACTGGCATACAGGTTATCTTGGCGGTATTAAAGAACGCTCTTATGCTGAAATGATGGATAGATGTCCTGAAGAAGTGCTCCGTCTTGCAGTAGAAAGAATGCTGCCTAAAACTCGTCTTGGCCGTAAAATGATAAAAAAATTAAAAATCTATGCAGGTGCAGAGCATCCTCATGCAGCTCAAATGCCTGTAAAAGTAGAAATGTAGGAGTTTGAATATGTCTAACTATAACTACGGTACAGGTAGAAGAAAAACATCAGTTTCCCGCGTTTTTATTAAACCGGGAAAAGGTGATATTAAAATCAACAATAAAACTCTTGAAGAATACTTTGAGCGTATGACACTTCGTCAAATAGTTTTACAGCCACTTGCATTATTAAATCAGGAAGGTAAATTTGATTTATATATTACAGTAGCAGGCGGCGGTAAATCTGGACAGGCTGGTGCTGTTCGTCATGGTCTTGCAAGAGCATTAGAACAATTCAACCCAGAGTTTCGTTCTGAAATGAAAAAAGCAGGCTTTATGACAAGAGATTCTCGTATGGTTGAAAGAAAAAAATACGGGAAACCAAAAGCAAGAAAAAGCGACCAATACTCAAAACGTTAATTATTTCGGGTATTTGCTTTTACGATACTTTATATCCTTGCCCTATATGTTTTATTATTCCTCTTGTAAAATATACAATGGGGCAGGGCGGAAAAGTAAAAAATATCACTGTTTATATATACACGCCATTTGCTTATGCAGGTGGCGTTTTTTATTTATTTTGTTATTTATATTTTAAAAGTTATGTGTTCCACATTTTTTATTATCATGTAAAAAATAAGTATATTTTCTTATAAAATGCTTGCAATTTAACTATATTGCATATATTAATTAAAGATTAAATTATTATGTGGAGAAAATTAATGAGTCTTATTACAGATACTCTTAATAAAATGAAAAAAGAGCATAGCAGTGAAGAAAATGATGATAAAATGATGGCTCCACCTGCTTTGCGTAATGCTGTTGTCAATACTAAGAAATATCAAGAATTTGTTAAAAACGCAGAAATTAAGGACATTAATGGTAATAAAGCACCATTAAAAGGTTTTATTGCTGTTAGTATTATTTTAGTAGCAGTTATTGGAGCAGCTACTGTTTATTTCCTTAATAAAGAAGGTGACAGTATGATTAAGCAGGCTGGTATTGTATCCAATAATCAACAGACTGCTCAGGTATCAAACAGTGGTAATAGTGTAAAATCTCTTGGTCAGCCTTATAACCCTAACAGCACTCAACAAATGCAGACTGCTTCTGCAGCAGGGACAGCGGTTAGCTCTACACCTGTTCAGAATAAACAGACAGAAAGTATGGTTAATGCTCAGCCGCTTAATAATATGCAGGGTATGCAGGCACAGGTAAAAATGCCGCCTATGCCAGAAAGCAGCAAAAATACTGGTGTTAAGAAAGAAAATAGTATAAAACAGGTGCAAAGACAGGCAGATATTATCCCTGCTAATCAGCTTTTTGTGGTTATACCACAGTCTATACTTGAAGATGCTCAGACACCGGAAAATTCTGCACAGAATATTACAGCTGCACCAGTTAAAAAAGATATGCAGAATAATAGATCTGCCATACAAAAACAAAATATTTCTTCTAATGAACAGATAAATAGTAACAGCAAAGTAAGTTCTCCAGAAAAAAGTCAGATAGATATTCAAAAAGCGAATGAATATACTAAAAAACAGGTAGAAGAAGAAAAAGCCAGAACCTTACAAAATACACAGGCTATTCAGGAAAACGACGGTCTGCAGAATAATAATTCTTCCATTAATAAAAGCAGTGTGCAAGATTATGCAGATAAAGCAGAGATAGCAGAAGTAAAAGCCATTAAAACAAAAGAGCCAGCAGGCACAGTTTCTGCAAGTACAATTTCACTATATAACCAGTATGTAACAACTGGTAATAAAGCTAAAAATGAAGGCAGCTATGAAAGAGCGATAGAATATTATACAAATGCACTTGCTTTAAATAAAAATGATATATTATCAGCAAATATTGCAAATATGTATTTAGAATTAAAAAATCCTAATATGGCATTTCAAGTGGTTGTAAGAAATGGTATGACTGATGCTAAATTAATCAGTGCGTTAGCTGTCCGTATGATTAATTCTAAATATTTTATTGAAAGTAATAAACTTCTGCAGTATGCAAATACACTTGAAAAATCATCATATATATTATTTGCTAACGGCTACTATTCTCAGTCACAAGAGCAGTATGATGCAGCTGTTAAATATTATAAAGATGCAATGACTGCTAATCCTGCAGATGTTAATTCAGCTTACTATGCTGCATTATGTTTTGAAGAGCAGGGCAAAAATAGTGAAGCTGCCACAATGTATAAATATATTTTAAACAGCAGTTCTGCACCACAAAATATGAAAAATCAGGCATCTGCAAGAGTTAAAAAACTTGGCAGTTAGTTTACTTTTTATTTTTAGCTGCTGTAAAAAAACTTCTTGAAATTTATAATATCTTATGATAAAAATATTTTCTATTTTATAAGGACTATGACGGTCAGAAACCGTCAAATATAATAAGGAGCCCTAATAATGAAACAAGGAATTCATCCAGATTATCATGAAGTAGTATTTAAATGTGCTTGCGGAGCAGAGCATAAAACTCGTTCTACTACTACTAAAACTTCTGTTGCAATCTGCTCTAACTGCCACCCATTCTACACAGGAAAACAAAAATTTGTTGATACTGCCGGCAGAGTTGAAAAATTTATGCGTAAATACGAGCAGGCGCAAAAACAAGCTGATAAAAAAGGTAAAAAATAGTTTTTTATTGTATATAATTACAGCTTATAATCATTATAAGCTGTATTATATTATTTATTTAGTAGTAAGCAGGAAATTAAATGCAAAAAAATACAGAATTAAAAGTAGAACTTCTGCAGCATAATGCAGAGCCTGAAATGATAGCAGCACTGGCAGCTAAACTTTGCTACTCTGGAGCAGAGCTTTCTGATTTACAGGAAAAAGTATCTAGTGCAGAACAGACTGATTTTATACAAAAATTAATTAGTATGGGGCATTTTTCTGTATTTGAGCATGTTTCTTTTTCCTTTGGCATAGAGGGTGTTTCTCGTGCCTTAACTCATCAGCTTGTCCGCCACAGGCTTGCAAGCTATTCACAAAAATCTCAGCGTTATGTTAAAGCAGGTGATGAGTTTCCATATATTATACCACACACTATTAAAGATAACAGTCATGCTCTTGAAATTTTTAATAATGCAATGAAAGAGATTGCAGAATGCTATAACAAACTTTCTGCCCTTGATATCCCTGCAGAAGATGCAAGATATGTGCTGCCTAATGCATGTGAAACAAAAATTATTGTTACAATGAATGCAAGAGAGCTTTTACATTTTTTTGCATTAAGGTCATGTAACAGAGCTCAATGGGAAATAAGAGAGCTTTCAGATAAAATGCTTGCTTTATGTTATGCCACAGCACCTGCTATTTTTGAAAAAGCAGGCCCGGGCTGTGTAAATAAAGGCTGCACTGAAGGAAAATTTACATGTGGTCAGGCTGCACTTGTTCGCAGGCGTATTGCTGCTCTTAAAAAACATTAGCGTCCCTTATCCATTTCATAATATTATTATTCTTGAAGAAAAAGTGTCTTTTTCTAAATTAGGTATTTATTATTGCATTAATTCAGCTAATATTTAAAGTTAAAATTTAAGGAATTATAAAATATACAGAATATTTAATAAAAGGTGAATAAAATGAGTGAAGAAAAGAAAAATATAGGAGGACAGGCTGTTATTGAAGGCGTTATGATGAGAGCACCAAGTAAGTTTGTTATAGCTGTCCGCCAGCCAAATGGCACAATTGCAGTTAAAAGAGATGATATAAAACTAGATAATAATAAAATATTAAAAAAGCCTATTCTTCGTGGATTAATAGGTCTTTATGATGCATTAGTATTAGGAATAAAAGCGTTAAATTTTTCAGCAGAAAAAGCTATGCCTGATGAGTTTGAAAAAGAAGGTAAATCATCTAAGTTAGAAACATTTTTTTCAATGGCTTTAGGTCTGCTTTTAGGTGTAGTTTTATTTTTATATCTGCCTTTGCAGCTTACAGAATTATCTAAAAAATTATTCCCTATTGTTGAACATTCATTTTTAGTATTCAATTTGGTGGACGGCGTTTTAAGGATAATATTTTTTGTACTGTATTTATTAATTATATCACAAATGAAAGATATAAAAAGAGTATTTTCTTATCATGGAGCAGAGCATAAGTGTATATTTACTTATGAAAAGGGTCAGGATTTAACAGTTGAAAATGCAAGGAAAATGAGCAGATTTCACCCACGATGCGGTACAAGTTTTCTGCTTATTGTATTAATTGTTTCTATATTTGTATTTTCACTAATACCAAAAGATTCTCATTTTTTAATAAAACTTGGCTCTAGAATTATTTTTATGCCACTTATAGCTGGTATCAGTTATGAAATACTTAAATTAAGCGGTAAACATGCTGATAATGTTATTGTTAAAATATTAATAGCTTCCGGGCTTTGGCTGCAGCGTATTACTACAAGAGAGCCAGATGATTCTATGCTTGAAGTTGCTATTGTATCCATTAAAGAGGCTTTAAGAAAAGATGATGATGAAACATACCAAAAGCCTGAAAATGTAGAATATTGTAATTAATTTAGGAGACAAAAGAAGATGTATGATAAATTAGAGGAAGTGGCTAAAAGATATGACGAATTAACAGCTATGCTTTCTGACCCTGAAATTTTAAAAGACCAAAATGCATTTGCAAAATATTCAAAAGAGCATGCAGAAAAGCGGCCTATTGTAGAAACTTTTTTAAAATTAAAGGAAGTAAAAAAGGCAGTAGATGATGCTAATGAAATATTAAAAGGTGATGATAAAGAATTAAAAGAGCTTGCAGAAATGGAAATAGAGGAAGCAAAAGAGACTATTCCTGCATTAGAGCATGAATTAAAACTTCTTCTTTTACCAAAAGACCCTTATGCAGATAAAAACATATATCTTGAAATAAGAGCAGGTACAGGGGGTGATGAGGCATCACTTTTTGCTGCAAACCTTTTTAGAATGTATACAAGATATGCAGAGCTTAACAGGTGGAAATTTGAAATTGTAGAAATGAATGAAACAGGTGTTGGCGGTTATAAAGAGATAATTGTAGCAATCCGTGGAAAATCAGTATACAGCAAATTAAAATATGAAAGCGGTGGCCACCGTGTTCAGCGTATTCCAGATACAGAATCATCAGGCAGAATACATACTTCTGCCTGCACTGTTGCTGTTCTTCCAGAAGCAGATGATGTGGAAATACAGATTGAGCCTAAAGATTTGCGTATTGATGTATACCGTTCAGGTGGCGCAGGCGGGCAGCATGTTAATACTACTGACTCAGCAGTTCGCATTACTCACCTGCCTACAAATATAGTTGTTACATGTCAGGACGAAAGAAGCCAGATAAAAAATAAAGAAAAAGCTATGAGATTATTAAAATCAAGGCTTTTAGAAGAAGAAATAAGGAAAGCGGAAACTGAGCGTTCTGAAGAAAGAAGATTACAGGTTGGTTCTGGCGACCGTTCTGAAAGAATTAGAACATATAACTTTCCACAAAACAGACTTACAGACCACAGGATTAATTTAACAGTTTACAGCCTTGATAAAGTTATGGAGGGTGAGCTGGAAGAAATTTTAGAAGCATTAGCAGCTTATGACCAGGCTGAAAGACTAAAAAGTGCCGGCTTATAAGTTTATAGGATTATAAGATTGACAGTAAACAGCTTTATAAAACGGGCAGAAAAATATAACCTGCCCGTTTCTCAAGTTTATGATTTAATTTCATTTATGCTGAATATTGGTTATTCAGAGGCAAAATATACCTTTGATAAAGAAATAGATGATGAAGCAGCAGAAAATGTATTATCTCAGCTTGAAAAAAAAGAGCCTTGTGCATATATAACAGGCAGGCGTGAGTTTTACGGCAGGGAGTTTATTATAAACCGTAATACACTGATACCGAGAATTGAAACTGAAATATTAGTAGAAGAAGTAATAAAAAGATATAAAGATAAAGAAAATATTGAGCTTATAGATATTTGTTCTGGCAGTGGAGCAATAGGGCTTACTCTTATGCAGGAGCTGAATATTTCTTTTTTGACACTTTTAGATATAGATGATAATGCATTACATGTATCAAGGCAGAATGCAGAAAAATTTAATATTACAGAAAATATAGAATTTGTGTGCAGTGATATATTAAACTATACTACTGAAATAAAATATGATATAGTTGTCTGCAACCCGCCATATATAGCAGAAAAAGAATATGGCTTTTTGCAGGAAGAAGTAAAAAAAGAGCCTTATCATGCTTTAGTTGCAGAAGATAACGGGCTTATTTTTTACAAAAAAATATTGAGTAATTTTAAAAATTTGTGTAAAAGTAACGGAGTAATATTTTTTGAGATAGGGGTATCTCAGGCGTATAGTGTGATTGAGTATGTTTCAGCATGTAATCTCTATGCAGAATGTGTTAAAGATTACAGCGGAAATGACAGAGTGATTATAGTTAAAAACAGTAAAAGGGGTATTTAATGGAAAAACTTATTATAGAAAGCTGTCCAGCATTACATGGGGAAGTAGTAATAAGTGGTGCAAAAAATTCATCACTGCCTATACTTGCTGCAACTATTTTAGCAGCAGGCTCATACCATATAAGCAATATTCCTGCTTTAAGAGATATAAGAACAATGTTTAAGCTGCTTAAAAATGTTGGTATAGATTCTAGTTTTGAAAATAACAGTGCTGTTTTAACAAATAATGATAGTAAAGAATTTGAAGCACCTTATGAGCTTGTAAAAACAATGCGGGCATCTATTTTAGTATTAGGGCCACTGCTTGCAAAAAAAGGCAAAGCAAAAGTATCGCTTCCCGGCGGATGTGCAATAGGGGAAAGACCAGTTGATTTGCATATTGCAGCATTACAAAAAATGGGCGCAGAAATAGATGTAAAAGACGGCTATATTTTTGCTGAATGTGAAAAATTAACAGGCCAAGAAATCATATTTGATAAAGTAACTGTTACAGGAACAGAAAATATTATGATGGCAGCATCATTAGCTGAAGGCACTACAATATTAAAAAATGCAGCCCTTGAACCAGAAGTGCAGGATTTAGCAGATTTTCTTCGTAAAATGGGTGCAAAAATAGAAGGTGATGGCACAAATACAATCACTATTCATGGGGTGGATAAACTACACAGTGCAGACCATGAAGTTATGGCAGACAGGATTGAAGCAGGGACATTTTTATGTGCAGTAGCAGGTGTAGGTGGCGATATTACATTAAAAAAATGTCCAGTATATGCTCTTGATGCTGTAATAGAGAAACTTCGTCTTGCAGGGCTTGAAATTAATATTATTGATGATGAAACAATTAATGCAAAAATGCATGGCAAAATAAAAGCAGTAAATATACAGACTGCACCATACCCTGCTTTTCCAACTGATATGCAGGCTCAATTTATGGCAGTAATGCTTAAAAGTGATGGAGTATCAGTAATAAATGAATCTATTTTTGAAAACAGATTTATGCATGTTCCAGAGCTAAAAAGAATGGGAGCAGATATTTCTTTAAATGATTCTAATGCAATAATAAAAGGTGTGGCATCATTTAGCGGTGCACCAGTTATGGCTTCAGATTTAAGAGCAAGTGCAGGGCTTGTTATAGCAGCACTTATGGCAGACCATACAAGCTCAGTGCATAGAATATACCATTTAGATAGAGGTTATGAAAGTTTTGAAAAGAAACTTAACAGCCTTGGTGCAAAAATAGTCAGGGCAGCAGATAATGAATAATAAAGTAAGGATAGCTTTGCCAAAAGGCAGACTGGCAGAAGAAACTCTTGAATTATTTATAAAAAAAGGTATCTGTAGAAATGATGTAGTAGATTTTAATTCCAGAAAATTAATTTTTACAGATGAAGAAAATGATATAAGTTTCCTTTTAATTAGAAATACAGATATACCTGCTTATGTAGAATATGGAGCAGCAGATTTTGGTGTTGTAGGAAAAGATGTGCTTGCAGAAAGTAAAAGCCCGCTTTATGAGTTTATGGACTTAGGTTTTGGCTACTGCAGGCTTTGTTCAGCAGGTATTGCAGGCAGAGATAATTCTTACAGACAGAATATGAAAATTGCAACAAAATATCCACATATTACTAAAGAATACTTTGCTAAGAAAGGCATTATGGTAGATATTATTAAACTTTACGGCTCAATAGAGATAGCACCAATAGCCGGTCTTTCTGATTTAATTGTAGATTTAGTCTCAACTGGCGAAACAATGCGGAAAAACGGCCTTTGCGAAGTAGAAACTATTATGGAATCTACTGCACGACTTGTTGCAAATAAAAGTTTATCAAGAGCTAAGCATTTAAGAATAAAAGAGATTTTAAACTTGTTGGAGCAATAATTATAATGATGAAAAGAATATGCCTAATTTTATTTACGGCTGTTATTTCAATAACATTTTTTAATATAAATAATATTTATGCTGCTGTTATAGATGAAGTTCGTTTTGAAGGAAATAAGCGGATACCAGATACAAGAATAACCCCATATATTATAAAAGCAGGTAAAGAATTTGATATTAAAGAATTTAATGACAGTATAAAAAAACTATATGGCACAGGTCTTTTCTTAAATATTGACGGAGATTTATCTGTTGATGGTGATAAATTTGTTTTAACATATATGCTTGAAGAAATGCCTATTGTAGGCAGCATTATTTTTAAAGGTAATAAAGAAGTAAAAAATTCTAAGCTGAAGGAAGATTTCCCTTTTAAAACTGGTTCTGTATTAAGTTTTTCAAGCCTTGAAAAAGCTCTTTCAAAAATCAAAACAGTATATGAAGAAGAAAATAGATACGGCACTCAGGTTAATTTTAGAATAGAGCCAAGAACAGTAAACAGTGTTGATATTTATTTTGATATAGAAGAAAAACCAAAAGCAAAAATTTATAATATTTATATATATGGTAACGATAATGTAACACGAGATGCAATAATTGCTGCTATTCCAACAAAAGAGCGTGGTTTCTGGTCGTTTATTACAAGCAGTGGTAAAATATCGCAGGAAATGATGGATGCAGACAGGGAATTAATTAGAATGCTGTATCTTGAAAAAGGTTATGCAAAAGTGTCTGTTGGACACCCTGAATTAGTATATGAAAAAGATGCGCCAAATAGAGCAAGCCTTTATTTTAGAGTGCAGGAAAATGACCAGTATTTTGTTCGCTCTGTAGATATTATGGGTAATGAAAAACTCTCTAAGAATGAGCTTTCAAAATATGTTGGTTTAAAGCCAAAAGATGTATTTAATATTCGTAAATATCAGGAAGATATAGCAAAACTTACAGAAGCATATACATCTATTGGTTATGCTTATGCCAATGTTGAGCCTGTAATTAATCTTGATGATGAAACAAAAGAAGTTGATATTACATATAAAATAGAAGAAAGTTTCCTAGTACATATTGGAAGAATAAATATTAAAGGTAATACTGTTACAAACGACAGGGTAATAAGACGCCAGATTGACCAAATGGAAGGTGCATTATATAACAGCCGTCTTATCCGTGAAGCAAAAGCAAATACTATGGGAACAGGTTATTTTGAAAATGTGCAGATAGCAGAAAGAAATGTTACAAAAGATGTGGTAGATTTAGATATAACAGTCAAAGAGCAGTCTACAGGTACATTTAGTTTAGGTGCTGCTTATTCCACAATAGATGGTCTTTTAGGTATGGTGCAGTTATCTCGTAACAACTTTATGGGCTGGGGACATTCTCTTTCATTAAGGGCAGAAGTTTCTCAGGAAAGAATGGACTTTTATTTCAGCTATACAGACCCATGGCTTTTTGACTGGCCTGTATCAGCAGGTATTGATTTATTCTCTCTTGAAAGGGAATGGTATGAATACAGCAGGCGTTCTATTGGTGGCGCACTGCGTTTAGGGCATGCGATTATAAAAAGAAGACTGTTTATGAATTACAGATTTTCTGTATATACAGTTGATATATATGATATTCAAGATGATGCATCAGATTATGTAAGGCAGCAGCAGGGCAATCTTGAAACTCACAGTTTTTCTCCATCTATTATGTGGAACAGTTTAGATAACCCAATGGACCCAACAAGAGGTAATAAAAGCCAGCTTTATTTTGATATTGCGGGAAGTTTTTTAGGTGGTGATGCTCAATTCTTTAAAGTAGGTGCAGAAACAACTCAGTATTTTCCAGTTGCATTAAATGGTGCATTAGGCTTTATGCTGCATGGAGAAGCTGGATATATTACATCAATTAAAGAAGGGGTAGATATACCTGTTGATGAAAGATTCCGTCTTGGTGGTATTAATAGTATTCGTGGTTATGATTATGGTGATATAAGCCCGATAGATGGAAAAGGTCATAGATATGGTGGTGATGCATATTATCAAGTAAATGCAGAATTTATTTTCCCTATTAAGCTGGATATTAAACTAAAAGGAGTAATATTTGTAGATATGGGGCAGGCAGTAGATACTAAAACAGAAAATTATTTTACTAAAATGCCGCTTTTTACTGCTGGTGTAGGTCTAAGATGGGTAACACCTATGGGACCATTTAGAATTGAATGGGGTTATAAGCTCAATAGAGAAGCTCATGATACATCACAGCCATATAAATTTGAATTTTCTATTGGCGGAACATTCTAAGATAATGAATATTAATTTTCTTAAAAACTTGCTTGTAGGAAAGATTTGTGCTATAACTATGAAAATTATTTATAAAATAAATAAATTACAATATAAAAAACAGGAGTTTACAATGAAAAAATATTTATTATTAGTAGTATTATTTTGCTTTTTAGCAGCTAATACTGTTTTTGCTCAAAGTAAGATTGCAATTATTGATGTTCAGGCTATTACATTTCAGTCTAAAGCTGGTCAGAAATCAATTGAAGAACTTAAAGTTTTAGAGCAGTCTGCATTGAAAAAGTTAGAAGCAAAAAGGGCAGAAGTAAAAAAATTAGCTGACAGTATTAATAATCAAAAAGCATCTCTTTCTCCATCAGCATTGCAGGACAAAAATCTTGAATTAAACAAGCAAAGTGTAGAATTAGAAAGGCTTGAAAAAGATTTACAAACAGAGTTTCAAACAGCACAGGCTAAAAAATGGGACGGTATCTTAAAAGAAGTTGAACCAGTTATTAATGATTATGCAAAAGAAAAAGGATATGATTTAGTATTTATTGTTCAGCCTGGTATTTTAGCTTATGCTAACCCTGCTGTTGATATTACAAAAGATATTATTTCAAGATTTGATATTAAATGGTCAAAAAAAGGCACTAAGTAAAAGGCAGCTTTTTATGGCACACCATCATATAAAAGTTAAATTATCTAATATAGCCGCTCTTTTAGGCGGCTCTTTACAAGGGGAAGATATTGAGATTACTGGTTTCTGTACACCAGAAAATCAGGAAAATGGCTCAATATGTATAATATCAGCAAAACAGTATATCAAGTATGTAAAAGATGGTTATGCATCAGCATATATTGTTACAGAAGGTTTGAATATTGAAACAGATAAACCATTAGTAATAGTAAAAGATGCAAGGCCTGCACTTGTAAAGATACTATCTTATATTTATCCAGCAGAGCCAGTTAAAGAATATGTTTCAAAATTTGCAGCAGTAGATGAAAGTGCTGTTATTGAACACCCATGTTATATAGACAACTTTGTATCAGTTGGAAAAAATGTTCGCATTGGTAAAAATACTAAAATTTATCCAAATGTAGTTATTGGCGATAATGTTACAATAGGTGAAAACTGTATTATATATGGTAATGTTACCTTATATGAAAATATTACTGTTGGAAATAATGTAATCATTCATGCCGGGGCAGTTATTGGTGCAGACGGTTTTGGTTTTATACCGGGAGAAAATCCTACAAAAATACCACAAAAAGGCACTGTTATATTACATGATTTTGTAGAAATTGGAGCAAATACATGTATAGACAGAGCAACAATAGGCTCAACAGAAATAGGCTTTGGAACAAAACTTGATGATTTAGTTATGGTTGGTCATAATACACATCTAGGAAAAGCATGTTTAATTGCTAGTCAGGTTGGTTTCAGCGGCAGTATTAAGGCCGGTGATTTTATTGTTGCAGGTGGTCAGGTTGGTTTTGCAGACCATATTACAATTGCAACAGGCTCAATGTTTGGCGGTCAAAGTGGAGTGCCAGGCAGTATTGATAAAAAAGGTATGTATCTTGGCTCACCTTGTATGGAGTTTGGAAAGTTTGCTAAATCCCATGCAGTATTTCAAGAGCTGCCAGAATTAAAACGGAGGGTTAAAGACCTTGGAAAATAGAGTAATAGAAATAGATGAAATCAAACAAATAATCCCGCATAGATATCCTTTTTTATTTTTGGATAAAATAACAGAAATTACAGATACTCATATAGTTGGCTATAAAAATGTAACAGTTAACGAAGAATTTTTTAATGGCCATTTTCCAGAGTTTCCTGTTATGCCTGGAGTGTTAATAATTGAGGCACTTGCTCAGGTTTCAGGTATATTAGGTATTTTAAAAATGAAAGAAGACGGCACATATAAAGAAGGCCTTAAAACATTATTTACAGGCATAAATAATGTTAAATTTGCTAACCCTGTAAGACCGGGGGACAAACTTATATTGGAATCAGAATTTATTAAACAGAAAATGGGTATCTGGTGGTTTAATGTTTCTGCAACAGTTGATGGTAAATTAGCTGCCAGAGCAGAATTATCTGCAGCATTAAAATAAAATTTCAGGGGGAATATATGGCAATACACCCAAGTGCAGAAGTGCATAAAAGTGCAGTTGTAGCAGAAAGTGCAGAAATAGGTAGAAATGCTTATGTAGGACCACATTGTGTAATAGGTGAAAATGTAAAAATAGGTATGAATGCTATAGTAGAATGTCATACTGAAATAGGTGACAGAACTGTTTTAGCTCCAAATGCGCATGTGGGTGGTGCCCCACAGGATTATTCCTTTAAAAACGAAGATACAAAATTAATCATAGGTACAGACTGTCTTATAAGAGAATTTGCCCCAATTCACAGGGCAACAACAAAAGAAGATTGGAAAACAGTAATCGGTAATGGCTGTTTAATTATGGCTTTATCTCATATTGGTCATGACTGTAAATTTGGAAATAATGTTACTCTTGTAGCATCTATGATACCAGGTCATGTTCATGTTGATGATTATGCTTTAATTTCAGGTTATGCTGCTATACATCAGGGTGTTCATATAGGGACAATGGCTATGGTTGCGGGTATGAGCCATATCTCATTAGATGTTCCTCCATACTGTATTGCTGTAGACGCAATAAAAGGCAGGATTGCAGGACTTAATGTGGTAGGTTTAAAAAGGCGTGGAGTATCAAGTGAAGCTAGAAGAGAGCTTGCTCGTGCTTTAAAAATATTTCTTGACAGGTCATACAAATTAGATGATGCCAAAGAGAAATTAAAAGAATTAGAGCCGTTTGATGAAGTTGTTACTTTTAGAAACTTTATAGAAGCATCTTCACGCAGAGGCATAACAAGAGTTTAGTGTTTTAGAAAATATCTAAAACATTTTAATGCATATAATATATGAAATATTTAGTAGATATTCTGTTTAACAGGCGAATTTATTTCGACAGAGCGTAAATTACAAAAATACAGGACGTATTTTTGTATTAAGAGGTTAATATGTTAAATGTAGGTTTAATCGGACTAGGTAAAATGGGAAAATATCACTTAAATTTATATAGTGATATAAGAGATGTAAAATTAGTGGGTATTTGTGATGCAAATCCTGATATAGTTAATGAGTTATCAGAAAAAACAGGTGTGCAGGGTTATACTAATTATAAAGAAATGTTTCCTTATGTTGATGCGATAACTATTGCTGCACCTACAAGATACCACTATGAAATAGCCTATGAATGTCTTCATGCAGGTAAACATTTACTTGTAGAAAAACCTATAACTACAAATTACGACCAGGCAAGAGAGCTTTTTGATATTGCAATATCTAAAAACTTAGTTCTTCATATTGGCCATGTAGAGCGTTTTAACGGTGCAGTGCAGGAAATCAGAAAAATTACAGAAAATCCTAGATTTGTAGAATCAAAAAGAGTTGCTCAGTTTAACCCTAATTTTAAAGCAGACAGCATTGTTCTTGACTTAATGATACACGATATAGATATAGTATTAAATTTAATAGGCAGCCCTGTAAAAGCTATTCAGGCTATGGGTTCAAAAGTGCATACAGAGTTAGCAGATTTTGCATCAGTAAATATTGCTTTTGAAAATAATGCTGTTGCTAATTTATATGTAAGCCGTATGAGTCAGATAAAAGAAAGGTTTATGACAGTTTATGAAGATAATGCTCTTTATAAGCTGGATTTTACTACTCAGGATATTAATATTTACCGTCAAGGTCAGACACAGCAGACTATAAGCGAAAAAGAATTAAGATATAAAAATGAATTTATACAAGAAAGACTATTTGTATATAAAGAAAATCCATTAAAAAGTGAAATAATGCATTTTATTAACTGTGTAACAGGTAAAACAAAAAGAACAGTTACTGTTGAGCATGATTTACTTTCATTAAATGTTGCTCTTAAAACTGACGAACTTTTACGCAAAGGTATATTTGGACAAGTTGAGTTATAGTGTAAATATATGGAGTATAATAATCAAGCACCGATAACTGCGGGTATCTATTCAAAAGTGAAGCCGGATAAGAAAATATTAGCTGATGCTGCTTTTGGATACTATATATCAAAAGAGATAGGCAGAAATGATGCTGGGCAGACTATTGTTGTAAAAAATAACTCTATAATGGCAGTGGAAGCTTTTGAAGGTAGATTAGATACTATAAGCAGAGGCTGTCATTTTGCAAACGGCAAGGCAGTAATAGTTATTTCTGGCAAACATTCTAAAAGTGATGAAAATGAAAGTCCTTTAATAGATTTATCACTTTTACGATATGCAGTAGAATGCGGCAGCAGGGCAGTTGCGGTGGAAGCTGAAAAAGTTAGCATATTAAATATTAAAGAATGTATAGACTATGCAGCTAAAAGCAGGCTTGTATTTTTTGCATTTAGCGGCACAGACTTATTAAGGTATATGAAAAAAGGCAGCTGATGGATATATTATCAATTATTTTTATTGGCATTATTGGTTTAGTTTTTGGCAGTTTTATGAATGTATTAATAATGCGTGTGCCAAAAAATATCAGTATAGTAAAACCTTCATCATTTTGTCCGCAGTGTATGGAAGATATTGCATGGTATGATAATATACCTGTTATAAGTTATATATTGCTTCATGGTAAGTGCAGGCATTGCAGAAAAAGTATACCTATAATGTACCCTGTGACAGAAATTTTAACAGCTCTTTTATTTGTTGTAATATATTTAAAATTTGGCTTAAATTTAATGTTTTTTAAGTATGTTATATTTGTATTTTTAGTTCTTACTGTTTCATTAACAGATATATATACATCATCTGATGATAATTTTGAAACTGGTATGATACCAACAGTTTATATTGCGCTTGGAATACTTGCAGGGCTTGTATTTGGCTTGCTTGAAGGCTATTTTGCCTATTATCTTGCAGGTATTGCTGCAGGTTATTTAGTGCTTTTCTTCCCAGCCTATATCTATTCTAAAATAAGGCATAAAGAAGGTATGGGGGAAGGGGATTTTATATTTTTTGCAATGATTGGAGCTTTTACAGGACTAGGCTCAATACCTGCTGTGCTTACATTTGCAGCTTTTTTTGGTATAGTGGCAGGTATAGTAGTAATTATAATAACAAAAGATAGAAATTATCCGATACCTTTTGCACCAATGCTTGGAGTATCGGCTATAATATATGTATTTTTTGAGGAACTGCTTAACAGTTATAACTGGAGCAGTTTTATAGTAAATTAATTTAGTGAGGATTGCTCATGCAGGATATTGAAAGCCAGTTAGAGCTTATAAAACGCGGCACAGCAGAAATTATTTCAGAAGAAGATTTAATTGCAAAATTAAAAGAAAATAGGCCATTGAATGTAAAGGCTGGCTTTGACCCGACAGCACCAGATTTACATTTAGGCCATACAGTTGTGCTGCAGAAAATGAAACATTTTCAAGAACTTGGCCATAATGTTACATTTTTAATTGGTGATTTTACTGGTATGGTTGGAGACCCTACTGGCAAATCAGAAACAAGAAAACCGCTTACAAAAGAGCAGGTATTAGCAAATGCAGAAACATATAAAGAACAGGTCTTTAAAATACTAGACCCTGAAAAGACTAAAATATGCTTTAATTCTTCGTGGCTTGAACCATTAACTATGAAAGAAATATTATCTTTAATGGCAAAATTTACAGTAGCTAGAATTATAGAAAGAGATGATTTCCAAAAACGATATAAAGCTGGTGAGCCTATTGGTATGCATGAGTTTATGTATCCGATAATGCAGGGGTTTGATTCTGTAAATATGAATACAGATGTGGAGCTTGGCGGCACAGACCAGAAATTTAATCTGCTTGTAGGCAGAGACTTATTAAGGCAGTATGGTAAGCAGGCACAGGTTGCAATCACTATGCCTATTATAGAAGGGCTTGACGGTGTTCAAAAAATGAGTAAATCTCTTGGCAACTATGTAGGAATATCTGAAAGTCCAAAAGATATGTTTGGAAAACTTATGTCTATTACTGATGAATTAATGTTTAGATATTATGAATTATTAAGTGATATGAGTTTAAAAGACATAGCAAAAATGAAGCAGGATATAGAAACTGGCGATTTTCACCCTATGACAGCTAAGAAAAATTTAGCAAAAGAAATAGTTTCCCGTTATCATGGTGCAAAAGCAGGTGCTGAGGCAGAAGAAGAGTTTGTGAGAGTATTTTCAAATAAAAATATTCCAACAGATATTCAGGAATATAAAATACATGGCTGCTTTTTAGATATTATGCTGGCATTAAATTTTGCATCATCAAAATCTGAAGCTAGAAGACTTGCAGAGCAGGGCGGCGTTCATTTTGAAAATGAAAAAGTATATGATTTAACTTTTACACCAGAGCATGAAGGAATACTAAAAGTTGGCAAAAGAAAGTTTGCTAAATTAATAAAATAAACTAAATTAATAAAATAAACGAATCTGGGCAAAATATACTTGTAATGATTATCTTAATATGGTAAAAAGACAGTTGATGTTTAGATTATATAGATTAAGGCAATCTAATTTTTAATTTTTAGCTTTATAGCAGGAGGCAATACTGTGGCTATAGTTAGGCCTTTTAGAGGCGTAAGATATAATACTGAACAAGTGTTATTAAAAAATGTTATTACACCACCTTACGATGTTATTACACCAGAAATGAGAGCAGCTTATGTAGCAAAATCTCCCTATAATGTAGCATTAATTGATTTACCTGTTGGGGAAGATGACAGGTATGCTGTTGCTGGTAACTTATATCGTAAATGGAAAGATGAAGGTATCTTAGTTAAAGATAACGATAAATCTTTCTATCTTTATGAACAGGTGTATGAATACGGCGGTAAAACTTATGTCCGTTCTGGGTTTGTTGGGGCATTAAAATTATCAGAATTTGGAAAAGGTCAAGTTTACCCGCATGAAAAAACACTTTCAGGTCCAAAAGCTGATAGATATGAGCTTATGAAAGCATCAAAAGCTAATTTCTCACAAATTTTTGGCTTATATCAGGATAATGAAAACAGGCTTTCAGCATTATTTAATGATGTTAAAAAAACAATGCCTTCCGCATCAGCAATTGATGAAGCTGGTGTAAAACATTCTGTATGGGCTATATCTGATGAAGAAGATATTACAAAAATAGAGAGCTTTATGAGAGATAAAGCTATTTATATAGCAGACGGCCACCACAGGTATGAAACAGCATTAAAATACAGAGATGATATGCGCGCTCAAGAAGGTTTAACAGAAGGCGAAGAGCGTAACTATGATTATGTTATGATGATGTTTGTAAACTTTATGGACGAAGGCTTAAAAGTTTTCCCTACTCACAGGGTTATAGATGTGGCAGATAATTTTGAAGACAAAAATTTTATTGACTATGCTTCATCATTATTTGAAGTTCATAAGTTAGAAAACAGGGAAATGGCAGAAAAATTCTTAAAAGATAATGTAAACCATCCGGGAGCATGGGTATTCTATGGCAAACAGGGAATATACAGTATGAGTTTATTACAGGAAGCAGTTGAAAACCAGCACCCAGTTTACAGGAAAGTAAGCACTTATCTTTTAGAAGATTTAGTATTAAAAGGCTATTTTAAATACAGCGATGAAAGGTTACTTGCAAAAGCAGGTATACATTTTATTCAAAGCTGGGAAGAAATAGATGAATATAGAAAAGACCATTCAGCAGTTGCATTTATATTAAATGGGGAAAATATGGAATCTATCAGAGATGTTTCTGAAAGCGGCCTTGTTATGCCTCAAAAATCAACTTATTTCTATCCTAAATTAGCAACAGGATTATTATTTAACGATTTATAAAATCAAACCCTGCTTATAAGAGTAAGCAGGGTTTTTATGATAAGTTTCTTATATATTATCTTTATCATTTTGTGACAAAATATATTGTATTCCAGCTATGTGATAAATACTTATATCTTTAAAAATCAGCAATTTTTATTAATAACTAATTTTAATATGTATTAAAATATATAACTCTTTGTTTTTTGCAGAGTTTAGTAATCAAATTTTTGAAGTTTTATTTCCTATATTCCAAATTATATAATATTTGTTATGATACTACAATATTAATTTCTGCTAAACTTTTTTTTAAAAAAAACGATAAAATAATTAAGAAACAAACAGGGAGGTTTTTTGCTATGCAATTTAATTTAAATTCAAGTATAGAGTTGATGACAAATAATCTTCAAACATATGTTAGTTCATATATAAAGCAAACTTCTAAAAACTACCAAGATGCAGATGCCAATAAAGTCAGTAATAATCTTCATATAGACAGCTTTAAAAAAAGTTCTAATACATTGAATAATGCAAGACTATCTATCAGCAATACTTATGGTTTTTTGGGATATAATACTCTTAATCTTTCAGGAATATCTAAAGCAATCAAAGATGTTATGTCTGAATATAAACTAGAAAACCAGCAAAATGCAAAAATTGAAGGCTATACAACAATAGATGAACGATTTGCTGAATACTCTGAAATAAGTGATGAATTTATAATTTCTGTTTTACAACTTTCAGAAACAGTAGAAAAACCTAAAGATGCACAAGATATGGATGATTTAAGATGGGGTATGCTCGTAAATCTGGGAAAAGAAGTTGGTATGAATGATAAAGACGGTCTTATGGAAATAACTCAACAGGATTTAAAAATTTATTATGATTTAAAACATCATAATAATCAAGAGGCTTTTGAAAAACTTGGAGAGTATGACCAAAATGGTAATATAATTAAAAGATATGAAAATCCCGAAGATGTATGGAAAGATATTTTTTTAACTGATAGTAATGGTAATTTTTTAAAAGATAAAGCAGGCAGGCTTATTAGAAATAAAGATTTTACATATACAACAAGTGTTCAGGTTGATGACAGTGTTGCTTTTAGAGATTTAAGCTGGAAATTATATGATAAAGATAATAATGATAAAATAAAAGCAGCAGATTATGGTGCTGGAGAATTAATGTGTATGACTGCATCTATTATGGATGGAAATGATGCAGCATTTTCACTACTTGCAAATTATACTAAATCTATGCTGCCGGAAAATAAAACGCAACATGAGCTTGATGTGCAGTATGCTAAAAGTGATGCAGAAAAACTATTCATATATAAAAAATCTCTGGTTAATGACTATTTCTTTTTTTTAGACACTGTAAAAGGTGTTAGTCCTGATTTAAGTTATGAAGGACAAAAAGATATGTATAATAAAAAGCTTGATAACAGCAAATGGGTAACATTTAACCCTAATTATAAAGGTTCATTTATAGCAGAAGCAAATAAAATACGAAATAATGGATATCAATATTTATATTAATTATAAAAAACTTGATATTTACTTATGAATAATATATGATTTATATATAAAGGATGTTAAAAATCTATGTTTAAAAAAATTGTATTATTAATTGTAATATTATGTGCATTTTCTGTGACTTATGTATTTGCTGCTTACGATGGAGAAAATTTATATGGTCAAAACTTTTGTCAAAAAGTAGATAGGTATAATGTTTCAAATATTACTTCAATTAGTTTTATAACTAATACTCTTATCCAATCAGGTAGTAGTTACACATATTCAGTTATAGTTGTTGGATATCCAAGCGTTCCGACATTAAGAGGTATTTTTAATGGTAAATCAATAGGAACAGATGCTATGGAGCCTTTTACTTGTCCTAAAAAATATGCAAATGGAGCATCAGGAGATTTTAATGGTGGTAGAGTAATTAGATGGTATATTCCTGCTAGTTATGTTAGAGATTCAAATAACAGTTTTGAAATGACTATTAATGGTAAAACAGTTTCAAAAAATAATATAGTCAAACCTTAAGTATATTTTGGAGATGTTATAGACATCTCCTTTTATTAGTTTCCTATATTTATAGCCCATTACACTTAATAAGGAGGCTGCATATGAAAATTAATTTTAGTTCTACTATATCTAGTTTCAGCAATGATATACAAAATTATACTGCTGCAAATATTAAAACAAATCCTGAAATTTATCAAAATGCAGGTTATAATAAATCTCTTTCAAATAATCAAAATATGGATAGTTTTAATAAAAGTTCTAGTATTTTAAATGATGCTAGACTTTCTATAAGTAATGTAAAAGGTTATTTAGGATATAATATATTGAATTTAACTGGAATATCTAATGCAATAAAAAATGTTATGCTTGAATATAAATTAGAAAATGACATGCATTCAGAAATTCCTAACCACAAAACTATAGACCAATATTTTCAAGAACATTCTGAAATAAGTGATGAATTTATGATTTCTGTTTTACAACTTTCAGAAACAGTAGAAAAAACAAAAGATGCTCAAAATATGGATGATTTAAAATGGGGTATGCTTTTAGGACTTGGAAAAGAAATAGGTATGAATGATAAAGATGGTCTTATGCAAATTACTCAGCAGGATTTAAAAATATATTATGATATAAGACATAATAGAGGACAAGGCAGGCTTGACACTATGGGAGAATATGACCAAAATGGTGAGCTTATAAAACAGTATGATACCCCAGAAGATGTTTGGAAAGATATTTTCTTAACAAATAGTAATGGAGAATTTTTAAGAGATAAAGCAGGTAAACTTATTAGAAATGAAAATTTTACATATACTACTAGTGTTCAGCAGGATACAACAACTGCACATAATGATTTATATTGGAATATGTATAATTATGATAATAATATAGAAACAAAAATATCTGATTATCAAGCAAGCGACCTTATGCATTTTTCTATTTTTATAAAAGATGGCAACGATTATGAATTTAATAGATTAGCTAACAGAAGTTATGAAAGTGTAAATGTGGGAGAAGAACCTTATTATATTCAAGACTTAAAAGGAGCAAAAAATGATGCTGAAAAATTATTTATTTATAAAAGATATTTAGTAAGAGCATATGACAGTATGATTTTTTGGAATAGTAAAGAAGCACCATCACAAGCAGAGTGGAATAATATTACAGAAAAACAAATAAATAACAGCAAATGGGTAACATTTAAACCTTATGAAACTGATTCATATAAAAATGAAGCTAATAAAATAAAAAAAGATGGTTACGAGTTAGAATAAAGTAATTGATATATTTTACTGCTTCACCCCCATTTTTTATTAAAAAATGCTATAACTACTTGATAATATATGTAAAAATAGAAATAATTGTAATAACTGTCATGCAGAGCTACGATAGTAGGCGAAAAATCTTATAATGTTCTAGTTAGTAAAAATTATAGACCCTTCGGCTTTGCTAGACGCTCCGCATCAATGTGACATAAGGTGTTTAAAAAAAATGGGGGGGGGTAAAGTAGATATATTTTATGATTGCAATATTAAGAAAAATATTATAGGATAATACTATCATACATCAAGGAGGAGAAATATGAAAAAACTAATATTTGTTTTGGTAAGTTTATTTGTTGCTTTACCAACTTTTGCTATAGAAGATGGAGAAAATATTGATGGTGTAAATTATTGTACTAAAGTCAATAGATATGATGTTTCTAAAGTGACATCAATATCGTTTCCTGACTCATCATTATATGGTTCAGGAAGTAGTTATACATATAGAACTATTGTTGTAGGTTATCAAAGTGTTCCATTTTTAAATGCAACATTTAATGGTAAAACAATCGGTCATTCAAGTATGGATCTTTTTAGTTGTCCTAAAAAATATGCAAATGGAGCATCAGGAGATTTTTATGCAGGTAGAATTATAAAATGGTATATTCCTTCAAATTATGTTACATCATCTAACAGTATAAAAGTAACCGTGCAGGATAAAACTGCCAGCAAATCTGGTATAAAAGCATCAAATACATATGCTTATGAGTTAGGAGAGATTGAATATAATAAAATAGAAAATAAAGAAAGCAATCCATGTAATCCAGTAGAAGTTACTCTTAAAGAAGAAATTCGTGAAGATATAGAAAGACAGCTAGAAATATTTGCTAATCCTGTTGAAGCTGAAATTACAGATACAGGATATACTGGATATTTATTTGAAGATAAATATTCATGCCAGTCTATGCCTGTTGATATAAATGATATGCAGTAATATTGATATAAAGGGCAGCATTACTGCCCTTTATATATAAAATATTTCATCATTTTAAAGTATTATTTACTTTTTCTTAACTTTTTCGAGCCTGTGAAAAAAAGTCTGTAAATAGTGCGAACTTAAGTTTTCTATGATATACTAAAAAGATATGAAAGGAGCTT
>CALURO010000010.1 GCA_944323205.1 uncultured Mucispirillum sp. | reverse complement strand
GCTCTTGACTGAATAACTTTATTCTGGTATTCATAGAGCAGGATATGTAAAAATATAATCATAGAAAACTGAATTTAAAGACTTTTTTTCACAGGCTCCCGAAGAGCAAACTACCCGTTTAACGGGTAGTTATGATTAATAT
The DNA here is from genome assembly GCA_944323205.1 of uncultured Mucispirillum sp. Lineage (GTDB taxonomy): Bacteria > Chrysiogenota > Deferribacteres > Deferribacterales > Mucispirillaceae > Mucispirillum. The sequence goes on along the minus strand of CALURO010000010.1, from coordinate 66,114 downwards.
TCTAGAAGTTAAAAAATACTTGATAAAATACAGTTCCTGATGAAAAAAGTATTTTTGTGCCAGTTTCTGCTTTTATTATATAAATATTAAAATTACCGCCAGTATCTATCATTATTTTTTCTTCAGTTTTTTGTATATTTATTTTATATCTTTCATCAAATATTGGTATAGAATAGTTTGTTTTGTTATAAAAATCACTTTTCATGATTTTTACAGCCTCAGGGTATACGGATTTATATTCGTCAGAATCTTTCATAAGATATGTAAGAAGATATAAATGTTTCATAACAAAGCTGTAAACATCATCAAGTTTTGCTTTTGGAAAAAAGTATTCATTTATTTCAACACTGTTACCTGTTTCATGAATATTATCTGTATATTTTAAAGTAATTTCTGGTCTGTATTTTTCTACCTTAATATATGTTTTATTATCAAGAACTTCATATAGATATGTTATATTTTTATTTTTAGGTTTTAAAACAATTCTATTACCTGTTGTAAAAGGGCCATATTCATCATGAAGAATTCTAAAAGAGTATATAGATTGTTTAAGGTCTTTAATACTTTCTTCTCTTAATAATAAAAGCTCTATTTTATCTGCTAAATCTGGCATATTATTTTTTTTAGCATTAATAAGCTCTACATCTAATATATGTTTATACATATTATCATAAGCCTTTTCTGTAATACATTTTTCTGCATTAAATACTATATTACCTTTTTCATTTATATCTATTTTCATTTTTTTACATGTATCTGCATAAGCTGATTGAAAAGCTAAAAGCAGAGAAAATAAAATTATTATTTTTTTCATATTTATTAGTCTCCTACATAAACAACTCTAACATTTTTATTATTTTGTTCCATAATTGCTTTTTTATATATTTTTTTATCCTCTTCATCAATAAGAGTAATGGCAGCTTTATTATTACTTTTCTCTATTTTTAAAGTATATAAATCAAACTCATCTATAATATTCTTAACTTTCAAATTATATGAAGCATTTTTAATATTAGAGCATAAGTTATTATCTTTTATAATTTTATTTATTTCATTTTGAATCTCATTATTATATGTAAAATAATTTATTTCACCACATACAGCTTCATTTAAATTAACATCTTTATATTCATAAGCCATAATAACTTTATTATTATGCTCTGTAATAACATTAGAATAAAGCCCAAATTCATGTATATAATTAAAAGAATTAAAGTTTATTCTATATTTTGAATAATATGCACCCATGTATGGTTTAAATACTATGGTATTTCCAGCAGGTGACCAGTAAAATTCATAATCATTTATTCCATAGCTGACATTAGTGGTAAATATAGCTGCTTTTCTTGGTATTTCAATATCAGGAAATACTTTTGGGTCTTCAAAGTAGTATTTATTAATCTGCTTAACAAGGCTTGTATATCCATATTTTTCTGCTCTTTCTTTTTCAGCTTTCATAATTTTTTCAATAAGCATTTTTTTATCTATATAATCTTTGTATTCAGTAATAGATTTAACCTGCCTTATACCATTAACTACCTGTGGTTTATTTAAAAGGTTTGCAGTATTTTTATCCTGCTGATTATATTCTTTTTTAGCAGGCAAAGGTTTATCCCAAATACCCTTATTTTTTAATTCAACAATTACATCATAATATGTTCTATACATATCAAATGGATAGTTTACATCAAACCCTAATTCTATAAGTTTTTCTGCCATTTCTATAAGTGGTTTTTTAGCAGTAAGAGCAGTTTTTAAAAGCATTTCTCTTGAAGATGTATATACAGACATTTTTTTATCTTTTATTAAATATTCTGCAATTGAAATATTATTATATTTGACAGCATCAGATAAAAAATCATCATAAGTGCTTTTACTAATAGGATAATTATTTTTTAAATTAAATCCTTCCTCATAAAGCTTAAACATTTCTTTATTTCCATATTTTAAAAGAAAATCAACAGTGCTGCATGTATCATACTTATCAATAGAAATATATTCTATGCCGGTAGTAGCAAATTCTTTAAACATATAGTTATTACCATAAATGATAGATAATGCCGCAGGGGTAACACATTCCGTGCTTATATCTTTACCATTATAGTGAAAAATACCATATTCCCGTTCAGTTATAGGAGTATTTATTCTTCTTCCATTTTTAACATAAGTATTAAGAAGTGTTTTAAATATTTTTTGGCTGTTATAAACAACTGTAACATGAATAGGCATAACATTAATCTCACTATCCATAATAGTAAATGATTCATTATATACATTATCTAACTCATATTCATTTTTTTTAATAAGATTATCAAATTCTTTTAAATTATCTTTCTGAATAGCTTTTATAAGGTTTATTTCATAGTTACATCTTTTAACAGCGTCTTTATTATTGTAATAATCCTTATTACTTTCTAATTTTGTAAATTTGGAACAATTTGTTTTAAGCACTGAATCAAAATATTCATTCAATGTTATTGTTTTTTCTTCTGCATATGTGGTTCCAGTAACACATATAAGCATAATAAATGCTAAAAATAATTTCATTTTTCCCTCTCTTTTTATTTATTTATTTATGATAACATTTGCTTTTTTATAGATTTTCCATTTATAAATGCAGGTATTATGAATAGAGATATGGCATATACAAATATCCCTGCTAAATTATCTTTGACTATTAATACTTTTATTCCAGCTGCTAGAAGTATAATATAAGCTGTAATAATAGAAAATTTTATATAGAAGTTGTTTGTAATATCATTAAGTCGCAAAATAAATAATAGAAAAAATAAAATAATAGTAACTGCTATACATATAGCTAAACTTATGAATATTATTAAATATGGGCCAACAACATCTAATACAAATGGACCATCGCCTGTAAATATATTTGCAGCATTTAAATTACTTCTGTAAAATATTCTTAATAATATAACTAATATATATGATAAAACAAACATGCAAATAGGTAATATAAAAGCTAATATGCAGGATGTAATATACTCTACTTTATTAATAGATGCTTTTAAATTTAAAGTAATCAAATCATTAAAAATATGTAGTAAATTTGATTTTTTATTATCTTCATTTATCTTTTCATAAGTAATTTTTTTGATTTTTTTAGAAACTGGTAAAATTAACCCTGATAAAAATAATAATGGAAAATATGCAAGAAATATAATGTTATAATACTTTTCAAGAGGTATAATCATGTTCAGGTCATCAGTTGATACTTGAAGAACTAAAATCATATAAGGAATAAAAAAAGATAATATAAAAGCAGGAATAGTAGTAATAATAGTATTTTTTAACCTGTTAAAAGTTGCAATAAATAATAATGGAAAAAAGAGAACTAAAACTAAACCTGCTAATGCTGATACAAATTTTATTGGGACAAAATAAAATAATAAAGTAATAAGTGAATAAATCACTAAAACTATCAAATATTCTTTTCTTGTTACAGGTTTATTGTCATATAAATCTACTATGTGTTTATATAAGTTATTATTATCCATATTACAGCCCTGCTTTTTGATAGGGTAGTATATTAAATATAATAAAATTTTTCAACTTTTAAAATAATATTATTGATTTTAATTTTTATATAGGTTATCTTTTATAGTCTATAATTTAAAAAAAGTTAAATATATAATGGAGGAATAAAACTATGGCAGGACATAGTAAGTGGGCGAATATTAAGCATAGAAAAGAAGCTCAGGATAATAAAAAAGGTAAAATTTTTACTAAAATAGCAAGAGAATTAACAGTTGCTGCAAAAATCGGCGGCGGCGACCCTGCGTCTAACTCTCGTCTTCGTTTAGCTTTAGATAAAGCTCGTGCTGCAAATATGCCAAAAGATAATGTGGAAAGAGCTATCAAAAAAGGAACTGGCGAAGGTAACGACCAGGTATTTGAAGATATTACTTATGAAGGATACGCTCCAGGCGGTGTTGGTATTTTAGTAAAAACTCTTACAGATAACAGAAACAGAACTATTATGGAAGTGCGCACTGTTATTACTAAAAGAGGTGGTTCTATGGCGGAAGCTGGCTCAGTTGCATGGCAGTTTGAAAATAAAGGTATTATAGAAGTGCCAATAACTGCATGTTCAGAAGATGATATTATGAACTATGCATTAGAAGCAGGTGCAGAAGATGTGGTAACAGACGGCGATGTTTATTCTATTACTACAGAGCCTTCTGAATTTGAAAATGTAAAAAAACATTTAGAAGATAATAATATTCAAATAGATTTTGCAGAGCTTTCTATGAAACCTAAAACTACAATAGATGTAGAAGGCGAAGCAGCTAAAAAATTAATTGCACTTGTTGAAGCATTAGAAGATTTAGATGATGTACAGGAAGTTTACGGCAATTATAAAATAGATGATTCTGTATTTGATGAGCTTTAATATATTATGATATTCATGGGTATAGACCCAGGGCTTAATAAGACAGGTGTGGGCATTGTATATGCTGATAATTCAAAGGTAGAATATGTTGCCCACCGTCTTATAAAAACAAAAGCCAGTGACCCGCTGCCATTTCGTCTTGGAGCATTAATCAGCGGTCTGGCAGAGCTTGCTTTAGAATATAAGCCTGATATGGGGGCAGTAGAAGATATTTTCCATTCAGTTAATGCAAAAAGTGCATTGCTTTTAGGTCAGGCTCGCGGTGCGTTAATTGCTGCGATGATAGCCCATGATATACCAGTTAAAGAGTTTACTGCATTACAGATTAAAAAAGCTGTTACAGGATACGGCAAGGCAGAAAAAGAGCAGGTTAAAAAGCTTGTAGAATTACAGTTAAATATAGTAGTAAAAGGCGGCGTGCCTTTAGATGTAACTGATGCTCTTGCATGTGCTGTGTGCCTTGCTTATAATGAAACAAGAGGTATTATAATATAAAGTATAAAGGGGGTATTCCTTTTGATTTACAAAATAAAAGGGGTAATACTAGAAAAAGATACAAATATGATTGTTGTAGATACTGGTGGTATAGCTTATGAAGCTATGTGCTCACTTGCTACATATTCATCTGTTGGAAATATTGGTGAAATATGTGAGCTTTATACATATATGGCAGTTAGAGAAGACGGCGTATATTTATACGGATTTGCAACAAAAGAAGAAAAGCGTTTATTTTTAATGCTTACATCAGTTTCTAGTATTGGTCCTAAAATGGCAGTAAAAATATTAGGCGGTATAGGCTGTGAAAGCCTTATTTCTGCTATATCTTCAAAAGATTATCAAATGCTTGCAGCAATTCCGGGTATAGGCAAAAAAACTGCTGAAAGAATAGTTGTAGAGTTAAAAGATAAATTTGACAGCCAGCAGATAGTATATGCACCGCAGGATGTTCGTGAAGAAGTAGTTGGTGCATTAGTAAACTTAGGCTACAAAGTGATAGATAGCAGAAAAGCAGTAGAAAAATCAAGCCCTGGTGATGATTTTGAAACAGTTTTAAAAAATGCTTTGCAGCTTTTATCAGGTAAAAAATAATGAAAGAAACAGATATATACAGTATTTCAGAAACAACTGAAGATAAACTTGGTGCACTTCGCCCTGAATCTTTTGATGATTATACAGGTCAGAAAAAAGTTATAGAAAACTTAAAAGTCTATGTAAAAGCAGCAAGGGAGCGTGGGGACAGCCTTGACCACTGTCTTTTTTACGGACCTCCAGGGCTTGGAAAGACTACTCTTGCAAATATTATTGCTCATGAGCTTGGTGTAAATATAACTGTCACAAGCGGGCCTGCAATAGAAAAATCTGGGGATTTAGCAGCACTTTTAACTAACCTTTCACCTAGGCAGGTGTTATTTATAGATGAAATCCACAGGCTTCATTCTAGTGTAGAAGAAATATTATATCCTGCTATGGAAGATTTTAAGCTTGATTTATTAATAGGTCAGGGACCAGGTGCAAGAAGTATGCGGATAGATTTGCCAAAGTTTACTCTTGTGGGTGCCACTACTCGTGCAGGGCTTTTAACTTCCCCACTCAGAGACAGATTTGGCATGATTATCCGCCTTGAATTTTACAGCGATGAGGAACTTGCTCAGATTATTACCCGCGGCGCAGGGCTTTTAAATACACCTATTGAAAAAGAAGCAGCTTTAGAAATAGCTAAATGCAGCAGGGGCACTCCACGGATAGCCCATAGAATACTTAGAAGAATGAGAGATTTTGCCCATGTATTTAATAACGGGGTAATATCTTTAGATATTGCAAAAGACGGCCTTAAACGGCTTGAAATAGATAATGCAGGGCTTGATGCAAACGACAGGCGCTTACTTGAAACTATAATAGAAAAATATGACGGCGGCCCTGTTGGTTTAGAAACATTAGCTGCTGCAACAAGTGAAGAAAAAGATACTATAGAAGATGTTATAGAGCCATTTTTAATATATAAAGGCTTTATTAAAAAAACTCCAAGAGGCAGAGTTGCTTCTAAAATGACTTATGACCATTTAGGTATAAGATATAATCATAAAACATCTATTGAAGAATTTTTGGAAGATGAATAATGGCAAAATTAAAAACAACTTATGTATGCCAAAACTGTGGGGCAGTCCAGTCTAAATGGATGGGTAAATGCCCGGAATGTAATTCATGGAATACTTTAGTAGAAGAAGTTATTGAAAAACAGTCATCATCAAAATCCACATATACTCAAAACTATATCCCTAAAAATACCCCTGTTGCATTATCAAATGTGGCAGGCATAGAAACTTACCGTTTTGAAACAGGTATAAAAGAATTAGACCAGGTATTAGGGGGCGGAATAGTTAAAGGCTCAGTAGTTTTAATCGGCGGTGAGCCAGGGATTGGGAAATCTACTGTAATATTACAGGTAGCTGGAATATTAAATAAGCAGAATAAAAAAGTGCTTTATGTATCTGGAGAAGAATCGCCCTCACAAATTCGCATGCGGGCAGACAGACTTAATGTAAAGGCTGAAAATTTAGAGCTGCTTGCAACAACTTCTTTTGAAGATGTGCTATCAGCAACAGCCTTAAAGCAGTATGATTATTTAATAATAGATTCTATCCAGACAATAACAAGTGAAGAAATTATATCAGGCGGCGGAGCAGTTGGTCAGATTCGCCATGTCACATATAGATTAGTTGAGCTTGCAAAAAGCACTGGTTTAACTGTATTTATAATAGGTCAGGTTACAAAAGACGGCAATATTGCAGGACCTAAAGTATTAGAACATTTAGTAGATACTGTTCTTTATTTTGAAGGTGATTATTCAAGGGGTGTGCGTATTCTGCGTTCAGTTAAAAACAGGTTTGGCTCAACTGATGAAGTAGGTATTTTTGAAATGAGCCAGTCTGGCTTAATAGAAGCAGGGGACAGGGCATTTTTTGATAAAGACAGCAGTCAGGCAAGCGGCAAAGTAATCTGCCCAGTATTAGAAGGCACAAGGCCGTTTTTAATAGAGATACAGGCTCTTGTTGCTCCAACATTTTTCCAATACCCTAAAAGAAACGCAACTGGTTATGATAATAACAGGCTGGCAATGCTTATAGCTATTTTAGAAAAAAAAGGCGGCTTAAATTTATCTGGAGCAGATGTTTATTTAAATATTGCAGGCGGTATTAAAATCAATGAGCCAAGTGCAGATTTAGCAGTATGTGCTGCACTTATTTCTTCTTTTAGAGATAAACCAGTGCCATATACAATGGCTTTTGCTGGAGAAGTAGGCTTAACTGGAGAAATTCGGGCAGTATCAAATTTACAGGGCAGAATAAATGAGTGTGCCAGATTTGGTGTTGGAACTTTATACGCTAATATAAAAGATGAAAAAAGCAAAAATATAAAATTAGTTAATGTGAAAAATATTGCAGACTTATTAAAGCATTAAGGGGTAATAAATGGATATTAAAAAAGAGCAGGAACGAGCAGAACTACATAAAATAATATGGAATATTGCCGATGATTTGCGAGGCACTGTTGATGGCTGGGATTTTAAGCAGTATGTATTAGGAATGCTTTTTTATAGATATATTTCTGAAAATATTACAGACTATATCAATGACAATGAACATAAAAGTGGCGATAAAGATTTTGATTATGCAAAACTTGATGATAATGAGATAAATGATGATATTATAGATGAAATAGTAAGCACAAAAGGATATTTTATATATCCAAGCCAGCTTTTTAGTAATGTATGTAAAAAGTCAGTTAGTGATGAAGATTTAAATGAAACTCTTAGCAATATTTTTAGAAATATAGAAAATTCTGCCATAGGTAAACAGAGTGAAGATAATTTTAAGGGTTTATTTGATGATTTTGATGTAAACAGTAAAAAATTAGGTTCATCAGTAGTAGAAAGAGTAGAAAAATTAAGAAAATTAATAAGCGGTATAGCTTCTATGAATTTAGGTAGCTATGGAGAAAATACAATAGATATTTTTGGTGATGCTTATGAATTTTTAATGGGTATGTATGCATCAAATGCTGGTAAAAGTGGTGGTGAGTATTACACACCACAGGAAGTATCAGAGCTTTTAACAAGATTAACTTTGATAGGTAAAAAAGAAGTAAATAAAGTATATGACCCAGCTTGTGGTAGTGGTTCTTTATTATTAAAATATGCAAAAATTTTAGGACATGGAAATGTGCGAATAGGTTTTTTTGGACAGGAAACCAATATAACAACATATAACTTATGCCGTATTAATATGTTTTTGCATAATATTCCTTATGATAAATTTAATATAGCCCATGGGGATACATTAACTAACCCGCAGCATGATGATTTTGAGCCTTTTGAAGCAATAGTTTCTAACCCGCCTTATTCTACAAAATGGAAAGGTGATGATGACCCTGTCTTGATTAATGACCCTAGGTATTCACCAGCTGGTGTGTTAGCCCCTAAATCAAAAGCAGATTTTGCTTTTATCATGCACAGCCTTTCTTGGCTTGCAGGCAGTGGCACAGCTGCAATAGTGTGTTTTCCGGGGATTTTCTACCGTGGCGGAGCAGAACAGAAAATACGAAAATATTTAGTTGATAATAACTTTATTGATTGCATTATACAGATGCCGGAAAATCTTTTTTACGGCACTTCTATTGCAACCTGTGTAATGGTGCTAAAAAAGAATAAACAAGATAGTAGTATATTTTTTATAAATGCATCAAAAGAATTTGTAAAAGTTACAAATAATAATAAATTAACACAGGATAATATTAATAATATTTTAAAATACTATGAAGAAAGAAGAGATGTAGAATATATTTCATCACTTGTAAAGTATGAGAAAGTTGTAGAAGAAAATTATAATTTATCAGTAAATACTTATGTGGAAATAGAAGATACAAGAGAAAAAATAGATATAAATATATTAAATAAAGAGATAGACGAAATAGTAAAAAAACAACAGGTGTTAAGGGATAATATTGATAAAATAGTTGTAGAACTTGGAGATATTTGATGACACCAGTGGAATTTATATTATATAAAGATATATCAGAAAGTATATCGGTAGATGTAGTTATAAAAGATGAAACGCTATGGCTTACCCAAAAATCTATGGCGGAATTATTTGGATGTTCTGCAGATAATATATCACTGCATTTAAAAAATATATTTAATAGTGGAGAGTTAGATAAACAGTCAGTTACCGAGAAAATCTCGGTAACTGCAACAGATGGAAAAAATTATTTAGTAAATTTTTATAATCTTGATGCTGTAATTTCTGTTGGCTATCGTGTAAATTCATCAAAAGCCACTAAATTTAGAATATGGGCAACTGGTGTTCTAAAAGAGTTTATACAGAAAGGTTTTGTTTTAGATGATGAAAGATTAAAGCAGGGTAAAACTGTTTTTGGTAAAGATTATTTTAAAGAACTTTTAGAAAGAGTTCGCTCAATAAGAGCAAGTGAAAGAAGAATATGGCAGCAGATAACAGATATTTTTGCAGAATGCTCAATAGATTATAATAAAAATTCTAATATAACAAAAGAATTTTTTGCAACTATTCAAAATAAATTTCACTATGCAATTACTCATCAAACAGCTGCAGAAATAATATATAATAATGCTGACAGCAAAAAAGAACATATGGGGCTTACAACTTGGAAAAATGCACCTGATGGGAGAATATTAAAATCAGATGTGTTGATTGCTAAAAATTATTTATCAGAAAAAGAAATAAGACAGCTGGAAAGAGCAGTAACAGGTTATTTTGATTATATTGAAGATTTAATAGAGCGGGAAAATACTTTTACAATGGAAGAATTTTCTGCAAGTGTATCAGAATTTTTAAATTTTAGAAGATATGAAATATTGCATGATAAGGGAAGTATATCAATGGATAAGGCAAAAGATAAAGCAGAGCAGGAATATAATGTTTTTAATAAGCATCAGAAAATTAATTCTGATTTTGATAAATTCAGCCAGAAACTGCTGAAAGATAAGGATTAAACAATGAATAAAATAGAAAAAATGATAAAAGAATTATGCCCTAACGGAGTAGAATGGAAAAAGTTAGGGGAAGTGTGTATATCTATAAATACTGGTTTAAATCCAAGAGATAATTTTAAATTAAATACATATGATGCAGTATGTTATTATTTGACAGTAAAAGAAATCACAACTAATAAAATCACTTTTACTGAAAAAACAGATAAAATAAATTTAGAAGCAGTTAAGAAAATTCAGCAACGGTCTAAATTAGAAATAGATGATATTTTATTATCTGGTATTGGAACAATTGGAAAGGTTGCAGTTGTTGATATAAATACAGATAATTGGAATTGTAGCGAAAGTGTATATTTGATAAAAGTTATAAAAAATAAAATAATTCCAAAATTTTTATATTATATTTTACAATCAGATATTATGTCAGATTTATTTAAAAATAAATCAGTTGGAAGCACATTAAAAGGTATTAGAAAGAATGATTTAATAAATTTTCCTATCCCTATTCCACCGCTTGCGGTGCAAGCGGAAATTGTCAAGATACTTGACAATTTTACCGAGCTAACCGCAGAGCTAACCGCAGAGCTAACCGCAGAGCTAACCGCAGAGCTAACCGCAGAGCTAACCGCTAGAAAAAAGCAGTATGAATATTACAGAGATAAACTTTTATCTTTTGATAACATTCTAAAACGGGGGGGGGTAATTAAAAAATTAGGGGAAATTGGGAGAATATCAATGTGCAAAAGAATTTTTAAAAATGAAACACAAGATAGCGGTGAGATACCTTTTTATAAAATAGGCACATTTGGCAAAAAAGCAGATGCATTTATATCAAAAAAGTTATTTGAAGAATATAAAATAAAATATCCATACCCTAAAAAAGGATATGTTCTTTTATCAGCTTCTGGGACTATTGGTAGATGTATTATTTTTAATGGTGAAGATTCATATTATCAAGACTCCAATATTGTTTGGTTGGAACATGATGAAAATATTGTTATGAATAAATATTTATATCACTTTTATAAAGTAGCTAAATGGAAAATTGATAGTGGTGGCACTGTTTCAAGGCTTTATAATAGCAACATTCTAAATACAGAAATCCCTATTCCACCCCTTGAAGTGCAGCAAGAGATAGTAGATATATTAGATAAATTTGAAAGTATGTGTAATAGTTTAGTAGAAGGCTTGCCAGCAGAGATTGAAGCAAGAAAAAAGCAGTATGAGTATTATAGAGATAAGCTATTAAGTTTTACAAATTAAAAGGCAAGCTTGATTAAAGGGCAGGAAGCCCGCCTTTAGTAAGCACCTAAACGAATTTATTTCGCAGGTGCGTTTGAATAAAAAGTCTAGGACGAGCTTGCGAGGACTGCCAAATTCCCGAGTGAGTAGCGAGGAATTAGAATTTGCACAGGCTTAGGACTTTTTATTATAGATAAAAAGATAAGCTATTAAGTTTTGAACACAATTAAACATATGTCACTCAGAGGGAGCTTGCGACCGAAGAGTCTATAAATTTCACTAACTAGAGTGTTATAAGATTCTTCGCCTGCTTACAACAGGCTCTGAATGACAAAAGTAGAAAGATAGGGCTACTTAGAATAACAAAAGTATTTATTACCAATATTTAAGGATTTATTTATGGATTACGATATTTTATATGAAACAGATTATGAAACAGTTGTTGCAAAATATGAAGATAAAAGAACAGGCAATAAATCTTATCAGTCTGAAAAAGAGCTTGAAATAGAATTAATAGAAAATTTAAAAAAACTGGGCTATGAATATATTAATATAAAAAATGAAAAAGAGCTTATTGATAATTTTAAAAACCAGCTTGAAAGACTGAATAATTATAAATTTGAGAATGATGAATGGAATATATTTTTTAAAAAAGAGATACAAAAAGAAGGTGTTTTAGAAAAAGCAAAAATAATACATAATGATGACTGTATAACAACAACTATTAATAATAAAGGAATATCCAAAAATATTAAACTAATAGACAAAAGCAATATTCATGAAAATAAATTACAGGTTATAAACCAATACAGAGAAGAGAAAGGGACATATAAATCACGATACGATGTAACAATTTTAATTAATGGGCTTCCACTTATACATATTGAACTTAAAAGGAGAGGGGTTGCATTAGAGCAGGCTTTTAATCAGATTACTAGATATCAGAGAAATAGTTTTTGGGCGGGAAGCTCATTATTTGAATTTGTGCAGATATTTGTTATATCAAATGGAACTCATACAAAATATTATTCAAATACCACAAGGCTTAATAGTGCAAATCATCATAAAAAAACAAATAATACTTTTGAGTTTACTATATTTTTTGCAGATGCAGAAAATAGGCGGATAACTGATTTAGTAAATTTTACAAATTACTTTTTTGCCCGTCATACTATATTAAATATTCTAACTAAATATTGTGTATTAACTGAAGATAATAATCTTTTAGTAATGCGACCTTATCAAATTGTAGCTTGTGAAAGAATATTAAATAAAATAAAATATGCAGAAAATAAAAATATATATGGTAAAATAGAAGCAGGGGGATATATTTGGCATACAACAGGAAGTGGAAAAACTTTAACTTCTTTTAAAACATCACTGCTAGCTTCAAAAACAGATTATATTGATAAAGTGCTTTTTGTAGTAGATAGAAAAGATTTAGATTATCAGACAATAAAAGAATATGAAAAATATAAAAAGGGCTGTGTATCATCTAATAAAAGCACTAAGATTTTGCAAGAACAAATAGAAAATGATAATAAAATTATAGTTACAACTATTCAAAAGCTTTCTACATTTATTAAAAAAATAAAGTTCATAATATTTATAATAAAAAAGTAGTTATTATATTTGATGAATGCCACAGGTCTCAGTTTGGAGAAATGCATACAAATATAACTAAACATTTTAAAAAATACGCTATATTTGGCTTTACTGGCACTCCTATTTTTAAAGAAAATGCGTCAAATATTAATAAACTTCAAGGAAAAACCACACCACAGGTATTTGGTAATAAGCTACATACTTATACAATAGTAGATGCAATACATGATGAAACTGTTCTTCCTTTTAAAGTAGAATATCATAATACTTTTAAAAATAAAGATGAAATAGAAGATAAAAAAGTGCCAGCCATTAATAAAGAAGAAGTTTTTTTATATGAAAAAAGGCTTACTAATATAGCAGCTTATATATTGCAAAATTTTGATATTAAAACAAAAAGAAATAGTTTGTATGCCTTATCTGGAAAAAGAGTAAATGGGTTTAATTCAATATTAGCAGTAAGCAGTATTGAAGCAGCCATAAAGTATTATAATATTTTTAAAAAATTAAATACAGGTAGTGAACTATTAAGAATTGCTACAATATTTAGCTTTAACCCTAATGAAGAAGAAAATGGATATATTGATGATGAAAGCATAGATACAGAAAATCTTGATGTAGGCAGTAGAGAGTTTTTAGATAGTGCAATAGCTGATTATAATAATATATTTAATACATCTTTTGACACAAGCAGCGAAAAATTTGAAAATTATTATAAAGATATTTCTCAAAGAATGAAAAATAAAGAGATTGATTTATTAATAGTTGTAAATATGTTTTTAACTGGGTTTGATGCTAAAACATTAAATACCTTATGGGTAGATAAAAATTTAAAATATCATTCATTGATTCAGGCTTTTTCAAGAACTAATAGAATATTAAATTCAGTAAAAACTTTTGGAAATATAATATGTTTTAGAAATCTTGTAAAAGATGTAGAAAATGCCATTGCTTTATTTGGTAATAAAGATGCTGAAAATATTGTATTATTAAAAAGTTTTAACAGCTATTTTTATGGATATGATGAAAATGGGGAACATATTTTTGGATATATTGATTATCTAAATAAACTTTATGATAAATACCCACTAAATAGTGAAATTATAACAGAACAAGATATAAAAGAATTTATTAAATTATTTGGTGTAATTTTAAAATTTAGAAATATATTATCAACTTTTGAAGAATTTATAGTAAATGACCCATTTATAAAAGAAAATAAAGAACGAGATTTACAAGATTATCAAAGTATATATATTGATTTATATAGTACATTTGTAAAAAAAGAAGAAAGTGAGAAAGAAAGTATATTAGATGATATAGTATTTGAAATAGAGCTTATTAAACAGGTGGAAGTAAATATTGATTATATTTTAAAACTTGTTATGCAGTATTTATTAAATAATAAAAAAGATGAAGAGCTTTCTGTAAAAATTTATAAAACAATAGATTCTACTATACAATTAAGAAACAAAAAGGAGCTGATAGAACAGTTTATTAATTCTACACATATTGAAAGTGAAGAAGATGGCTATATCCGTTGGCAAAACTATATAGAAAATGAAAAAGAGAAAGAAATTACAAATATAATAAATGAAGAAAAACTAAAAGAAGAAGAAACTAAAACTTTTATTAATAATGCTTTTAGAGATGGAGAAATAAAAACAAGTGGTGTTGATTTTGATAAACTGCTACCACCAATTTCGAGGTTTAGTAAAACGGAAAATCGGCATGAAAAGAAAAATAAAATTGCTGGAAAATTAACAACATTTTTTGAAAAGTTTTTCAATATCAGTTAAATAGTGCATTTACTTAAAAAAACTCTTGCTATTTTGCAGATTAGGGGTATATTGTCTAATAATATTTAATAAATAAAGGTGCGTTCTATGGGTATTTTAGAAGGTAAAAAAGCTTTAGTTTTCGGTGTTGCAAGTAACTTAAGTATTGCTTACGGCATTGCAAAACAGTTAAAAGCAGAAGGTGCAGATGTTGCATTATCTTATGCTGCAGTTCATGAAAAACGTGTAAAACCTATTGCAGAAGAATTAGGTGCTGCATTTGTTGAAGAATGTGATTTATCAAGTGATGAGGCAATAGAAAGCCTTGTCAATAAATATGAAGAAAAATTTGGTAAAATAGATATTATAGTTCACTCTGTTGCATTTGCTTCAAGAGAAGCCCTTTCCGGCAGATTTATGGAAGTTACAAGAGATGATTTTCTTGTTGCTATGAATATAAGTGTATATACATTAATTGCAGTAGTGAAAAAATTTGAAAGAATTATGAATGATGATGCAAGTGTTATCACTTTAACATACTATGGCAGTGAAAAAGTTGTGCCTAACTATAATGTTATGGGTGTTGCAAAAGCAGCCCTTGAAGCTACTGTTCGTTACTTAGCTGTAGATTTAGGTAAAACTGGTAAAAGAATTAATGCTGTATCAGCAGGTCCTATCAAAACATTATCTGCGGCAGGTATTTCCGGTTTTAAATCTATGCTTTCATCAAATGAGCCACGCATACCACTTGGTAGAAATGTAGATATTGATGACTGTGGTAATATGGCCGCTTTTCTTTTAAGTCCAAAAGCTAAGAATATTACAGGTTCAGTTGTATATGTGGATGGTGGATTTAATATTACTGCAATGTAAAAATTAATCAGCATTTTAAGGCGATTATTTAAATCGCCTTTTTTAATATTCAACAAAGCTGTAAATAATAAAACTGGTAAGGATTAAATAATTATGGTAAATAACTGGCTGTCTGCAATAAAAAAAGCATTTCCAGCATTAAAAAAAGAAAATATAAATAAAGCTAATTTAAAATTTAATATTATAGAAAATATTGATGATACAGACATAACTATAGAAGCTGCAGCAGAAAATGGAATATGTTTTTCATGGGCTGATGGTTCAAGCCATTATATGTTATCAGTTATGGAAGCAGAAGGCTGCACTCCCTATGAAATACAGGATAAACTGGAAGTTGTATTTGATAATCTTTTTGATAATTCATCATCTGAGCTTTATGCTGCTAGAAATGTAATTATAGATGATATGTATGGTCTTGAAGTGCTTGGCGGTAATGAAAGCAGTGATAATAAATATGATATTTTTTACGGACTTTACCTTTCTGACGGGAAAGATGGTTATGCAATTATCGGCTTTGGTGATGATGAAGTAGAATTTGTTTTTGAAAAATTAACTGGAGCATCTAGACTAATTTATAGAAAAGATGAGCCTGCATTAGTAAATAAAGGTAAATCACAGGATAAAGAAATAGCTGCTTTAAGAAAATTATCAGCAAAATTAATGGTAGACTATGACTTAAACTGGCAGATATTAAACTGCACATTTGCGGTCATTGATGGCAGGCTTGATACAAAGCAGGAAATATCTTTTTTAATGCTTTCTGAAAATGGAATAGAAGAAATGGATTTTACAGAACTTTATAAAGAAGGTAAATCATTTACTAATGAAATTAACGAGCTTTTATCAAATATTCCTGCTTATGATATATCTGGATTTACAGTTACTCTTTTTAAAGACGGCAGATATGGTATAACATATTACCCTGTAGAAGAAGACGAGTTTGATGAAGAATATGAGCATATTCATGATGAAAGCTGTGAGCATGAACATTATTATGATGATGAAGATAATGATTATTTTCCAGAGCAGGGTAACGAAAAAGAATATGCTTTAAATTATATGAATAAACTTCATGCTGATATTTTAAGCCCAGTGGAAAAATGGGATAATGGAATGGTGCTTATTCAAAATACAGAAAATTTTACAATGGTTTACCCATATTATAATACTAAAAATAATCCCTTTATAGAAGTAAATATTATAGAAGATACCCTTGATGATATAAATGATGAAAGTTATATGGAAGAATTAGGCTCTCAGTATGGTAAATATTACCCTGCAATGTATGACTACTTTGGAGAAAAAGTAGATGAACTTAATTTATTTTCGGTATTATTTTATTTTAAAAATAATGGTGAAAATCAGGTAGATACATCATCGCTTGCTTATAAAGAATTTGTTTTTGATATTTTTTATGCAGTAGAAGATGGAGATGAAAGTGCAGAAGCTGTTAATTTAATAGCTGCAGCAGATGAATTTGACCATATATTTGCTGATAAACCATTAATGTATATAACTTTTGATATATCATGTAATGATGATGTATTATTATGCAGCAAAATTACAGGTCTATCAATTAATGGTGAAGAAGTGCTTGATAACTGTAACTATATTGTCAAAAGCATATTAAACAGTATGCATGTTATTTTTGATAATAGAAAATATAGTGCTGGTAATAAAACAGGCAGGTTTACAATATTTCCAAATGGAAAAATTGGTGTGCAGTTTATATAGAAAAAGAATAATTTAATAGAAATTTTAAAAACATTTAAAATTTTATTTGACAATTTTATATAAAATTCTTATTATCATTTTTCATTGTATAAAAAGTGGGTCTGAAATATCAGACATTCTTATAAATTTATGGAGGCAAAAGATGGCACAGCTTACTTTGGCAAAGCGTACCAACTTAAAAAAAGTTCGTAAACAAGGTTTTCGTGCAAGAATGGCTACTAAGGGTGGCAGACTTGTTATCAAAAGAAGACGCGCAAAAGGTCGTAAACGCCTTGCAATTTAAATCTGAATGTTTTCCCCGTAGCCTGCATGTGTGTAAATCAAAAGAATTTACAGCAATATATACGGGGAAACGAGTTTCAGGCTCAATGTTTATAATATATTATAACATATTGGGTAGTGTAGGCAAAGCAGGTTTTACAGTCAGTAAAAAGGTTAGTAAATCAGCAGTTGAGCGTAACAAGCTAAAACGAAGATTAAGAGAGATATACAGGCAGAATAGAAATTTACTGCCTGCAAATGTATCTATAATTATACGAGTGCTGCCACAAGCTGCAGGAGCTGATTTTAATGAAATTAAAAATGAAGTTCTTTCGCTTTTTAAAGTTATTGTATCCAAAGAATATGGCAGTAATGCTAATTAAATGCTATAAATATTGTATTTCTCCATATCTTGGCAATCACTGCCGTTTTTATCCAAGCTGCTCAAGTTATGCTATAGAGGCTTTTCAAAAAAAAGGCTTTATTAAAGGTTTTTTCTTAACTGTATGGCGTATTCTGCGTTGCAATCCATTCTGTAAGGGTGGTTATGACCCTGTTAAATAGGGAATATTAAATATTTAAGGATTTTTTATATATGGATAAAAGGACCGTTATAGCTTTAGTGCTTAGTTTTGTAGTATTAATAGGCTGGACTTATTTTATAGCACCTATGTTTGCGCCAGTTGAGCCTGTTCAAGATAATGCAACAGTTTCTAAAATACCACAGGCACCAGTAGAAAATGCAGCAGTTGATAATGTAACACCTGCTAATATTAATCAGGAATTGCAGGCATCAGCTCCAGAAGAATTAACACTTGAAAAATCAAAATTAATGGAAGTTACTTTTAATACATCAACAGGTGATATTAGAAGTGTTGCTCTTCCTGAGTGGATCGATACTGAAGGCGGATTTGTTACTTTTAATAAAAATGGAACATCAGATTATGCAAAAATTTTAACACCAGTAACGACCGGCTATACAAAAAAAGTAATGCATTTGCAGGATAGTAAAGTTGTTACTTTTACAGCTCAAAGCGGCACTTTAATTATTAATAAATCATATCAGTTATTTGATAATTCATATTTAATAAAATCTACTATTGATGTTACAAACACAGGCACAAACTCATTAAATGTGCCTGTTAAAATAAATATAGGTCCAAAACTAGGCTCTGGTTTTGAAGATGCAACTTATGTTTTTGAAGGTGCAGTTATTTCTAATGGTGGCAAAACTTACAGAGTAAAAATCAATGATACAGACAGTGAAGTTTTAGATAAAGCAGTATGGGCAGGTTATACTTCTAAATATTTCTTATTTGCTGCGGCAAGTAATGATTTATTTAAAAAAGCAGAAATATTCCCAGAAAATAAATCTGCAGTTGCTTCAATTAATACTGATTTTATAGTAAATCCGGGCAGCAGATATCAGGCAGTTTTTGATTTTTATGTTGGTCCTAAATATTATGACCAGTTAAAAGATTTAGGGCTTTCTCTGCAGAAAAGTATGGATTACGGCTGGTTTTATTTTATAGCTATCCCTATGCTTTATATTTTAAATTTCTTAAATGATATATTCCATAACTATGGTATAGCTATTATTATACTTACTATTATTGTAAAAGTATTAACATTACCACTTACATTAAAAAGTATGGTATCAATGAAAGAAATGACTAAAATACAGCCAAAAGTTTTAGAATTAAGGGAGAAATATAAAAATGACCCTGCAAAACTTAATCAGGCAACAATGGATTTATATAAGGAACATAAAGTAAACCCATTAAGCGGCTGTTTTCCTCTGCTTTTACAAATACCAATATTTTTTGCATTATATAAAGCTCTTCTTTTATCATTAGAGTTAAAAGGTGCACCATTCTTTGGCTGGATTGTGGACTTATCTGCAAAAGACCCATATTATATTACACCAATAGTTATGGGTATAACTATGTTTATTCAGCAGAAAATGACACCATCTACTGCAGACCCTGTGCAGCAGAAAATATTTTTAGCTATGCCTGTTATATTTACATTTTTATTTATAAACTTTCAGTCAGGTCTTGTGCTTTACTGGCTTACAAACAATGTGCTGTCTATTATTCAGCAGTATATAATTAACAAACGAAAATAGGTAAAGAACAAACTAGTATTTAATACGAGGTTATATTATGAGAATTTTTGAAGTGGAAGGAGATAGTGTAGAAGAGATTATCTCTCAGTTTACAAAACAGCAGAATGTTCCTGCTGATTATATCAGCTATGAAGTGATTGAGCAAGGCTCTAAGGGGCTTTTTGGTATTGGCAGAAAAAGTGCAAAATTAAAAATTACTTATAACGAATTAGAGTACATAAAGAAAAAAGCTAAACTTATGCTTAACGAGCTTTTAGAAAAAGCAGGATTTACAGATGCACATGTAAGTATAGAGGAATATGACAACAGACTTTTATTAAATATAGAAACTCAAACACCAGAACTGTTAATAGGTAAATCAGCTCAAACTCTTGATGCTCTACAGTATGTATTTGATAAAATGATAAACTTACCAGATGATAGTGAAATAAGCCTTATTGTAGATGTTGGAAGTTATAGAAAACGCAGAGTGGAAGAAAATGTTGCAAAAGCTCTCTCAATGGCAGAAAAAGTTAAAAAATCAGGCAGACCATTTAAGCTGTCACCAATGAGCAGTATATTAAGAAAAGAAATACATATAGCATTAAAAAATGTGCCGGGTATAACAACTATTTCTACAGGCGAAGGCCCATTAAAACAAGTATCTATTGTGCCAGATAAACCAAAAGGCAGTAAAGGCAGATTTAATAATAGAAGAAATTATAGATATAATAATAGAGAAGAAAACTAATGGTTGCAAAAATTTTTGTGCTGGCAGCAATACTTGCAGGCATTTATGTTTTTTTTAAAATAAAAGATAAAAAACAGGACGAGCAGAAGTATGCAGATAATAATGAAGAATTAAAAGCTGTAGAAATGAAACAGGACGCAGTCTGTGGCTCTTATGTTGAAGAAACAACTAAATATAAAGTAAGACTGCATGATAAAATATATTACTTTTGCTCAGAAGAATGTAAAAATAAGTTTATAGACGATAATACAAGTCGTTAGTTTTAGGAGATATAATGTATACATTATTGATAGGTTTGTTAGTTGGTATTGTTACAGGTTATTTAGGCTTTTTAATATATCCAAGTTATGTGCTTGCCAGTTTAACATTTGTTGCAGGTGTATTAGTGTTTAATTTTTTCATGGGACGCCACTTTATGAAAAAATTAACAGAAATATTTAACTCTACCGAAAAAGATATAAAATCAGGCAAAACAGATATTGCAATAGAAAAATTAAAAACAGGCTATAAATATTCTAGATGGCAGTTTTTAGTGAGAGAACAGATAGATTCTCAAATAGGCATAATATTATATGCTAATAAAAGATTTGATGAGGCTTTACCTTATCTTAAAAAAGCTATGAAAAGCAACTGGATGGCAATGAGTATGCTTGCTGCATATTACTACCGTCAAAAAGATTATGAAAATATGAAAGCTGTTATGGCAAAATCGTCAAAAGCAAATAAAAAAGACAGCTTTACTCAGTGTCTGTATGCTTATTTCTTATCAGAAACTGGTGATGTTGACGGTGCAATTGCAGTGCTTGCAAAAGCTATGAAAAAACTACCGTCAGATGAAAGGCTCCAGAATGCAAGTGATGCTTTAAAAAATAGAAAGAAAATTAAAATGCAGGCTTATAACACTTTATGGCTGCAGCTGCATTTAGCTAAAATGCCTGAGGGTATAAAACAGTATCAAACATTAATCGGCAGGCAAAAAATAACTAGAAGATAAGTAGAATTTATGCTTGAAGATATACAAAGCTCAAAAGATACAAGAAATATAGATATAGACCAGGTAGGTATAAAAGATATTGTCTACCCTGTATCTTTAAAAGATAGAAATAAAGGTGTTCAACATACTACTGCAAAAATCACAATGAGTGTTATGCTGCCACATCAGTATAAAGGTACTCATATGTCTAGGTTTATAGAAATATTAAATAAGTATAAAGATAATATGGATATCCATAGTGCAGGCTCTATTTTGCAGGATATGCGTGAAAGGCTTTCGTCAGATTCTTCTTATATATCATTATCATTTCCTTATTTTATGGAAAAAACTGCTCCCGTATCTAAAATGAAGTCACTTATGGATTATAATTGTATATTTTCTGGCAGCTGCTCTGATAAAGGCCTTGATTTTGTATTAACAGTAAAAGTGCCTGTTCAGTCATTATGCCCATGTTCTAAGGAAATATCAGAATATGGAGCCCATAACCAAAGAAGTATCGCTTCTATTTCGGTGCGTTTTAATAAAACAGTGTGGATAGAAGATTTAATAGAAATTGCAGAAAGCTCAGCAAGTTCTGCTATTTACTCTCTTTTAAAAAGAGAAGATGAAAAATATGTTACAGAATATGCTTATGATAACCCTGCATTTGTAGAAGATATTGTTCGCAGTTTAGCAGAAAAACTTATGAATGATGATAGAATCACATGGTTTGAAGTAGAATGTGAAAATATGGAATCAATACACAACCATAATGCATGGGCAAGAATTGAAAGAAAAAAGTAAAAGTATGAAAAAAGTACTTTTTTATTATGTTTTATTGTTTATTATATCGTATTCTGTATTTGATTATACTACCATTATTTGTTTATTTTTTAATATACAGGTAGAATTTTCACATATTACTTCTTTATTAATACCTATAATTTGTTTATATATTTTTTTAATCATTATCAGCTGTTTTGTTAAATATAAAGTATTTAAATTTATACTATTGCTGTTATTATCTGTATCAATATTTAGTATTATACCAGAAATTATTCATATTGTCGTCTTTAATAAACCGATAGATTACATTTCACTTATGACACTAGTAGATACAAATAAATCAGAAGCAGGTGATTTTATCCAAACATATGGAAATTTCACTACATATTTAAAATTATTTTTTATAATAATCTGCCCTTATATAGTATTATTGTTACTGCCTGAATATAAAAGAAAGATAAAGATTTATTCATGGAAGTTTATTTTAGTATTTGTGGTTACCTTAACTGCCTTTATATTAACTTTTCCAAGAGATTATGTACAAAGAGAGTTGAAACCAGTATTTATATATAAAACATATCAGCAGGTTATAAAAGATAAAAAATTATTTATAGAGAGTATCACTAACAATAAATATGAAGATTACGGAGATATTATAGTAAATAGTATAAGTGATAATAATACTTATGTTTTAGTAATAGGCGAATCTTCTGACAGAAATAGAAATTCTTTATATGGATATGAAAGAAATACAGCAGCTTATCTTTCAAAAATTAAAAATGAGATATATATTTTTGATGATGTTATATCTCCCCATGCTCATACCAGCCCTTCTCTAGAAAAAGTTTTAA
Organism: uncultured Mucispirillum sp.; assembly: GCA_944323205.1. Lineage (GTDB taxonomy): Bacteria > Chrysiogenota > Deferribacteres > Deferribacterales > Mucispirillaceae > Mucispirillum. The sequence continues at coordinate 42,717 of CALURO010000010.1, read as the reverse complement.
CTTTTGCAGATTTTCAAAATGAAGATTTTAAATATAAATATGGTTCTATCATAGATTTTTTTAAAAGTGCAGGATTTAAAACTTTTTGGCTTTCAAATCAATATAAATATGGTGATTATGATGCAGGGTATACAGCAATTGCAAATGCGGCTGATGAAAAAGTATATATAAATACAAACTCATGGCAAAGCCATAAAACAAACTATTACGACGAAAAATTGGTAGAAAAATTAGCATTAGTTTTAAAAAACACTAATGGCAATAGATTTATTATTGTTCATTTATTTGGAAGCCACAGCCCATATGCTAAAAGGTATCCAAAAGAATTTAATATATATAAAAGTAATGTTTTTTTAAAAAATATTAATCCTAATTCAAAATATGCAAATGAAGCAAATTATAATGCATATGATAATTCAATTTTATATACCGATTATGTGCTTTATAAAATTATAACACTTTTGAAACAGGAAAATATTAATGGTTATATGCTCTATTTTTCAGACCATGGGGAAGATGCAGGCACTACTGATAAGAATATATTTCATGGACATAATGAATCAATAAGCACAAAACCAATGTATGAAATACCATTTATTTTATGGCTTTCAGAAAAATATAAAAAGGAAAATAAGGAAAAAATTAATTATATTCAAAACAGTATACACAGACCATATCAAACTGATAGAGTAATCCATACTGTAATTGATTTATCAAATATGGATAATAAATTATTTAAACCAGAAGATAGTATAATTAATAAAAAATTCCAGCAGCAGAAAAGATACTATGGCAGTAAAGAATATAAAAAATAAATATCTACTTTTATTTTTATTATTTATTATATTAATTATTTACATTTTAAATCATACATTATCTGCATATAATTACATATATAATGATAAAAATGTAATTAGTAAGTTATATGAAAATAAAAGTTATACTAATACTTATATTTTATATAATAGTGAGCAGGACGGCAAATGGCTTCATCATATGAATAGTGTAGATAATGTTAACAGCTTCCAAAGTAAATCCAAGTTATTTGAAGTAGATATTCTTATAGGCAGCAATAACTTAATATGTTGCTCATGATGATTCTGAATTGCAAAATAATATAACTTTAAATGCATATTTATCATTATTTAATAACTTAGATGATAGAAAATTTTGGTTTGATATAAAAAATATTGATACATCAAATTATATGAGCTTACTTACAGTTTTAGATGATATATTGAAAAACAGCCAAAATGGGCTGCTTACAAAGTCAAATATAATTTTAGAAATTGGAGATTTGAATGTCTTAAAATTAGTATATAATGCAGTAAAAAATGATACTACTCGTTATAGATTATCATGGTATTTTCCGTATATCAACTTAGATACAGAAGAAAATAGTATTTCTATAATTAATGAATATGTAAATTCAGCAGATGGGTATTTCTTTGATTATATATCAAGTGATATAAAATATTATAATATACTTGAAAAAGCCTTCCCAAATAGAAAAAAACTTTTTTGGTATACTGGCGGCTGTGTTATAGAAAGAAAATATAAAAGAATGTTGCTTTATCTTTATGCTGAGAAAAACAAGAATACAGAAATTTTACTTTATCCTGCTTGTATATAATATCGGCTCTTGATTAGTGTCTTTCTTTAATTATACTGCTTCATCCCATTCTTTTATTAAAAATATTATAACTATTTGATAATATTGATAAAAATGTAAATAATTGCAATGATTGTCATTCTGAGTGATAGTGAAGAATCTTATAACATTCTAGTTAGTAAAATTATAGACTTTTTTACACAGCTTCAGGATTAGCATTATTAATATTTTTATGGTAAGATATTAATAATTCTATTCCTTATTTATTAGCTACCCCCCCCCCTGTTATCTTATTATCTTTGCGACTGGATTGTATATGAATAATTTTTTTGGAATGACGAGCGATTTTTGCGAGGACACTACGCCCTAGCGAGTAGCGTAGGAATCAGAAAAAGTGGATAGAACAATCTTTGAAATAGTAATTTATTTATACTTGTACTAGAGTGGGCTGCTTATCTGAGTATTGCTAGTTGCTGCAGCAATGGAGAAAAAATTGAGAATGTTCATATAATTGGAGCAGAAAATACAGGCAGTATTTGCTTATACGAGCATAGACGAATTTATTTCGGATATGCGTGGTTATAAAAATTCATGGATGAATTTTTATATAAAAGTGTAACAGGTTTAAAATAACAAAAGATTGATATATGAGAATTGTGCAGGATCGATAGTTTAAGAAATATTGAAATAACAAGGCTTTTAGACGAACCTGTGAAAAAATCTATAAATTCATTTTTCCTAATATGTATCATATCAAAGTGTATGATTTTACTAACTAGAGAACATTATAATATTCTTCGGCTATGCCTCAGAATGACAATACTGGTGCAGGGAGCGTTTTATGCGAAGACTGCCGATTTAAAATATTTAAAAAAATGTGGGTGAAGCAGTCAATTATACTGGTGGTACCCCATTTTTTTATTAAAAAATGCTATAATTATTTGATAATATATGTAAAAATAGAAATAATCTCAGGTAACTGTCATTCAGAGCCTACGATAGTAGGCGAAGAATCTTATAATGTTCTAGTTAGTAAAAATTATAGACTCTTCGGCTCCGCTAGCACTTCGCCTCTGAGTGACATAAAATGTTGTAAAAAAATGGGGTACCACCAGGTCAATTATAAACTTGATAAATATAAAAGTTTATATATAATATAATTAAGATAGAATTATAGGAGTTTGTTATGCCAGTTATAGCAAGATTTTATGGTTTGATTATTAAGATGTATTTTCAGCAGGTTGAACATAATCACCCACATTTTCATGTTATATATGGGGAATATACAGGTGTTTTTACAATAGAAACTTGTGAAATGATAGAGGGAGATTTACCACAAAAAGCACAATCAATGATTAAAGAATGGGGAAGAAAATATAAGGCTGAATTATTAGAGATATGGAAAACTCAGAAATTTATACAACTTCCCCCTTTAGAATAAACAGTAGGTGATTTATGTTTTACAGGATTAAAGAAATAAAACCTTTAGATAATTATAAATTACTAGTTACATTCATTAATGATGAAGTAAAAGAATACAATGTTGGTATTCTGTTTGATAAGAACAATGATTTTAAGGTGTTATCTAATATTACTGGCTTGTTTGAACAGGTAAAGGTAGATACAGGAGGTTATGGTATCAGCTGGAATGATGAACTTGATTTATCCTGTAATGAGTTGTATTTTAATGGCACTGTAAAAAATTTTGTGTAAGCGAATAATCTATGTTATAAAAGAGTGCAGGAAGTCTGATAGGAAATTTGAAGAACAATTGTTTTTAGAATTTACCTCTGCTTCACCCCCATTTTTTTTATTAACAAATGCTATAACTACTTGATAATATATGTAAAAATAGAAATCATCTCAGGTAACTGTTATTCAGAGCCTACGATAGTAGGCGAAGAATCTTATAATGTTCCAGCTAGTAAAAATTATAGACTCTTCGGCTCCGCCTCTGAGTGACATAAGGTGTTTTAAAAAATGGGGGGGGGAGTGAAGCAGCAGGTTTATTTTCCACAGGCTCCTTACTTACATGCAGAGACAGATATTTTTTTAGATTCTTTTTTATTTCTTATAGTAGTAAGTTTGAAATCAACACATTTATCATCTTTTGCTTTGTATCTAAATAACTCCACATCTACCTGTTGTAAAAATTTATCTTTACCGTCAGTTGTAATATAAATATTATATTTTGTGTTATTTTTTTCTTTATCCCATGTTAATATAATATCTTTATCATCACGGCGGACTACAATATTTTGGGGCGGCAGATTTAGTTTTGTTGTATCTCTTTTAAATTCCTGCTGATATGGTATACCAGTATTATTATCATAATCATAAGGTATAGCCATCACAGAAAGAGTGGAAGAGTTAACAGGTGGTTCATCAAAGCATGTTTTAACAGCGTTTTTTGCATTTCCCATTTTTATGCCGTTAATAGAAACAATGGTATTTGATACAACATCACTAAGCCCGGGATATACACATACTCTTTTATTTTTTTCATAAGTTATATTAATAGAAGAATGTTTTATTGGGCTGTAATATTTAATAGTTTTCATTAATGCTGGCGAATATGTTTTTACTCTGCCATAATAATGACGGAACCTATATTTATATACTCTGTTATTTACCACATCAGTATCTGTATAAGTCTGTTTTGGGTTAATTAAAGCTACACGCTTAAAACCTGCAAGATTAAAAAAGCCGATACTTTCATCTGCTTTTTCAACAAATAAAGTATAGTTATCACTTCCGTTGTAAATAGATACTCCATCACTATTTACTGCATAATCAATAGCCTGAGGGTATGGAATATCAAGAGAGCCTTTTGGTACAGGGTCAGATTTTAACCCGCAGGCATAAAGCATAAATATTAATATGATAATTGTTAAATATTTATAAATTGTCATCTAAAAAACTCTTAGCAAGTTTAATTTGTGTCATAACTGATTCTGCTGATGTGCCGCCGTAAGAATTTCTACTGTTAACAGAGGCATCAAGAGTTATATAGTTATAAACATCATCTTCTATAAATTTAGAAAACATCTGCATCTCATTAACAGATAAATCTTCTAAACTTTTATTTTTATCAATAGCATATGCAACAGTTTTACCTACAATATGGTGTGCTTCTCTAAAAGGAATACCTTTTCGCACAAGATAATCTGCTAAATCTGTAGCTGTAGAGTAGCCTTTTCCTGCTGACTGACGCATTTTATCAATATTTACACTCATTTTTTCTATCATTGGAGCAAATACTTTCAGAGAAGCAAGTAAAGTATCTACTGCATCAAAAAGCGGCTCTTTATCTTCCTGCATATCTTTATTATAAGCAAGAGGCAGACCTTTCATAATTGTAAGCATTGTAACAAGAGAGCCATATACTCTGCCAGTTTTTCCACGAATAAGCTCAGGAATATCAGGATTTTTTTTCTGTGGCATAATTGATGAGCCTGTGCAGTAATCATCTGTTAATGTGATAAAATTAATATCAGGGTTAGAAAAAAGTATTATTTCTTCAGAAAACCTTGATAGATGCATCATACATATACTTGCAGCAGATAAAAATTCTATAACAAAATCTCTATCAGAAACAGAGTCTATACTGTTTTCAGTAGGGCCATAAAAACCGAGAGTATTTGCTGTATAATTTCTGTCTATTGGAAAAGTTGTGCCGGCAAGAGCACCAGCACCTAATGGACAGTAATTTGCTCTAATCATTAAATCATTTATACGCTGGAAATCTCTTTTAAACATTTGAAAGTAAGCCATTAAATAGTGGGAAAATAAAACAGGCTGACCAGTCTGCAGGTGGGTAAATCCGGGCATAACAACACCTATATTATTAATAGCTTTATCTACAAGCACTCTTATAAGATTAATAAGGTATGCTTTCACTGTTTCAGCTTCATACATAATATACATTCTTATATCAACAGCCACCTGATCATTTCTGCTTCGTGCAGTGTGGAGTTTACCGCCTACAGGGCCTACTATTTCAGTAAGTCTTTTTTCAACTGCCATATGGATATCTTCATCGCCTATATCAAAATGAAACTCACCTTTTTCTATTTCATCAAGCACCTGTTCAAGACCAGCAACTATTGCTCTAGCTTCATTTTCTGCAATTATTCCTTGACGGCTGAGCATTACAGCATGAGCAATACTGCCCTTAATATCAAATTTATATAATCTTTTATCAAAATAGATTGATGCGTTAAATTCTTCAACAAACTTATCTGTAGGCAGGTTAAATCTGCCAGCCCATGGTTTTTCGCTCATTATTTATCTCCTTTTGGTGCATGTCTTTTTTCAAGTTCTTTTAAAACTTCTGTAAAATCTATACCTTTAAAACGAAGTGCAACCATTAGATGATATATATAGTCGGCTGCTTCTGCTGCTGTTTCATAAGGTGGTTCTGTTAAAAATGCTTTAATAAACTCAGCATTTTCTTCGCCAAGTTTTTTTATGATTTTATTGGCTCCCCCCTCAAGTAATGTGGTAGTATAAGAAGCAGGGCTGGGGTTTTGCTGTCTTTCTTTAATTGTTTCGTTTAATATAAGCATTATATTTTCCATATTATTCCTCATGTAATCTAACAGGTATATTTTTATTTTTTAAATATTCTTTTACTTCTAATATTGTCATTTCCTGAAAATGAAATACACTTGCAGCAAGGGCAGCATCTGCAAGTCCGTATTTAAATCCTTCATAAAAATGCTCCATAGTGCCAACACCGCCGGAAGCTATAACAGGTATTGTTACTGCCTGACTGACTGCTTTTGTAAGTTCTATATCATAGCCTGTTTTCATACCATCTTTATCCATACTTGTAAGCAGTATTTCTCCAGCACCAAAATTTTCCATAGTTTTTGCCCAGTCAACTGCATCAAGCCCTGTTCTTTTTCTTCCGCCTGCAATAACAACTTCCCAAGAGCCATCTTCTCTTGATTTTGCATCTATTGCAGCAATAACAGCCTGAGAGCCAAATTTATTAGCAGCTTCCTTAATAAAGTCTGGGTTTTTTACTGCTTCAGAATTAATAGATACTTTATCTGCTCCTGCTGCAAAAAGACTGCGGATATCTTCAATCGTTCTAATACCGCCCCCAACAGTTATAGGCATAAAAACATTTTCTGCTGCTTTTTCTATAATATTAATCATAATGTTTCTTTTTTCATGGGTTGCAGTAATATCTAAGAAAGCAATTTCATCAGCCCCCTGTTTTTCATATTCTATTGCAGCTTCCACAGGGTCGCCGGCATCTCTAATATTAACGAAATTTACTCCCTTGACCACTCTACCGTCTTTTATATCAAGGCATGGGATAATGCGTTTTGCAAGCATATTTTCTCCAGTTTAAACAAATTTAAATTTTTATAGCATATAAATACTTAAAAGTTAAATAAAAAATTATTTAAATTTAAATAAAAATGTGGTAAAAGAAATATTATGAGAAAAACATTACTTATAACGATATTTATTTTTTATTCATTTTTTACTTGTTTTGCAGAAGAAGTTGAAACAGTTGCCGATATTTTTCCTAAAGCATCTGGGATGAAAGGCGGCTCTTCTTCATGGATTGTTACAGGAGTATCTTCAGAAAAACGGGAAAGATGTACAGTTTATGAAAATACTTACGCTTATTATTCTACTAAAAAAGAAAAGATATTAGATATTCAGCGTGAAAATACTTATGTTGTTTCTGCCCGTATATTTGAATGTGATAATTTTGCTGAAGCATTAAAAAATTATAAAGAGCTTGCAGATATTTCTAAAAAACATGCAAGGAATAAGCAGGTGGCACCAGTTCCTTTTGGAGAGCAGGGTATAATGGTTGCATTACCTTTGCAGAAAAAGCAGGGCAAAAGCCAGCAGGCTAATTTTTATGTTACATATATTTTTAGAAACTTTGTAATACAGGTTTATTCTGATGACGGTTTTGCTCAAATGGATATGTCTGGTGCTATAGAAAGCAATATATATAAATACCTTAAAACAAAAGGTATAAATTATGCAGTCAATAGAATTAATTTAAAAGTAGAAACTGGCACTGCATTATATATGGACAGTCTGTCTTTTACAGGTGATAAGATATCATCAGTTTTAATCAGCGGTATAGTTCTTGATGTTAATAATAGACCTGTGCCTAATGCTAAAATTACAGCAGTGGAAACAAACCAAAGTACAGAAAGTGATAATTTAGGTAAGTTTAGCATTAATGTTACTTCTGGTAAAGGTAAATCTATTTCTATGGTTAAAACTATTATGCTGCCATTTCCTATTCATGGAGAAAGGCTTGCTCTGTCAACGGGTTTTTATCCTATAGAAGTTAAAAAGAATGATAAAGAAGTATTCAGCGGCTTATTAAATATTCTTGAAAAAAATAATAGAGTTTCTGGCTATCTTTTAGATACAAACCTTAAAAAAAGGTTTCCTGTTACAGGATATGTTCGTGGCGATAATGTAACTATAGATGCTGACTGTACAGAACCCGGTTCTGCTTTAAACTGTCGTAAAATATTCAAGGGCAGCCTTGTTTCAGACTATATAGTACAGGGTAAAGCAATAGGTGTTGGCAGTGGTGATTTTATAATAGATAAAAATAAATTTACTGTAATTACAGAAAACCCGTATATTAGAGATGCAGGTATAACATTAAAACTTTCTGTATTGCAAAATGGAGTGCAGAAATACAGCAGTCAGAACAATATGCCACTTAATGCAGGCACTGCTGGTAAAAGCTACCTTGAGCTTAAAACAAATGATTTTATAGGCAAAGATATGCTTTATTTTAAAGAAGCATATTTGAAACTAAAAGTACTTGGCTTAAATATTAAAAATAAAGCAGAAATTGTGCTTTTTAAAAGAGTTGTAGATAAAAGCGGCCATGTTTCTATGCAGAGAATTGCACCACTTAAAACTGTTACAAAAGAAGATAAAAATGAGATAAATCTTGATATTTCAAGCCAAATCCGTCAACCAAATGAAGAAGGCTATTTTATAGGATTAATAGGTGATGAGAAAGACTATATTATATTTAACGGTAATACTATACGCGTAGATTTAAGCTATTACGGTGACGCAGCTTCATATAAGCCACGCAAAGTCCTAGGTATAGCACTTAAAGATTTTGAAGGGGAAGATATAGTTTCTAATAAAGGGTATATTGAAAAAGATGGTCAAAAGGATATAGTGCTTTCGCTGAGAGTTTCTGCCCGCAGTAGAAATTTAGAGCAGCTTGAAATTATTGCAGATGCTGATACAAGGCGTGTATGGAATACTGTAACAAATGATATATATCCTGCTATAGCTGTTCTTCAAAATGGTGGTATTTTAAATGAAGATGATTCTTCTATTAGTATATCTTTAAAATCAGATGATGAAATATTTGATTTACATTTATATAAAGGTTCATTAAAAGAAGAAAATATTACTAAAATTACAGTTAAGGCAGTTATTGACGGCAAACTTTATGAAAATTTTATATCATTAAAATAGGACAATTTATGACATTATATGAAACATTAAAAAATAACATATTTATTATGGCAGGTCCATGTGTTATAGAAAGCAAAGATATATGCTTTGAAATTGCAGAGCGTGCAAAAGAAGCATCAGAAAAATATGGCTTTATATATATTTTTAAAGCATCTTTTGATAAAGCAAACAGAACATCAGCTTCCAGCTTTCGTGGTAATGGACTTGAAAAAGGTTTAGAAATATTGAATGCAGTTAAAAATAAATATAATGTGCCAATAGTTACTGATATTCATGAAAGTTATCAGGCAGAGCCAGCTGGCAGCGTATGTGATATTATACAAATACCAGCGTTTTTATGCAGGCAGACAGATTTGTTAGCAGCAGCTGCTGCAACTAAAAAAATAGTTAATATTAAAAAAGCTCAGTTTTTAAGCGGGCTTGATATGAAATATCCACTTGAAAAAGTATATACAGCAGGCAACAGACAGGTAATGCTTACAGAAAGGGGTACAATGTTTGGCTATGGAAATCTGGTGGTAGATTTCCGCAACCTTATAGATATGCAGCAGTTTAATGTGCCAGTTATTATGGATTTAACTCATTCTACACAGAAACCGGGTGCATTAGATGGTAAAAGCGGCGGAAACCCTGAATATGCTCCATATCTTGCAGCAGCTGCAAGTGCGTGTGGTATAAGAGGTTTTTTTGCTGAAACTCACCCAGAGCCTGCAAAAGCATTATCTGATGGCGCTAATATGGTTAGTCTTGATGATTATCCAAAACTGCTTGAAAATATTAAAAAACATAGCATTTAATTGGAGACTATAATGGGAGAAAGATTTAAAAAATTTTCTAAATATTTTGGCGGAGAGTATATGAAATACTGGTATATTGCTTTTGCAGTAACAGTATTATTAATGCTTGCTTTTTCTATAGCTGACTCAAAGGTTAATAAGTTTAAATTTACAGTATATAATGAAGACGGTTCAATTCAGTCTGAGCAGATAATATCTAAAGAAGAAGTGGATATTAAAGCCCGTTCTGCTCATTCCCGCTCAATTGTTCCAGAAAAAATATTTTAGTTGTATATAAAAATTACTGCCTTTTTTAAAAGGGCAGTAAATTTTTAAAAAGGGATATATGGCTGTTCTTCTTTCTGTAATTTTTTTATCGTTTATTGGTCTTGGGCTTCCAGATACTATATTAGGAAGTATATGGCCTGTAATACAAAAAGATATTAATGCTCCAGTATACAGTGCAGGAATTATTACTTTAATAGTGCAGGCTGGCACAGTAATTTCAAGCCTTTTCAGTTCTAAACTTGTTTATAAGTATTCTACTCAAATGATTACTTTTTTCAGCATACTTTTAACATCTACTGCTTTAATAATATTTGCATTTTCTTATAATGTATTATTTCTTTTTGCAGCCGCTGTTCCGTTAGGATTAGGTGCAGGAAGTGTAGATGCTGCACTTAATGGATATGTTGCTAATAACTTTAAATCAAATATTATGAATTTTCTTCATGCTTTTTGGGGTATAGGTGCCTTTTTAGGTCCGTTTACAATGAGTTTTTTTATTAAATCAGATACAGGCTGGAGAGCAGGATATATTTTTACTGCCGGCATACTTTTTTTGACAGCATTTATAGTATTTTTATCAAGAAAATTATGGTCAGATAAGGGCAGCAGTGAAGAAAAATTATATATATCAAATAAAGAAGCATTAAAAATACCACTTGTTAAATCTGCATTAATTACATTTTCATTTTTCAGCTATATAGAGCTAACAACAGGGCTTTGGATAAGCAGTTATTTTGTTTATGGCTTAGGTATTTCAAAATATTATGCAGCATTAATTACCGCATTATTTTACGGCTCAATAACTGCTGGCAGAATAATAACAGGGCTTTTTTCAAATAATATTGAAAATTATAAAATAATAAGATTTGGAGAAACTGCAATTATTGCAGGCTGTCTTCTTATGATATTTGGAGATATATATTTATCTGTTGCAGGTGCTTTTATAATAGGTATAGGCTCATCGCCAGTTTATCCAGCTATGCTTCATGAAACACCAAGACGGTTTGGTGAAAAAGCCTCTCTTACTGTTATGGGACTGCAGATGTCAGTATCTTATACAGGCGGGGCATTAGCTCCACTGATATTTGGTATGTTTGCAGATAAGTTTTCTTTTAATCTGCTGCCATATTATATATTATTTGGTGCTGTTATTATATTTATATCTTCAGAGTATTTAAACCATAATTTAAAAAAATATAAATCTATATAATTACAGGTTTATTTACTGCAGTATCTGGTGTTATACCGCCTTTTAGTACACTTACAACTGACTCTGCACAACTTACAGCCATATTTTCCTTTGTAGCCTGAGTAGAGCTTCCTAAATGGGGTGAAAGTACCACATTATCAAGTTTTTTTAAATCTTCATTTATTTCCGGCTCAAACTCATATACATCTAGTCCTGCTGCATATATGATTTTTTCAGAAAGGGCGGCAGCTAAATCGCTCTCTCTAATAATAGGACCTCTGCCAATATTAACTAAAACAGCAGTTTTTTTCATTTTTTTAAACTCTTTTAGTGAAAAAATATGTCTTGTTTCAATAGTTAATGGGGCAGTAATAATTAAGAAATCAGACCACTCTAAAAGCTCATCAAATGTAGCATAAGTTGCTCCAAAAATTAATTCCGCCTGCTTATCTCTGTGCCTGTTGTGGTATATTATATCCATAGAAAAACCAGTGGCTATTTTTGCAACTGCCTGACCAATATTCCCCATGCCAAATATACCCAGTGTTTTTTTATAAAAATCAAGCCCAGTCATTAAGCTGTGGTTAGTGTTGCCTGAAAATCTGCCGTTTCTTGCATACCTGTCTGCTTCTGTTATATGGCGTGCTGCACTCATCATTAATGCAAACCCAAGCTCTGCTGTGCTTTGAGTTAATATGTGCTTTGTGGTACAGACAGTTATTCCTCTGTGGGTGGCATAATCTACATCAATATTATCACTTCCTGCATCGTAGTTCGCTATAACTTTTAGTTTTGGGGCGGCTTCCATTAATGGTCTGTCTATTATGTCACTTGAAGTGCATATTAAAGCATATGTATCGCTCATCATCTGTCTAAGCCTTATAGGCGGAAGCGGTTCGTCTATAGTATTTGCATCAATGCGTATATCATCTAAATAATTATTAATAATATTTGGTAATTTGGAAGTGATAACAACTTTCATACTGCCCCCTGGTATTTTTTTCTTCTAAATAAATCTGTCCGTTTTGAAATAACTCTGTCTATAAAAAGCATACCATTAAGATGGTCTGTTTCATGCTGAATAAGAACAGCCTCAAATCCGCTTGTTTCAAGCACATTTGGCTGCATATTTTCATCAAGATAACTTACAACTATTCTTTCTGCCCGTGTAACATTGCCAGTAAAGTCTGGCACACTCATGCAGCCTTCCCTTGAAGTAATTGTGCCACTGTGCTCAATAATCTCAGGATTAATCATTACCATAAAACCATGGTTTTCTTTGCATTTTTTATTAAGTGATGCATCTATTGTAATTATTCTTTTAAGCTCACCTATCTGTGGTGCTGCTATCCCTGTAGAATGACCAGCATCAAGCATTGTATCTTTTAAATCCTGTATAATTTTTTTAATATCGTCAGTTAATTCTGTAACATCAGCAGAGTCCTGCTTTAATATATCGTTTGGATATTTTAATACTTCTCTTACTGCCATAATTAAAGCTCATAAAACTCTATTTTTTTAATATTTATTTGAGTGTTAATTTCTTTTGCAGTTTTCTTTAAGGCTTCCTGCCAGATGTTTTCATTATTTTTATTACTTGATACAACTTCCAGCATCATAATATATACTTTCGGACTGCCACCTGTGATTTTTGTCTGTAAATCTATAATATTTAAGTTATTTTTTGTTATCTCTTCCGTAATTGAATGCACTATCCCTGCTTTATCAGCACCATATACGGATATAGAATAGTGAATACCGTCTTTTATTTCAGGCTTTTTGTCAAACTTAAAGACTTCCATATGTGAGCGGACATTTTTAAACATATCTTTTATTTCCTGCTCTTGATAGTCTTTATCATTTGTAACTATGAATATCATAGAAAATATACCCTGTAATAATGTGGAGCTGGAATCGGCTAAGTTAAACCCGTTATCAAAAAGAACTTTTGTAGTTGCTGCCACAATACCTTTTGAATCTGTATTTACAAAACTTAATGCATAATAATATTGTTTATTCATATAAGACCTCATATAATATATTTATAGGATAGTTAATTATCTAATAATAAGCAAGATATTTTTGTACAAAATGTGCAGTAATTAAAAATTTTAATAAAATGAAACTGTTTAATATTTATCATATTATATACAAGTGTAATTTTATTACTTGATAAAAATAAAATATTTAATATAATATTCAGATATAAATAATTTTATCTTTTAATTGTGGAGAATTAAATGTTTGACAATTTAAGCAACAGAGCTATGCAGGTGCTTGCTCATGCAAAAGAAGAAGCAGATAAACTGGCACAGCCTGTTATTGATACAGAGCATATATTATTAGGGCTTTTTATAGAAAAAACAGGTATTGCTGCTACTATTTTTATGAAACGCAATATTAATATTTCATCAATTGTAATGAAAATACGCCGCAGCTCAGATATGAGCGATATCTTTGCACTTAAAGGTAATTTAAATTACAGCCCGCAGGTTACAAAAGTTTTAGAATATGCAGCAGAAGAAGCAAAAGCGTTTGGTAAAGAGATTGTAGATACAGAACATTTGCTTTTAGGTCTTGTTCGTGAACCAGAAGGTAAAGCAGGTGCCATATTAAGCAGAATAGGCTTTGATGTGGAATCTCTAAGGCGTGATATTAAAACATATTATAAAAAAGGCACATCTGATAAAGAAAACAGCGAAACACCAGTTTTAGATGAATTTGGCAGAGATTTGACAGCACTTGCTCGTGAGGGTAAACTAGATCCGGTTGTTGGAAGGCATGAGGAAATTATACGCCTTTTACAAATATTAGGCAGAAGGCAGAAAAATAATGCTGTGCTTATAGGGGAAGCGGGTATTGGCAAAACTGCTATTGTTGAAGGCCTTGCAATAAGAATGCTTGATGAAGATATACCTGCATTTTTAAGAGATAAACGAATTGTATCATTAGAAATGGGAGCATTAGTTGCAGGCACTAAATACCGCGGTCAGTTTGAAGAGCGTATGAAAAAACTCTTAAAGGAAATAGAAACTGCAAAAAATATTGTACTTTTTATTGATGAAATACATACACTTGTAGGGGCAGGAGCAGCAGAAGGCTCTATTGATGCTGCAAGTATGTTAAAACCTGCACTTGCAAGAGGCGGTGTTCAGTGCATTGGTGCTACAACACTATCAGAATACAGAAAACATTTTGAAAAAGATGGTGCATTAGTCCGCAGATTCCAGACTATTGTTGTGCAGCCGCCTACTGATAAGCAGACTGTTGCTATTATTAAAGGTATTAAAAAATATTATGAAGAATACCATAAAGTATTAATACCTGATGAGGTGGCAGAAGAAGTTGTTTCATTAACTGACAGATATATTACTGATAAATTTCAGCCTGATAAAAGTATTGATGTTATTGATGAGGCTTGCTCAAAAAGAAAAATTAATAAAAATATGCTGCCTAAAAATCTGGAAAGGTTAAAACATAAAATTAATTATGCCAGTGCAGAAAGAGAAAAATATATTCCTTATAACGAATATGATAAAATAGAGCAGTTTACAAAAGAAATTAATAAACTGGACGCTTTATATAAAGCTAAAATAACCAGCTGGAATAAAGATATTAATGAAAGCTACCAAAGTCTTACAAGTGATGATGTGGCAGAAGTTGTTTCTATTATGACAGGAATACCTGCTAAAAAATTACAGTCTGATGATAAAACAAGAGTTGCTCATGTTGCAGCAGATATTAAAAAATATGTAATCGGACAGGACGAAGCAGTAGACAGCGTTGCAAAATCTATCAAACGCAGCTTTGCTGGTATTGCAAACCCTGACAGACCACTTGGCTCTTTTATATTCTTAGGTCCTACTGGTGTTGGTAAAACAGAGGTGGCAAAAAGGCTTGCTGAAATTGTTTTTGGCTCAAGGGATGCTCTTATTAGAATAGATATGAGCGAATATATGGAAAAATTTAATGTGTCAAGGCTTGTTGGTGCACCTCCCGGATATGTTGGCTATGAAGAGGGCGGCAAATTAACTGAACAGGTAAGAAGACGCCCATATTGTGTTGTCCTTTTTGATGAGGTGGAAAAAGCACATCCAGATGTTATGAATATTTTACTGCAGATACTAGATGAAGGTTTTGTTACAGACAGCCTTGGTCATAAAGTAAACTTTAAAAATACTATTATTATCCTTACATCTAATATAGGTACAAAAGAAGGCACGGGAGATAAATCATTAGGCTTTGGCGGCATGAAAAATACAAATACATTAGACCACAGCCGCTTTAAATCAGCAGCAGAAAAAGAGCTGAAAATGAGATTTGCTCCAGAGTTTTTAAACAGGCTTGATAATATTATTTACTTTAAACCGTTAGGGCTTGAAGAATTAAAAGTTATATTTGATATTCAGCTTGCAGAAATTAATAAACGACTTGCTTCAAGCGGTAAAAAAATCAGTATCCCTGATGATGTGAAAGAATATCTTTTAACAAATGATTATCCATATATGTATGGGGCAAGACCTGTAAAACGGATACTGCAAAACCATATTGAAGATAAACTGGCAGATATTTTAATAAATGATACAACACCTAAACGCAAAATATTTAAGGCAGTTATGAAAGATAATGAAGTCCTTATTAAATAAACGGATAGCAGTACTTGGAGCAGGAGCTGTAGGCTCATATATCGGCTTAAAATTAGTAGAGCATGGCTTTACTAATGTGGAGTTTGTGGCTCGCTCTGGGTATAATGTATTAAAGGAAAAAGGGCTTACTGTTAAAAATTATACAGATAAGTCACCTTATCATTTAAAAGTTAATGCAGTTAAAGAATTAAGCGGCCTTTACGATGCAGTATTAATATGTGTTAAATCAAAAGATACTGTTAATGCTGCAAAGCAGGCATCAAATCATTTAAGAGATGATGGCTTTGTTGTATCTATCCAAAATGGAGTAGAAAACCCTGATGTTATTTCTGCCTTTATACCTGCAGATAAAATTATTACTAATGTTATATATATGACAGCAGTTATGCAGGAAAAAGGTGTGTTAGAATATATGGCAGAAGGCAGGCTTATTTTTGGACATATTAATGGAGAAAGTTCAAAATATACCGATACTTATATGCAGATATTACAGCATGCAGAACTTAATGCAAAATATACTGATAATATAAAAAAATATCAGTGGCAGAAATTAATGCTGAATATTGTATTAAACCCGCTTACTGCTCTTTTCCGTAAAACATTTTATAAAATGAGCAAATATGATGATGCATTAAGCCTGACTAAATCACTTTTTAAAGAAGCTCAGCATGCTGCTAAACTCTGCGGTGTTGATATTGCGGATGAAGAATATGATAAAATAACAGCAAGATGCAAAGAAAATGTTACTTTTAAATCAAGCATGTATCAGGATATAGAAGCAAACAGACACCCAGAGATTGATGCGATATTAGGTGTTGTTGTCCGCACTCACGAAAAACATAACCAGCAGGCTCCATACAGTGACTGCCTGCTTAAGATTATGAATGTAAAATACGGCGGCTGGTTTCAAATTTCCCCTACACTTGCTGCTGATGTTTTAGTAATCAATAATGATAAAGTTTTATTAATAGATAGAAAAAATGAACCGTTAGGCTGGGCAATTCCTGGCGGGCTTGTTGATTTGTATGAAACAATGGAACAGGCTGCATTAAGAGAACTGTATGAAGAAACAGGCATCAAAGCAGATATTAAAGACTTGCATTTGCTTGGAATATACTCTGAACCAAAAAGAGATATAAGAGGTCATACGGTTAGTGCAGTATATGTGTATTTTTCTGATAAGGAAGCTCATGCAGCAGATGATGCAAGAGATGCAAAATATTTCCATATAGAAAATCTACCTGAAAAGATAGCTTTTGACCATAGAAAAATATTGCAGGATGCAAAAGAAAAATTTATAAAATAATATTATGGCTGTTGGAAAAATATATGATTTTTAATACTTATGGCTGTATAGAAAATCCACATATAATGCTCATTCATGGTGCAGGCTATGGCTGGTGGAATTTTATTAACTATATTGATGCTCTTTCTAAATCATATTATGTTATTCTTCCAACACTTGATGGGCACAGCGAAGACAGCCAAACACCATATATTTCTACAGAACATTGTGCAGAACAAATTATTCAATATATTGAAAAGAAATCCTGCAAAAGACTGCATTTATTATATGGACTTTCTCTTGGTGGACAAATAATATTAGAAATGATATCTTTAAAACCAGATATAGCAGATAAAGCTATAATAGATGGAAGTATATGTTATCCACAGCCAAAACTAGCAAAAACTGCAAAATTTTTTATTAAATACTTTTATAATTTTATTTTTAGTGAAACAGCATGTAAAATACAAATGTTTATTTTAAAATTTTCAAGTAAAAAAACTTTTTCTGATATTCAAAAACAAATGTATATAAAATATATACCTGTATTGAAAAAAGAAACTCTTTATAGTATATATAATACATATATGGCTTCATATTATTTAAAGCCTGAAATTAAAAATTCAAAAACTGATATAATATATATGTATGGCTCTAAAGAGATGAAATGTGTTAAACTTTCAGCGGAGAAATTAAAAAATCTGCTGCCATCATTAAGGATAATAGAATATAAAGGTTTAAATCATGGAGAACTTGCACTTTATTATCCAAATAAATTTTTAGCTATGCTTAATAGTTTATAATAATAAAATTAATTATCAAAGAGGTGTTATATGAGAAATATATTTATATTATTTAAAGTTTTTTTTATATGTATAATATTTGCTGGTATAAGCTATGCAGAAAGTGGTGATAATGAAAGCCATGAAGATAAAGTAAAACATTCTATATATGATATGTCTGTTATAGAAAAACAGCTTGAAGCATATAAAAAAGAACATGGAAAATACCCAAAAACAGAAGAAGGGCTTGAAAAAATTAAAAAATATAATGTTACAGTTGTGCCAGACCGTATTGTGCCAAACAGATATTTAGAAGGCAACTCACCATATTCAAGAGCTATGAAGTGGGAAGGTTATAAATTCCCAAGACCTGATTTAGTAGACGGCTGGGGCAGAAAATATGAATATAAAAGCAATGGTGTAAAATATTCTATTCATTCTTATGGAGAAGACGGTGTTCAAGGCGGCGCAGGTGCTGGAGCAGATATTGTAATTTTCAGCAATAAATAAAGATATTTACCTGTAAAAAATAATACTTATAAAAAATATTAAATTTTAAAAAAAAATGCTTGCATTATAAAAAAATATATAGTATAAAGATATTCCCTTGGAGGAGTGGCCGAGTGGTTTAAGGCGGCGGTCTTGAAAACCGTTGTAGGTTAGTAGCCTACCGTGGGTTCGAATCCTACCTCCTCCGTTGCAAAAGCCCTAGTGTAAAAGTCAGGGCTTTTTTGTTTTTATATCTCTATTATTTATAAAAAAATCTACTTTCTGTTTTTCCATTACAAATATAATTTTAAAAGTAAATAAATTGCTTATTTTTCTTAATTATCAGATGTAATATTATATGTAATATATATTTTTTTACACTTTACTTCCTTGAAATTGTTTAAAAAAAGTGATATAATGTATCGTAAATATAACATGTTGCGACAATAGTTGTCGTAATAAAATATCATATTGATTATACGAAATTTTTATTAATAATTTATTAATATATATAGGTGATATATGCCAGAAAACAGCCAAAATAAAGATAATATTGCAAAAGCATTTGAGCCAGATTATTTAAATAGAAAAGCATTAGCTGTTGAATGGACTGATGCTTTACTTTCTACTAAAATAAATCATCATTTAGTAATATCAGTTTCTGGCGACTGGGGAACAGGTAAAACATATCTTGCTAAAAACTGGTATAAATACCTAGAAGAACAGGGATATTTTACATGCTATATAGATGCCCATAAAAAAGATTATGCAGAAGATCCGTTACTTGTATTTGTAAAAGAATTAAATGCTAATATAAATCAATATTATAAAACTAATATGGGTTTTTGGTGGAAAGTTCGAAACAAAATACCTGTACTTAAAAATAAAGTACCAAAATTTTTAATACATTCTAGTATATTTATTGCTGGTGTGGAAGTATCATCAGTTATCAGTGCAATTCGTACTATTATACAAGTAGCACAAAAATTTTTATCTAGTAAAATAAAAGATAAAATAAAATATCTTGAACTATATGAAAAATATATAAGTGATTTTAGAGAAGCACTAGTAAAATTTACATGTTTATTTGATAAACCAGTTGTTATATTTATAGATGAGCTTGATAGAAGTAATCCAAAATTTGTTATAAAGCTAATAGAGCAGTTAAAGCATATATTTGAAATACCAAACATTGCATTTATATTAACAGTAAATAAAAAAGAATTATCAAATACAATAAAAGGTATATATGGCAGCGAAATGGATGGTTATGCTTATTATAAAAAGTTTACTACACATGATTTTACATTGTATCCGATAGAAAAAATACTTCCTGATAATGTTAAAGTCTTTATAGAAGAAACAATGAAAAAATATAATGATTTTAAAATGAGCGAAGAATTTACAACTATTGCTGCTAAAATAGTACAGTCATTGAATTTATCACTAAGAGATATAGAACAAGTTTTAGACCATTTATATTATATTAAAGAAAAAGTTACACAAGAATATCATAAAGAATATTTGATAATATGTTTTTTTTACAGAGCAGTATATATTAAAGATTATAGTGTTTTTATTAGTATGCGAGAGATACTTGAAGATGAACCAACGAAGTTAATGAAAAGAAGTGAATATGATAAATCATTTAGTGATATATATGATAAGCTAATATATTTATATGACCAACTGAAAAAGAATAATCCATTTTATGGATTACTAGCAAACATTATCCATTCTATAACAGAAAATGAAATAAGAGAAATGGTAGAAAAATATAGTGCTGCTCATTATTTATCAGTAAAGTTTCCAGATAAGATAGAGTATAGTTTTCGTATAGAATATATAGGCATTCCAATGATTTGTAAAGGAATAGACAATCATAATAGACCTGTATTTTATAATATAAATGAAGTTAAACAAAATATTCTTTCTATTCGTAAAAATCTTATCCAGCTTTCTATGCTTGGCGTAAAACCAAAAGAAATATATTTTAGGCGAAAAGACTTGTAAATATCAAAATATATGCTAAATTGTATATATAACAATAAGTAAAAAATAAGGATATTAAAATATGACAAATAAAGAATTAAAAGAATTGCAGGCAAATTTATGGAAAAGTGCAGATGTATTAAGAGCTAGTTCTGGTTTAAAATCATCAGAATATGCAGAGCCAATATTGGGTTTAATATTTTTAAGATTTACAGACTGTAAGTATAAGCAGTATGAAAAAGAAATAAATGAAGAATATAAAAAAACAAAGGGCAGCAGGGTAGAGCGAGCTATCCATGAAATAGCAATAGAAAAATGTGGCTTTTATCTTCCAGATGAGGCAAGGTATGATTATCTTTTAAACCTGCCAGAAAGTGAAAATCTAGCAGAAAAGATAAAAACAGCTATGGAGTTAATAGAAAAATATTCTGCAGAATTAGAAGATACTCTCCCAAAAGAAATATATTATAAAGTAAATGGTAAAGATGATAAGCTGGTCTTATCAAAATTGCTCCGCATATTTAAAGATATACCAGAAAATACTACCTTAGATGTTTTTGGGCAGATATATGAATATTTTTTAGGTAAGTTTGCATTGCTAGACGGCTCAGCAGGTGGCGAATTTTTTACACCATCAAGCGTAGTAGCTTATATGGTAAATGTACTGGCACCAACAGAAGGTAAAATATTAGACCCAGCCTGTGGCAGTGGTGGAATGTTTGTGCAGACTGCCCATTACATAGAACATCATAAAAATCGGGGGGGGGCAAATCTAAATTTACGAGCTTATGGAGTAGAAACAACAGCAGCAACTGTTCGCCTTGCTAAAATGAACCTTGTATTAAATAATGTAAGGGGCACTATTACAGAAGCAAATACATATTCAAGTGACCCTTATGATAGTGTAGGTAACTTTGACTATGTAATGGCAAACCCACCATTTAATGTGGACGAAGTGGAGCTTGATTTAGTGAAAAATCAGCCCCGATTTAATACTTACGGTGTGCCACAAAATAAAACAAAAAGCACTAAAAAAGATGCAAAAGAAACAGTACCAAATGCAAACTATTTATGGATAAGCCAGTTTGCAACAGCTTTAAATGATAATGGCAGGGCGGCACTTGTTATGGCAAATTCTGCATCAGATGCTGGCAACAGCGAAAAAGATATCCGTATAAAATTAATAGAATCAGGCATTATCAGCCAAATGGTAACACTGCCTTCTAATATGTTTACAAATGTTACACTTCCTGCAACACTATGGTTTTTCAATAAAAATAAAGTGAAAAAAGACGAAATACTTTTTATAGATGCAAGAAATATATTTACTCAGATAGATAGAGCCCATAGAAAATTTTCAGATGAACAGATAAAAAATCTTAGTATTATTACAAGGCTTTATGAAGGTAAAACGGAAGAATTTCAAGCATTAATTAATGAATATAAAGAACAGTTTGATAGTGCACCAGATGTTTCAGATGATGAAGATATAAAACCAAAAAGCTACTATAAAGAGCAAATAGATTGGCTTATGGAGCGTTTTCCAAATGGGGTGTATAATGATGTGGTGGGGCTTTGTAAAGCTGCCACATTAGAAGGGGAAGACGGCATAAAAGACCAGGATTATTCACTTAACCCTGGCAGATATGTGGGTGTAGTAATAGAAGATGACGGCATGACAGCAGAAGAATTTAAAACAGAAATGCTTAAATTAAATGAAGAATTAGATAAGCTAAACAGCCAGGCTCATATTTTAGAAAATAAAATCAGTGAGAATATAAAGGGTTTGTTTTAATATAAAAAGTCTATTTTAAAAGGATATAACAATGTATAGAAATATAGGACCATTTAAACCCAATACTGTTTTGTATAGTGATGGCAATGTGAAACTGACAGTTGCTGTTGCTTTAGATATGGTGGATTATGCTATAAGTTTTCTTGCCACTAAAAATGAGCAAATAGAAAAATATAAAAAAGCAAAAATATTTTTTAGTGCTGTAAAGTTAATGCTGAATAATAAAACACCACAAAGACTAGAAAAAGAATATTATAAGTTTGCAGTAGATGTGGTGGAAGAAATAAAGAATATGCAGGCACAGTCAGAGCAAGAAAAAATCTTAAATGCTCAATATTCATTATTTTTAAAACTTATAATTGATTTTGGAATGAAAGGATAAACATTATGGCAGTATGGCAGGAAAAAAGATTAGGGGATATTTTTTCTTTAAAGTATGGTAAAAGTAGTGATAAAATGATACCAGGTAGTGAGTATAAAGTTTTTTCATCATCTGGTTTGTTTGGTTTATCTAATAGTAAATTAGCTGATAAAGGAATAATTGTTGGACGAAAAGGTAGTGTTGGTTCTGTTTTTTTTAGTAGAAACCCTTTTTATTGTATTGATACAACATTTTATATAGATAATACTAATAATGAGAATATGTTATTTATATATTATTATTTGAAAAATATGAAATTAAATTTATATAATTCTGATGCTGCAGTGCCTGGCTTGAATAAATATCATTTAGAAAGATGTTATTGTATTATCCCAGATTTAGTAACACAAGAAAAAATTGCTGATATACTTTCTACTTATGATGATTTAATAGAAAATAATAACAGGCGAATAGATATATTAGAGCAAATGGCTCAAGAAATATATAAAGAATGGTTTGTTCGCTTTCGTTTTCCAGGGCATGAGAAAGTAAAGTTTGTAAATGGTTTACCAGAAGGCTGGGAAGTTGTAAAACTTGGAGATTTTGTCAATATTAAAGGTGGAAAAAGGCTCCCAACAGGCAAAGACTTTTGTATAGAACAAACAGAACATCCTTATATTCGTATTCGTGATATATCTAAATATAAATTTATTCCACTTACTGAGAATATGATGTATATCGATAATGCAACATTTAATATATTAAATAGATTTACTGTAAAAAAAGGGGATTTATTAATTTCAATTGTTGGAACGATTGGACTTGTAGCATGTGTTGGTTCAACATTAAATGGAGCAAATCTCACAGAAAATTGTGTTAATATTACAGAAGTTCGCCATTTTACTAAAAGTTATTTATATCATTATTTGAAATCATCGCAAGGGCAAGGAGAGTTATATTCTGGAATTGTAGGTATTAGCCAACCAAAATTACCAATATATAATATCAAAAAATTTAAATTATTAAAGCCATCACAAAAACTAATTATTGATTTTACAAATTTAGTTGCTGATATAGATAGTAAAATGAATAATTTATTAGAACAAAATCAAAACCTTATCAAACAACGAGATTTACTTTTACCAAGATTAATGAGTGGAAAACTGGAGGTATAAAGTGGAAGAAAATAAACAAGCAGAAAAAACAGCAATAGTATTTGATACAAATTTTATAGTTGAACATGCTGGTAAAGTTAATAGTGTTATTAAAACATTGAAAGAAAAAGGGTATCAATTATATATACCACAAGTAGTAGTAGATGAAAGGAAAGCTCATAGGTGTAATGAATTATTAAACAAGTATAATACAGTAAGGGAACTTGAACAATTGTTAGATAGCTATATTAAAGTTTCTTATAAGGTAGATGTTGATAGGCTAGAAAGTACTCATAAAGATATAATGCAAAAAAATTATGAGAGAAAATTTGGTAAAAATATAATTAAATACAGTAAGTCAGAAGAAATATTCAGTATAATTCTTGAAAGAGCATTTAAAAAAATACCACCTTTTGTAACAGATAAAAGTGATAAAGGCTTTAAAGATACTTTAATGTGGTTAAGTATCATTGATTATTTTAGGACTAATGGTGAAGAAAATATTATCTTATTAACAAGTGATAATGGTTTTATTAAAAGCAAAAATGAATTAGAGCAAGAATTTAAAACTAAAACAAATAAAATTCTTAAAATTGAACCAAATACATTTTATACAGATATTATTAAAGAGGAACAAAAAGATAATATTATACAAAATAGCAATAATATTTCAGAAACTGAGATTGAATCATTAAGTGATGAAATATATGATTGTATATTTAATATATGTAATAAAACTATTGATGATGATTTTCAAGAATATGTTTTAAATAGATTTACTATTAATATGCAATTTACTGAAAAAGATATAGAAAATATATTTAATAGATTAGAAGATAATATTAATATGCATATATTAGAAAGAAATATTGATATTACAGATATATTAGAAAAGAATGAATGTGTAATTGAACCTGGTTCTATATCGTTAAAATTAGTAAAAGATTTATTAAAATTATATAAAAAAATACAACAAAGATATCCAACTTTACTTCAACAATTTTATGTTACTGTAGCAAAATATATAAATATGCATTGTTACAAAGAACCAAAAAATTATAATATTAATATGAATATAGATGAAGATGTTCCATTTTAATTTACAGGTGATTTATGCCAAATATTATTAGTGAAGATATGATAGAGCAGGCAGCAATTAAACTTTTAAAAGAAGCATATAATTATAATGTGCTTAACTGCTTTACTACTAAAAAAGAAGATACTAATGATAATACAGGGCGGGAAAATAAAAGGCAGGTAGTATTAAAAGATATTTTATATAACAGCCTATGCAGAATAAACCCAGAGATACCAGAAGATATTATAAAAGAAAATGTTCAAGAACTTAGTAAAATAAATAAGTTTACTGATTTAATGCAAATCAACTATGAAAACTACCAGAAAATACGCTATGGTATAAATGTAGAATATAAAAAAGATGATAAAACAGAAAATAACCGCTTAATGCTTATAGATTTTAATAATATTGAAAATAATAATTTTACTGTAGCATCTCAAATGTGGATAGACGGTGGAATGTATTGGCGAAGACCTGATTTAATAATATTTATAAATGGACTTCCACTTGTATTTATTGAGCTTAAAAATTCTAATATAATAATAAAAAATGCTTATGATAAAAATTTAAAAGATTACCTTAGAGATATACCAAACCTTTTTAACTTTAATCAAATATGTGTGCTTTCTAATGGGCTTGAAACAAGGCTTGGCAGTTTTATGGCAGGATATGAACATTTTTTTGAATGGCTTAAAATTGAAAGCGAAAAAGAAAATCCAGATAGAAAAAGCATAAAAGAAAATGCTATAAGCCTTGAATATTTTTTAAAAGGTTTATGTAAACCAGAAACACTGCTTGATTATATAGAAAACTTTATTTTATTTGAAAGTAAAACAAAAAAAATACTTGCTAAAAACCACCAGTTTTTAGGTGTTAATAATGCTTATAATGCTTTTATTAATAGAGATAAACTGCATGGAAAACTTGGTGTTTTCTGGCATACACAAGGCAGTGGCAAAAGCTATTCTATGGTGATGTTTGCTAGAAAAATAAAACATAAACTAGCAGGCAATTATACCTTTTTAATAGTTACAGATAGAGATGATTTAGACAGGCAGATATATAAAAACTTTTTACGGACAGAGTTTATATCAGATAAAGAGAAGGTGCAGCCTGCAAACAGTAAAGAATTAAGGGAAGCATTAAAAACTAATAAAGCAGTTATTTTTACACTTATACATAAATTCCGCTACGATAAAGGTAAAGATTTTCCTATTCTTTCAGAAAGAGATGATATTATAGTTATTGTAGATGAGGCACATAGAACACAGTATAAAGATTTAGCAGAAAATATGCGAAAAGGGCTGCCAAATGCCCAATATATAGCATTTACAGGAACACCACTTTTAGGAAGTAAAAGACTTACTAATGCTTGGTTTGGTGATTATGTAAGTGAATATAATTTTGCTGAATCTATAAAAGATAATGCAACAGTTCCGCTTTACTATATAAAAAGAGTGCCAGAAGTAGAACTACAAAATGATTATTTTGACAGTGATTTTGTAGAAATTATAGAAGATGAAAACTTAACAGATGCAGAGCAGAGAAAGCTTGAAAATAAATATTCAAAAGTGCTGGAAGTTATAAAAAGAGATGACAGGCTTGATGCAGTTGCAAAACATATTGCATATCATTTCCCACGCAGAGGGTTTTTAGGGAAAGGTATGGTAATATCTGTTGATAAATTTACAGCAGTTAGAATGTATGAAAAAGTAAATAAGTATTTCCAGGAAGAAATAAAAGATTTAAATAATCAAATAAATAAAACAAAAGATGAAAATAAAAGAAATGAGTTAAAAGCAATCAGAGACTATATTAAGAAAATAGAAATGGCTGTTGTGATTAGTGAAGATGCTGACGAGAAAGAAAGGTTTAATAAAGAAAACTTAGCCATTGAGCCACACCGAGCAAGAATGAATAAAATAGATGAAAACGGTAAAGATATTGAAGATAATTTTAAAGACCCAAAACACCCTTTACAGCTTGTATTCGTATGTGCTATGTGGCTTACAGGGTTTGATGCTCCATCTGTTTCTACTTTATATCTTGATAAACCAATGAAAGGTCATACCCTTATGCAGACAATAGCACGAGCAAACAGAGTATTTCCAAATAAAGAATGTGGTATAATAGTTGATTATATTAATGTATTTAGATATCTGCAAAAAGCACTTATAGATTATGCTGCAGATAATTCAGGGAATATGCCTGTTAGAGATATTGCACTTCTTTTTGAACAGCTAAAAGAAGCCATAGAGATGACAAAATCATTTTGCTTAAATCAAGGGATAGATTTATCTAGGGTTATTACAGATGAAGATACATTTAAAAATCTTTCCTTATTTGAAGATTTTGCAAATATTATTTTAAGTAATGATGAAGTAAAAAATGAATATAAAGTCCATGCAAATACAGTTGCTCATCTTTATGAATCATTAAAACCAGATATATTTAAAATGGAGTTTAACCCAGTTTATAAAGATGCAATACTTTATCTGCAGGGTATAATTGAAGGCAAAATAAGACCAGAAAAATTGGAAGCTGCTCAGCAGAAAATAAATGCCCTGCTTGATGAAAGTATAGTTACATCTAATGATGCAAAAACATATACTATTAATGAGAATGGAAAAGAGTTGAACCTTTCTAAAATAAATATAGAAGAATTAAAGGCAAATTTTAAACAGGCAGAATATAAAAATATGGCAATCGCTAATTTAAGGGAATATATAGAAGAAAAATTACGCATTATGCTTGAAAGAAACAGCACAAGGGGCAGTTTTGCAGAAAGATTTCGCTTAATTATTGAAGAATATAATGCAGGTGGCTCATTAAATGATGAATTTTATGAAAGATTAATCAAATTTATGGAAGAATTAAAAGCTGAAGAAGAAAGGCATATAAAAGAAGAGCTGACAGAAGAAGAATTAGAGATTTTTGATTTGCTAAAAAAAGATGGATTAACTAAAGAAGAAAATAAAAAAGTAAAACTTGCAGCCAAAAAATTATATGAAACTTTAACAGAAAAGAAAAAAGAACTATTTATTGTTGGCTGGTATAATGACCCACAGCCAAAAGAAAAAGTAAGAAATAATATAGTTACAGTGCTTGATATGTCTCTTCCTGAATGTTATGAAAAAGATATTTTTAATGATAAAACTAATGTTATTTTTAACCATATAATAGAGCAGGCTATGGCAGGCTATAACTGGGTGGCATGATTGATAATATACAAGAAACAATGCTGTAATATTATTAAGGTATTATAAATATGTGCTGGAGCCTGTGAAAAAATATAAAAACCTGCATGTCCATAGTAATTCAAATACACACTCTAAAATACTAATATGTGATGGTAAATGGGCAATAACATACAGTTTTAACTGGCTTTCTTATGATGGCTCTGATGAAAGACAGGAAACAAGCACATTAGCAATAGATGAAGATGTAATTCATAATCTTATGAATCAATTTATGAAAAATAAATAAAATTATTAGTTTATAACAGGAATCGGTTATTTTTAGAACAATACATCTGTGATTAAAATAATAAGGAGAGGTTTAATACCTCTCCAAAAAATGGCTTATATAAAGCCTGTAAATTTGTTTTTTTAATTATATAGCTAATTCAGATTCCCATAAGCCATGGATATTGCAGTAGCTGACAGCATGAAGCACGCCAGGGGCAGTAAGTTTGCATTTAAATAATGCAACAGGCTCAGTATAAAGTGGGCCTTGGTTTGCACCTTTTGCAGATTCGCCATGAGATAAAAACTCAGCTCTGCCGATATGCTGGATAGCAGCTTCACCTTTATAGTATAAGTCAATATAAGCAATAAAATGCTCAGTAGTGTTAGGGTGAGCTATTTCAGAGCCAACAGATACTTCAATATATGCAGTATCGCCGTCACGATTAACTATTTTGATTGTTGGCACATGTTTTTCCGCTTTAAAATCAGCTGTTTTTATAGAATTAGATATAGGCATATTATCCTCCCGTTTTAAATTTATGCTTAAATTATACCAATTTTATCTTATTTATGCAAGTATTTTATATACAAATTATTTGTTTTTTGTGTAGATATTCCTAATTTTTTCGCATTTTTCCATATCTTTTAAGAAAACTGTAGCGGTATCATTTCTAAGTTTTTCTCTAAATTTATCAAGATATTTTATATACTGGTTTTCCTGCTCGCTTTTAATGACAGATTCCATATACATATATGATGATTTTGTTACAATATATGTGCATTTTACATATTCTATATGTTTACGGTATTCTGCATTATCACTTTTTTCATTATATTCATCAATAATTTCTAATGATTTATCAAGCTCTTTTTTTATATAGCCTATATACCTTAACATTCTTTTATATGAAAGTGCTTTTGCAATTTCTGCTTCATCTTCCATAATATTTTTACTTATTACAAAGAGTTTGTCTTCTAACTGGTATTTATATTTTTCAATATTATTATCTGTTTCTGCATGTTCTGCCACTGTATCTATGCGTGTGTTTTCATGCTGTAAAAAAGAGCTGTCATTTTTAGCAGCACATGAAGATAAAAATATAAAACAGACAAAAACATATAAGTATCTCATATTATTATTTTTCAACCATATTTTTAATTTCTTCTAAAAGTTTTTCTTCTTCTTTTAAAAGACTATCTATTTTCTCACCAGATGCTGCCACACTATTTGCAAGGATTTCTACAAATGATTTCATAGATTTATCCTGCAGTTTTTTAAAGTTATTAAGCATATCTTTTGAAAGATTACAGACAGTATCTATATATTCTATTTTTACATCTATATATTTTCTGCCAATATCTGATTTAATTTTTTTAGATTTGTCTGTAATATTTTTTTTAGTTTCATTCTGCACTTTTTCAATATCTGATATAGTCTTATCAATATCAAATTCTGCTCCCTGTTCAAGTGCATCTCTTAATTTATATGCAGGTTCTGAAGATTTTTGTGCGAAATCTTCCTGTAATGGTATAATATCATGTATAATAGTGTAGTAGTCCTGCTCAATAGTATTTAATTTTTTACTGCATGCAGCAGTAAGCAATGTTATTAAAAGTAAAAGCAGTATTTTTTTCATTAAACGCTCCATTTATTTTTTATTAATTTCTTTTATAATTTCATTTAAAAGTTTATCCTGCTGTTTTTGCAGTGCTCTTATTTTACTGTTATATTTAACCTGAGTAGATTTTGCATCATTATTACCATGTTCGCCTAATGTTTTAAACTGTTCAATAGTAACTTTTACATATTCGGCTTGTATTTTTAAAAGTTTAATAGTTATTTTATGATATCTTTTAACTTCTTTTGATGCTATATGCATATTTACTTCTTTTGCAAGGTTTAAAAGATTTACAAGTTCATCATTAATTAATGTATTATCCTGCTCAAACTGGGTAAAATCCTTTGTTTTTTTATATTTTGCAATAGATGAAGTCATCTGTGTATTAATCAGCTTTATTTTAACATTTAATTCTTCTTCAATAGCAGAATATCTGCTTATATCTTTCTGTAGAATAACTTTATCTGTTTTAGCACAGGCAGAAAGAGTGAATATTAGAAGTATGATAAATACCGCAGGATTATTTTTCTTTATCAGCATAGTAATCTACACCTGATAGAAAGTTTATATAATCTATTTCCTGAGGACTCATATCCTGATGAGTAGTATGCAGCATACCAGTAAATACTTCATAACTTACACTTTTTTCTTTTTCATAAATATCTGCAATTTTATAAATCATTTGGTTTTGCAGGTTTACATATTTTTTTAGTGCAGCAAAAGCTGCTTTATAATCATTAGTAGTAAATTTATTAATTGCTGCATCAATTTTTGCAGCCAGCTCAGCATCACCTTTTTTGACAGCATTTAATTTTTCTGATATATCAGTAGTTTTATTATCAAATATTATATCAAGCAGTTCGTCTGTCTGCTGGTTTAGTATATCAAAAGTTCCTGTAATATCGGCTCTTACATTGTTGATGTAGTAATCTGTATCCTGTTTTAATTCTTTAGTTGATGTAATATATTTTTTTAGCTCTAAATATGCATCTTCAGCACTGGTATTTTCCTGAGAGTTGCTGGTATTAATAATGAGTTCTTCCTTTGGTGTTGAAATAATAGTTAAAGTAATAATGATTACAGTAATTAATAAAATAATTGCACCAACAGCTATTTTCTTCATAGTAACCTCATTTATATAATAAATAGTTTTTATTAAATCTTAATTATAAATATTCTTTAATATATATTATTAAAATCTAATATTACTTATATTGCATTAGTTTTATAAAATTGATTTTTTTAAATCATATATGGCTTGAACTGTAAACATTCAAGCCACAGTATTAAATGGTTATAATTATTTTGCAGTGTTTGCAGCAGGGGCAGGGTGTACAGCTTCCATTAAAACTTTTAATGCTTCAGCATTTTCTTTATTTAGTTTATCAAATTTACCTGCATATTTTTTAGTTAAATTTTCTTTATCTTTTTCATCTACTTTTCCTTTTTTAGTAAAAACATCTACAACCTCTTTTAAAAAAGTATTACGGAGTGTAATATAGGCAAGTGTAGCATCATGGTATTTTCTAACTTCTGAAGTTTTGATTTTATATGCCTGTTCTTTCATATGTTTTTCAATAGCCTGCACTTGATTTTCCACTATTTTCATACTGGTATTTATATCTTTTTTGCTTTTGCCTTCTAATATATTATCAATTTCAACCATTTCCTGCTCAATTTTTGCAAGTGCATCTACTATTTTTGGATTAATATCGCTGTTATATACACTAAGGTCTTGTGTTATAGCTTCTTTTGATGAGGCCGCAAAGCATAACCCAGCTGTGATAAATACTAATAGTAATGACATTAAAATTTTTTTCATTATTTTCTCCTGATATTTATTATATATTACTCAAAAACAGCTTTTAAAAACTCATTTCGTATAATATCCGCCTGCTTTTTAACAGCTGTTTCTTCGTCTTTATATTTTTTTGCAATTTCTTTTATTTCCTTTTTTGTAATTGAGCCTTTTTTATAGTAATATTCAGCAGTTTCTTTTATAACTTTTTCGTAAAATGAAAGCTCATATACAGGATATGTAAGAGCAGATTTCATATTTTCTGTTTTTAATGTTTTACAGCTTTCTTTAATATAGTTATCAAGCTGTTGTATTTTTATATGTATATTATTAAGTTTTTCGCTGACTATTTCTTTATTGTTTTTAAGCATCATTTTTTTTATTTCATCTATTGTTCTATATACTTCTTTTTTTGTAGTTACTATTGTCTTTTCTATTTTTTTACTATATATACCATAGTCATCAAATAAATCTTTTTTACTATCAGCATAAACAATATTATAAGATAATACTGTAAAAAGGAAAAGATATACATACTTTTTCATATTTATCTGCCTGCATTTATTTCTGCATACTGCCTGCAAGAGCAAGCACCAGCATAGTTGTTTTAATAAACTGTTTGCCCACTGTCTGCTCTTTATCATCATATTTATTTAAAATCATTCTATATTCTTCTTTGCTTAACTGGTTATAAAGACAATCCATAATTTCTTCACCCAGTTTTTCGTCTATTTTTTCATATTTTGTAACAATGCCTTTATATTCTTGAAAAGTAAGAGCTTCATTTTCTGCAAACCGCTTAATAATTTCATATCCTTTAGCTATTTTAAAGCGGTTTTGCTTATCTAAAAGGTTAATAAAAACACGCATTTTATATGTTTTAAACCCAGTGAAATTAGCTTTTAAGATAGTCAGGTTATGCTCTAATGTTTTTAAAGTGTTACGCATTCTAAAAACATCATTTCTTGTAAGCTGATATTTTGTAATATCAAGCATGCGGACAACTTTATCTATCTGGTCAGTAATATCTTCAAACCGTGCTTCAATACCTGAGCTTAAAAGGTCTAAATCATCAGCAAAATTTTTAATTTCACCAGTTGCATTTTTAGCCCCTGCTTCTGCTATAAGTTTAGATAAATTAAATTCTTTTTCGTCCATATTTATCACATATTTTTATATTTTTCTAATGAGCGTTGCAGCCTTTTTGCTTCTTTTTCATATTTTGAAACTACATTTTTGTAATCTCTTTCTGAAATAGCACCATTATTTTCATATATTTCAAGTAGTTCTTCAGCAATATTAATTGTTAAAATCTGGATAGATGCCGTATCCTGCAGAACTGTTAATAAAGCCTGATTACTTATTTCTTCCATAGCCTGAGTTTTAATATTATCAATAGTCTGCATACTTTTAGATAAAGTTTCTTTCATAGATGGCAGCTGTTTATATATATACAGCCTTGTATTTGGTTTAAGTATGTCTGTAATATTTTTTACTTTGCCGCCTGTTTCTAAAATTGTACGCATAGATTCTTGGAAAAAGTCCTTTTCTGAAGCTGCAGCATAAGAAGAAATGAAAATCATAAGTGTAGTTAATAACAGCGAAATTTTTTTCATAAATAATACTCTCATATAAAATTAATACTTATTTTAACAGCAGTGTAAAAATTTTACAATAAAAATATACTCAAAACTCACTGTTTCTTGATATTTTCTAAATATTCTGCCCATTCAATAGGCAGTTTATGTTTTTTAGCATTGTTACATTCTTTACATGCAGGAACAATATTATTTTTAGTTGATTTACCGCCCCTTATTAATGGCACTATATGGTCCATAGTTAATTCTTCCGGCTTAAATGTTTTGCCACAGTAGTAGCATTCTCTATGTGAGATTTTTTCATTCCACCAGTTAGTTTTTCTTAATTCTCTAGCTTTTGCTCTTTCTTTTGCTATTTCTTTTTCAGAAGCTGAAGGTATAAAATAATCCTGCATAAATATTCCACCGTTTTAATTTTGAAAAAAAAATCTTTTTTTCGCTTAATATTGTTGACCTTATTTTAATAATGTATTATGCTGTTATTTATAATCAAATTGAGACTGTTTGTAAATAGAAATTCAGTCACTAAATTGGAGGAAGACAATATGAGCGGCTATAATGCAACAACTGACTATTTAAAATCATATGGAATTAATAATCCAAAAGCAATCTACTTAAATATGCCAACAGAAGCTCTTTATGAAGAAGCTATCAAACGCGGTGAAGGTCATGTGGTAAAAGGCGGTGCCATGGTTTTTGAAACTGGTACACATACAGGGCGTTCTGCTCAAGATAAATATGTTGTTAGAGAAGCTACTTCTGAAAAAGATGTTAACTGGGACTCATCAGCTGCTAAAGAAGCTAGCGAAGCTCAGTTTAATACTCTTTATAATGATATGATGGCTTTTTGTGATGGTAAAGAATTATTTGTTCAGGAATTATATGCTGGTGCAGATGAATCTTGCCGTCTGAAAGTTCGTGTTATTGGCGAATTTGCATGGCATAATATGTTTGCACGCAATATGTTTATATGTGAAAAAGATTTATCTAAATTAAATGGCTTTCAAGCTGACTTTACAGTTATATATCTTCCAAACTTCCAAGCAGACACAGCAAAACACGGCACTCGTTCAAGCACAGTTATTATGTTAAACTTTGCTAAAAAAGTAGTTTTAATAGGCGGCACTCAGTATGCAGGTGAGCTTAAAAAATCAGTATTTACTGTTATGAACTACTATCTGCCAAAACAAGGCATTATGAGTATGCACTGCTCTGCAAATATTGGTGAAAAAGGCGATACTGCTATATTCTTTGGTTTATCAGGCACTGGTAAAACTACACTTTCTTCTGACCCTAAACGCGTTCTTATTGGTGATGACGAACACGGCTGGAATGACAAAGGTGTATTTAATATTGAAGGTGGCTGCTATGCGAAAGTTATTAAACTTTCTAAAGAAATGGAGCCAGATATATACAGAACTACTCATTCTTATGGCACAATATTAGAAAATGTTGTTTATGACCCAATAACTAGAGAAATTGACTTAGACAGCGATAAGTTAACTGAAAACACTCGTTCTTCTTATCCACTTTCTCAAATGCCAAGAATTTCTCCAGATAATAAAGGCGGTCAGCCAAAAAATATTATTTTCTTAACTTATGATGCGTTTGGTGTTCTTCCACCTGTTGCAAAACTTAACTTAAATCAAGCTATGTATCACTTTGTTTCTGGTTACACTGCAAAAGTTGCAGGAACAGAAAAAGGTGTTAAAGAGCCAACAGCTACTTTCTCTACATGCTTTGGCGAACCATTTATGGTATTCCACCCATTCTACTATGCTAAAATCTTAGCAGAAAAAATGAAAGCTAACGGCGTTAATGCTTACCTTGTTAACACTGGTCTTTTTGGTGGTAAATATGGTGTTGGTCAGCGTTTCTCTATTAAAGATACAAGGGCGATAGTTAATGCTATTTTAGACGGCGAAGTTGATAAAGGCGGTTTCCATGAATGTCCAGTATTTGGTTTTGGTATTCCTAATACTATTCCGGGTGTTAATCCTGAAATATTAGACCCTTCTAAAGGCTGGAAAGACCAGACTGAATACAATGCGGCATTAAAAGAATTAGCATCTAAATTTATTGCAAACTTCAAAAAATATCCAGAAAACGATATGACTAGCGAAGTTTTAAAAGGTGCTCCAAAAGCATAAGTATAAAATTACATAATTTTATATACATAAATAAGGCGTGCATATTGCACGCCTTATTTATTTTTTAAAATATATATACCTATTGAAGTCAGCCCTATTGCAAGCATTAGAATGGCATCTTTAATATCTACTTTATTTATTAAAAGTAATACAATACAGGCAACACCCATAGCAACAGCAACTGAGCTTAATATCTGATTAATAATTGAATGGGTTTTTATAGATTTAGTATTCACTTTTGTATTTAAGAGTATATTTATATCTACATTAAATATTTCTGCAAGTTTATTAATAGTTTTAATATCAGGGCATGAAATATCTCTTTCCCATTTTGAAACGGCTTTATCTGTTACACACATTTTTTCAGCTAAATCCATTTGTGTCATATTATTTTCTTTACGCAGTTCTGCAATTATTTTTCCAAGACTTTTTTCTTCCATATAATTCTCCAAAATTAATTACTCTAATTTTTGTATTGTTATATAAATTTTTATAATATTTCAACCGACGAGTAGTAGAATTAATGTAAACTGATAGTTTATGCGGCTTATTACTTTATAGAAAATATTTTTTGCATTTTATAATAAATTTTGCTACACATTTATATAAAAATGTAATAAAATAATAATCGCTGTTTAAAGTTATAATGAATATGTAATGATAATTTATGGAGAAATATATATGAAAAAGATGACAGGCAGCCAGATAAGAGCTGCATTTCTAAAATATTTTGCAGATAACGGTCATACTGTTGTTTCATCATCAAGCCTTGTGCCTCATGATGACCCAACTTTACTTTTTGCAAATGCAGGTATGAACCAGTTTAAAGATATTTTTCTTGGCAAAGAAACAAGAAGCTACAAGAGAGCTGTATCATGCCAGAAAGTAGTTCGTGCAGGCGGTAAACATAATGATTTAGAAAATGTTGGCAGAACTGCACGCCACCATACTTTTTTTGAAATGCTTGGTAACTTCTCTTTTGGTGATTATTTTAAAAGAGATGCTATTAATTTTGCATGGACATTTTTAACAAAAGAATTAGAGCTGCCTGTAGAAAAATTATTCGTAACAGTATATCAAGACGATGATGAAGCATTTAATTTATGGCAGGAAGTTGCAGGACTTTCACCTGATAAAATATATAGAAAAGGTGCAAAAGATAACTTCTGGCAAATGGGTGATACAGGTCCATGTGGTCCTTGCTCAGAAATTTTTATTGACCAGGGCGAAGGGGTAGGCTGCGGCAGACCAGACTGTAACCCAGACTGTGACTGTGACAGACATTTAGAGCTTTGGAACTTAGTATTTATGCAGTTTAACAGAGATGAAAAAGGTAATCTTTCCCCACTTCCAAAACCATCTATTGATACTGGTATGGGCTTAGAAAGAATTGCAGCTGTTATGCAGAATAAGCAAAGCAATTATGAAACTGACTTAATAAGACCTATAATAGATTATACAGCACACCTTGCTGGTGTAGAATATGGCAAAAATGAGCAGACAGATATATCTTTAAGAGTTATAGCAGACCATTCAAGAAGTGCAACATTTTTAATTGGTGATGGAGTTCTACCATCTAATGAAAAAAGAGGCTATACATTAAGAAAAATTATGAGAAGGGCAATGCGGCATGGTAAAATGCTTGGTTTAGAGCATGAATTTTTCTATGAAGTATGCGGGTTTGTTGTAGATTTTATGAAAGACCATTATGTTGAACTGACAGATAAAAAATCATTTATTACAAAAACAGTTGAAACAGAAGAAAAAGGGTTTGGCAAAACTCTTGCAACAGGTATGAAAATTATTGAAGAAGAACTGCTTGAAAAATATAAATCATCAAAAATTATCGATGGAGAAGATATTTTTAAACTCTATGATACATATGGGTTTCCTGTAGATTTACTTGAAGATATTGCCTCAGATGCTGGCTATACTCTTGATATGGCTGGTTTTGATAAAATGATGGAGCAGCAGCAGGCTCGAGCAAAAGCATCATCTCTTGGCATTACTACAAGCGGCACTTCTGATGCATTAAAAGAATTAAGCGGACAAATTGTTACAGAGTTTGGCGGCTATGCTGGGCTTATTGCAAGCGGTAAAATTCTTGCTATGGTATCTAATGATAAACGAGTTTATGAAGTGCAGGAAGGGGATAATGTAGATATTATCCTTGATGTTACAACAAGTTATGCAGAAGGCGGCGGTCAGGCAGGTGATAAAGGTATCATTACTTCTAGTGACGGAAGTCTTTTTAAAATAGAAAATACTTTAAAATTAAATAATATGATTTTCCACAGGGGTAAAGTATTAAAAGGATTTTTCAAAGAGCAGGATAAAGTAAGGGTAGAAGTTGATGAAACTATCAGGCAGTATACAGAATATAACCATACTGCAACTCATCTTTTACATAAAGCATTGCAGACTATTGTTGGCGACCATGCAAGACAGGCAGGCTCTTTAGTAAATGACGAAAGACTGCGTTTTGACTTTACACACTCTCAGGCATTAACAGGCGAGCAGATAGAGGCAATTGAAATGGAAGTTAACAGAGCTATTACTGCCAACTATCCAGTTCATAAAAGAATAGAATCTCTTGAAGATGCAATGCAGGAAGGGGCAACTGCTCTGTTTGGCGAAAAATATGGCGAAGAAGTCCGCGTTGTGCAGATTGCAAACTATTCAAAAGAGCTGTGTGGTGGCTGCCATGTTGATAGAACTGGTGTAATAGGGCTTTTTAAAATCCTTTCAGAATCAAGTGTTGCACAGGGGGTAAGAAGAATAGAGGCTGTTACAAGCCATAAGGCATTTAAATACCTTTCAGATATGGATAAATATATGAAACAGGTGCTTAGTGTTTTAAAATGTCAGCCGGCAGAAGCAGCAGAAAGAGTTGCAGATATTCTTAAAAACCATAAAGCCCTTGAAAAAAAAGTTAAAGCAGCAGGGGAGCGTATCGTTCCTAAAGTTGCAGATACTATTTTTGAAAATGTGAAAGAGATTAAAGGTATAAAAGTTGCTCGTATATTATTTGAAAAATCAAATATTCCATTAATGAGAGATGTAATAGATACTGGCAGAAATAAATTAGGCAGCTGTATTATTGTAATTGGTGCACAAACTGATGAAGATAAAGCAGCAATTATATGCGGAGTATCAAAAGATTTAACAGATAAATATAATGCTGGTGCTATAATTAAAGAGATTGCAGCAGCAGCAGGCG
The DNA here is from genome assembly GCA_944323205.1 of uncultured Mucispirillum sp. GTDB lineage: Bacteria > Chrysiogenota > Deferribacteres > Deferribacterales > Mucispirillaceae > Mucispirillum. The sequence continues at coordinate 3,915 of CALURO010000010.1, read as the reverse complement.
GCTCTGGCGGCGGCAAAGCAGATATGGCTCAGGCGGGGACAAAATATATTGATAAACTGCCTGAAGCTCTTGATAAAATATATGATTTGATATAGTCTAAAAAAAATGAAAAAATATATGTTTTTTTGTAGACATATTAAATGTAATATTATATATTGATTTATTAATGTAAATATTATTAGGAGATTTTGATGAAAGCTGAAATGATTAACCCTTTCATTACCGCAACATTGAATGTTCTTTCTACAATGGCGGGTATTGAAGCCAAAAAAGGCGAAGTATATATTAAACAAGATGATAGAATGGCATACGATATTTCTGGTGTTATTGGCATTGCTGGTAAAATGTCAGGGTTCGTTGTAGTCAGCTTTCCAGAGAAGCTGGCTTTAGATATTGTATCTGGTTTTCTTGGTGAACCAAAGAAAAATATGAGTAAAGATGTTGTAGATGCAATTGGTGAGTTCGTAAATATGATTGCTGGCGGCTCTAAAAGGGTGTTTGCCGAACAGGGCTATAAATATAACATAGGTATCCCTAATGTTATTACTGGTAAAAACCACACTATTAACAGACCAAGCAATGTTGTGTGTATCGGTGTTAGATTTAAGGTTGGCGACCAGGAATTTGTTATTGAAGTGGCATTAAAGCCTCGTCCTGATGCGGACTAATAATATAAAAGAGTGGTTTAATGAAATATTTTAATAATACATATAGAGCGGTGATGACAGCCGCTCTTTTTTTAATATTTATTTTTTCGGAGAATGTAATGAGTGCACCTGTTGAAAAAAAACTTGATAATGGAGTAACTGTATTATATGAAAAGGTGCCTGGTGTTAAAGTTGTATCTGTTCAATGCTGGATAAAAACCGGCTCTGTTAATGAAAATGACAAACTTTCAGGTATATCCCACTTTTTAGAGCATATGCTTTTTAACGGCACTAAAAAATTTAAACCCGGTGAAATAGATGAATATCTTGATGCTAAAGGTGGTTATAATAATGCTTTTACAAGCCTTGATGTTACTAACTATTATGTAACAATACCAGTAGATGAAGCTGAAGCTGCTTATGAAGTAGTAAGTGATATGGTATTTAATGCACTGCTTTTACAGTCAGAGATAGACAGAGAAAAACCAGTTGTTCTGCAGGAAATCAATAGAAAATATGATGACCCGTCCTATAAAATGTGGCAGGATTTACAGGCTACATTATTTGAAGGCACACCTTATGCAAGGCAGGTCATTGGATCATCTGAAACTGTAAGTGCTTTTACAAGACAGGAAATAGTTGATTATTATAACAGATTTTACCATCCGCAGAATATGACATTAGTTATTGTTGGCGATATTGAAGAAAAACAGGCTTTTGATTTAGCTGCAAAATATTTTAACCAAACAAGAGATGTGCCTGCAGGTAAACTTTATAAAGGGGAAAATCAAGTTACATTTACAAAATCAATTGATAAAAACTTTAAAGCAGATGTAAATGTAGACTATGCAGTATTTTCTTTCCCTACAGGTAAGCAGGATATTAATACAGTATATGCAGAAGAAGTATTTGCGGAAGTACTTTCTGGCGGTGAATATTCTCTTTTAAATGAGATTATAAAAAATAAAAACAACACGGCAATATATGTAACAGATATAGGTCTTTTTAACCATTATAACGGTCTTTTTGGAGCGATGGCTGTTGTGCCTCGCGGTAATGGTGAAAAATTTAGAAAAGAAGCTATGGAAATTATTAATAATATAGCTGCTGGTAATATTGAAGAAAGCCGTATAGAGAAAGCAAAAAACAGGCTGAAAAGTAAAAATATCTTTGAAGAAGAAAATGTTTCTTCGCTTGCTCAAAATATAGGCTATGCTTATGTGCTTGATTTTAAAGATTATCATTTAAATTATGAAAAGGGTATAGATAAAGTTACAAAAGCAGATATTGTTGCTGCTGCTAAAAAAATGACAAGCGGTCCAATGTATTTTGGTATTACATCAAATGAATAATATATAATTTGATATAGCTATTTTAAGGCGGTAATATATACCGCCTTTTTTGTTTATATTTACAGTAGTTCTATATATAATTTTTCTAATATAAGTTGAGCCTGTGAAAAAAAGTCTGTAAATTCAGTTTTCTATGATTATATTTTTATATATCCTGCTCTATGAATACCAGAATAAAGTTATTCAGTCAAGAGCAGGAATTTAGTTTTCACAGGCTTGTTTTATTAATTACAGCAGTCTGCTTCACCATCTTTACTTGGTGGAGTGTAGCCGTCTTTTAAATACTGCTGAACTCTGTTATATTCATCATCTATTTCTTGATTTGTATTTGGCTTAATATAGTTAATTATAAACATTACAATAATGTTTGCTAAAAAGCCGGGTACTATTTCATACATATATTTATTTAATCCTGTAAAATACCATGTAAGCATAACTATTGTTCCTATTACCATACCGGTAAGGGCAGAATACCATGTTGTTTTTCTAGAATAAAGTGCCATAAGGACAACAGGTCCAAATGCTGCACCAAAACCACCCCATGCAAATGTTACAAGCTGGAAAATATTGCTTGATTTATCAAAAGAAAGCACAAGTGCTATCAATGATATTATCAATACAAATACTCTGCTTACAAACAGAAGTTCTTTACTGCCAGCTTTCGGCTTAATAACATTAGCATAAATATCTTCAGTTAATGTTGATGAGCATACAAGCAGTTGAGATGAAATTGTAGACATAATAGCTGCCAAAATTGCTGCTAAAAGCACACCAATAAAATAAGGTGATACAAAATCTCTTATCATGTATATAAGCACTTTTTCTTCATCACCGCTTGGCAGTTCTTTATACAAAGGTATTCCTAAAAGTCCAATTATAACGGCACCTGCAAGCGAAATAATAACCCAAACCATAGCAATTGTTATAGAGCGTGGTAGAAGTTTAATAGTTTTCACACTCATAAATCTAACAAGTATATGTGGCTGTCCAAAATATCCAAGCCCCCAGGCAGCACTTGAAATAATAGATAATATTACAGCAATAACAGCACCCTGTGGAATAGGATTAAATGTGCCATCTTTTGCAGCAAATGCTTTAGTCATTGTTTCCGGGTCAATATTGCTGTATGCAATAAATGGAAGCACTACAATTGCAAATATCATAAGTAGTGCCTGAAATAAATCTGTCCAGCATACAGCTAGAAAGCCACCTAAAAGTGTATAAAATATCATTACAGCCATACCTATGACTACTGCCGTTCTATAATCTATATTAAACATAGATTCAAAGAGTTTGCCTGCACTTACAAGCCCGGATGCAGCATAAACAGTAAAGAATAATAATGTAATAACTGAAGATATAAGCCTTAAAGAGTTAGTAGGGTCTTTAAACCTTTTGCCAAGAAAAGAAGAAAGTGTCATAGAGCCAGTTTCGCCAGTGTAAAGCCTGAGTCTTGCAGCAACAAAAACCCAGTTTAAGAATGTTCCTATAATAAGCCCAACAGCTATCCATATTTGGTTCATACCTGCAAGATAAATTGCTCCCGGAAGCCCCATTAAAAGCCAGCCACTCATATCGCTTGCCTGAGCAGAAAGTGCTGTTACCCAGCTTCCCATACCTCTGCCGCCTAGTAAATAGTCTTCTAATCTGCGGGATTTAAAATAAAAATGTATACCCATCAAAATTAAGATTAAAAAGTATAATACAAATGCAGCATAAGTCATCCAGTTATTCATTATAAACTCCAGTTTATTTATGATTAAGTTATGATATTATCATAGTTTTTGTGGATATGTAAACAAATTTTTATGCCTATTTATACTTATTGTAAAATCTAAAGAGCCTGTGAAAAAAAGTCTGTAAATAGTGCGAACTTAAGTTTTCTATGATATACTAAAAAAATATGAAAGGAGCTT
>CALURO010000009.1 GCA_944323205.1 uncultured Mucispirillum sp. | reverse complement strand
ATATTAATATATACTTATTTTTAAGCTCTATTTTTAATTCTAGTAAATATTTTATTTTAATTATTATATAGTTATTAATATTATTGTAAAAAAATGGGGGTTAAGCAGTATAAAATTTCACTAGAATATAAGAAATTATGTGATTAAATATAAACCCAGAGAATACTCTGGGCTTATATTATTTTTTCTTCATATAGATTATACATGTACCTGCATTTTTCATTGTAAAATCTTCTGAGATTTTATTCAATGTTTCAGAGTGTCCAAGACATAGATAACCCGGGTCTGTAAGCATATTATAGAAGTTTTTGATTGTTCTTTGTTTACCGTCCATATCAAAATAAATAAGAACATTACGGCAGAAAATAACATCTACTTTGCCAATAAGACTTGTGATTGCTGGAACTGTAATATTGCCAGTATTAAACCGAACATGTCTTTTTATATCTTCTTTAATAAAATAGCTTTGACCCTGCATATCAAAGTTTCTCATAAAGTCAGACGGTACACCTCTAAAAGATGCCTGTCTGTATTCACCTTTTTTTGCTAATGCTACAACTTCTGAGTTAATATCTGTTGCAATAATATCTATTGATGCTTTATCAAACAAGCCTGCATTTTTCAGAAGAATTGCAATAGAATAAGGCTCTTCACCTGTAGAACACGGTGCTGACCATATTTTTATACTTCTTTTACCAGCCTTAATCAAATCAGGAACTATATTTGATACAAGATAATCAAGCTGACCACGCTCCCTTAAGAAATATGTTTCATTAATAGTAACAAGGTTAATTAAAGTATCAAGCTCCTGCCTTTTTTTAATATCATATTTTAAGTAATAAATATAATCTTTAAAAGTAGTAAAGTTAAGGTCTGCAAGTCTTTTTGAAAGCCTGTTTTCAAGCAGATATTTTTTATTTTCTGCAAACATTATACCTGAATTTTTATAAATTATATCCTTTAACTCTACAAACTCTTGGTCGTTAATTTTGATTGAATTTAAAAGCATAACATCTACTCTCCAATTTCGCCTATGATATGCTCAAGGATATATTTATTAGTTTCATCTTTAAGTCTAGCTCTTAATAAACTATCATAGCCCACTGGTTTCTGTTCAAGTATAATATTAACTGCTTTATACCTTACAAGCCAGCTTTCGTCTGTATTATACAACTTCATAGCAGCTGTTAATGCAACAGGGCCATGCATAAGGTTTAACGAATTTAATGCTTCCTTCCTTATATCCTCGTTTGCATCATCTAGTTTTGATAATAAAAACGATGGGTCAACACCTTTACATTTTCCTAATACTTCTATAATTGCAAGTTTAACATTCTGCTCTACTTTATCATAATAGCTTTCAATTTTTTTGATTATTTTCTCATCATCTATTCCAGCTAATGATTTCGCAGCAAAGAAACCAACCCAGTTATCTTTATCGCCTATTTTTTCAACAAGTGTTTCTGTAAACTCTCCACTACCCCGTCTAGATAAGCCGGAAGCTGCCGCCTCTCTTAACTGTATAGAGTCATCATCAAGTAAACCAAGCAATATTTTGCCAACACGCTCATCTTTAAATAATGCTATCTTTTTAGCAAGCTGAACTCGCACTGTTTCATCTTTTTCTTCCTTAATAGCATTTGATAAATACTCAAATGCTTTCTCATCATTAATAAGTGATAAAGCATATATTGCAACAAGACGAATCCGCTCGTCACTGTCATGCAGATATTTTGCAAGTTTTTCAGAGTCAGTATCATCAGAAAGCAGTGCAATAGACGCTGCTGCCGCTTCTGGTACACCTATCTCTTTACTTGTAAGATAGCTGTAAAGCTGCTCTTTAGAGTGGGTATCTCCTATCCAGCCAAGCACTAAGATAGCTGCAGTTTTAACACTTGCTTCATTAGCAGAAAGAGCTTTTCTATATATTTCTATATTTTGATAATCCTGCGCCCTGCCCATAGTAAGAATTGCATATTCTACAAATAAAGGATTACCGCCTTCTATGAGTTCAATCAGTTTATTTTGTATTTTCTCATCATAGTTAGCTGCTAAATATTCTGATACAGTACCTGCTTTTTCTGTATCTAAAAATCTTTCAAAAAGTGCATCAAGTGGATATGATGCAAAATCGTCTTTAATAACAAATAATTTTTGAAGATTAGTAGACTGCAGCACCTGTGCTATCTGGTCGCAGACATTTAAAAGCTCAATATTAATCTTTCTAACCATGGCTAATTTTTTAACAGCTACAAGACCAGCTAAAAATTTACTTTGTATATAGGAGCATTTATATAAATCAATACCTATCAATACAACTTCACTGTGTTCTTCCACAATATTACATACTTCTGAAATATCAGATAAGTCGTTATCAGGGTTTATATGAGCTTTAAATACTCCATTTTTAATTTCGTATTGTAACTCACCCATAATATTAACCTACTGCAGCTGCTTCTGTATCGTAAATTTTAAATACTTTATCAAGCCCTGTAAAAGAGAACATTTCCCTAATATCTGAGTTCATATCGCAAAGAGATACTTCTTTTTTATTTTTACTTGCTGTTTTAAATAAGTCTATGATTTCTCTTAAACCAGATGAGTTCATATATACTACACTTTTGAAAGATAAAACTACAGCATTGCCTTTGTCAAGCAGAGTATTTATTTCTGCTTTTACCTGTGCACCAGTTTGTGCATTAATTTCACCTTCAAGATAGGCTACACTTTTTCCATTTACATTTTTAATATTCATATTATATCCTCCTAATATTATTAATATGACTATTTATTTTCACTTTCTTCTTTATTTCTTTTGATTACAAGTATTGTAATATCATCTTCAAAAGGTGCTCCTGCTGTAAAATTTTTCACATCTTCCATTACTTCTTTTATAAGACGCTCTGCAGGGTAATCACTAAACATCATAAGCTTTGATACAAGCCTGTCATAGCCATACTGCTCACGCTGGCTGTTCATTGCTTCAACTAAACCGTCTGTATACATAAAGAATATATCGCCCTCTTCTATATGCCATTTCTTCTCTTCAAAATTTAACCCTTCAAATGTTCCTAAAAACATACCTGAAGCTGTTATTTTTTTAACAATAAACTCTGAAGAATCAAAAAACAATACCGGATTATGTCCTGCTGAGGCAAGATTAAACATACCATTATTTGTATTTAATACTGCATAAAACATTGTAACAAAGTCTTTTGTGTGTATATTATCGCATAAAATATCATTAACCATAGTAAGAGCATCTGATGCAGAAAGCACATCAAATGTATAGCTTCGCATTATAGCACGGGTAATTGCCATAATAACTGCAGCAGGTGTCCCATGACCTGATACATCTGCTACAACAAAGCCCCAGTAGTTATTACTCATTTGGATACAGTCATAATAATCACCACCTGCCTGCTCTGCTGGAATGTATGTAGCACCAAAATCATACCCTTTAACCTGTGGTAGATTTTCAGGCAGCAGACTTTCCTGAATATAGCCAACTTGTTTTAATTCTTCTTCTATTAATGACTGCACTGTTTTTAATTTTTCATTCATGCGTAAAAGGTCTGTATTCATTATAGACATTTGACGCTGCTTTTCTTTTATTTCTTCCTGACTTTCTCTTATATCATCAATAAGTTTTATTTCTCTTGTTGTATCCCTTAAACTTTCAACAATATATTTATCAAACTTAGAAAACATTATTGTCATATGCTTATCATGCATCTGCCTTAACGACTTAGAATTGTTTGTTTTAAATGGGCAGTCTTTACAAGGCTCTTCATAGTCGTAAACATTATAACATTTTATTTTTTCAATATCTTTTTTACCAAGCTGAGATGTTTCTTTAAGCATTTTATTAATAGTTTTAATATTATATTCATCATCAACTATCATAATGCCTTGAGCCATATTATCTATTGCTTTTTCAAGAAAATTTATTTCATTATCTTTCATATTTCTTTCATGTGCTAATCTGAAATTATTTGCTTTTGATTCCTTGCTTGAATGGGTTAATTCAAGACGCTCTCTTTCTATATCTGTAATATCAATAAATGAAGAAACATATAAATCATCAGATATACGGGTAAATGCAGAGCGGGCAAAAATTCTATTCCCTGTATATGTAATAATATCCTTTATAATTACTTTTGTGCCGGAAAAATTTTTATTTTCTGCAATGGGACAGTTTTTACACGGGTTAACATATCCATGAATTACATTATAACATTTTTTATTTATCATTTCATCAGGGTGTTTGCCGGAAATAAGTGACACTCTGCCGTTTGTAAATTTAATATTAAATTCACTATCTACTGCTATAATGTATGAATCAAGACCATCAAAAAGCCTTGTTAATGTGTTTAAATCCATATACCCACTCTGTAAGATACTTATTTATAATTACTTAATTATACAAAAAAGATTTTTATTTTACAATAGTAAGATTTGGATTTTTTTTATTTTTTATAGTATTGGATAGTAAGCATGATAACTATTTATAAGGCATATGTTTTAAACTATTTATATTTTTAAAGAAATAAGATTCCTTTCATTTATCTTGTAAATTTTAATACAATCAAGATAAGGACAGCTACAAGGCTGAATGCTGCTGCGGACATAATTAATTTTAATGCTATTTTTTCAGAAGAAAACATAAGGTCTGATTTATAATTTGCAATTTCTTTATCAACATTGTCAAGTTTGCTCATAATTTCTTCTATGACTTCTCTGTTTTTCTTTAAATCATCTTCTGCTTCATATTCAATAACATTACCTATATATATTATTGTATATTCAATTAAAGAAAAAAGAGCATTTCTTAAATATACAAACTGGTATGTAAATGTGTAGTATGGTGTTTTTAAAAGCTCTGGAAGCAAATCATACTGTATTTTTTTAAGGCGTTCTCTTGACTGTGCAGGAATATCATTAATATCTGGTATCCTGTCTATTTCATTTAAAACTCTGCGAATAAGTTTATAATATTGAGATGCAAGCTCTGGAACAGCACTTGTTTTCAGCTTAATTTCTCGTCTTGTTACTTTATTTGCTTTTAGAAAGTTTTTAATTAATACCATAGCAGACGGCACTTTCACTTTTTTACGCTTACGCACTACTTTAATAGAGCGTTTCATATCTATGGCTATTAATGTTTCTACTATTTCATCTGTTCCAAAAACAAAATGATTTGAGCCTTCTAAAACATCTTTTTCTTCTGCACTCATTTGAGCATTTGTAAAAAAGAATAGACGGGTAACATTTTCATCATTCATTGTTCTAAGGACATCTGTTGTTATGTATTGGTCTAACATTTCACCTGGTTTTACAACTTCTATCCAAACAACAGCTGACTGGTCTTCACGGCTTTGATATGCCCATATTTCTATACGGCGCTTATTTTCTATATCTTTTACAGTTCTATGAAGTGAATAATTAAAATCACCCATAACTTCACTGACAAAGTTATAAAATTCTGTAAGTTTAATGTTATAAAGCTGTTCATACCTAGCTTTGCGTTCTGAATCCATATATCTCTACTCGTCTGTTTTTAAGGCTGCCATTTTTACCGCTTTTTTCTAATGGATAGCCCGTACCTAAGCCTATTGTTCTTATTTTATCGGCACTATACCCTTTTTCAATAAGCAGTTTTTTTATGTGGTCTGCCCTTAGATATGACAACTCATAGTTATTACTGTATGTAGCATTACTTCCTACTGCCACATCATCTGCATTACCAAAAAGGACATAATCTCTGTCTTTTGGGAGGCTGTCAAATAGTTTTGATATTCTATCATCAAATATTGGCGCCACATTACCAAGCTGAAAATGGATTGTCAATATTAATTCTAAATCTTTTGAAGTAGGTACAAGATTTAAGTTATCTGATACATTTTTATTGCCGCTTTCTTTTGAAACTACTATACTGCTTTCTTTTGCAGGCTCTTTTGCTGCTGGTGGTATTTCTACGGCATCTTCAAGCTCTATTTTATTTGGAATTTCTGTTTTAATATAATCAGTAGAAAGAGTATATTCATCTTTTACCCTTTCTTTTATCAGTCTAACCCCTATAACAGTCCAGCCATTTAAAGCAACATTGTCATAGGCTTCCTGTTCTGTCATAGCCATTACCGTCATTGTTGTAATAACTTTAGACATATTATTTTCTATTTTTACTTCATAAATATTCTGCTCCTCATAAGTAGCAGCATACAGGTTATCTCCACCAATAATATGGTTTTTTTGGTATGCTGCGAGGAACAGGATTGTTAACAAGACTATTACTATTATTTTCTTCAAGATTATAATCCTTTAATGCCTGGGCCATTTTCTCATCAGGATATGTGGCAATTACTTTTAGGTCATATATTACATCAAAGCCGCCATTATAATATAAAAATGCATCAGGCGGCAGTTTTGACGCAGTTTGAAAACGAGTTGCTGCAGTGCTTACTTCATATACATAAACCCTTGCTGCAGCAACTTGAACTAATAATACTAATAATATTACAACAGTAAAACTAACCGTTGTTATTTTTTTGAGAAATAAGCTCATCAATTTTATCCACCAGCAGCTGCTGATTGATAGGCTTTTGAATAAATGCATTCATACCTGATGCATTCATTTTTTTCCTGTCAGAAGGCTCTAACCTAGCAGATATTGCAATTATTGGTATATCGTAACCTTTTTCTCTTATGCTGCGTGTAAGTCTAAATCCATCCATATCTGGCATCATAATATCGCTTATAATTAAATCAATGCCGTTATCTCTTTCAAGAATATTTAATGCATCTTTAGCAGATGGTGCTTCAACAGTTTCTATCCAGTCTTGTGATTCAAGTACTTTTTTAGTTATTTTTCTATCAGTTGATGAATCATCACATATTAATACTTTAACTGCATTTGATTTCTTAGGTGCAGCCTGAACAGAAGAGCGTTTATTTGATGAAAGTTTTTTAGTGTTTCTAATTCTTCTAGGCATATTTTGTGCAACTTCAATTACACCAGCAACATCTAAGATTAATCTAACACGGCCGTCACCAGTAATAGTTGCACCTGCAATACCAGGATTTCCACCTAAATAATCACCAAGTGATTTAATAACGATTTCTTCCTGTCCTATTAATTTATCAACAATAAGGCCTAATTGTTTTTCAGCTAATGCAACAACTACTACATATATTTCATCCTGTTCAAGTTCATCAAGAGCAAATGCTTCATCAAGTCTGATAAGAGATAACACTCTGTCTCTTAATTTTAAAACTTCACTGCCTTCAAATGAGTGGATTTCTTCGTTTGTAATACGGACAGTTTCAACAACTGATGCAAGCGGTATTGCAAATGTTTCACCTGCAACTTCAACAAGAAGTGCCTGAATAATAGCAAGTGTTAATGGAAGTTTTAAATAAAATGTTGAACCTTCATCTATTTTAGAATCAATAGTAATAATACCATTTAATTTTTCAATATTTGTGCGGACAACATCCATACCAACGCCACGGCCTGAAATATTTGTAATTTTGTCAGCAGTAGAAAATCCCGGTTTAAAAATAAGAGAAAAAGCCTGTCTATCATCCATACTATTTGCTTCATCAACAGTAATAACACCTTTTTCTATAGCTTTGCGTTTTATTTTGTCAGGGTCCATACCAGCACCGTCATCTTTAATTTCGATAACAACATGGTTACCTTCATGGTATGCTGATAAGTTTACTGTCCCCATTCTTGGTTTACCTTTTGCAAGGCGAACTTCTGGAGTTTCTACACCATGGTCGCATGAGTTTCTAATCATGTGTAAAAGCGGGTCACCAATAGATTCTATAACCTGCTTATCAAGCTCTGTTTCTTCACCAGATATAACTAATTCAATCTCCTTACCCGTATCTCGTGCAATATCACGAACAACTCTTGGAAATCTATTAAATACTTTACCAATTGCAATCATTCTTGTTTTCATAATTGCAAGCTGTAATTCTGTAGTATTCATACCTATTGCATTTGTAGCTACTAAAAGCTGCTCAACAAGATATTCATTTTCAAATTTATTTTCAAGCTCACCAGCTATCTGAGAAAGCATATTTCTACTTAAAACAAGCTCACCAACTAAGTTTACAAGTGAGTCTAATCGGCTGACATCAACACGAATTGTCTGCTCAACAGATGTTGCCTGATGCACAACTTTTGGTGCTTCCTGTTTTTTCGGTGCTGCCTGTGGCTTTGGTGCAGTTGCAGGCACTTGCGCAGCAGGTGCGGCAGCTTGTGAAGCAGATTTATTATTTTTTGTTTTTGAAGTCAGCTTACCTTCGCTTGCAAGCTTTAAATCTTCAATAACAGATGAACAATCTGTAGTATCTGTGCCATTTTCTATATCACTTATAATTTGCTTTGTTTTATCCACAAACTCTAAAAGAGTATCCATAATTTCACGAGTAACTACCATTTCACCTTTACGGAGTTTATTTAATATATCTTCAGCATGGTGAGTCAGCTCCGCTAATTTGTTAAACCCAAGAAATGAAGATGAACCTTTCATTGTATGGGCGCCACGGAAGATTTTGTTTAAAAGCTCCAAATCATTTTGGTTACTTTCAAGCTCAACAAGGTCATGGTCTAAATTTTCAATTATTTCGTTAGTTTCTACCAAAAAATCCTGAACTAATTCCTGCATATCATCATTATTCATATATTCACCTGCTTTCCTTATACACCAAATTCTTTAAGGAGTTTATCAACTAAATCCTGGTCTTGCAATATTTCTTTAGTATCTTTAAATTTATCTAAAACATCAACATCAATAACATTCTGCTTAATACCAAGTTTTATTAAAACAGATGCTAGTCTTTCTTCTAGTGAGTTTACCACTTTTATACTTTCATTAATCTTTGATTTAGTCACTTCTTTAAACTCTAATGAAGAAACTATATCGCAGCATATATCTTGACCTTGAATGGCACACTCTGACAGTCTGTCAAGCATACCGCCGGCACGAGCATAATCCCCTGATGTTATAAACTGCCTTACAAGCTCAAGATTTTCTTTAATATCATCAATATTAAAGTTTATCTTATCTACAAATGCCAGAACATCTTCTGATGCACTTTTAGAATCATTAATTACACCGTTAAGCACTTTTTCAAAAGCAGGAAGGTCACTGTAAGCTCCCTCTATAGCTGATGAAACAGTTTGTAGTTTTTTTAATGAATCATTAAAATACTGAGCTATATCATACAGCTCGCTTTCAGGCTCAACAGTAACATCTACAACATCATATTTACCTTCATTAATGTTGCGTGCTATGCTCAATAATTCATTCAGGTCTTTGAATTCGCTCATTTTATAAATCCAGTAATTTGAATACCTTTTCTTGTAATGTTTCAGGGGTAAAAGGTTTTACAACATAGTTATTTACACCACTGCGTAAAGCTGTTAAAATATCTTCTTTTGCAGCTTCTGTTGTAATCATTAAAATAGGTAAATCTTTATACTCTTCCTTTGCACGAACAGCTTTCACAAATGTAAGCCCGTCCATTTCAGGCATATTCCAGTCTGTAACAACCATATCTACTTTATTTTTAGACATCACTTCAAGAGCTTCTACACCATTTCCAGCTTCTAGTATAGTTTCAAAACCGAGCTTTTGAAGAGTATTTTTAATAATTCTTCTCATAGTAGAAGAATCATCAACTGTTATAATTGAGTGTTGGTAACCCATTTAAACCTCCGTAAATACAGGTTAGTATTCTTTATATTTATTCATTATTTTTTTAAATATGTCAATCTTTTAATTTTCTAATACGCTCTGCTTTGCTGACAATCTCTTTTATTCTAAAACCAAAATATCCGTCAACAATAACAACTTCACCTCTTGCAATCACTTTATCATTAATCGCAAGCTCAATAGGGTCATCAGCATTCTGCTCTAACTCTACAATGTTACCAGGTCCAAGCCCTAAAATATCTTTTAAAAATAACTTAGCACTGCCCATTCTAACACTTATAGGTATATCAATATCTAAAAGCAGGTCAAGGTTTTTTGGAGCATTACCACCGTTTTCTTCAGCCTCATCATCAAATGATATTCCAGCATTACCAAGCAGAGCTTCTATACTGCCATCATCTATAAGATTACTGTCTTCCTCACTGCCAAGTTTTGCTTCTATATTTGTATCACATACAAATCTAAAATTTAATTCAGCACCTTCAATATCACCAGTTAAATCTATACAGTAATATTCAGAGCACTGAAAAAGAGATGATGAAGTATTTTTAATAATATCTTCACTTTTGAATGAAAACTTATTATCAAATGCTTCCTCAAATGGAACATTTAAACTGCTAAGCAGCTGAGAAGTTAATTCCTGCACTGCATCTTTTGTGTCATCATCAATTTCATCTTTACTTTCGCCATCACCTGCAAGCATAAAATCTGCAAGTTTCGTAATATCCCTTGTTCTAAAAAGCAGTCCTGTTTCATAACCTCCGTTATCTTCCTTTGCAATAACAAGTGTTTCATTTTCATAAGCAGTAAACAGTGTATCTGCATCACATTTTACCATCTCACCAAGAGATAAATTTACTGTTCTAGAGCTTATGGCTGATAAAGAAGAGGCAAATGTAGAAACAACAAGCCCTGAAAACTTTTCTAGATTTGGACTATTAAGAAAATTAACCGTTTCTGTCATCATCTTGCTCCGTAGTTGCTCTTGTTATCTTGATAGCTTTTTTAATACCAAGAATACCCAAAGCTCCAAAAAATTTATGTTTATTACTAATATATATATTTAATGGGCGTTTAGCTTTTTTACTGAGAATTACTGTATCATTTTCTCTTAAATTAAGTATTTCCCCTATTTTTAATTTTGTTCTTCCAAGCTCAACAATTAATGGCACATTAATATTTTCAAGCAGCTCTAATATCCGTGATTCATATTCACCTGACCTGCCCTTTTTTGCTCCTATTAACCAGTCCTGAGAGCTTATTTTATTAAGTATTGGCTCTAATATCAGTGCTGGCAGGCATATATTCATCATACCAGTAGCTTCACCAAACTTAACTTCAAAAACTACAAGCACAACTACTTCATTTTGTGCAACGATTTGTATTACATGGGGACTGTTTTCACTTAATTCTTTTTTAAGCCTTACATTTGGAATAATCTGTTTCCACACATCTTCTAAGTCTTTTAATATAAGGGTAATAATACTGTCTATAATAGTCATCTCCAAAGGTGTAAGCTCTCTCACATGGAAAAGTGGAAGCCCCTGCCCTCCTAACAGCTTATCTACTATAGGAAAGATAAGAGACGGGTTAATTTCTAAAACAGCATTGCCCTGTAAAGGTATCATAGAGATAATATTAAAACTTGTTGGGTCAGGCAGAGACATAAGGAATTCGCCATAAGTCATCTGGTCTACACCTACAAGAGAAATATCTGTAATCGTCCTTAAAAAGCTGGATAAGTTTGAGCTGAAATTTCTCGCAAACTTATCATGCAGGTTTCTAATAGAACGCAGCTGCTCTTTAGATACCCTGTCTGGCCTTCTAAAATCATATACAGAGATTTTTTTTGGGACAAAATCGGGAGCATAATCGTCAAAATCATCATTGCCATCTCCACCACTTCCGCCGCCTGTCGGGTCATCTGATACAGTTGACAACAGAGCGTCAATTTCGTCCTGACTTAATATATCAGCCATTAATCACCTTTATATAAGTACTAAATTACTTATAAACTATATATCAGCACAATTATATTACAATTATTTTATGCTAATAGTCAATTAAATATTTTATTTATAAGTTTTATTCAATCTTATTAACAAATTTATCTAACTTAAATAATAAGTCTATTTAACATGATATGCAATTCTTGCAGCTATCTCATCAAGCGGTACAATCTCATCTGCAATACCAGCCTCAACAACGGCACGCGGCATACCATAAACAATACATGATGGTTCATTCTGGGCAATAATTGTGCCGCCCATTCTTTTAAGGTTAGTTAAGCCTTTACAGCCGTCGCTTCCCATACCTGTCATAATTACACCTAAACATTCTTTGCCGTATAATTCTGCAATAGAATCAACCATAACATCAACACCGGGAATATTAAATACATTACTTGGTTCTGTTGAAAGCTCTGTATAAACAGATGGACCAACTTTTTTAAATTTTAAGTGGTATCCGCCTTTTGCAATATATACAACATTTGGCTCTAATTTTTCTTTACCTTGAGCTTCCACAACTTCCACTTTAGATAAAGTATTAAGTCTTGAAGCAAGCGACTGTGTAAAGTTTGGTGGCATATGCTGGGTAACAACTACAGGCACTCCTAAATCTGCAGGAAGTAATGGTATTACTCTTTGCAGCGACTGTGGACCACCTGTTGATGTGCCTAATGCTACAACTCTTTTTATACCTGTTTTATTAATAACAACTCTTTTTGAGCCGTCAATATTTCCACTTTGTGCACTGTGAGCAAATGGGGTTGCAACATGCTGCTGTGTTGCAGGGGTTGCAGTATGCTGCTGTGCTGATAATGTATTTGATAATCTGTATGATGATTGCTGCTGTGGCTGTTGTGGCTGAAAAGGTGTTGAGTGAGTGAGAAGTCTAATAACACCTTTATTTTTTGCAAATTTTCTAATTTTATCTTTTAAGCCTCTTTCAATATCTGTTCCGCCAAATGACTGGGAATCTTTTGTCATAAAATCAACAGCACCTAAATCTAATGCTTTTAATGTAGCGTCTGCACCTTCTTTTGTAAGTGAGCTTACCATAATTACTGGTGTTGGATTTTTTTTCATAATCTGTTCAAGTGCAGTAATACCATCCATTACAGGCATTTCTATATCCATAGTAATAATATCTGGATGAAACTGCTCCGCCATTTCCACAGCTTCTTTACCATTTTTAGCAAGGCCTACTATTTCAATATCTGGCTCATGTGAAAGCAAAGATTCTAAAGCTTTTCTCATAAAAATAGAATCATCCACAATTAAGACTTTTATTTTATTCATAAATATCTTTTAGCCTCCTTTTTAACTTCTGCACAGCTGATGTATGAATCTGTGAAACTCGTGACTCTGTAATATCTAAGACTTCTGCAACCTCTTTCATAGTAAGTTCTTCATAATAGTAAAGAGTTATTACCTGACGCTCTTTTTCAGAAAGTTTATCTATTTCTTCTGCCATTCTTTCTGTAAGATTATTTTTCATAACTTCATCTTCTGGAGTTAATCCTGCACTTCTTACAAAATCTACAAGGCTTGTTTCATCGCTGTCACCAACAGTTTCGTCTAATGATAACATTTTTTCATTTTCTTGTAAACCCATAAGACGATAAATATCTTCTTCGTTGTATTCTGTATTATCTATTATTTCCTGAACTGTTGGTTTTCGTCCAAGTTTTCCTGAAAGCTCATTAACAGCTGCATCAAGAGCTTTTAACCTTGAACGAACATTTCTAGGCAGAAAATCAAGGTTGCGTAAAGAATCTAATATAGCCCCCTTTATCCGTCTTTCTGCATAAGTGCTGAAACTAACATTACGGCTTTTATCAAACCTGTCCATAGATTCTATCAAACCAATAGATGCTGCAGAAAAAAGGTCATCAACATCAACACTATCAGGCAGAGTGCCTTTAAGCCTAATTGTCCATGACTTTATCTTAGGCAGAAATTCTGCTACAATACTCTGCTTTTCTTCTTCACTAAACTTTTCCACCTACTGCTCCTGTATTAAAGGATTTTCCAATAGTTTTTAAGTATCCTTGCAAGACTGTTTGTTAATACCTTAACAATATAATATACTATAAAAAATAAAATTATATCTCTTGCAAAATATGTTATTTTTAAATCTGGCACCATAAGCACTTTAAATAAAAAAGATGCCATCATAACAATAGATGCTATTAAGATAGGATAATATTTAAGAGATGTAATCATTTAAATACTCCTTTAAATAAATCATACACATTGGCACTTTTTTGTTTTTCCACAGGCACTCCAAGAAATCGCCTTGCACAGTCCTGTATATCTTTTGCAAATGCTGTTTTTGGGTCTAATATACTTACAGGCTTCTGAGCTCTGATAGCCTTGCGGACATTTTTATCATCACGAAGATGACCTAAAAGGCGTAAATCCATATTTAAAAATTTTGATGCTACATTTTTAAGGCTTGCAAAAACATTATCAGAATTTTGTATATCGTCTACCCTGTTAAAAACTACATTAACAAGTTTAATATCATAAGTCTGCTTAATTACTTTCATAAAAGCATAAGCATCAGTGATAGCTGTAGGCTCTGGCTGAGTTACTACAATTATTGTGTCTGAAATTGAGCTAAACCTAACAACAGAATCGGAAATACCTGCACCAGTATCAAATATTATAAAATCATATCTGTCATCAAGAGTAATGAAAATATTAAATATTTTATCAAAATCTTCATCAGATAAATGAGCAAGCTCCATAAAGCCGCTTGATGCTGGAAAAACATCGAACCCATAAATATTTTTCTTCAAAATATCATCAATAGTAGCTCTGCCCTCTAAATATTTCTTTATTGTAGCAGTTACTGATAAAGATAACATTATATCCACATTAGCAAGCCCTAAGTCTGCGTCAAATACAAGAACTTTCTTGCCAAGATTTGCCAGCTGGCATGCAAAGTTAACTGTAAAGTTAGTTTTACCAACGCCACCTTTTCCACTGGATACAGAAATATAATGGCTGTTTCTGTTAGCTTCCCATGCTCTTCTTCTTAAAGTAAATGCCTGATCTGTCATTTGTCGCTCCATAAAGTAGGTATTTCCTGTAACATTCTTTTAGCAATTTTCCTGCCATCTGGTATTTCCATATCATCAGGAACATTCTGCCCCGTTGTAACAAGCAAAAGTGGCAGCTTCTTTTTTACAGGAATATTTATAAGCGGTCCAAAATATTTCGTTTCGTCCAGCTTTGTAAAAATAAGATAATTCGGCTCTAACACCTCATATCTTTCAAATGTATCATAAAGCTCTATATGGTTTGATGCCATAGAAAGCACTAATGCTGTAGTTATACGGGAATCAACTTTTAAAAAATCCCTTATACCAGCTATCTGACCTGTATCAAACTGACCGCGACCCATAGAGTCTATCAACACACAGTCATATTTATCTTTTACCTTGGTAACAACTCTTAAAAGTTCTTCAGGGCTTGTAGCAACATAAAGTGGCAGGTTAACTATCTCTGCATAAGTTTTTAACTGCTCAACAGCACCTATCCTAAAATTATCAACTGTAATAAGGCATACTTTTTTGCCGTATTTTAATGTCATAGTTGCAGCAATCTTTGCAATAGTTGTAGTTTTGCCTACCCCCGTAGGACCTGCAAGAGCCACTATTTTATTCATCATAACATCATAATAGCTTTTTTCTACAGGTATAAGCTCCGCCAGCTTATCTACTGCTATGCTTTTTATCTGTGTAGAAGTTGCCTCTTTGCCTTCTATTCTTACTTCAATATCCTTCAATAACCTGTAAGATATTATATCATCTACACCATTTTTAATAAACAGTGCATGGTAATCTTTTAATTTTGCAGGCAAATCTATAACTATATTATCGGATATATTACTCTGCATATTAGCAAGCTGTTTTTTTATATCCCCTATATCTTCAAGCAAATCTGTAAATTTATCAAGCCCTACCGCTTTTATTACTGCAGCCATTCTTTCTGCATTTAATTCTGCCTGAGTTTTTGCCTGCTCCTGCTGCTTTTTTATATCCTTCTCATCATCTTCATGTTTATGATGTTTTATATGTTTTTTAGGGGCTGGCTCTCGGTATTCTTCTTCCTCTTCATGTCGTGGCATATATGCTGCAGGTACTTCATCTTCTATAATCTGCCTTTTTCTAACAGGTGGTGCATAAAATGCCTCATCATCTGTAATACCTGCTTCTGCCATAGCTTCAGCTAAATAATCATCATGCATATCATAAGTATTTTTATACTTCTGATGTGCATAAGGACCATAAGATGTGCTTGATACTGCCGTCTGTTTTTTTACAGGCTGCTGGTTTTCTGTATATACAGGACGCTTAACTGCATGTTTTTTAACTGGCTTAGCAGTGTATGCAGATGGATAATTTTCATAATCATAGCCGCTGCCGCTTTGGGCAGGACGCTTCTGTTTATTAAGGGGAATACCGTCATACTCTACCGATGCAGTAACTTCTAAAACAGGGCGGGCAAATAGTCCAAAATTATTACTTTTCATCACCTTGCGTGTAGACAAAATAACAGCATCAGGACCTAAATCCTCTTTTATCATACGCAGTGCTTCTTTCATATCTGATACTTCATATTTTTTTATCTTCATATAAAGATAAAGCTCCTTTTATTGATACTTTTGCCCATTTTATATAATACTTCAATTTATAGTATAGATTAATATATTAAGAAATGCAACAACTAGAAATGAAATTTACAAAATTTCTTTCATGTAAAATATTTACATATTTATTAAAATAGTATATTTCCTTTAAAACTCTTAGTTTTTTTGTATATTCTTTTTAGAATTTTTAAGCTGTATTATCCCATCAGCAGAATATATTATAAGACCAGCCCATATTAAGATAAATGTAATAAGCATATTTGCACTAAAATATTCATGATATACAAAAACGCCTAATAAAAACGCTATTGTTGGCGTTATATACTGCAATATTCCAAGTGTGCTTAAATGCAAAACTTTTGCACTGTATGAAAAGCCAAGCAGCGGAAGAGTTGTTACTATACCGCCGCATACAAGCAGAAGTGAAATAAAAGTATCGCCCCTTAAAACTGCACTTTCCCCTGTTGAAATAAGATATAATACATAAATTACAGAAGGAACTGATATAATTAATGTTTCTACAAAAAGACCTGTTATGGCACTTGCAGGCACAAGTTTTTTAATAATGCCGTATGTGCAGAAAGTAACCGCAAAAAATATAGCAATATACGGCACTTTTCCGTATATAATAATCATATATATAACACCTGCAAATGCAAGCAGCACTGATAATTTTTGGTATTTATTTAAGACAACTTTAAATATAATGGCAGATGCTGCTACATTTAAAAGTGGTGTAATATAGTTACCCATACTGCTTTCTAGTATTTTATCGTGCGCAACTGCCCATATAAAAAGCCCCCAGTTGCCCGCAATTAGTATGCTTGATAATATTAGCGGCAGTATATTTTTAGGATTTTTTAAAATGCATATTACTTCTCCAGCCTTTTGAGTTATAAGCACTAAAAAAGCAGTTAAAACAAGGCTCCATACAGCACGGTGGGCTACAACTTCTAAAGGATTAACACTTGAAAGCTGGTGCCAGTATATAACTAATGCACCCCATATTAAAAACGAGAAAAAAGCAACTATAAATGCAAATGTTTTTTTATCCATATAAATAAATAACCTATCTGAAACTTAATAATATCAACTTTTAAATATTCTTATAACTATTTATTATATTTAGCAAGTGTTTTATGGTGGCACCAATAGTTTTATTGATTATTTTAAAACTGGTATATTTATTTTCGCTTCATTTGTTTTACAAGCTCTTTATCTTCTTTTGTTACTCTATTTGATTCTCTTATTTTCTGCAATGCCTTATTATATGTAAAATCATCAAGGCGGTTATTATTAAGATATGATAATGTATAATCTCTGTATTTTACAAACATTACAGATATAAGCCATGCAGCAGCCATTTGAGTATAATATTTATCAAACTTTTCTGTTTCAAGTAGTTCTTTGATTTTATCAAGATAATCTTCCTTTATAAAGTTACTAAGAAGCATAATAAGCATAAACCGTGTTTCATACTCTTTTTTAGAATTTCTATACTGCATAATAAAACTATAAACTTCGCTAAGTTCATTTTCTTTAAATTTAAATGATGAAATCACAATATCACAGCCTGACCAGTCGTATATTTCAGGTATAAATTTTTCTAAATAAGAAAATTTTTCATAGATAGTGATTTTTGCATAGCCTATCACTATACCTTTTAGTAAAAATTCTTCATGGCTTTCTATATTATAGTTATCAAGAAAATCTTTCACATTACCTTTTACTATTTCACGAGCAAGATTTCTTAAATATGGCACTCTTACCCCTGTTACATTTCCAGCCTCAGGCGATATTTTTGAAAAGAATTCTGCATTTTTATCATCATAAGCTTCTATTAATTTTTTTTTAATTTCATCTAATTCCATATAATAATCCATATAAAAAAAGCAGTAAAAGTTTTCACTAATACTGCTTTATAATAATTATATTTATCTACATTATTTTGCAAGCAGCTCTTTACATACTTTGCCGCTTTCTTCTAATATTTTTGCATGAAGGCTGTTGCCGTGAGCGTCCATTGTAACAATTACTGGGAAATCTTCCACATCAATAACCCAAAAGGCCTCAGGTGTGCCAAACTCTTCCACCATAAATACTTTTTCTACCTTCTTAACTCTTGATGCAGTCAAAGAGCCAGAACCGCCTATTGCATGCAGATATACTGCCCCATGTTCTTTTAATCCTGCAAGAGTTTTAGGTCCCATACCGCCTTTACCTATTACTGCACGAACCCCATATTCGCCTATAACTGTGCTTTGGTATGGCTCTTCCCTTGATGAAGTTGTTGGACCTGCTGATACAAATGACCATTCTCCCTTTGCGTCCTGCTTAACAACTGGGCCGCAGTGATAAATTACTCCATCTTTTAAATACTCTCTAATAAAATCAGGTTTTTCTTCCACCATTAATTTATGAGCTGCATCTCTTGCAGTAACTATTCTGCCTGAAAGTAATACAGAATCGCCTACTTTTAATGATTTTACAGTTTCTTCTGATATTGGAGTAGTTATTTTAAGCATAAGTCACCTCACCGTCTTTAATAGTCATCATTTTTCTTCTATTTGCCCAGCACATATAAGCTATAGAAACATAAAATGTTGCTGGATGACGGTGCTGATAACCAATAAATACTTCCAAAGCTGTAGTTTTACCGCCAAACCCCATAGGACCTATACCAAGTTTATTAATATCTTTTAATACATTTTCTTCCAGTGCTGCAATTTCCGGGTCAATATTTCTTTCCCCCATTTTTCTAAAAAGCTGCTCTTTTGCAAGAATATGTGATAATGCTCTATCGCCGCCTATTCCTACGCCGATTATACCGGGCGCACAGCCCTGCCCTTGAGCATTATATATTGCATCTATAATACATTTTCTTACACCTTTTAAATCTCTGCCTGCTCCAAGTGTAATATCTGGAAGCCTGTATTGTGTGCCGCAGTTTTCACAGCCGCCGCCTTTCTGCATAAAGCGTATGCGAGTATAGTCTTTATCCCACTGGTGAAAATGGATATATGGGGCGTTTGTGCCAGTATTGTTGCCACTGTTTTTACCAGTAACCGGGTCAACAGCATTTGGACGAAGATATTGTTTTGCAGTAGCTTCTTTCACAGCCTCTCCAATAGCTTCAATATATACTTTTTCTTCTCCGCCAGCTTTATAGTCTACATAAAATATTAATGTACCAGTATCCTGACATATTGGTGTAGACTGCTGCCTTGCAAGCTTAATGTTTTCAATAATAGTATTTAAAGCATTTTTTGCAGGGCTGCCTTCATCTTCTTTTGCTGCAGCATCAATTATTGCTTTTTCTACATCTGCAGAAAGATTTGTTGATGATAGGCGTATCATTTCTAAAATCTGTGTTTTCAGCTCCATATATCCCTCTCTATATTTATTGCTTTATTTACTGATTATAACACTAATTTATTATTTATTCAAGTATCTTTAATTATTTAGACTGTAAATATCTGTTTTCATAAGTTCTAGTAAATATATATTTTAAATGAATTACAATATATTTAAAAAAATACCTTCTAAATTATTTACAAGAGCATGTATTTTATTTAAGAAAATTATTTTTAATTTTTTTAATTTTTTATTAGACTATTTTATCAAGTTGGATTAATATAGTAGTTGCAATCGGAAGATATTGCTAAAATAAAATTGCATTATATTAAAGTCTAAAAGGAGGCTTATTCTATGGAATTTAAAAGACCTAAAATCGCTCTTATTGGCGGCGGACAAATCGGCGGTGTAATGGCACAAATCATTGCTAAAAGGGAGCTTGGCGATGTTGTTATGCTTGATATCGTTGAAAACTTACCACAAGGTAAAACATTAGATATTTCTGAGGCTTCTAAAACTGACCATTTTGATGTTTCTGTTACTGGCACAAACGATTATAAAGATATTGAAGGTGCAGGCGTTGTTATTGTTACATCAGGTGTGCCAAGAAAACCGGGTATGAGCCGTGATGACCTTTTAGGCATTAACTCTGGTATTATTAAAACTGTTGGTGAAAATATTAAAAAATATGCTCCAGATGCTTATGTTATTGTTATTTCTAACCCACTTGATGCAATGGTTACTCTTATGCGTCAGGTTACAGGTTTCCCTGCTTCTAGAGTATTAGGACAGGCTGGCGTTCTTGACTCTTCCCGTTTTGCTTCTTTTATTGCATGGGAATTAGGCGTTTCTGTTAAAGATGTAAGTGCATTAGTTTTAGGCGGTCATGGCGACACTATGGTTCCACTTGTTAGATATGCAAATGTTGCTGGTATCCCTGCTCTTGAACTTTTTGAGCGCAAATATGGCAGCAAAGAAAAAGCTAAAGAAGTTATGGATAAAATAGTTGAAAGAACAGCAAAAGCGGGTGGCGAAGTTGTTGCATTATTAAAAACTGGCTCTGCTTTCTATTCTCCAGCTGCCTCAGCTGTTGAAATGGCTGAAGCTATCATTAAAGACCAAAAAAGAGTTTTAGCAGTTTGTGCTTATCTTGACGGCGAATATGGAGTTAATGGCTACTATGTAGGTGTTCCTGCAGTTCTTGGCGGAAAAGGTGTTGAAAAAGTTGTTGAATTAACTTTAAATGCTGAAGAACAGGCTCTTTTTGATAACTCTGTTAATGCTGTTAAACACTTAATAGACGATATGAAAAAATTAAACTTATTATAATATTTTCCAGCTGCCTGAAAGGGCAGTTGAATATTATCAATTTTTTTGACAGTCTCAAGCCCTGTTATTATAATACAGGGCTTTATATTAATTATGCTTCTGTTTCATCTTCTGTTATATGATGGTCATGTTTATATATTTTATCAATAATAACTGCAATTGCCCCATCACCTGTAACATTTGTTGCTGTGCCAAAGCTATCCATTACTATATATAAAGCTATCATTAAAGCATTTACTTCCTGAGAAAAGCCAAGAATTGCTGATAATGGTGCAAGGGCAGTCATAATAGCACCACCGGGAACACCGGGAGCTGCAACCATAGCAACTGCCAATGTTAAAATAAATATAGAATACTGTGAAAATGATATATCCATACCTGTTGTATAAATTACTGCCAACGAACATGCTACTATCTTTAACATAGAGCCGGGCATATTAATTGTAGCACAAAGTGGAATAACAAAACTAGCAATTGAAGTTTTTACCCCATTTGATAAAGTAGACTCATATGTAACAGGTATTGTTGCTGCTGAAGATGAAGTGCCAAGAGCTGTAATATAAGCAGGCATCATTTTTTTAAGCAGTGTAAGTGGATTTTTATGTGCCACAAGACCTGCAATACTGAAAAATATTAAAAGAAGTATCACTGTTAATATAAATATTAAAATAATAATTTTAAGGAATACTGCAAGCACTTTGCTGATTTCACCAACAAAAGTTATATTCATAAAAATTGTTAAAATATAAAATGGGAGCAGTGGAATAATAACTGATGAGATAATTTTATTAATAATTACTCTTAAATCATCAACAACATCCATTATTTTTTCTGTTTTTGTAACAGCTAACCCAAAACCCAAAACAAAAGCAAGTATTAATGCTGATGTAACAGACATGACTGGTGGCATATCTATGGTAAAATATGGTTTAATTGTATTTGCTGTATCTGCATTAACAGATAATACAGCACCATCAAGCATATATGGATATATCAAAGATGCTGCACCATAAGTTGAAAACCCGGCAAAAAATGTAAATGCATATGCCATTACAAGAGTAATAAGCAGTAGCTTTCCAGCATCTTTTCCTAAATGACCGATACCCGGAGCTACAAGCCCTATAATCAAAAGCGGTATAACAAAACTAAGAAAATTACTAAAAATAGAATTAAAAATCATTAATATTTTTGCAATAACCATACCACCTGAAAAAAGACTTAATAAAAGTCCCAATGCAATACCAGCAATAATAGCTATAATAATTTTAATGAGTAATTCTGCCTGAAATTTTACAGGCTTTTGAGTGGATTGATTTTCTAAACTCATAGTATTCCCTATTAATAACTTATTTGCATGCAAGCATACCATAGAATACTAAACTAATAATTATTATTTGTAAATAATTAATTAAACTCTAGTGGTACCCCATTTTTTATACCCATATCAAATCGTCCTTATCTTTTGGTAAAAAGTCCTCAATCGAAAGTCTTTTTTTGATATTCTTCTTCTTTTTAATAGAATAATTAACAACAATATAGTTTAATATTTTTTTTATACCTTCTGCTAACCTATAATATTTGAATTTAACTTTTTTCTTTTTATTATATTTAGCTTCTTTCATAGTAATATATTCTAATTCTTCATCATGTTCTATGCATTTAAGTATATACCAGACAAATAAAGCAATAGCAGCAATATTTTTTATTCCATTAAAGTTGCTTATTTGTGCTGTTTCTAGTCCAAATGTCTGTTTCATAAATCTATAACTATCTTCTATACTCCACCTTTTGAAATACCTGTATATGCTTTGTTCTGCTTCTTTTTTGCTCAAATGACCAGAGCATAGTAAGGTTATATCTGATACTTTTTGATGATATACTACTGTTATTGGCATATTTTCTAAATAACAATGTTTATAGAAATACTTACCCTGCTTACTGCTATGTTTACATTTATAAATTGAACATAAGTCTTTTATTAAAATTTCTCTACCAGCATGAGCAATTTTTCTGTTGTGGCTTTGTCTTATTATAAATCTACAATTATTAGCATATAAATAATTCAATAGTCATTTATCTTATTCATCATATCAATATTATTGGATAAATGCCTTTGTAAGCGTTTATGTATATGCTTAATACTTATTTCATAGGGTAGATTACGACTTATAGACATCAAATTAAAACTATTAGTTGTAAATACTCCTAATAACATATCTAATAAAAATCTCTTTTCGGGTTTGCTTAAACTTATAAAACCTTTTACAACATTATGCATTTTTGACTTTATTTTTAAAAAATTATCTTGTAATATCATAGTAAGCTCCTTGATTGTTTTTTGTTTTTTTTGGATATAACATTATAACAATTTTTAGGAGCTTTTGCAATTTAAAATCACTCTTTTTATTATATATTACAATAACTTATAAATATTTCTAAAATAAAAATGGGGTACCACCAGATATAATCTAAAACTTTAGTTATTGAAAAATTATAATATACATAAAAAAGTCATAAAAAAAGCGTCCCCAAGGTATTCTTGAGAACGCTTTATTGTAATTTATCAGTTTATGCTTATTTTTTATCGTCTTTAACTTCTTCAAAATCAGCATCTACTACATTTTCATCTTTTTTAGATGGTTCTTCCTGAGCATAAGCACTGCCTTGGTTGGCTGAAGCATCGCCGCCCTGATTATTTTGAGCATATAAAACTTCTGCTAATTTTTGTGCAGCATTTGATAGTTTATCTATACCTTCCTTAATTTCGCCAACATTTTCGCTTGTTAATTTTTGTTTTAAACTTTCAAGCTCTTTTTCAATGTTTTCCTTAACAGCAGCATCTAATTTATCACCATGCTCTTTTAATGATTTTTCAGTAGTATATACTAATGTATCAGCCTGGTTTCTAACTTCTGCTAATTCTTTTTTGCGTTTATCGTCTTCTGCATGAGCTTCAGCATCGTGTACCATTCTATCAATTTCATCTTCTGATAAACCTGAAGAATCTTTAATAACAATAGACTGTTCTTTACCTGTGCCTTTATCTTTTGCAGAAACATGTAATATACCATTTGCGTCAATATCAAAAGTTACTTCAATTTGTGGCACACCTCTTGGAGCTGGAGCAATACCTGATAAGTCAAACTGACCTATAAGTTTATTGTCGCTTGCCATCTCTCTTTCACCCTGCAGAACCTGAATAGTAACTGACGGCTGGTTATCAGCAGCAGTAGTATATATCTGGCTTTTTCTTGCTGGGATTGTAGTATTTCTCATAATGATTTTATTCATTACGCCGCCCATTGTTTCAATACCTAATGAAAGCGGTGTTACATCAAGAAGAAGCACATCTTTAACATCTCCCATTAATACACCGCCTTGAACTGCTGCACCTATTGCAACAACTTCATCAGGGTTGATACCTTTGTGTGGCTCTTTACCAAAAAATTCTTTTACTTTCTGCTGAACAAGCGGCATACGAGTCATACCACCAACAAGTATAACTTCATTAATATCACTTGTTGTAAGGCCTGCATCGTTTAATGCTTTTTTGCATGGCTCTAATGTTTTTTCAACTAAATCTGATACTAATGCTTCAAATTTTGCCCTGCTTAATTTTTTAACTAAGTGTTTAGGGCCAGTCTGGTCTGCTGTAATATATGGCAGGTTGATTTCAGTTTCAGTAGTGCCAGAAAGCTCATGTTTTGCTTTTTCTGCAGCTTCTTTTAACCTTTGTAAAGCCATTTTATCTTTTGCTAAGTCTATGCCGTTATCTTTCATAAACTCTTCGCATAACCATTTAACGATTCTTTCATCAAAGTCATCACCACCTAAGAAAGTATCACCATTTGTAGCTTTAACTTCAAATACACCATCGCCAAGTTCAAGAATAGATACATCAAATGTACCACCACCTAAGTCATATACAACGATTTTTTCTTCGCCTTTTTTCTCTAAACCATAAGCAAGTGCTGCTGCTGTTGGCTCGTTGATAATGCGCTGAACATTTAAGCCTGCGATTTTACCAGCATCTTTTGTAGCCTGACGCTGTGCGTCATTAAAATACGCTGGAACTGTAATAACCGCATCTGTAACAGTTTCACCAAGATAATCTTCTGCAGTTTGTTTTAATTTTTGTAAAATCATTGCAGAAATTTCCTGTGGAGCATATTTTTTGCCTTTAATTTCTACCCATGCATCGCCGTTATCTGCTGGCACTATTTTATATGGCAGGTGTTTTTTTGCATTTGCAGTTTCAGATGAATCTGCTTTTCTGCCTATTAATCTTTTAATACTAAAAATTGTATTTTCAGGGTTAGTTACTGCCTGACGCTTTGCAAGTATACCAACAAGTCTGTCCCCATCTGTAAAGCCAACAATAGATGGTGTTGTTGTCATACCTTCTGCATTTACTATAACTTTAGGCTGACCGTTTTCCATTACTGCTACAACTGAGTTAGTTGTTCCTAAGTCAATACCTATAACTTTTCCTTGAGCCATCGTTCCTCCAAAACAGTCTTAACTGTTATATATTATATTTTATTTTTTTATATTTTATTTACTTTCACTTTTGCAGGGCGTATTACTCTGTCATTTAATAAATAGCCCTTTTGAACACATAAAGTGATAGCATTATTTTCATATTCTGCCGTGCTGTCCATCATTATTGCTTCATGGACTGCTGGATCAAATATTGTGCCTATTTCTGCGTCTACTTCTTTTACACCATGTTTAGAAAGTGCATCTTTAAATGATTTTATAGTAAGCTCTATACCCTCTCTTAAAGGTGTGCCTTCTTCTGTATGCTGCAAAGCCATTTCTATGTTATCAATAACTGGCAGAAAATCTTTTACAACCGACTGATTAGCAAAGCGGACTTTATCTTCAGTTTCTTTTGTAAGCCTTTTTCTGTAATTATCTAAATCAGCAGCACGGCGGAGTATTTCTTCATTTTTTTCTTTTAATATATTTTCTAAATTTTCCACCTGTTTTTTTAATATGCCGATTTCACCGCCACCCATCTCCGTATCTTCTTCAGGCTGGATTTCTGTTTCCTGCAGTTCTTCTGCATTTTCAATAACTTCTGCTTCTGGTGATTCTATATCAATTTTTACTCCATCTTCCTGCTGCATATTTTCATTTTTTTCTTCGCTCATTACTTATCCCCCTCGTAGTAATCATTAAGCATTTTTGATATTATTTTTGAGGAATAATCTACAATAGAAACCACTTGTGAATATTTCATTCTTTTAGGGCCTATAACACCCATTGTTCCTACTATATTTCCACCCCTGTGGTATGGTTTTATAACCATGCCCAGCTCATCTGTATTATCAAGCCCTATCTCTGAGCCTATAAATATCTGCACACTGTCTTCTTTCATACAGCTTTCAAGCAGAGAACATATATGGCTTTTTTCTTCAAAAGCCTGCAAAACATCAGTCAATTTGCCGTTCTGCCTAAGCTCTGGAATATCTATAATATTTTTCGTGCCTTCAAAAATAAACTCTTCATCAAATACTGGGCTTTTAACTACCGCTTCGCTTAACTTCACTGCCTGCTCTGCAAGACGCCTTATTTCCCCCTCTGCTGCCTGCAATTCCTGCAAAAGCATTCGCTGCACTTCATAAAGATTAGCACCTTCATAATTGCTGTTTATAAAGTTGCTCATTCTTACAAGGTCATTATCTGTAATGCTGTTGTCCACTGGCAGAAGCACATTCTGCACCATACCAGTTTTTGCAACAATAACAGCAAGCACCGTATCCCTGTTGATTCTTATAAACTCTATATGTTTCAAGTTTATAGTATTCATTTTAGGGGAAACCACAAACCCAACTGCATGTGTCATATCCCCCATTTTCTTAGAAAAATGGCGGAAAAGGTTCATCACATTCACCGGGTCTATACTCATTTCCCTGTGGATATTCTTTATAAAATCTTCTGATATATTTTGTATCTTTACAAACTTCTCTATATAATATCTATATCCGCTGTCTGTAGGCACCCTGCCTGCAGATGTATGAGGCTGAGCAATAAATCCCTTTTCTACCAAATCACTCATAATATTTCTTATAGTTGCAGGGGACATTTTTAAAGGCCCTACCTTTGAAACATTACGAGAACCAACAGGCTCACTGGTATCTATATATTCATCAATTATTGTCCTTAAAACAAGCTCTTCACGCTCATTTAAGAAACGCATATCCATTTTCTTTTACCTCATTTGTTAGCACTCGCAATCTTTGAGTGCTAGAACTAATTTAGTAACCACAGTGGAAAGTGTCAAGAGTTTTTTTAAAAAAAATATATTTTATTCAATAAAATAAATAGATAATTAATATAAATGATTTATAAATAAATAGATTTATTATTAAAAGCAGCATCTTAAAATATGTACAGAAACTGCTTTTATTAATCTATTTAAACATAAAATATACTGCACCTAAAAGACAGAGAGAAGCCCACAGGAAATTTAAATTTAAAGGCTTACCCATATATAGTGTTACAAACGGAATAAATACACCTAAAGCTATAACTTCCTGCATTATTTTCAGCTGTGGCAGAGTAAAAACTGTATATCCTATCCTGTTTGCAGGCACCTGTATCATATATTCAAAAAAAGCTATCCCCCAGCTTGCAAGTGCTGCTCCAAACCATGGCAAAGATGATAAATTCTTTAAATGAGCATACCATGCAAATGTCATAAATACATTTGATAAAATAAGCATACATACAGTAATTATTCCAGGATGAATATGTAAATAGTGCATAATTACCCCCGATTTATATATAATACCATTACTCTTTACTCTCATCTTTTATAGCTGTCAAGTTTGATAATTACTAAAATTACTACATATAATATTTTAAGCTTTATTTATGATTGTAATATTTATTATAATTTCTACAAATTTATTAAAATCTTTTCTTGCAAAAAACATAAAAATATATATTATTTGTGTTAGAATAACATATTATGTTAAAGGTATATCTATGGACATGGACAAATATTTTAAAGAGCTGGAAGAACAGCGTAAAAATGAAGAAAAATCAGATAACATATTAAGCAGTGCACCAACTCACTGTCCTATGTGCTCAAGAAGATGTGAGCTTTCTGCACCTATGTGCGGCAGAGGAGTAATGTTTGCACAGCAGAACGGTATAGAAACACAAATAAGGCATATTTAACAGCTTTTTTCAAAAAGATGTATTTTTTATTTGACATTATAAAATAATTCAAGTATATAATTATCTCTAATATAACAAATGGAGAGATGGCCGAGTATGGTCGAAGGCGCTCGCCTGCTAAGCGAGTATACTGGGAAACCGGTATCGAGGGTTCGAATCCCTCTCTCTCCGTAAATACAAAAGGACAGTTAAAAATACTGTCCTTTTGTGTTTACAAGGGATTTGAAGCCAGCGAACGCCGACGAATAGAAAGGAAAAGCAGACAGGATGTCTGCGACAGTAAGCTGGCAGGCCTGGAAAAATAATTTAGGACAAATTATTTTGGAAGGCGAATCCCTCTCTATATTGTCATTTTCCCATAATTTTCCCATGAGCACTAAAAATTAACTGTTATTTCATAGCTTTATAACACACTATCACACTTCATGGAAAATGCTCACTCATCTTTTTGATTAGTCAAAAAATCCATATTAGATAAATCCTCCTGATAATTTCAATACCTGTTTATCACCATTGCAGAAGATGTATGACCAAGCATGCGGGCAGTTTGGTTATATGTTGCACCTGCCTTTAAAAAATTTATTGCAAAATTATGCCTGTTTTTATAAAGTTGCCTGTGCTCTATATTACATGCTTCTAAAATTTTATTCCACTTTCTGGCAGCTGAAGGGTATCTTTTATAATACTCTCCACTTTTATTATAAAAAATATAATCTATTTTGTTATTATAAAATTTATCTAAATGCTCGCTTATGTATGGCTTTAAAATAGATTGAATAGGAAGTATTCTTGTTCTATCTGTTTTTGTGCTGTTTTTTAACTCCCCTGATGTGATAGTTTTAGATATTTCAATACATAATTTACCTCCTGCCTCATCACTTAAAGCTCTTTCAAGAGCTTTTTTAGATTTTAATAGAATCAGATTATTATGCTCATCAAGCAGTTTAAAATCATTCCATGTAAGAGCAAATATTTCACCAGTTCGTAAACCTTCAAACAGTCCAAAAGCAAAAAACAGAGTCCAGCCTGGATAATATTCTTTTGAATATTCTAATATTTTATCAATATCCTCACTGCTGTATGGCATTACTGTAACTAATTTTACTTTCTGTTTTTTGATTTGCGAACAAGGGTTTTTATCAATTATATCATTTTGCACAGCATAAGTCATAATAGATGACAAACAGCCAATAATATTATTAACATACTTATTACTGCATTTATCAACAAGTTTATTCTGAAAACTTTGTATGTGGGAAAGCTTAATATCTTTTAATAACATGTTTCCAAATGCCGGTTTAAGATAATTTTTAATAATATTCTTATATCCAAGTTTAGTGCTTTTACTAAGGCTGGCATTTTGAAGCCAATTATTTGTAAACTTAGTAAAATCGCTGTCATTAAAGTAAGTTACATTGTTTACAGTAACAGTATCAGCTTTAAAACCATATACAGTTTCACTTTTACTTGATGATTTTAAGCCAGATGAATATTTTTTGCGTGCCCGCAAAGAATGTGGAAAAAACTTTTCAAAAACAAAAGTATTTCCATCAATTGCTGTTGAAACGGCATTAGCTAATTTAATAGCACTTTTATGCCCTTCGCAACGACATGTACTGATGCCCTTGCTGGTGCATTTAAATTCTGAAGACACTTCCACATTGTTAGCAACACCATTCTCATAGTAGCTAAACCTAAGAAATATAGTAGAATTTTTGACACGTGTAGTGACCATCACTTCCTCCATAAATATATTAGGTCACCGTCCGTTTATGGAGTTTACTTATAAATTATATAAGCAGTCATCTAAAAATAAAGTATTGCAGTTTTTGTTCCTTCCTTAAAATTTTAAAATGTTCTGTCCTGCAATACATAATATAATATACAATACATTAAGTTACTTTTCAAGTATTTTTATGAAGATACTTTTAATCATCTATATTATATTAATTATTCTTCAATCAGTTTATGCTCTCTGCCTTTACCCTGATTAATTGCAGAAATACCTCTTTTCAAATGCTCAATATTTGATTTTGAATAGAAAGGGTCATTAGATATTTCAAATGGAATACGATTTTCTCGCAATACTGCTTTTATAAACAATGATATTGCAGTAGAAGTGTTCATTCCTACATCATCACAAAATTTTTCAAAAGCCAGCTTATTTTCTTTATCAATTCTAACACTAATAGTTGAATATTCCATAACACACCTATAATTTAATATATTATAATATAATATATATAAAATATATTAAAAATGCAAATAATAATTATTTTGAAACCTTAGGATTTCTCTTATATATTCATTTATAAGGAATGCTTATAATTGAAAATATTATTACTATTTAATTGGAACAATAGCTAATGTTTTACCCATTGGTGCTAATAATTTTAAAACTGTTTCTATTTGCGGATTTGAATAAACCTTTTTCCATTCTAGCAATAATTGGCTGTTTAACACCACTTAATTCTTCTAATTTTTTTTGACTTATACCTAATTCATCTCTTGCTCGTATAAACTCACTTATTAATGATACCCTTAAATCACTTTCTCTAATTTCATCAGCAGTATAAATATCTTTTTCAAAATCTTCCCAGCTTCTGCCTATAGCTGATTCTTGCTGTGTATTTCTTTCTTTGTTCATCTTTTTACCTCCGTGATTTTAAGTCATTGATTTTTCTTTTTGCTGCTTTATTATATGTAATATATTCATTATAATACTAATACTTTTAAGTTATTAAAAGTGTTCTGTAAAGTCAAAAAACGATTACAAAATTTTAAGTAATCCTGCAAATGTTTATAAAATATATCATTACTCATATATTTGAATAATAATCTTTTACAATCCCAACTCTTTTATCATTTCCATATTGAACCTATGTTGTAAGCACCCCATTTTGATAATATTCTTTTGCTACTCCATTAGCACTACCATTTATATATGGTTATTACATCGTATATTGATATAATAACCTTTTTTCAAACAATAATTTATTTTCCCTACTTCCCTTTCACTATCTCTAAAAGCTCCTTGTAATCTGTTATTACATTATATTTTAGGTTTTCTGATGAAAGTGCTGCATAGAGTTTGCGTGCACAGTTGATTTTTATATCTTCTCTACCTCTAATATCTAAACTACCTAATTTGCCTTTTGTTTCTGCTATGAAGTATATATATTTTACATCTTTTTCATCAAAGACTATTGCCCAGTCTGGATTGTAGTCGCCTACTGGGGTTGGTATGAGAAAACCTTTTGGAAGTTTTGAATAAACTTTCACTATTTCTTCTTTTTCCAGATTATCTGCAAGTTTATTTTCTATTTCGCTATCATAGTCTAAATAATCCTGCACATGTTTTTGACATTTATCTTTAAGTCTTAAACTGCTGCTTTCTAAATCTACTTTTGTTTTTGTAAAAATATCTGTTTTATATTTTTCTGATGTTTTATAGTAAGTGATTTGGTTAATAATAAGTGAGCCTTTTTGCTCATCAATAACTTTACTTACTTTTTTAATAAATTCTTCCGGGTTTGCTGCATAGTGGCTATATGTTTTTGGCTGTATCCCCTGCAAAATATCTGCGGCAGTCTTTCTTGTGATTTGTGCCCTTGTAGATATTTCCCCAAGTAAATCATATTTTACACTGCTTTTGAAATCTTTTTCTTTTTCATAATGGTGGGTGCCGTCTACTGTGTTTTGAAAACCTGCACCAGCTTTGATTTCTTCTGCTGATAAATCTTCTTTTTGCTCACCTGTTTCAACAGTATATCTTGTTTTTGTTACATGTAAATTATCATCTAAATATTTTATAGTGTTTTGCACTAACTCTTTACTGTCAAAACTGATACGATAAACATACTTATCATTTATCATATTCCAAAGCTTTTGAAACTCTGATTTATAAAAGTTATCATTTAAATAATTTGTAATTTTTGTTTTTCTGGCATTATTGCCTGTATTTCTTTCAAGAATATCTTTTCTTGTAATAATATCATCTAAAATATTAATAACTGTTTGTTGTAAGTGTTTGTCGTTTTCGTCCATTTTTGCAATAATATTATTTGCCCTTGCTTCCAGATATGTATCAGTAATATTGCCTTGTTTATCAATATATTTATTTTCAATAAGATAATAAAATATATTTTGGGCTTCCTGCTCTGTTACAATAGTTTTTGTATATATATTTTCTTTACCAGTAAAATTTTCTTTTCCTGTAATTTTCAAAGGTCTTGTTACAAGCTCTTCGCTTATTTCTTTTTGCAGACCATCAACAAACTCTTCATAACTTTCTGATGCAATAACTGTAAGCAGGTTAATATCCATAACATTTTCTTTTGCATAGTTTTCATCTACCCTTGTGCCCTCCTGATTAACACAAAGCCTTAAACCTCTGCCTACTTCCTGATGTTTTTGCATAGTATTATCGCTTTTCTTTAATGTGCATATTTGGAAAATGTTTGGGTTATCCCAGCCCTCCCTTAATGCAGAGTGGGAAAAGATAAACCTTGTAGGCTCATTAAAAGAAAGAAGTTTCTCTTTATTTTTTAATATTAAATCATAAGCATCTGTATCTTTTGAAAGCCCAGTTTTTACTTCAAAATCATCTGTTTCTTTTTTAGTTTTTTTATCTATGCTAAAATATCCATTATGCACTTCTTGTGCTGCAAAAGACTTTAGATATTTATAATATTCACTTTTCTCATCTAATGTTTTTATTTTTTCAGATAATATATTATTATATTCTTCTTCAAATATCTTTTCATAATCGCTTGTTACTTTATTGCCACTTTCATCATATTTTCTGTATTTTGCAACTTCATCAATAAAGAAAAGTGATAATGTTTTTATATTATCATAAAAAAGTTTTTCTTCTTTTTCAAAATGGGAGATAATAGTTTCCCTTATTTGTATTCTTCTAATATCACTTTCCTGTATATCACCATAAGATGAGCCTGCTGTCAGTTCTATATCATTAGTAAAACGGATAGTATTTTTAAATGGGTCTATTTCTGCCACTATAAAACCTTCATACTGGCTCATATTTTTAGATAAAGTATATAAATCACTTTTATCTGATACTATAAATTCTTTTTTAGTAATTTTATTTTGATTAGATACTTCTATTTCTATTTTTGCTCTTGGTGGTTTATCTGGTGATAATATAATATGGCTGAAATATACATAGCTGTTGCCTGTGGATACATTACTTGTTTTAATGCCCTTTACTTCTATTTTTTTTACAAGTTTTTGTTTATATGCATCTACTGCATCAAGCACATATACCATATTATTTTTTTCTTTATGGGTGGCAGAATAGCTTATGGAAAAAAGGGGATTAAAATTTAATATACCGTTTGCAGTTGCTTCACCACCCATTTTTTGTGGCTCATCAAGTATAATAATAGGATTATTTGCTTTTATAACATCTATTGGTCTGCGAGAGCCAAACTCATCACGCTTAGAATAAATTATGCGTGATTCTTTATTTTTTGTGCCCTCTTTTAAAGATGTGGCAAAAGCCTGCATATTTATAATCATTACATTTATATCATCACTTGTGGCATAATCTTCTATTTGGTGTAAGTATTTGCTGTCGTATATAAAATATTTAATTTTTTTATTATACTGGCCGTAAAAATGCTCACCTGTTATATCAAAACTTTTATATACACCTTCCCTTATAGCAATACTAGGCACAACTATTATAAACTTTTTCCAGCCGTAAAGTTTATTAAGTTCATATATAGTTTTTATATAAACATAAGTTTTGCCTGTGCCTGTTTCCATAGTAACATTAAGGCTGCACCTGCCATATTTTTCAGAAAGAGTAGTAGATATATGTAAACCATTATTTTTTTGCACTTCTACTATATTTTCTAAAAGCTCATTACTGCTTAATGTAACAGGGCTGTTTTTATAGCCTATATCATCTATTAAATGATATTCTAATGTGCTATAACTAATGTTACCTTTATCATAAACATATCTATTATCTGATATAATGTTACCTTTAAAAACATCTGTTACACTTTTCACTGCATCGCTTTGATACTGCTGAATACTAAACCTAAATTTCATTATATCACCTTAACATTAGTATCATTGCTAATCATCTTAAATATCTGCTTAATATTTGCCAAAGTGCTGTCCTGCACATTTTGATTAAATACCATAAAGTCTGGTTGCATTTTAGCAAGTTCTTCAATAGTGTTATCATCTATATCTTTTTCAAAGCATACAAGTAAATATGTATTATCTACAAAATAAACATCTCTATTATTAACCTTTTTTATCTCTATTTTACATTTTAAAGGTATGCCGCATGATAATATTATTTGAAAAAGCAAATCTTCTTCACTTCTCTCTGCTTTTATATAAGATATAGTTTTGCTTATATCCTGCTGAGAAAATTTCTCTGCTTCATAATACACATCTTCCATATTAGAGCTGTCCAACTTAAATACACGGAAACCTGTATCTATATTTGCATTAGGATAATCTTTCTTTATCTTTTCCCCTGCCCTGCGTATCCTTTCCTTACCTATTTCACATATTGTGCTATACCCTGCTTTTCTTGCTTCACTGTCTTCTGGTGTTTTTTCTGGCCACTGCACCATTATATATTTTCTATTTCCACCGTCTTCTGCATTAAGTTGCATAACTGCATGTGCAGTTGTAGCAGAACCTGAAAAGAAATCAAGGATAAGAGAATTTTTATCACTTCCATGAATAATAATTTCTTTTAAAAAATTACACCCTTTTGGATATGGAAAATATTCTACCAACTCTAAATCCTTTAATTCTTTAGTAGCAACTTGATTCATAAATTTATTATCAGTAAACTTTAAACTATCAAATGTTTCTAATGTTGTTTGTAAATCTTTTAAATATCGTTTATATATAAATCCCCGTTCATTATCTTTATATTCTTTTTTAAAACAAATACGACCATTATTTATATGTTGTTGTAATGTATTTTTAGAAAAAGCCCAAAATCGTCCTTCTGGTGGATAATCTTCTTTATTAGTATATGGATTTTTTATAGGAAAATATCCTGTTTCATAAGAGCCACTTTTTGCAGATGGATTATCATTTATCCATGCACCATTTGGGTCATTGTCTGGATTTTGATAGTTACTTAAATCTTTTGAACCACCAAGCAAATTAATATTATTTTTATTTTTTGCAAAACATAATAACATTTCATGTTGATAATTTATACCTGTTTTTGCATCATTAGTTGTGCTTTTTGTTTTACGGATAAAATCAGCTACAAAATTCCCCCCCCCCAAATATTTCATCACATATTTTTCGTAAATTACTTACTTCATTCTCATCAATACTTATGAAAATAGCTCCGTCATCAGTTAATAAATCCCTTGCCATTTTAAGCCGTGGATACATCATATTAAGCCAGTCTGTATGAAACCTGCCATTTGCTTCTGTATTTTCAAAAAGTCTGTTACCTTCTTTATCAAACTGACCACTATTTTCTAAATAATCTTCTTTTTCTATATAAAAATTATCCTGATATACAAAATCTTTACCTGTGTTATAAGGAGGGTCAATATATATCATTTTTACTTTACCCATATATGTATTTCTTAAAAGTTTTAATACTTCTAAATTATCGCCCTCTATATATAAGTTTTCTGTATTATCAAAATCTTTACTTTCTTCTTTGCAGGCTCTTAATGTATTTCTTGTTGGAGCATTAGCTAAAACTACACTTTTTCTTTTATCTGGCCATGTGAAATTATAGCGTTCTTCGTTACCTTCTAATACATAAGCACTTATTTCCTGCATAAGTTTATCTTTATCAATAGCTCTTACAAGTTGACCGTCAACAATGGTTTCTGTTACCACATTTGGAAAAAGTGATGCTAATTTTTCAAAATTTTCATCTGCAATATTGCTGCTTTCAAGTTTTATTTTATCCATTTTTTAGCTGCTCCAATTCTTTTTTTAATCTTTTATATTCTTCAAATAATTCCCGCTTTTTTAAAGGCTGTTTTTCTTTACGCATTTTATTATTAAGCCTTTCCACCTTTAAAGCTAGGGCTTCATAAGCACTGTTTTTTTGCACCTGCTCTTTTAATGTTTTGCCCTGCTCCACATTAATATTAAAAATATCTATTATCAGGTTATCCCATACTTTTGATAAATCAAGCCCTTTTAATTCTAATATTATGTCATTACTTAATTTATCAGTAGTTAAAACCTTTTCTTTATATACTGATACTTGAAAATATGCACCATAATCTAACACAAATATTATATTCTGATTTGTATTTTTTGAAAAATATTCTATTAATTTATTTGTAAAATTTTCACTTTTTAGTAAAAACTGCATTACATATATGGTTTTTACTTCTTTGCCTGCTGAAATATGGGTGGTGGTTTCTGATATTTCATTAATTATAAAACATTTTGATACTTCATTATCAAAAGTTTTAAAGCTGTCCTTTTGGGTAAGCATCTTTTTTATTTTCTGCTTTGAAACCATTACTTTTATTTCAGTAGATTTTGGAAGTATCAGCATAATAGATTACCCTATACCACAGCTATAAAGCAGATTAATTCAAAATCATCAATACCTGTAATATTTTCTTTTATAAAACTTACAGGCCTGCCCTTTAAAAAACTTTCCACATTGCTTTCTTCCTGCACCGTTACCATGCTTTCTATACTGCCTGTTAAAAGAGATGAATATTTTGCCATATTTTTGCCGTCTTGCGTATCTGTATTAAATATATGGCATGCCCGCCTGTCTATCTCTTTACCTTTGCACATATAACGGACCACATCTAAAAGCTCTTTTGGCTGCAAATGGTTATATAAAAGCGAGCCGTCCTCTAATATATATACCATATAAAATGGGTGCAGCCTGTTTCTGCCCTGTATATTTATATCGTTTACCCTGTTTTTTAAAATATATATTGCTCCCCTTTTAAATTCTTCGCCTGCCTGCACAACTGCGTGCATACCATAAGGAGCATGCTCTATATCGTTATGGGTTTTCATGTAATCTAATAAATCAAGACGAAATTCATTTAAGCCTAAATCCATAATAGATACACCGCCTGTCATATCCTCTATATCTACTATCTCATTTTTTAACCGTTCCAGCTGTAAACGCCTGTATTCTAAATCACCTTTTTCATTTTCATTTATTAAATCATCATCACCTGTGGCAGTCATAACAGATATTCGCATACGGGTTTCTACCGTTGCTTTTAAATTAATATATTCATCTAAATTAATATCAGGCCAGAAATTAACCAGCTGAATACACTCATTTTTTGAGCCTATCCTGTCTATCCTGCCAAAACGCTGGATAATGCGGACAGGGTTCCAGTGGATATCATAATTTATTAAATAATCACAGTCCTGCAGGTTCTGACCTTCTGATATACAGTCCGTTGCAATAAGTATATCTATATCTTCCTTTGAGTTTGGTGAGATAATATCACGCTCTTTTGAAATGGGAGAAAAATTCATTAATATACTGCTGAAATCTGATTTTATACCTTTGGCAGTTGATGTGCACTGGTTTGAACCTGAAACTATACCTGTATTTAAGCCGTATTTTGCTTTTACTTCTTTACTGATATTATTATATAAATATTCCGCTGTATCTGCAAAAGCTGTAAAAATTAATATTTTCTTATTGCCAGCATTTATTGGGTGATTTATTTTATCATCTATCATGCTTTTAAGCATACTTAACTTGCTGTCATGCTCTGGAGTTATGCTTGATAATTTACTATATAGACTTTCTAAAAATACTTTATCTGATAGTAAATCCTGACGCCATGTAATATAATCCATATCACTTAATTTAATATTAAATGACTTCTCAGATATTAAAAAATCAGTATTTTTATC
Organism: uncultured Mucispirillum sp.; assembly: GCA_944323205.1. Lineage (GTDB taxonomy): Bacteria > Chrysiogenota > Deferribacteres > Deferribacterales > Mucispirillaceae > Mucispirillum. The sequence continues at coordinate 59,716 of CALURO010000009.1, read as the reverse complement.
ATCTTCATCTAAATCGTTATTTACTATTTCCACCACTTCTATATTATCTAAGGCAGAATTAGTTTCATAATTATTAATATGACGAACAGCCTCATCTATTAAATCCATTATCCGCTTTAACGTAAGCCTGAAAGAATAAACTGAACTTTCTAAACGCTTTAAAAGGTTTATCGCCATTAACTTTTGGACACCCTTCTCTCTGCCCCGCATGGTCAGGTTTACACCCTTTGTGTTTGCAAGCTCCTCATAATAATCTATTTTAGATGGATGTATAAAAAATGACGGCGTATAGATACTTAAATTTAACCTGCTTAAAGTATCATATATTTCACTGTAATTTATAATATTCTTTAAATCAGTCAGCTTAGGCATTAAAGCCTTAGGTTTAAGCCTTTTTGGAAACTTTCCAATATCTGCCATATTATATCTGTTTGCTATATGCTTTCTTGAACGGGCTATTGTTACACTGTCTAATAACTCAAAAAAATCATTGTCAAGCATATCTAATAAATTAGCAGTAGTCCTTTCCTCAGGCGGATTTTTACTCCATTTATTAAAAGCAGCCTGGGCAGAACGAAATATATCATCAATATTTCTTTCCGTCTTTAACCTGCTGTTTATAAAGGCAGTATCTCCCTCATAAGCTAAGGCAAGCTGGTTCTTTAAATCTATAAACCTGTTGTTTACTGGCGTTGCTGATAACATTAATACTTTTGTTTTAACACCAGCTTTTATGATTTTCCTCATTAAAGTAGTATATCGATTCTGCTTATCATCATCTACCAGATTGCCACCATTCCTAAAATTATGGCTCTCATCTATTACTACTAAATCATAATTACCCCAGTTTACACGGCTTAAATCTAACCCGTTAGACATACCACCATTGCGGGATAAATCTGTATGGCATAATACATCATACCTAAGCCTGTCCTCTGCTACTGGATTATTTATATAGTTTGCCCTGTATGTAAGCCAGTTCTCTGAAAGTTTTTTAGGACATAACACTAATACATTTTTACCACGGTTTTCATAATATTTAATCACCGCCAAAGCCGTAAATGTTTTACCAAGCCCTACGCTGTCTGCCAAAATGCAGCCGTTATATTTTTCAAGCTTGTTATATATCTCCGTAAAGGCTTCCTTTTGAAAATCAAAAAGCTTATTCCATATTTTACTGTCTTTAAAACCTGTTGCCTCATTTGGCAGATTATCTTCTGATATGTCCTCTAAAAACTCATGAAATATATTATAAAGCATAACGAAATATATAAAATCTGGTGAGTTTTCTTTATATACATTAGCAATACTGTCTATCACTGATTCTGTAACATCATGCAATATTTCCTTATCCTGCCAAAGTTGTTGAAATTTGGAAAGATATACATCAGCATTTGAATGCTCTATCTTATTTATTATCGTAAGTAAATTATTACCCTTTTCAAGCCCTAAAGAAACAGTAGAAAATTCGTCAATAGGTGTATAAGCCTTATTGGTGCCGTCACTAGTAATAACCATAAAATTTGGAATCTGCATATTAGATATATTTGATTTAAACTTAACCTTATTTTTAACCCACTCTGCACATTCTTTTGCTACAACCTTTTGAGTAAGACCATTTCTAAGGCGAAGTTCAAAAGGTGTGCCGTAAAGGTTACGCTCACGCTCCAGCTTTGGTATGTAAAACTCACGCTTTTCCTTTTGTATGCTGTCTTTCACAAATACAGGTGATGTAAAAATAAACCGAAGCTCATCAATACTTTCAAGCTGCTTTTTAAGCTCATGATATGAATAAATTGAAAAACTTGCACTGGCAATAGACAATACACTTCCCTTCTTTATCTCAACAACTAAATCATCAAATAACCTGTTTATATTGTTATCAAATATGTTCATCTATCACCAATACCATAGTATAACGACAACCACTGTCGCTTTTGCCTTTACTGACAAGGTATTGTAACAGTTTTTGTAAGATTTTTCAAGGGCGGAAAGGTGATTAAATGCTTTTATGTTTATTATCTAAAGGCATTAACAATGATAAATATACAAACTCCTTAAAAATATCATATAGCTTATGCCAATTTACATCAACATCTATGATATTTAAAAATTCTAATATAGTACTTAATAATCCAAACCATAAACCTTTAATATCAATATATTCTGTTTTTGAATATAAGCTACGATGAAGGATATGCATATATTCATCATTCCAATTAATATCCTTATAGTATCCAAAAATTTCAGGATATGGCAGGCAGCACAAATTTCCGTTAACCATATCTGCAACCTGCTCCATCGAATAACCATTATCAGCATAATATTTTAGATTAGACTCTTTAAGATATTTATATGTCTGATTATATTCATCTGTATAATTTTTATTATCTTCGTGCAATGTGTATAGAATATTATATTCCTCTAATTCCTTTATAAATTCTTGATCATTTTTTTCAACTTCTTTAACTTCAAACTTATATATGGTCAATAAGATTATTAAGCTTTCTTTATGAATAGAATACATGATATTAACAATATCATCATACCGAATAAAACTGCCTATACTTCTTCTTACATGATGAAGAACTTCATCAACATGGAAATATTTCAACTGTTCAGGTTTTAAGTTATATATGATAATATAATCCATATATTTCTTTATTTGATTAATATTATCTTCCCAAAATTTTGTATCTTTGTTAATTAAATATGATGTAAAAATATGACGAATTCCTTTTTCTGACCGTTCCATAAAAGATTTTAATATTTCAAATGATGTATAACAATGTATTTGCTTTTTTTGCTCAAATAAATCTAATGCACTATATATATTTACTACAGTATAATCTTTCCTAAAAAAATACATTACCCATGCATAATTTAATGCATAAATATCTATATCTTTATTGAAAAGATATGCGAGCCTGATTAGGTTATTTGTTAAATGCAATACATGATATGACTGTAAATGCGACCATGATTGCAATTTATGAAGAAATGGTTCATTCCAATCAATAATATGATTTGGTGCTAGTGTATTAATATCTGTCTTAATATTATTTATTTTATAAGTAAAATTTTTATCTGTACTATATTTTTCCCATAAAGAGACTAAGTATGGATTATTTGCTTTATGTAAAAAATTTAAAGTAATAATATAATCATCAAAAATATCACATGAATATATATAATCTGGTATATACTGTGATAATATATATTCTATTTTATATTTGTTAGCAACAATATCTATTAAAAGTGATTCTCTATAAACAGCATTATTTGTATCTTGTAATGGTATAATGTTTGACTTTATTTCACATAATATATTCCACATAACTCCTTGACTATATACAGTGTCTTCAAGATTATTCTCCTTAGATATACTCTTTTGCTGGTATAATAGTAAATTATACACTAAATTTTCATATCCTTCCAAATCAACTCTATCTAATATATTATAAATCAAGACAAAAGTATAGTATTCATATACATCTAATACATTTTCCATATCTTCTAACTGAATACGTAAATAATTATAAAACTCTTTGATTGATTCAATATCTATATTCTTAAATAAATCTTTCAATACAGCAAATGAGGAATATTTTTTTATAAGCTCTTTTATAAATTCTGCTTCTAATTTAAAATGGTTTAATCTTGATATAAAATTAATTTGCCCTTGTAAAATACTATCCTTAACATAGCTATATACATTATGCTGCATATTATTTAATTCTGTCTTATTATTACAACGTTCTCTAAGATAAGTATTAAAACTATCATGAAATAAAGATACTCTATTTAATGAGTATGTAAAATAGTATGGAAAGTTATTAATAAAATCTTTCACATATTTATATTCATTTTGTAAGATATTTGAAAGCTCTTTATAAGTATAGAATGAGTTATTACAAAGAAAAACATTTAATGATATTAAAAGCCTGGAATTAACAACACTGCTATAATATTCATCTAAACTGCTTAATTTATCAATATCTGGTACTTTATTATTTTTTTTATAATCCTCAGCAAGGTATTTTGTAATAAGTGGATAACCTTGTGATATTTCGTATATTTGGTAGCATATACTCCAGTCTGTAATACTATATGTTTCATTTAAAAATTTATAAACATCATCTATCAGCCAGTTTTGCATTTGGTATTTTTTGTATTTAATTTCCAAAGCAAGTGGGCGTGAAAATATTATAGCTTGAATATGATGCTGTTCTAATTTTTCTATAAAATTAAGAAATCTATCAAAGTCTTCAGATCTACCATAACGCTCTAAATGATCTAAACCATCAATGAGTAAAACATATTGATTTTTTACTAATAACCCTATTATCTCATCTTCAGAGTATATTTTATAAGTATCTGATAACTGCTTGCCTATATCTATCAAAAAATTATCATAGTGAAGTCTAGCATCATAGTCAGGATCAGTATTATTTATCCAAAATCTATATAATACAGATTCCCTATTCTTCTCTTTTAGTGTTTTTTTAATCATACTACATACATGACTTTTTCCTTTACCTGGTTCACCAATGACAAAATTGATATATGCATTAAATTCATATAGATAAGATTTATCAAAATATATTGTTTTATCTAATAAGTTAGTTGAGAATAATTGAATTGGAGGTAAATCTTTTAATTCAATTTTTAGATTACGTTTATGAATTTGTTTATCATAAAATCTAACTATTTCTAGTATGTGCTTATCTGGGTATTTAAGATTATCAAGTATAGTTATTATTTTTGTATCATCAATTGGAACAATAATGATATTTCCATGTTTTATAGCAGGTAAACCATAAAAATTATAATTACTTTCAATAACTTCACTAGAATGGTAAATGACAACCATTTTTTCATTTTCAAGCAGATAAATATATTCATCTAAAATTTTAACAGTATTATTATTTATTTTTATTTTGTCAAGTGTTAAATTCTTATAATTTTTCACTTGAATCTTATATATGTTATCATGATCATATATAGTAATATCATCAAATTTATCATCTGGCTCTGATATTCTTTCTATCTCAACTTTCTGTATTTCTCTATGGTAATCCATCATAAAAACAAAATAACAACCTATTTTATTTTGAAATGAGTATCCTATAAATGCATTTGCTGCAAGTTTAGGCATAGTATATTTCCCTGTCGCCAGAAACAGATATTACTAAATGATGATTTATTCTAGTAGAAAGTAAAGCATCTGTCCATTCAACAGCCAATGCTTTTCTATTTAAATAATCTGGCTCAAATGCTTTTGTAATATTATCTTTATTTTGGTTATGTTCTGGCATATATCACCTAAAATCTATTTTCATATAACATTTATTAAATATTTATTTTTTTAATAAGATAAGACTGTAAAAAGTAACTAGAAAGCTACTCCTCACTAATCTTCATAACATTTTCTGCCCCAAAATATTCTTTGGCTTTATTTATGATTTCTGCATCATCAGTTGGCATAAAAAGTACTAAATTTTGCTTGGCTCTTGTAATACATACATAAAATAATCGTTTAGTTCTTAGAGCTTTATTAGAATTATCATTCTTATCAAAAATAGTCTTAAAATCATAATTGTTCCAACCAGCTGCATCTAATACTACAAATACATTATTATATTCACTACCCTTTACACTGTGCTGTGTGCTTATCGAAGAATATTCATTTGAATATTTTATACTATTTCTATATTCTCTATATTCAATATTTTTTATACTTTGCCAAAGATACCAACCATCATTTGAAATAAAATCTGTGAACCTGTCATCTTCATGTAATAAACCATTACTTGCAGCATATTCCAGCACTTGACCTATTGTGATATTTTGATTATTAGTTAAATAGTCCATTACATCTTTTAATTTTACTTTATCTTCTCTGTTTGTTATCCTATATTTAGTCTTTTTAAGAAATTCATTATATTTTTTTTCATTATATAAAGTAGTCATATCTTCTAATAAATCTAATCGTTGTAAAATTTTATCTCTACTTGATTTTGCTTCATATTTACCAGTAATACCATTGAACTTATAAGATAATAAGGAATCTGGATTAAGTGAATATTTTGTATAAATATCTTTCATAGGAATATCTTTCAATTTGTTATATGACTTGCTATAATCTTCATTTGCCATTATCTCCATCAATTTATTATTAATGACATCTCGTTTATTTGATGGTTTTCTATATTCTACAGCGTACTCATCAAGAGTCTTTTCCCCAGTATCATTTATTTTTTTTAGTTTTCCCTTTATGTTTTGTATTAATTTATCAATCGGATCATCATTGTATAAGTTATATAAATTTTCAAATCCTGCAGATTTTGCATTTAATCTATGGGTTAATCTTAATTCTTTTGTATCTTGACCATTGGAAAAATCCCATGACTTAAATATATCATGTTTTTTAATTATATCATAATTTATATTACTACTTCCATACAAAAATTTTACACTACCCTCAATAACTTCTTCATTATGCATATTAGGTGCACTTATATCACTTGATGGTATTTGAATTAATCCATCGTTCCTAAATTTATTTGCAATATCAATAACAGCTTTAGGATTTCTTCTATTTTGCTCTTTTCTTATTACTTCTAATTCATAATCCTTTACTCCACGTTCCTCTTCAAGATATTTATATATATCTCCAACGCCACCATCATATATAGCCTGCATTGAATCACCAAAAAAGCCTATTATATTTTGTTTCTTACTCTTTTTAAGATGAATTAATAAGATATTTATAACCAGAGGATCAGTATCTTGATATTCATCAATAAATATATAATCTGCTATATCCTTCAAAATATCAGAAAGTTTAGAGTAATTTTCAAATAATTTTTCTGCAACAGCTAAAATATCATCATGGCTTATCTTTACTTTATTATCATTTTTAGGTGTCATAGAATAATATTCATCATAATCTACATATTTATCACTGAAATAATCTATAGTTATTTCACCTTCAATGCCTTGTGGTTTTTTATATTTATTACTATCTGCATTAATAAGGCTGACTAACACTTTTTTTATTTCATTTTGATATTTTTTTATTAATGACCATATAAATTCATGAATAGTAGATACTGTTAAATTATTATTATCTACTCTTGATAAAATCTCTGCTACAGCATTATTTGTAAATGTAATACACAAAATTTTATAAGAAGGATTTTCTCTAAACAATTCTTTTATTAAAGAAACTAATGAATATGTTTTTCCACTACCTGCACCACCCTGCAGGATAAAATTTTTACCTTGTTTTATACATTTAAGAGCTTCTAAAACTTCTTTTTCTAATCCTGCTGCAGCCATTCTAAGCCCTCCTTAATATACTTTGGAACTTTCCATTTTATTTTATCTTCTGCCATAATATCATAATATAAAAGAGTAGATGCAAATGCAGTCTTCTTTTCAATCTTAGATGCAAAATCAAAAGGATTATCTAATTCATTTTCTTCAAATTTCTTTAATGAACCATAGTTACGTAAACTTTCTTTATTTTCCTTTATAAATTCTTTATTTAATAAAACAAATGCATCTTCAAAACTTCTTGCGCAATACCCACCCTCACTTTCTGGTATCTGATAAGCAATTCTAATATTATTCTTTACTTTATTCTCTGATTTAAGTTTTAATAAATATTCTATAAAGTTTATTTTATTTTTATTTTTAAAAAAATCATTGATAGAAGCATTACTAGTTTTTGCTGCATCTGCAACTCTGCACTTTTTATTTTTTTCATCTACAGCATCAATATCTGTTATAATTAATGCTTTTATTCCTATAAACTCAAAAAATGGCATAAATTTATGAGAATATGCTCCAACTTCTACAATAGAAATTTTCTGAGATAATAATGGGGTATAATTTGGTAAACTATTATCTTCTTTTCTTTTTTCTTTATTTTCCTTATCTACTTTTTCCATTATAGCTGGCATTAATATCCTTTCTGTATCACCTTCTATAAATATAGCTTTATCTGCAAAAAATAATTCACATCTATCTAATGTTAAATATTTTTTTACAAATTTAAATGCATCTTGTTCAGCTCCATATTCATTATTTAAAGAACTAAAATTTTTAGCCTCAACACTATTATCTTGTTTCTTTAAATAAATAATATCATCAAAATTACTCTTAGCTACAATGTGAGCAGAATGCGATGTTATAATTGATTGAAGATTTAACTTTTTATTTGCATAGTCAGTGTTATATTCATTTATATGCTCTTTAATATGACTTATAAAAATATACTGCAACTGTGGGTGTGTATGGGCTTCAGGTTCTTCTATATATAAAATATTTATATCTGCAGGATTGGTTTTGATTATTTCTAATTTTGTTTCTATTTCAAATAAAATACCTATTAAATTAAGATATCCTAATCCATTATATGTTTCTGGCAGAGAATATTCACCATTATGTTTATAAATAAAATCTGTATGGTTTCCTATTAAATTTGCATTAGAAATAGATGACTCAACTGTTAAATTAATATTATTTTCAACCCCACCATACTCTTTAATAGTTTTAAATATCTTACTAAAAATACCATCCTGATCATTTGTTCCATTATATGCAACATTTAATGTATCATCTGCTTGCCTAGTAGCATCTTCAAGTTTATCAAAGATATCATTGATATCACTTCGTTTTGTATCATCTAATAGTTTTCTCATTTCTGTAAAATATTGTTCACTTAATTTAGATAACACACGATTCTTATCATCATTTGAAACATCTCTATCAGCTCTTATACCATCAATCTTAATTACTTTTGCAATATCTTTATTTTCAAGCTCTTCTGATTTTTCTTGGGTTATCTCTTTTTTTTCTATATCAAACCCTCTTGAATACTTCTTTATCTCAAAATATGATGAAAAATTCTTTTTTATATATTTACTAAATGCTGTAAAATCTCTAATTTCTTTTTCTTTTATTATCTTATTTAATGCATGTATTTTATCATCTGTAATTTGGCATACAAACTCCAAAATTATCATATTATTATCTACTTCTAAATCCATCATAAACTTTTGAATATTTTCATAAGAATCACTATCATCATATTTAATATATAAATACATTGTTACTGCTTCTAATGTATTACTTTCAAATGGAGAATTATCATCAATATTCTTAATTTTATCATATAAAACTCTTTGGTGCTCTATATTGATATCATTCCAGCTTATTTTAGTATTATCATTTAACATTTTATCTAAAATGACAAGCACAGATGTTTTTCCACAATTATTTTTACCTATTATCAAAGAAATTTCATTGTTAAAATATATCTCAAAGTCTTGAAGTAATCTAAAATTTTTAACATGCATCTTTTCTAAAATCATTTACATCTCCTCGATAATGTGTTGCATAAAATCATAATGCAATAATACAAATTTTATTATAATATAATATATCTCAAAAATTATTTTCACTAAAATATGCATCAAAAATAAAAAATGCTGCCTGTTTAGCTTGGTCTAAATCAAACAATTTAGTAACTTTAAAATTCCAATATGTTTGATTATTAAAAACTATTCCAAAATTTTGTCCATATTTACTTTTTATAATGGTTACAAACATTCCTTTATAATTTAACACATAATTTCCTGTACTTTCTTTATACCTCCACTCTTGCTGCATAAAATTTTTTTGTCTCTTTTTCATATTTTTTAAGTCATTTTCACTACTTTTAGGTATTAAATAGTCATCCATCATTTTCTCGGCACAAACACAGCCAACTCTTAAGTCTCTATGATAATCAGGATGCCTAAGGATATGTACATAACGAATTTTTTCATTGCCACACATTTCACACTCTTCATAAGGAATATCACTACTACATGTTATTCCATCACCAACATCTTCAACACCTATATACTGCCAACCTTTGTGTGGTATACCTGACTTATTCCATCTCATAATCCTAAACTTCCCAATACTGATTATTTAAAGTTTATATAAAATATTTATATTTATTAAAAAAATGACTTATAATCTTATGCAAATACAGGCATTTGCTGAATTATATCTTCCATATCAGAAGGAAAACTGTCATCTTTATTCTTAGTAAATATGAGAGTATTTTTTGCTCTTGATATACCTACAAAAAATACCTTAAGCTCACTAATCTTATCTTCATTATCACCAGTTTTAAATATATCCCATTCCATTGAATTAAAATCTAAAAAGAAAACAGTATCATACTCCATTCCCTTACTTTTATGGATAGTCATAATTTTTATCTGATTTTCACCATAAAATTTTGATATGGCTTCATATTTACTATTTACACTTGAACATAATGAAGAAAAATACAGTAAAAAAGCTTGTATTATATCATTAAATTTTTCATTATTTTGAACATCCTTATCTGCTGCTATTACAATTTTTGGTTCAAAATGAGCAGCTATATATTTCACTATTTTAGATATATCTTCCATTTCTATCAATTGTTTACGTAAGATTAGTATATTCTTAGTAGCTATATCATAGTTGATACTTTCGCTAATATCATAGTTTTTGTATATAGAATAGATAAACAATAACTCTTGATAATTTTCTGGTGTTATACACCCTTCCATATATGCAAAAAAATGTATCAAAAATCTAGATAACTGATATTCAAGCAAGTTTTGTATTGTAATATTATTATATATTTTTTCTGTATCATTTCGTATCAACAAACCATATTTTTTAAATATATCACTAATATACTTAATATTTTCGTGTAACATATTTGTACGTTTTACAATAACAAAATCATGTTGTTTTAAATGGCTATTTGATGTTTTGTTTGATATAAAATGTGCAATAGAAGTGAATTGCTCTTCATAATTTTTATATTGACCATTCTGAAAAACAGAATATTTTTCACCAGATTTCTTATAAGCAATCATTTTGTGCTTTATATATTGAGGTAAAAATTTTTCAATAACATTATTAATAAAGTCTACAATATTATTATTAGAACGGTAATTATAATTTAATGGATATTCTACTGCATTAAAATCAGCAATATATTTGTCAAAAATAGTATTTAAAGCTCCTGCAAATCCCATTATTGCCTGCTTACTATCTCCTACAGCCATACACCTAATATTTGTACTCTTAAATAATAATTTCAATATTTCGTAGTGTATATCTGTTGTATCTTGAAATTCATCTATAAAAACATATTGATATGGCGAACTTATAATTTTTCTAACATCTTGATTATGTAATATAATCGAATACCCTAGATTCTTCATTAAATTCCAAGGGATATAACCACTTTTAATGTAATTATTTATTTTTACTTTTTGTTTTCTATCTGCTAAAACAATATCTCTTATTAATTCTTTATCATCATTACACATATTTAACTTTTTTGGTAATGCTTCTAGCCAATCAGGTAAAAGTTTATAAAATCTTTGTACTATAAAAAAGAGAAAGGCATCTAATGTAAATGAATCAAACCTACCATTTGCTATATAACCATATCTTTTATTTACTCTATCTTTTAATGTTCTAGCAGCATCTACCTTATAACTCAAAGCTAATATTTTATATGGATTCTTACATAAATTTGTTTCAAATAGAAAACTGGCTTTCTGTGCAAGCATTTCTGTTTTTCCAGAGCCTGGTCCTGCTATTACTAAAATATTTTCATCAATATTTTTTAAAATATTTTTTTCAATTTCTTCTGGGATAATAATATTATTACTAGGTTTCCATATATCATCTTTTTTCATTATTTTCCCCATTAATTAGTTTGTTTGCTTTTTGGACTAATCTTTTAATAACTTGTGGACATTTATTGGCACATTCTTCATTGCTTAAAGCCATTATTTCAGCAATACCATTATAGTGTGCTGCAACTTTACTATTATTAATAAATAACTTTTTATATTTTCGTAATATATTTTCTTTGTCTTTATATATATCTTCATATTCTTTATAATTATTATGGGATTTAAAAACTTCCTTTATAAATTCATCATTATCAATTTCATCTATTCTGTATTCTTTTTGATAATGTGATAACATTAAAAAATCCAAATCTAGTGGATATGAATAAAAAATATTATATTGTTCTAATGTTTTTAATACACTATTGAAATCATCTTCTTTTTTGATATCATTAATATTACTTATACCATCAGGTAAGACAAGTGTAAATTGCTTATTATAATCTATAAGCATATTTTGTATATATTTTAAACTCCCAATACCTCCTGTGCTTCTTCCTAAATCAAAATCTAGCAGGGTTAAATATGGAATATCTAAATCTTTTAATAAACGCCACATATGATTTACATGTCTACCATTTAATTTAACAAAAGCAATAAATGATGGATCTAATTCAAATCCTAATTTTTTTGATATACTTGGAATAACTATTTCTTCAGAAGCACCTTCTCCTAAAATAACTAACTTAGAAAAATATATTTCAGGATGGGCTAACACAGCCTGCACAATATATTTATAATCTTCCTTAGTTTTCTTAGAAGGTAAAGTTAAAGGTTTAATTATTGTATATCTATGCTCTTTAATAATTTTATGCCTAAAATAACGAATTTGCTCTAATCGATGAACCCGCTTAATTACTGCTGCAGAATGAGTGGATACAAGTCCTATAACATTTTTATATCTATTTATGATGTCATACAAAAGATTAAAAATTTTACTTAAATAAAAAGGAGATAAATGATTTTCAGGTTCCTCTAAAATAAAAATTGTATAAGTAATTATTTTTTCGTTTATATCACGAAATCCTTTTACTAAACCTTCTTCTAACTTATGTTCTAATTCAAACATTGATAAAGAAAGGACGATATAAAGCAATGAAAGCTGACCATCACTTAGTTTTTCTAACTCAAATTTATTTCCATAATCTAAATCTATATATAACATTATGTTTTGCAATAAATTTTCAATGCTGTTTGATGACACATTAAAAACTAAATTTGAACAGTATCTTATATCCCTGTCAATAACTTGCTCCCACATTTGGTTAATAATATTTAATATTTCTTTGATACCATTAAGTTCTTGTATCTTCTCATTTAAATTTACATTAATTTCTGTAAGCTTTTCTACTGCATCATCATATTCAGCATATTTTGATATTAGATTTCCAATCTTTTTAATAATATCTCTACAAATCGCTTGACTATTTCTATAAGCAGGTATGTATATATAATCTATATATCGTAATATTGTATTATTTGCCAAAATCTTATATGCATCTTCATCACCAAAAACAATATGTTCTGTATCATTAATTAACCAATATTTTTTCGAATCTACATCATATTCATATTGAGAATCATCCCAAGATGATTCTAAGCGTAAAATTGCTTTATACTTGTTATCTTGTTTTGAAAAAAATATATACTGAGAAAAAATTGCTAAATTATCTCTCAATTCACTTGAGTTATTTAGTTCTGGAAATAAAAATTCAGCTTCAATCACCATTTCTTTTGAGGGCATATTATTAAAACTTTCATCATTATTTATATAAAAATCCGATTTCAATATTGTTCGTTCTTCTTTTGTTTTACCAAATAATTTACCTAATGCTTGAAATATTGCTGTTTTACCACTACCATTATTTCCAACAAAGAATGTAATATCTTGTTCCAAATTAATTGTACATTCTTTAAAACACATAAAATTTTTTAAAGTTAACTTATATAGATACATATCCCCTCTCATATGTATTAATAGATAAACATTAATATACTAATATACATAAAATATATTAAAAATTTCTTGGTATATTATAACTAACTGGTTTAATTCATATTATATAACTAATAGTAAATATTAAAGTATATAATAAAGAATCATACATTTTACGACTCCATTAACTTAACATTTCTATCCTTTAATGTAATATTATTTTCATCACACCAAGTTATAAGACCATTACAGTCATATCCACATACAAAACTAGATGCTGCAGAAGGACTTGAAAATAATATATTATCAATAAGTTTAAAATTTTCATCTATTAATAAATCATGTATCTGTCTCAATTTTTGTACTCTCTCAGATGACTTAACTATATTACTTATTATTGAGCCTGCATGAACTACAAATCCTTCTGCTGTTTCTTCTCCAACAGCATTTATCTTATTGGGTCTCTTAATATATAAGTATGCACTTTTTTCTCTATACGTTAAAGGTGTGAAAATTGTATGACCAAGACACTCTACCAACAATTGCATATTAACTAATAGCTCTTTACTTTTTAACTCATCAGTTTTTTCATTTAATGTTTTTTTAATTCCTTTATTTGAATTTAATAAAATATATCTTTTAGCTTTATATGCTTTATCTATCAGCTCATATTCTATATATCTTCTAATAGCCATGTTTAAGTTATTATTAATAAATATAATAGCTGTATGCCAATAAAATTTACTTGGTATTTTATCAGGATTATTACTTTCTTCACTTTCATATTCCTTAATATGTTCTGTTAATCTTTTAGATATATCCCCAGTTTCTCCTATATATATACTATTTTTGTTATCTATATTTTCAGTTTTACAAATCAAAATATATATACCAGGACTATCTATAAATAAAGACTGATTTTTTTTAAAATCTTCACGCGATATTTTATAAATATATCCATCTGTATTAAAAATTCTACTTTCTAACATACTATCTATCTTACCTTTATGCAAAATAGTTGTGACAATTCTTTCATGTGGCATTTCCATAACATCTCCTAAATGTCTTTCTTAAAATATATATCATATCTTTTATATTGTCTAGTAACAATTAATATATTTTTAATATAATTTATTATAATATTATTTATTTAATCAGTATATTGAAAATATATATGTTTGTTAATAAGTCTTATATATCATGTTAGAATATATCCTGTATGCGAGATGCTGGCACCTTTATATCTTTTGCTTGCTCTTAATCAGATATCTTCTTAAAAATTGCCTTGCTGATTTTACACAAAAAAATGCCCTGACTTTTAAGCCAGGGCTGTATTTTTTGCTTTTGAACTTATGGAGCTATATTTATTCATAGCTCCGTCAGGATATATGGGTTATAAGAATATCTAAAAACAAAAAGGGCTTCGCAAGTGCTACGCACCCTTTATTTTTTTATATATTCTTATACTATATTACTAACGGCGGAGCTATGAAGTAATAAATATATTTTAACATAAATAGTGTCTTGTAATGTCTTCTCGGTGATGACCCATCTCTCGAGATACCCGCAAACATGCTGCTTTATCTTTCATTTTTTGATTTGTAACAAGTTCATTATACATATTCTGAGCAAAATTATACCGAAATGAATGGGAGCCAGAATAGTTTTCATTCACTACTTCTGCTGCCTGCTTAATATCATTTAGGTATGTTCTATATTCTACTTTAAATAGATTATTCTCATCTGCTAATCCTTTTAGTTTTTCAACATAACCTGCACTTAATTCCTTTTTAATATTATATCCACCTTTACCGCGAACAGAAAGAGTGTTGCCATGAAGTTGTTTATCTAGCTTTATATATCCTGCTTCCTGCACTCTTAAACCATACTCTAACTGCAAACCTACAACTAGTTTATTCCTTTCACATTTCATATTATTGATAACATTTTCTGGGTTTGTAAAGCCTCTATTAATATGTTTACTTTTATCACCTGTAAAACTTGCTTTTGCTTCTTTTATCGCTGCACTAAAATCAAAAGCATTACCTTCTCTATACTTATTTAGTGCAACTTCAAGCTTGCCTATTGCTGATGAATAGGCATTTAAACTGCCTTTTGAAACGCCACTTTCTATCTTGTCTTTTAAAAATTCTGATACTATTTCATTTGTCAAAAGCTCTATACTTTTTATACCAAACCCTTCTTTTGCAAAGTTATATAAATCTAGTGCAACTTTAGAATAGTCTTTTAATACTTTATAACTATATATTTCTGTTGACTTCGCTATATCTGATTTTGTAACTGCTCCATTTTGGATAGCTTTTAGTTTTGCATTATGCTTTGACCTGTTTGGTGCAAATATTTTACTAAACACTATTTCTACTTGTTTGTAACCTTTACCACCAATTTTTCCTTTCATATCTCTCACCTCTATGTATATATAAGCAAAAAAGTCAGTATATGTGCCGACTTACCACAAACAAAAAAATCCTTTTTTTAAAAAAAATGGATTACAAAAAATAATCTACATCAGTTAATGACTGACAACATGCATAAAACCCTAAACGAGATAAAAAAATTATCATAAAAATTTATTACTCTAATTATATGACAAACAGAACGAAGACTATTGAGATACTTATGCAAATATCTGTTAGCTCCAGCAAATGAAAAAGTTCTGCGATGAGTTGCCGGCAGGGAAACCAGCAAGAGTAATCTTCCCGCCAAATAAAAGGCAGGGTAAAAAATATGGGATACTCAATTTCAAAAAATATGCGTTTGGCTGATAACAGGGAGATTTATTAATCTAAACTAAAAACAAATATAGAAACTAATTCATAAAAAGCAAGCTGCACCGCATTTCCCCTTTTAATCTGAAACCAGATTAAATGGTGAAATGCTTATATTTACGTATGTTTCAACAGGTTAAATACAAAATAAAAAAATATAATAATATACAAATAAAATACATTCACATCACTAGTCTATTTCATTTTAACAGATAAATATGTGAGGTAAATTATGAGAAAAAAAGAAATGAACTACTTTGCAGAGCTTTCAGATAATGAACAGTCTAACCTTTTGCATGATGCATTAAGTAAATGCAAAAAAAATAAAAAAAAGCTAAATGGAAACAATTTGCTTAATGAACTAAAACGCTCTATTCAAAGATATGAACGAGAAAATAAATCAAGGCAGCAGGTGCGTGATTATGACTATATTAATAAAATATCAAAAGATATAAAATACAAAAATAAAAAAATACCAAAAAAACAGCTTATCGTTTTTGAATACTATGACTTATTAATACAGCTTGAAAAGTCTGGACAAACGCTCAGCTATGCAGAACTTGCAAAAATTATCAGAAAAGAAAAAAGATTAGCATTTCAAGAGATACTGTTGCAAAAGCTATCCAGAAGCTCAGAAAAGAAAGAAAATAAAAGTTAGGTTTGATATAAATATGCCTGTGTTTTTTAGCAAAGTAGAAAATTAGATATTATTATGTATATTTTACTTATTACTTAGTATTAAGTCATTCCAATTTTCAGGAAAACCATAATAACGCATATTTACAAATAAGTAGTTTGAATGAAGTTTGGATATTTCTTCAAACATAGCTACAAAATCTTCTTTTCTCAAAAGACGCTGCATAACAAGAAGATAACTAAACAAGTGAGCATTATCAATACCATTATCATCTTTATTCAGCATTTGACGCTGTTTTTTATTTAAACTAGGTTTTTGTTCAAATAATCTATTGTAGAGGCGGACTCCATGAGCACAAAGATTCCTAAGAATAGTTATACTGTGCATAAATTTTACTAATAAATCTGGTCCCTTCAATAATATACCAAATGTATCAGCAACAGCCTTTTGAATATCTTCTGTAGAAATCTTATATAAAAATGAAATATCTGAAATAGTTAATAAATCAACATATGCCCATAATGGAATATTTTGTTTTAAATCAACCACAAAGTGTTTTATATATGCCTCATGTTGTAAACGAGCTTGTTGCTGTTTTTCAGCTTTCTTTATTATTTCAGAATGCTTATTAGTATCAGTAAAATATTCAGCATTAAGATGCCCTGTAGCTCCATAGCGTTTTGTAAACTCATACGCATACACAGACTTAAATGAAACTTCAATGATATCAATATATGAAAGAAGAATATGACGCAACTTATGATCAAAAGTATAAATGTCAATTATATTTTGTAATGATGCATTATCATGAAAAACATCATGGGACCTTAGTGTTAAAGAATAACCACTAATCCTGTAATAGTTATTATACAAAAGAAAATCTGAAGCCTGTTTAGTATCAGGAATATTAAGTCCACGATTTAATAATATCTGAATTTGCTCATCAATTGTTTTGAATTCTTTATCTGACACGTAAAAAGTCCTAAAAAACAGAACGCCCTCAAGTGTGCATGTTATAACACAAGAGTGTTTAGTAACAGAGGCCTGAGGGAGTTGTTACATATAATATACACTATTATAATTTAAAAGTCAAGAGTCCATAAACTGCTTCACCCCCATTTTTTTAAACACCTTATGTCACTCAGAGGCGGAGCCGAAGAGTCTATAAGTTTTACTAACTAGAACATTATAAGATTCTTCGCTGTCGCTCTGAATGACAAAGCCACAGGAAGTGGCTCTTTAGTAAGGCGAGCGTTTTATGCGAGGACACTTTTTCCCTAGCGAGTAGCGTAGGAAATAGAAAAAGTGGCTGGATATTAAATGGATTTATTCCATAAGCCCGCCTAAATAAAAAGTCTAGGACGAGCTTGCGAGGACTGCCAAATTCCCGAGTGAGTAGCGAGGAATTAGAATTTGCACAGGCTTAGGACGTTTTATTATGGATAATAAGACTCTTCGCTTCGCTCTGAGTGACATAAGGTGTTTCAAAAAAAGGGGCTGATACAGATAGTATAATCCTTGACAAAAATTATCTATATTAATAAAATAACATCAAATATTAAGTTGAAGTGCAATTTGATTGACTTTTAACATTTTTTTTGATAATATATTTCAATAAGATTATTGGTGAATTTATGATAAAAAAATATTTAAAATATTTTATATATATTCTTTCATGCATTATTTTATTTGCATTATTAATATGTTTTATTGTCTGGGTTATTATTCCTGTCTATAATTTTCCTAAAAGTATATCTTTTAGTGGAAGCAAATTTTATAATCCATATAAAGATTATGATAACATACATTACGAACGTGCAAACTTTCACGGTCATTCAAGACTTGGCGGTGGATTAACTAACGGCAGGGCAAACAATGAAGAAGATGTCTTTAAAGCATACAGAGATTTAGAATACGGGTTTGCTACTATCTCCAACTATCATCATATTACGAGCAAACCACCATATTATGATTTTCCTTATGTTCCAGCTCAAGAGTATGGTGTGAATATTTTTAAAACACATATGCTGCTTATAGGCACTAAAAGAAAAGAATATTTTGACCAGCCGCTATATCAGGGAGTAAACACTATCCAATACCGCATTAACAGAGTCAAGCCTTATAATGAGATAGTTACTCTTGCTCACCCTGCATTTTTAAATGGGATAGAAGTAGAATATATGGCAAAACTTACAGGATATGACTTAATGGAAGTGGTAAATACATTTGCTCACTCTGTTTCCCACTGGGATACTGCTCTGTCCAGCGGAAGGCCTGCTTTTTTACTTGCAAGTGATGACACTCATAATGTATTTAAAAATACAGATATCGGCAGAAATATTACTATGATACCGCTTAATCCAAATACAGATGCTGATAAATTATATGATACATTAAAAAGTGGTGCCGCCTATGGCATAACTGTTCCACATACAGTTGCTGTGCTTAATAGAAGTGAAAAATTAAAAGTATTAAAAACTCACCCACAGCTTTTATCTATGCAGGTGCAGGGCAGCACTTTAAATATTAAACTAAACAGAGTAGTAGATAAAATTGTTTTTTCTGCAGATAATGGAGTAATAAAAGCAGAATATGATAATGTAAGTGAAAGCTCATATAATATAGCCGATAATGACAGCTATGCAAGGGCAACAGTTTATTTTGATAACGGCTCTATTGCATACTTTAACCCAGTAATAAGAACTAACGACGGATTAAAACCTGATATGCCGCAGGTATCAGTAAACTATCCATTAAGTATTATAAAATGGATATTCTCAGCAGCTGTCTTAGTTTTTATAGTTTTCTTTACAGTTAAAATTTATTTAAAAAGAAAGCAACATATATAGTGGATGATGATATATTTTAAAAATAAAAACGCCAGAATATACCTAAATCATGGTTTTCTATTTCCCAGTGGTTTTTATATGCATATTTTATTTCTATTGAGTTGTTTTGTGTTACAGGGATAGTATAAGTAAAATTACCGCCAAATTCTGCACCAAGATTTTCAAGTACAAAATATCTGTAATAACCGCGGGCTAAAAATTTACCCCCAATAAAGCTATACATTAAACCAATATCGCCGCCAAAGCCAAGCCCTGTCCAGTAAGGATTATATCCTTTAGAAAAAGCCAAATCCATATCTGCCATAATCCATGAAGAAAACCCGCCTGCTGCAAAAGTAACACCTACCCCGCCCCTTAAATATGGAGTGAAAAAACTGCCCTTTTTATAATCTCTTTCTTCACCTGCTGCTTCTATTTTCCAGGAAAGTGATTTTGACATACGGCTTACTGGTGAATATGATGAAAACTTTAATAATGCAGCTTCAGGTACTGTTACTTCGTTTGTGTGAGTGTTCCACCTGACATTTACATCTAATACAGTAAGCTGGCTGTTTTGGATAAACCCTTTATCTATATCATCTAAATCATGAAAGCCTAACTTAAAGCCTGCCTCAGTATAAAAATCTTTAAAATTTTCTGCTCCCATACCTATTTTTATACGGGTTATTCCATGACCTTCATCAGGTGAGCCCGGCTCATCTATTTTTTTATAGCTTTTTATTCCAAGCTTTGCCCTGTTTGTAAGTATATCTATTGTATTTTTCTGATAATCCCTGACAATTTCTTCTGTAAGATATGCTCTTTGCAGAAAATTAAACCGCATAGCTTCTATTGCTAAATCATATACAGCGGCTTTTTCTTCTACTGAATAGCTGCTGTTATTTATATCATCAATAGTTTTTTTACCCTTTGCCACATCTTGAGCAAGTGTTACTGCACTATTTGGCAGTCCTTTTGAATATATCTCTAATATTTTTATATGGGACGGCCTGTATTTTTTATCATCTATTAAGCCGCTTTTTTTGATTTTCTTAATAGTATCAGTTGGTGCCTCCCATAGTATACTTGTAGATAAATATAAATCAGGTCGTGCTGATTCTAAAAGCATAAGCATATTATATGAGCAGTTTTCATCAAAAAAATAGTAATCACTACCTATACCCTGCATCTCCCATAAGTGATTAAAAAGTTTTACTGTCTCTTCTTTTGTAAGGTTTAAATCATACTCCCATATATCTCTGTTTTCCATATTGCCATATTCAAAAATAGTTTTATAATACTGCTTAACTGTAAAATAACCATAATAGCCGCCAAAAAGCCCTAGAGTAATATATTCTAATCCGTTTGCATCTTCTGGAATGTTAGCTGCAAAAGTTACACTGTAAGAAGTTAGTGGGTCATGGCTTGAATTATTTATTCTAAGCATAGTATGACCAAACATACTGGCAGGGTTTTTAAGATACATAAACGGAAATATAACTGTTACACTTGCTGGGTCCAGCTTTTCTTTAAATTCATTATATTTAGTACATGATTTTTTAGGCAGTTTATTGCTATCAATATCAAGTCTTTCCACTAACCATTCCCGTCTGCCAGAGAAAACGCATACTGGGTGATTATTATCATCATTTTTAGATAAATCATCATCAAATAAAGCATATATTGTTGCTTTCAGCTCATCTTTTGGGGAATATTTGCCGTTTTCTGCTAAAAAGAATTTTTCATCATCTACTAAACTCCGCAGCTTTCTACCGCCAGGTTTTTTATACTGCATAAGCACATGCCACATTCTTTCATCGTATATTTTTTCATTTAATGCTTTTTCTGCCATTTTTTTACCATACTGGCTTGGCTCTGCTTGAGAATACACTGGAAATAAATAGATAATAAATACAAAAATAATTAGTGGAAATTTCTTATATGTCATAGAAAATAAAGAGGGCATAAAAATGCCCTCATTATGTTTAATTAGCTGAGTGCTATAATTTTATTAGCAACTGAATCAGATTGAACTTCTGAATTAGGGAAAATTTCACTAAAATTAGCCTGTAATTTACTGCCAAAAGCATTAACATCTTTAACTGCAAGCATAGAGCCTAATGAGTTAATAGTATCACCATGACCCATAGCAATATCTTTAGCAAGGTTGTCCATATTTGCAGTAACAAACTCATAAACTTCTATGCTGACAGCTTTGTTAATGTTACCAGCACAGTTAATAGTACCAGTAGTCATAGAAAATGTGTTTGATAATGTAGCGTTAGTCCATGATGCTGTCATTTGTAATAACCAGCCACCATTAGGTTTGCCAACAGATTCAAATAATAATGTACCAAGACCACAGCCAACATTATTTCTAACAGCACCTGCAAACGCAGCTGGTGCCATCATAGATACAACGAGTAATACTAAGAAAGCTTTTTTCATATACTCCTCCTGATAAAATTCTATTTTTCAATTTAACACTGAAAATATATTTTGTCAACTCTATTTGCATTTTTGGCTTTTTAACACATTTTATGCCTAAAAAATTTTTTTAATAAATTATTTTACTTTAAATATAAATCAAGAGCACTTAAAAATTCTTTTCTTATTCTAGGATTGCTTATAATCTGAGCATGGTTAGAAAAATCATCTTTAAGCATCATTTTTGGCTCTTTTGCTATTTTATATAGAGCCTGTCCGTTATCAAACTTTACTAACTTATCAGCCTCTGAATGTATTATAATAGTATTTTTAATTTTACTGTTTTTTAGATTATCAAGTGAAGAATACTCTTTTGGTATACTCCATGTAACAGCATACTGCCAAATATATGTAAAAAAATTACTTGCTGCCACTTCTTTTGCAATACTTCTCCAGGAAGTAAATGTTGATTCTAAAACAAGCACTTTAAATTTATCTGCATAAGGGGAATACCTTGCAATATGGGCAGCCACGGCTCCACCTAAACTCTGACCATAAAGCACCATATTTCTTTTATCTACTTTGTTATCTTTAAAGACTGCCTCTGTATACTCTAAACCGTCCTGCAGAACGCCTTTTATATCAGGCTTCCCTTGAGATATGCCATATCCTCTGTAGTCAAAGGTTAATACATTATAGCCTTTATCTACAAGCCACATCATTGCAACACTTTCTGTGCTTATGTTATTTGAATTACCATGGAGAAAAAAAACTGTGCCTTTAGGAGTTTTTACTTTTGTTTTAAAATACCAGCCGTGAAGAAGTTTGCCTTCATTAGTTTCTACAAGGATATTTTCAGGGTTATGGGCACATGTTTCAGGCATATAAAAAAGCTGCTGTTTAGGAAAGAAAAAATATTTCTCACAACCTGCAAGTAATAATAAAACTGTAATTAATAATATAGTTTTTACTTTATTCATATTTGTAATTATTTTTATTTTATAGAAAATGTCAAGCAGAAATGAAACCGATTACCCTATTTTTTTAAACTGCATTGAACATTGATTATTTTACAATAAAATTGATATTTTATATTTTCTAATAAAAAGAAAGGGGGCTTATGCCCCCTAATATTTTATAATTTTTCTGCTATTTTTTCAGCAATCATTTTACTTGTTTTTGTGCAGTCATTTAAGCCTATACCGTAAAGCACATTACCGCCAATATAAATATTGCCTAATTTTGAAGTAACTTCTTCTATTTTTGCTACTTTTTCACGGTGACCTGTATGGTATTGTGGTATTGCTTTCATTACTTTAAATGTCTGCACCATATATGGGTCTTTTTTAACACCTAATATTTTTGTTACATCTTCTATACATATTCTAAGCAGTTCATCTTCACTTTTCTGCATAAGCTCATGGTTTGTATCGCCGCCTGCCATTATTCTAAGGAATTTTTTACCTTTTGGCGCCTGCACTGGAAACATACTAGATGTAAATAATGCACCTAATATACGCATATTTTCTTTTTTAGGTATAAGATAGCCAAAACCGTGAATATCACTTTCTATATCTTCGCTGTTAAAGCCTAAGCCTGCAACAAACATTGGTGCATAAGGTATGCTTGATAAAGTGTCTGCAAGCTCACTGTCTAATTCTTTTAAGAATTTACCGCCTGCATAAGCTGGAGCACATACTGCAAGCATATCAAATTCATATTCTTTATTACTGCTTGTTACAATATATCTGCCGTCTTTTTTTACTACTTTTTCAGCAGGGCTTTCAAGATATATTTTTACACCTTTGCTTTCTGCAACACGGGCTAAATCTTTAACAGCTTCGCCCATACCGCCTTCATAACTTGTTAATGCTCCACCAGGCCCTGCAGGGCCGCTTTTCTTTTTAGGCTTTTTAATCATACCTTTTATTAAGCCGCCATATGTTTTTTCTAAATCATATATTACTGGAAAACATGACTGTAAGCTCATTTTCTCAGGGTCTCCTGCAAATACACCTGATACCATAGGCCCTATTAAATAATCAAGTGCTTCTCTGCCAAGCCGTCTTTCTGCAAAATGTGCCAGTGTTTCATCACTGTTATCTTTTTTCTGCGAAACAAAAAATTCTTTTGCTAAACGCATCTTACCGCCAAAACTTAAAAGTTTTGATTTTAAAAATGCTCCCGCTCCCTCCGGCAGTCTTTGAAGCTCGCCATATCTTTGTATATATCTTATCCTTGCATTATCATTACTTCGTACAAGTTTATCTTTTAAGCCTGCTTCTTCAAAAACTTCTAATGTAAACGGCTTGCTGTCTAAAAATCCATTTGTACCAGATTCTATAACATAACCATCTTTATGAACAGAATCTATTGTGCCGCCTAACCTGTTTGATGCTTCTAACATTGTAATATCAATATCTTTTCCCTGTTCTTTTAATAAACCAAGCTTTAATGCAAGAGATACACCAGAAATACCTCCACCTATTACCCCAACTTTCATAGATTGCTCCTTTTTTATGTTTTTCTCATTATATTGAATAAAGTTTTTTAAAATTTTGCAAGAAATATTTTTATAAAAAGATGTTTTATTTTAACAAATATAGAATAACTTATTTATATATAATATTATTTTATAAATAAATTATCATCACATTTTCTTCAACAAAGACAAAATTTATCTTATATTATTTACTTTGGACATACATAAATATCATCAGAAGAAAACACTGGTACAACAGTATAGCTTACATTACCTGCAAGTTTTATCTGCCTGCACACCAGTTTATAATCATCATAAGAAAGCATACCTTTTCCTAAAAATGACCTGGACTGCATTTTCATTATAACTGCTTTTTCGTTACCCATTACTTTAACAGCATTTTTTGCAATACTGCCAATAAGTGATGCAGTTTCTGCTCTGCCTAATTTCTGCTCGCTGCTGATTTGCTCAAAATAGCCCATAACTGCAAAATAATCTGCTCCTGCAGATTTCAATGTAGATAATTTTTGAGAATACCATGCAAGTGCTGCTGCCTCATCTACAGGCGTTTCATAATATACATTTGCTGCAAACTTTATTTTAGGGTTTACTGTTTTTGCCCGTTCTTTTAATTCCTTAAATAATAAGGCAAGCTGGCTGCTTTTCCATTCTGCCCATACATAAAATTCATCTTTATATTCTGAAAAAACTTTCCTGCCGTTATATTCTTTTATACTTTTAAAAAAGTTTTCTTTTTTTACTTCTATTCCAGTTTCTTTTTTAAAAAGTGCAGCTGCATATTTATCGCTGCCTTCTGTATACTTTATTATAAAATCGTCCTGAAAAAGTATGCCGTCTATTTCATATTTTGCCAAATCTTCAAAAAGGTTAAGCAGTGTATCACGCACCTCTTTCTTAAATATATTTGCTCCATAGCCTGATACATTACCGCCTTCTGCACTTAAACTCATACTCATATTATCTTCTGTCTTTAAAAAAGAAAGTGAACGGGTTGCCATCCACGCATAAAGTTTAATATTATTTTTATGGGCATAATCTACCATATCTTTTAAAAGATTATTTACTGTGCAGGCGTGTTTTGTCTCAAAATAGACACCACTTTCGCAGTTTAAAGGCATATTTAAGTGGCTTCTGTCTTTATTATTATGAAATACTCTAAAAAAAACAGTATTAATACCCTTTGATTTTACTTCCTTAAAGAATAAGTCAAGATTGCCCTTGTATTTTTCATCAAGAACAAATACCTGTGCACCATTAATTAAATACACATCTTCACTGGAAAGTACTGTTTCACAGTAAGCATTACTGTAAAATAAAAATATAAATATTAATACTGATAACTTCTTCATATATTAGTTATTTTTAGTAACAATTGGTTTTATTTTAAATTCATTTGCCACTTTATCAGCTTTCTGCTGTGCCTGCTCTTTTGTAGCACTTACGCCAAGACGCACCCTGTACCATGTTTTGCCGTTTATAACCACCTGTTTTATAAACACATCTGGATATTTACTTCTATATTTTGCTGCCTCTTTCTCTGCTGCTTCTCTTGACTGAACAGCTAAAAGCTGAACTACATAAGCGCCAGTCTGGGCAGGTGGTGCAGCTTTTACAGTTTCTTTTTTAGGCTCTTCTTTTTTAGGTGCAGGTTTTGGAGCCGCTTCCTGTCGTGGTTTTACCTGCTCGGCTTTTTTCACCGGCTCTTTAGCCTGCACCTGTTCTTTTTGTTTTACAGTTTCTTTATTCTCTTTATTTTCCTGCGGTTTTGCTGGCTCAGAAACAGACTGCACTGGCTTTTCTTCCTGTATTACTGGGACAGGAACAGGGGCTGTATTATCCTTGTTTAGTGCTGCCATCTCTGTTGCATTATCTTGTTGTGGTGATGTAACTGTTGTACGAATATTATCTTCATCAGGCATAACTTCATCGGCACTTTCTCCTATTGAAGTAAAAGTTAAAGTATCACCTTCCTTCGGATTAGTTGTTACTTCCTTTGGTCTTTCATTTGCAGCAATCTCAGGCTCTGGACTGCTGGAAAATACCTTGCCTGTTAAATATGCTATACCGTATATTGTAATGCCAAAGCATATCAGCACTACAAATATAATTAAAAGCATATCTCTAAATGAATTTTTATTATCTTCTGCCATAATACACCTACATTTTTTCAGGTGCAGAAACACCTAATATTTCAAGCCCTGTTTTAATAGTTACTGCAACAGCTTCGCATAAAGTAAGCCTGCCTGTAGTAAGCTCTTTATCTTCAGGGTTTAATATTTTATTACTGTAATAATATGAATGAAATGATGCTGCAAGCTCCTGTAAATGATAAGCTACTCTATGCGGCTCTAAATGGATTGCTGCAAGCTCAATAACATATTTTAATCTTATCATATTTTTTACAAGCTGTATTTCTTCACTACCGAGAGCTTTTTCTAATCCCCTGCCCCTTTCATATTTTATACCTTTATCTTCAGCATTTGCAATTAAACTGTGTACTCTTGCATGAGCATACTGAATATAATATACAGGGTTATCATTAGATTTTGATTTTGCTAAATCTATATCAAAATCAAACTGCGCATCATGACTTCTCATATTATAGAAAAATCTTGCTGCATCAATGCCTACTTCATCTATAAGCCATGAAAGTGGTATAAATTCACCGCTTCTTGTAGACATGCTGATTTTTTCCCCATTCTGTATTAAATTAACCATCTGGATTAATGACACTCTAAATGTAGATAAATCATGGTTTAAGCATTCCAAAGCACACTGCATCCTTTTAATATAGCCATGGTGGTCTGCACCCCATATATCTACCAGATACTCATATCCTCTGTCATATTTATTCTGGTGATATGCAATATCTGGTGTAAAATAAGTAAATTCGCCTGTAGATTTTCTCAACACTCTGTCTTTATCATCACCCATGCTGGAAGTATTAAGCCATAATGCTCCATCCTGCTCAAAAGTTTTGCCTGATGCTCTTAATTTTTCAAGTGCTTTATCTATTAAGCCTTGTTTATAAAGGCTTTTTTCACTGAAATAGTTATGAAATGATACTCTAAACTCTTTTAAATCATCATCTATATCTTTTTGGATAGAATTTACAGCTTTTTCAAGGCATATTTCTAATGCTTCTTTTTTATCAATATCTAATATATCTTTTCTTTCCTTCAAAAGCTCTGCTGATATATCTTTTATATAGTCTCCATGATATCCAGCCTCTGGAAACGGTGCCTCTTCTGCTCTGCCTGCAAGAAAAGCATACCTAGAATATACACTAAGGGATAGATTATTCATCTGGTTGCCAGCATCATTAACATAGTATTCTCTCGTAACATTATACCCAGACATAGAAAGCACTCTTGCAACAGAATCACCATAAGCTGCCCCTCTGCCATGACCAATATGCAAAGGACCAGTTGGGTTTGCACTTACAAACTCTACCATAGCTTTTTTGCCCTGACCTGTATTATTATGGAAATATTTATTGTTTGTAATAATATCCATTATAGTTTCTGCAAAAAAGCTTTTTGAAATTTTTATATTTATAAAGCCAGGCCCTGCAATCTCTGTTTCAATCTGACTGCCTGCCTTTTCTTTTAATACTGCACATATTTCTTCTGCTATTATTTTAGGGTTTTTCTTTAAATAACGCACAAGCTGCATAGCCACATTACATGCAAAATCACCATGTTCTTCTTTTTCTGGTATAACAAGGGTAAAAGATACTTCTTCTGATATTCCTGCATTATCAAGCATACCTTTTACTATTTCATTAATTATTAATGTAAGTTTTTCTTTCAAGTATATACTCCTTAATATATATGTGGTTATTTTAGATATTCTTCCACATCAATGCCTGCATCTCTGTATTCATTTAATTTGTTTCTTAAAGTCCTGACAGTTATGCCTAATATTTCAGCTGCCTTTGTTCTGTTGCCTGAAACATCGTGCAGAGTTTTAAGTATTAATTCCTGCTCAACATCAGCAATAGTTCTGCCTACTGCATTATCAACATTGCTTTCTTCTGTATTGTGTCTTGTTTCTTTTACTTCCTGCTCTGCCTTTTTATCTTTTATAATATCTTTTATCTCTTCCTTAGGGCTTGATTTAAAGCCTGCAATAGTAATGCCATGCAGAAATAAATCTTTAGATGTAATTTCAGCAGTTTTTGAAAGAACAACCGCTCTTTCAATAGTATGTTCAAGCTCCCTTACATTGCCAGGCCATTCATAGCTTTGAAGTGAATTTAAAGCATCATCTGAAAGTGGTTTTACTGGCTTTTTATTAATTTCTGAATATTTTTTTATAAAAAATAATGATAAATCTGCCACATCTTCTTTCCTGTCTCTTAAAGGTGGCAGCTCCATACTAATAACATTAAGCCTGTAATATAAATCTTCCCTGAAAGTGCCTTCTTCACTCATAACTTTTAAGTTTCTGTTAGTTGTAGCAAGCACCCTTGTATTTATTTTAGAAGGCTTTAATGCACCAAGCCTTTCTACTTCCCTTTCCTGCAGCACCCTTAAAAGTTTTGCCTGTAAATGCAGCGGTATCTCACCTATTTCATCAAGTAATATTGTGCCACCGTCAGCAGCTTCAAATTTACCTATTTTTTTATTAACTGCACCAGTAAATGCTCCCTTTTCATAACCAAAAAGCTCACTTTCTATTAAATTTTCTGGTATTGCTGCACAGTTTACCGCTACAAACGGACCTTTTGCATGACTTGAATTTTCATGAATAAACCTT
Organism: uncultured Mucispirillum sp.; assembly: GCA_944323205.1. Taxonomy (GTDB): domain Bacteria; phylum Chrysiogenota; class Deferribacteres; order Deferribacterales; family Mucispirillaceae; genus Mucispirillum. The sequence goes on along the minus strand of CALURO010000009.1, from coordinate 30,067 downwards.
GCAAGCACTTCTTTACCCGTTCCAGATTCTCCAGTAATTAATACTGTTGCTTCACTTTCTGCCACATCTTTTGCCAGTGAAAAAATATGCTCCATATAAGCACTTTTATAAACTGTGCCTTTTTTACTGTTATCTTCAAGCGGTGCATTTTCTGCTGCACTGCTATTACTTCCTGCAAGTTCAAATGTTCTTCTTATTAATTCTTCTATAACTTCTGGTGAAAATGGCTTTAATATATAGTCATAAGCACCTATTTTTAAGGCTTCTACAGCACCTGTTACTGAGCCGTAGGCTGTTACAAAACATACTGGTGTTTTTATACCTGTAGCCTTTAACATTTCAAACATAGAAAGTCCGTCAATTTCAGGCATACGCATATCGCTTATGATTAAATCATATACTTTTTTCGTTGCTTTTTCAAAGCCAATGCGGCCATTTTCTGCTGTATCAACTGATATTCCAAGCCTTAATACAGTTTCTTTCATGGCTTCCCGCATATTGTCATCATCATCAACTATTAAAATATTCTTATCAACCATTAATTTCTCCACCAGATACCGCATATTCAGCAGAAGGCAGTGTTACAGTAAACATTGTATAATCTTTACCGTTGCTTTCTGCCACAATATCCCCTCCATGTGCTTTTATAATTTTATATGATATAGAAAGACCTAAGCCAGTGCCTTTTGCCTTTGTTGTCTGAAACGGCATAAAAAGGCGGGAAAGCATATCTTCATCTATCCCGTATCCATTGTCTCTGATATGCAGAATCGTCTCTTTTTCTGTCATCTCAGATGTAACTGTTATTTCTCCGCCAATACTTACAGCATCTACTGCATTGCCTATTAAGTTCATTATAACCTGCTTATACATATCTTCATCACAAAAAACAATATGTTCTTCATCCAGCTTGTTTATAACTCTAACTTTTTTATCTCTTATAATATGCTGCAGATAAAGGACTACTTCATCAACAATATCTACAAGCACATGCTTAGAAGGGTTTATTTTAATTTCCTTTGCAAAAAGCAGTGTGTTACTTATAACTGCATTAATAGTGCGGACACCTTTTATTATAGATGTTGTAAGCCTTTTCTTATCAGGGTCCTGCTCTAAATCTCTTGCTAAAAGAGATGCATAAAGCTCAATAGAACCAAGTGGGTTTCTCACTTCATGAGCAATATTTGCAGCCATTTCGCCCATAATACGCAGCCTTTCGTTTCTCTGCTTTTCCTGCTCAAACTTTTTAAGCCTTGTAATATCGTCCATAACATATACAAAACCTTCAGAATCTTCTGATTTTAAAGCGCTGACACTAAGCCTGAAATATCTTCTGCCTTCATCATCATAGTCATGAACACCTGTTGTATGAAATGAACTTAATATACCAAATACTTTATCATAACCAAGTTCTTCTATTAACTCTTTTGCCCGCCTGTTTTTTAAAAACACACCGTTTTTATTATCCTGTGCAATAATTGCAGAGTTTGTATTATCAAGCACAGAATCTAAAAGTCCCTGAGTCTGCTCTAATTTCTTCTGCAAAAGAGCATAAGATTCTTTTAAACTCTCTGTTGTTCTATTTACTGCATCAACAACTTCTTTTAATAAGTTTACATCTATATTTTGTATATCTGACAATTTATCACCTTACTGCATATTATTAAGGTTCTTACGCCATTCATCTTCTTCCATCTCGCCTTTTGCTATACCTGCATATACGCTTGATGGAATATTTGAAACTATATCATTATAATAATTATATCCACGCTGAACATCACCCATATTTATAAATGACTTGCCAAGATAATAAAGCGCTTCTGCCCGCCTGTCGTCTTTTTCCTTATAGTTATCAGTAAACTGCTTTAATGGAAGCACTGCATTTTTAAAATCGTTTTTTCTGTAAAAGATTAAGCCTATATCCATATAAACATTATTACTGCCATCAAATCTTGCATTAGAATCCTGCCTTATAGTATCATATATACTCATAAGTATCTGCTGGCGTTTTGCATCGCTTGGTATGTTTTTCGCAAGAGAATATTTTAAGCTGAGAGCATATTTTTTATCCCTTGTATATTTATCAAGCAGCGATACTGCCATATCAGTATCAAGCTGTTCTAGTTCGCTTGTAATATATTTCAGCGTATCTTTATCAAAACTATTCACATCTGCTTTTAAATTTTTATCACCTAAAAGGTAACCAAGCACTGCATAATCCATACTATCAGGGTTTGGAGTAAGCTCTGCATAAAGTGTTCTTGCCTTGCTTGGAGAGCCCAGCCTGTATACACTCATGGCTACCATAGTTTTTATTCTGTCTTTAAATGCTTTATTATTCCACGAATTTATCCAGTCAGCATTCGCATCATAAAGCTGCACAACAGATGGATAATCAAGAGCCTTATATGTTTCTTCCATAGGTTTAAGCATAGAATTTTCTAGTATTGAAGACACTTCTTTTCTATATTTGCCGTTTTTGAATTTATCAAGATATTCTTTAGCTTCCGCCCTTGCTGCTGGATAATTTTTAGAGCCATATATTACATTAATATCTTTATATGTTGCTTCATCAAGCATTGCTTCCCATCTTGCTTTATCGCCGTATTTTGCAGGGTCCGGAGAGGCAAGCTGAGCTTCTGCAAAAGAAATAACACTTTTATAATCATTATTTTTATAAATGCCGTCAATTTTGCCGTATTTTATTTCATTAAGCATAGTATCTGTTCTAGGTTTATATTTAGAGTTTGGATATTCTGCATTAAACCTGTTTATAAGCGGCTCTGCTGTAACATAATCTTTTTTATTATAAACATCAAGAGCTTGGGCAAACATATAATCTTCTTTTATGGTATTCAGTTCATCATAATATTTACTTTCAGGATACATTCCCAAAAAGTTTGATATCATATCAACAGCTTCTGCAATTCTGTTTTCTTTATATAATGTTTTTATAAGCATATATTTTGCCTGCTCATGCAGTCCATAAGAATCAGGCCTTGTAAATAAATCTTCAAAAAATTTATTCCAGTATTCATAAGGTTTAGTATTTAAATATTTTTCTGCATATTCAACAGTTGCTCTCTGACCGCCTTCCCTGTCTGGGTAAAGCTGTTTAAGTCTTAATAAAAGCTGGTCTGCATCTGTATCTCTGCCAGTATTATGAAGAATTGATGCTGCTCTAAAAATTGCAGTATTAGCTGATGTATCATCTGGATATTTTTCATATATATATGTATAGAGCTTTAATGCAGGCTCTAACCTGTTCTTTTTATAAAAAGTATCTGCCACAGCATTAAGTCGTGCAAGAGTGGTATCTGGATTATTTAAAAGCTCATCAAGATTTAATGTGGAAAAATATTCAAATGCTAAGTTTTCTTCATTCATATCATAATACATCTGCCCAACTTCACCATTAATAATATCCTGGTCTGTTTTAAAGTTGCGAAGATATGAAAGATATGTATCTATTGCCTTATCAACCTGCCCTACTTTTTTATAAAGCTCTGCCATTTTTTTAAGAGCGGCTCTTTTTGTTTCTAAATCAGGCACTGTATTATATATTTTTGAGTATGTTTTAATAGCTTCAAACTGCTGGTTTGCATCTTCTTTTGCCTGTGCAGATTTTAAAAGTGCATCTGTACTGCGAAAGTTATCAGGATACTGTTTAACAAACTCATCAAATATTTCATAAGCATTTGTATAATAAAGCCCGTCATACTGCCCCATTAAAAGATATGTTTCACCAAGTTTATACATAGCTTCCTGCTTATAAAACTCATTTTGTGTAGAAGCAAGTATCTGCTGCAGCACCTGTGCACTTTGAGCAAACTGCTTTGATGCCATAAATCTATCTGCATTATCAAGCATATCCTGCATATTTTTATCTTCAAGACCTTGAGATTTTGTAGAAAGCAGCGGTTTCGCCACACCATAGCTGGAAAGAGTATCTTCATTAGTTTTAGATTTAGTAGCTACAACTTTAATACCTGCATCATCATTAACAATAGAAAATTCTGCGTCAGGCTTAATATTGATTATAAAACTGCTGTCCTGTCCTTGAATATTAGATACAAATTCATCATTAATATCTTGAGAAAAAGGCTCTTTAATATAATTGTGAAAAGATATTACTACTTGATTATCACCTTTCTCAATACCTTTAATATTTTCTTTATCAAGTTTTAAATATACTTCTGTAAAATATTTATCCTTTCTTAAAAAAAGCTGCTGAGCATATAAACTGCTGAAGCTGATAATAAGGATAATTATTACTAAACATAACTTTCTCATCATAATACATAATACTACATATTTTCAATAATATTACAAGAAAAAGTTTAATATATCTATGATTTTTTTATAATTTCTCTATTTTTGGTAAATTATGTTTTTATTTTTATTGCAAAAAATTTTAAGATATGATAAAAATAATAGTATTTACAGATGGAGATAATTTATGGCTCTAAATCATGGTATATTATTAGAAACAGGAACAAATGAATTTGAAATCGTGGAGTTTATCATTAATAATGGAGATATGCCATACCATTTTTGCATAAATGTTGCAAAAGTACGTGAAGTAATAGTATTTCCAGAAACTACTGTTCAAGTGCCAGATGCACACCCTGCAATTATAGGCACAGCAAATATACGCCAAAACCTTGTGCCAATTATTAATCTTGGTCAGTGGATAGGTGTTCGTCAGCAGGACCCAGATTTCAGTAAATCTAAAGTAATCGTTACATATTTTAATGGTGCATATAATGGCTTTCTAGTAGATGAAGTTGTCCGTATTCACCGTATCACATGGAGCGATATTAAAGATTATTCTGCTATGAGTGATTTAAATATAGTAGATTCTGTTTTAGGTGTTGTTACTATTGACGGCAGGCTTATTCAAATGCTTGACTTTGAAAAAATAGTTGCAGAAATCAATCCAATTACTATGGTTAGAGAGACTACTGAAATAGATATGTCACGCTACTATGACAGAAATGGTAAAACAATATTTTTAGCAGAAGATTCGCCTACTATTAGAAAACTTTTAAAAGGCAGCTTTTCTCGTGCAGGATATAATATTATTGCTTTTGAAAATGGTATTGATTTGCTTACACGACTTAAAAAAGAAAAACCTGATATTATAATTACAGATCTTGAAATGCCCGGTGGCAGTGGTGACTATGTTGTTAGAAAAACACGAGAAAAAGATATATTTAATGATGTACCTGTATTAGTTTTCTCATCTATGGTAAGCATAGAAAATGAAAGAAAACTTTTAAGTATTGGTGCATCAAGATTTATAGGTAAACCTGATTTAAGTGACTTAATACAGGCGGTTGATGACTTTGTTCTTGACCATAAAGGCACTATTATACATAAAAACATAGTTCAACAATAATATATTATGAGGTATATTAATGAAAAAAGTATTATTTTTAACATTAACAGCTTTACTTGCTGCATCGTGTGCTTCTACTGGTAATGATGCTGTAAAAAAAAGCTTAACTAACATTAATGAAGAACTTGTTGTTATTCAGAAATCTTTAACAGACACTCAAATGAATATGGAAGATGTGCAGTCTGCAAACGGAAACCTGCAAAATGATGTTACTACAAACGCAGACGCTATAGCGGAGCTTCGTTCAGAAATAGCATATCTTAATAATGAAATATTAGTTTTAAAAGGTAACAAAGGGGCAACAGCAGCACCAATGCAGGATACAAACAGCAAAAATGTAAGCTCTACTACTACATCAAAAGGTGATTCTTCCCCATTAAACAATATTATCATTCTTGATGAAAAAGCACCTGCAACACCTAAAGAGGAAACACCACAGATAGTTGTAATAGAAGATTCCGGTGCAGCAAAAAACAGTTTGTATTCTTATGCTATAGAATTAAACAGACAGAAAAAATATAATGAAGCTAGAGCTAAATTTCAAGAATTTATAAAAAAATACCCGAAAGACCAGCTTGCAGGTAATGCTCAATACTGGATAGGGGAAACTTACTATTCCGTAAATGATATGAATAATGCTTTAAAAGCATTTCAAGATGTTATAAATAAATTCCCTAAATCAAATAAAATACCTGATGCTATGCTTAAAATAGGCTATGTTCAGGAAAAACAGGGTAAAAAACAAGAGGCAGTTGCTACATTCCAGGATTTATTAAAAAAATATCCAAAATCAAGACCTGCTACACTTGCAAGGCAGAAACTGCAAACTCTAGGTGCTTAGTAAATAAAAATATAATACTTCAAGCCTTTATCATGTGGTAAAGGCTTTTTTTATTGCTAAATTTTCTATTTTCTGTTACATATTTTTATAAATACATAATTTAAGGACAGGAATATTTAATGAAAACTGAATTTATCCGCAATTTTAGTATTATTGCCCATATTGATCATGGTAAATCTACTATTGCAGACAGGCTTATAGAATATACAGGTGCCCTTGAAAAAAGGCAGATGAAAGCTCAGGTGCTTGATTCTATGGATATAGAAAGAGAAAGAGGTATCACTATTAAAGCTCAGACAGTATGCTTAAACTATAAAGCCGATGACGGAAATGAATACAGCATTAATTTAATTGATACTCCGGGACATGTGGACTTTACTTATGAAGTTTCAAGAAGTTTAGCAGCATGCGAAGGTGCCTTAGTTGTTGTAGATGCTTCTCAAGGTGTAGAAGCTCAAACTATTGCAAATACATTTATGGCGGTTGACCAAAATTTAGAGCTTATTCCAGTTATTAATAAAATAGACCTGCCTTCTGCTGATGTGGAAAGAGTAAAAGCAGAAATAGAAGACTCTATCGGTATAGATGCAAGTGAAGCAATACCTGCCAGCGCAAAAGAAAATATAGGCACAAAAGAAATACTTGAAGCTATTGTTAAAAAAGTGCCTGCTCCAAAAGGCGATGCAGATAAAAATTTAAAAGCTATGATTTTTGACTCATGGTATGATTCTTATCGTGGTATAATTATCCTTATCCGCGTTATGGACGGCGTTATCAGAAAAGGCGATAAAGTCCAGTTTATGGTAACAGGTAAAGAATATGAAGTTATTGAAATAGGTAAGTTTCTGCCACAGGCTGCACAGATGAAGGAATTAGGACCGGGAGAAGTTGGTTTTATTTCTGCAAGTATAAAAGATGTGCATGAAGTAAAAATAGGCGATACAGTAACACATGCTAAAAACCCTACACAAGACCCGTTTCCCGGATTTAAAAATGTAAAACCAGTAGTTTTCTGCGGGCTTTATCCAATTGATCCTAACCAGTATCAAGACCTGCGAGATGCAATAGAAAAACTTATATTAAATGACAGTGCTATCACATTTGAGCCTGAAAGTTCTGCAGCTTTAGGGTTTGGTTTCAGATGCGGTTTCTTAGGGCTTTTACATATGGAAATAGTGCAGGAAAGGCTTGAAAGAGAGTTTAATTTAAATCTTATATCTACCGCCCCTACTGTTATTTATAAAATATATAAAACTGACGGCACATGTGTGGAAGTGGATAATCCTGCAGACCTGCCGGACCCAAATAATTATACAAAAATAGAAGAGCCATTTATTTCTGCCACATTGATTCTGCCTGCAGAATATGTTGGGGCAGTAATACAGCTTCTCCAGCAAAGAAGGGGCTGGCAGACTAATATGAAATTTTTATCACAAAGCCGTGTTATATTAGAATATATGCTGCCACTTATGGAAGTGGTAATGGATTTCTATGATAAATTAAAATCTTGTTCAAGAGGATATGCTTCTTTTGATTATGAATTTGCAGAATACAGGGAAAGCAAACTGGTAAAACTTGATATTCTTATAAATAAAGAACCTGTTGATGCCTTATCTATTATAGTTCACAGAGACCAGGCAGAATACAAGGGTAGAGAATTAGTTGAAAAAATGAAGGAAGTTATCCCTAGGCAGATGTTTGAAGTAGCAATACAGGCTGCAATAGGTAATAAGGTAATAGCTAGAAGCACTGTAAAAGCATTTAGAAAAGATGTTATTGCTAAATGTTACGGCGGGGATATTACCCGTAAAAGAAAACTTTTAGAAAAACAAAAAGAAGGGAAAAAGCGAATGAAACAAATAGGCTCTGTAGAGCTGCCGCAGGAAGCATTTTTAGCTGTGCTGCGTATAGGAGAAGATAAGTAATATGAACGAAAAAGAAAAAAACAAAAACACAGAAGAAAAACCAAAAAATTCTTCAAAAGAGATTATAGACAGCATTATAGTTGCCTTTGTTATTGCTATATTTATAAGAACTTTCTTTTTAGGAGTATATACAATACCTACAGGCTCTATGCTTGATACTTTGCAGATAGGTGATTTTATACTTGTAAATAAACTCTCTTATAAATTTTCTAAACCAGAGCATGATGATATAGTTGTATTTGAATATCCACTTAATCCGAAAGTAGATTACATTAAAAGGGTGATTGGTGTTCCCGGAGATGTTATAGAGATAAAGGATAAAATAGTATACAGAAATGGCGAAAAATTAGAGCCTGACTATGTTCGCTATGAAGATGGATATAATCTTGCAATAGCTGATAATGTGGAAAAATTTACCGTTCCTGAAGGCTTTTATTTTATGATGGGCGATAATAGGGATAATAGTGCAGACAGTCGCTTTTGGGGATATGTGAAAGAAGATGCAATTATTGGTAAAGCATTTATTATATACTGGTCATGGGGAGAAAACGGCCCTAGATTTTCAAGACTGTTTAATTTAATTCATTAATATATAAAATATTATGAAAAAGCGGGTATAAAAACCCGCTTTTTAATTTCATATTGAACTGCAATGCTAAATATAATTAATATATGAGCAGGCATTAAATACATATATTCATATTAATCATCATCTAAATAAACTAAATTATACCAATTTAAATAATCTGTTTCGTTATCAAACATAGTGGTATCCCACCATGCATTCTTATTTTTTTCTTCATCATCATACAAATCGTCATTATCGTCATAATATTTACTCATAAACAACTCCTTATGCCAGATATTATTGTACATAATCAGTATAATTGTAATTTTATACAGTAATATGTGATATTATCTGTTTATATTCACAATAGTTTGACATGCAGATACTATGCCTTTCAGCATTAATACAGTATAACAGCAGCATTTATTTTTAAGCTGCAGTACAAGAATATCTATTCTGAGCAGGGCAAATTATCTGCAAAAAATACTCTTTTTTGATAATATTTATAAATATCTAATCTATAAACTATCTTCTTACATTTGCACCATAGCCGATAATTGTAATAGTACTTTTAAAAAGAGAATCTTTTATTTCATACTGTGGAAGAAGTATGAAATCATAGCCTGATTTAACAAGCGCCTCTCTATAAACTTTTGCATAAATATTAGGGTCTTTCTTGTTATATGGTATTGAGTGAGTAATTTTATCCCCTATTTTTAAATCGTTTGCAGAAAGTGTAACTGTAACAGGTAAAGTTGAATTTACAGGTACGACAGTTGAACAGCCTGCAATCATAACAAATAATAATACAGCAGTTAATAATTTAAGTTTCATTTCATTCCCTCTTTTTTAATTTTTAAGCATAAGGCTATCAGACTCATATTATTTACCATCTTTATTTTTTTGGTTAGGATTAAGCTGAGTTCCCCTGTTGCCTTGTACCTGATCATACTGTTTGTTTGTGCCTGCAGTTCCTTTGTTAGCATTAGACTGGTTTGACTGATTGTCTGTTGGATTAATTTTTTTATCCATATTTAACCTCCTTTTAAGATTTAATAGCTCATCATACCCCCCCCCGAAATGTAATTGTCAAGTTATTTTTTAAAGCAAATAAGGGAATATATAAAAAATTATTCCACTTGATTATATTCTATTATTATAGTATTCTAAAATGTTTAAATGCAGCGGAGGTATATATGAATTTAAAGTATAACAGAATATTATTGAAATTAAGCGGTGAAGCCTTAATGGGCAGTGCTCAATATGGTATTGATGCTGAAACAGTAAAATTTATTGCATCAGAAATCAAACCTATTTATGACTTAGGTGTAAAAATAGGCATTGTTATTGGAGGCGGCAATATTTTCCGCGGAGTTTCTCCTGCTGCAAAAGGAATGGATAGAGTTACAGCAGACCATATGGGTATGCTTGCAACAGTTATTAACTGTCTTGCTGTTCAGAATGCTCTTGAAATGAACGGTATAGAAACAAGAGTGCAGTCTGCTATTGAAATGAGACAAATTGCAGAGCCATATATCAGGCGGCGAGCTATGCGGCATTTAGAAAAAGGAAGAGTTGTTATTTTTGCAGGTGGCACAGGCAACCCTTACTTTACTACTGATACTACTGCCACATTAAGAGCGTCAGAAATAAATGCAGATGTTGTTTTAAAAGCTACAAAAGTAGACGGCGTATATACGGCTGACCCTAAAAAAGATACAACTGCTGCAAAATATAATGAAATAAGCTATATTGATGTGCTGACAAAAGGTTTAAAAGTAATGGACGCAACAGCAATAAGCATGTGCATGGATAACAAGATACCTTTAATAGTATTTGATATGTTTGGAAAAGATAATTTAATTAAAATAGTTAAGGGAGAGCCTGTAGGCACTCTTGTAAAATAAAAAGATAAATATAATTAGGAGAATCTATGAGCGAAGTTGTTAAGGAATTTAAAAATTCAGTTGAAAAATCTATCAGCTTTTATAAAGAAGAATTAAAAGGTGTTAGGACAGGCAGAGCTAGTGTTGCCATGTTTGAAAATATTAAAGTTGACTATTACGGTACACCTACTCCATTAAGTGGAGTTGCCTCTCTTTCTGCACCAGAACCAAGGCTTGTTACTATCTCACCATGGGATGCAAGCCAGATACCAGCTATTGAAAAAGCTATACAAAACAGTCAAATGGGATTTAATCCATCAAATGACGGTAAAATTATCCGTGTTCCTTTCCCACAGCTTACAGAAGAAAGAAGAAAAGAGCTTGTAAAAATAGTTAAAAAAATGGGAGAAGATGCAAAAGTTGCAATCCGTAACGAAAGGCGTGATGCTAATGATAAAATAAAAAAGCAGGAAAAAGATAAAGAAATCAGCGAAGATGATGCAAAAAAACTCCAAGATGATGTGCAGAAAGTAACTGATGATGCTGTTAAAAGAATAGATGAAATCACAGCAGTAAAAGAAAAAGAAGTTATGGAGATATAATGCCAAAAGGCTTAGAAAATCTCCATATTGCAATAATTATGGACGGTAACGGCAGATGGGCTAAAAAACGGGGACTTCCTCGTTTTTTAGGTCATAAAGAAGGTGTAAAGGCTGTTAAAAAGATTATAACCCATGCTGCAGAAAACCATTTAAAAGCATTAAGCGTATTTGCCTTTTCTGCTGAAAACTGGCTCCGTCCGAAAGAAGAAGTTTCTTTTTTAATGAACCTGCTTGATGAGTATATTGCTTCAGAATGGGATACTATTACTAAAAATAATATTCGGTTTGTTATGTCTGGCAGAAGCGGGCTGATACCAGAAAAAACCAGACTCTCACTTTTAAAACTTAAAGAAGAAACAAAAAATAATACAGGTCTGCTTTTAAATATGGCTTTAAGTTACAGTGCTCAGGATGAACTTGTAGACTGTATGAAGCAGATTGCAGAAAAAGTGCAGCAGGGCAGTATAAATATTGAAGATATATCAAAAGATACTATTAGAGAAAACCTTTATAACAGTGAGCTTCCAGATGTAGATTTACTTATACGCACAAGCGGTGAGCAGCGTATAAGCAACTTTATGTTATGGCGGATATCTTATGCTGAGCTTTATTTTACTGATAAACTGTGGCCTGATTTTGATGAAAAGGATTTTGACAAGGCAGTAGATGAATTTAATAAAAGAGTTCGCAGGTTTGGCAAAACTGATGAACAGTTAAATAGTAATTGAGGGATTTTATGGAAAGCAAAAAGGCAAAAGAAATGTTTATGCGGATAATTGTAGCATTAATACTTATACCACTTGCACTATTTTTAATTATTAAAGCTCATTCCCATATATTTTTAACTGTTATTATGATAATATCCATTTTAGGCACTTATGAGTTTATAAAGATTATGAAAAACGATAATATACGCCTGTATACTCCATTAATGTGGATATCATCAGCAGTCGTTCCAGTTTTAATATATTTCTTAGGCTTTACTGCTTTTACAGCATATTCATTTGTTATCCTTTTTATATTATTTCTTTTAAAAATGTTTTCTGCAAACCCAACAGATAAAGTTATGGAAGAAGTATCATACAACTTTTTTGCAGTAATGTTTGTTCCTTTTACACTTACATTCCTTGCTCTTTTAAAAGGCATAGGTTATGAATGGGTATTATTTTTATGCTTTGTAGTATGGGCAAGTGATTCCTTTGCATATTTTACAGGTGTTGCTTTTGGTAAACATCGGCTTATTCCAAAAGTAAGCCCTAATAAATCTGTAGAGGGATTAATTGGCGGTATTATCGGTGCATTAATAATCGGTGCACTTTTTAACTACTACCTTTTAAATGAAAGCTGGGTGATTATGGCGATTATTTTAGTAGATGTAATTGTGGCAGGTGTTATTGGTGATTTAATAGAATCAATGATAAAACGCAGTGCAAATGTAAAAGACAGTGGCACACTTTTTCCAGGTCACGGCGGTATTTTAGACAGGTTTGATTCATTAATGATAGCAGGCCCTGTTCTTTACTTTTATCTTATATATATTGCAGGCAAATAATTATGAATAAAAAGAAAATAGGTATTATAGGTGTTACAGGCTCAGTTGGTTCATCAAGTGTAGAAGTTGTTTCTTCAAACAGTGATTTATTTGAAACAGTTTTTGTAACAGCCCACCAAAATATTCAGGGGCTGGAAACTGCAAAAAATCTGCTTAATGCAAAATATGCTGTTCTTACAAGCAGCCCTGACAGCCACAAACAGATATTAGATATTATTAATAAAGAAATGGTAGATATTGTGCTTTTTGCAGCAGCAGGTGTTTCAGTTGTGCGACTTGTATATGATATTGTAAAAAACGGCACACATATCGCACTTGCTAATAAAGAATCTATCGTTACTGCAGGCAGCCTTATAATAAATGAAGCAAAAAATAATGGAGCAAAAATCCTTCCTGTTGATAGTGAACATTCTGCTATATTCCAGTGCCTTTTAGGGCAAAGAAAACAGTATGTTTCAAAAATCACACTAACAGCAAGCGGCGGTCCATTTAGATACAGACCAAAAGAAGCATTTGATTATATTAATAAAGCAGAAGCTCTAAAACATCCTAACTGGTCTATGGGTTCTAAAATTACAATAGATTCTGCTACTATGATGAATAAAGGCCTTGAATTAATAGAAGCAAGGTTTTTATTTGATATAGAGCCTGAAAAACTAGATGTTATAATACACCCTGAAAGTATTGTGCATTCATATATTACTTTTACAGATGGCTCTACAATAGCCCAGCTTGGTATACCTGATATGAAAACACCTATTGCAGTTGCTCTTGGCTATCCAGATAGAATAAACTCTACTGTAAATCCAGTAAATATGTGGGAATATAAATCGCTTACATTCTTTAAGCCAGACATGCAGAAATTTAAGTGCTTAAAAATAGCCATGGATATATTAAAAACTGATTCCAACGCATTAATGACAGCAATGAATGCAGCAAACGAGCAGGCAGTTTATGCATTTTTAAAAGAAAAAATAGCATTTAAAGATATACCTAATATTATAGAAGAAGTTTTAAGCAAAGTAGATATTCAAGATGCTAAAACTATTGATGAAGCAGAAGAAAATATTATAAAATATCAAAAAGCAGCAGAAGAAATCACTGGTAGACTTTAACCTGCCAGTTTTATTACATATTATTAATAATATTTTTTAAAGCTGGTGTATAGTAGCCTGATTCTATTAAAGAAAGCCCTATATCTTTTGCAGTTCTGCCTTTATTATCTGTTAAAGAAGTATCAGCCCCAGCATCAAGCAGGGCAAAAATCATATCTATATTATTCTTTAATACGGCAATCATAAGTGGAGTAAATCCCTGACTATTTTTTATATTTATATCTGCCCCGTTTTTTACTAAAAACTGCAGCTGCTCAATATTACTGCTTAATGTTGCTGCATTATTTGATAATTTTATAACAGGTACTTCATCACAATAAGCAGGTGCGTTAATATTAACACCTTCTTTTAAAAGACTCAACAAAATATCTTCATACTGTTTCATATATGCTTTTTCAAAATATTTTCCAAAAGCAGTCATACCATCCTTATTTTTAATAGTATGGTCTATACCTGCACTCATTAAAATTTCAACTGCCTGCCTGCTTTTAACTATATGAAGAAGTGTATCTCCATTTACAGCTTGAAAATTAATATCTACATTATCTTCTTTCAAAAGATTTGATAATTCATCAATATTATTTTCCATTACAGCATCATATAGTTTTTTCTCAATATCATTCATATACACTCTCCCTATACATGAAATTTTAAGCCTTCTAGTTTGCTGATAGCAGTATAAAGGCTTTCTAATTCTTCATAAGTCCATACTTCTGTTGTTGCTGATATGCTTATATACTTCCCTGTTCTGCTGATATTTTCTGCAAAAGTAACATCACTTCTATCATCAAATATTTTTCTTGCAGAAGCTGAAAACTGGTTTGTATTTTCCCCCATAATTTTAAATGTAAATACATCTGGGAATTTTTGCAAATCTTTTAATGTTTTTCCCTGATTATCTATATTCTGCATACTTTCTCCTTATCTTTTGTTACTCTGCCAAATACTCTGCCTATACCTTCTAAACTGCGGACTGCCTTTACTAATTTTGCAGGCACTTCTGTTGCTTTTTCATACTGCCATTTGCTTCCAGGCAGCGGGTCAAATGGGTGAGAATGTATAGTAACTCTGCCTTTCCATTTTTCTATAAACTTATATGTTTCTTCATAAGTTTCTTCTGTTTCATAGGGCAGTCCGAATATTAAGTCAACAACTATTTCAAAATTCTTATCTAAAAAAAGCTCAATAGCATTTTCTGTCTCTCTAAGCCCTGAACGCCTGTGCATAATCTTCTGCATATCATAAGATGCTGACTGCAATCCTAAAACTATCTGCTTATTATCACAATATTTAACAAGCAAATCTACAAGCTCTTTTGAAACACCTGACGGGTCCAGCTCTGAAGGAAATGTGCCGTAAAACAGCTTGCCGTTTGTGCCTATTGTTTTTCTTGCATTATATAAAAGACTTTCTATTGCCTCTAAGTTGATACCTTTATTATATTGGTATGATGACGCATCCGGTGCAATAAAACGGACATCAGCAAACCCTTTTCTGCTTAGTGCAAACTTTATTTCTTCCACAATAAAATCTATACTTCTATGGCGCAGTTTACCGCGGAAAAGCTGAGGTGTCTGGCAGTATGCACAGCCGCTTGGGCAGCCTCTTACTATTTCTATTGGCCCTAACGATACCATTTTTCTTGGAAACACTCTGTATTCATCAAGATTTAATACTTTCCTGCCAGTGATTATTCCTTCCACTCTGCCAGCATAAGCCATCTCTATAATATCTTTAATGCTTTCTTCCCCTTCCCCTGTGCATACCCCGTCAAAATATTTAAGCATATCTTCACTTCTTGCACTGGCATGAGCACCGCCGCATACAGTATTTATTTTAGGAAGTTTTGCTTTTAGTCTTGTAACATAATCAATATATGCACTGCTTGTGCCTGTTAAAAATGAGAATAAAGCTAAATCATCTTCTTCTAAAAAATCAAAAGCGTCCTGCGGTGTTAATACATAGTAATCTTTTTCAGGAAACCATTTTTCATAAGCTGCTAAAAGTGCTCTTATAGAATGTTTATTAGTTTTATCCCTAACAAATACTACTCTTTTCATTTATTTTTTCTTAACCTTAAGTTTTAAGCCCTCTATATTTGTAATAATCACTGCATCATTTACTGATAAATTTTCATCACTGTATGCATTCCATATCTCTTCATATATTTTAACTCTGCCATTGTTATTTTCCCACTCTATAACAACTGCCTCTTTATCAAGCATTGTTTCAGGTCCTGATGATGGTCTTTTTCTAAAATCTTTCATTACAAGCCTGCCTATTAGCAATGCTGTTAATAAAGTAGTACATATAATTAAGAGAATAACCCATAAAGATACAGATATTCCAGTAGAATGCTCACTGTCAAAAAGCATCTTAAGCCCAAATACAAGACTTACAAGCCCAGCAACAGTTAATGCTCCAAAGCTGGTGATAAATATTTCTGCAATAAATAATCCAAACCCTAAAAGTATAAGCATTATTCCTAAAAAGTTTATAGGTATAATATTTGCACCAAAAGCAAATACTATTAAGCATACAATACCAAGCCCTGCAAAAATAAATGTACCGGGCATTTTCACTTCAAGCATAATAAGAATAATACCTAGAAATAAAACTGCAGCTAAAAAATCAGGGTTAGCAATAATATTATATATTTCCTGCTTAAAATCAGGCTCTATATTAATTATATCTGCATTTTCTGATATATTATATCTTTTAGAAATTAATTTTATAAGCTCATCATGATTTACTACTGCATCAACTAAATTTAATTTTAATGCTTCACTTGATGTATAGCTTTTTGATTTTGTAACCATACCAACAGCCGCTTCAATATTTTTACCACGCTTTTCTGCAATAGTTTTAATTAAAGCAGTAGTATCATTTAAAACTTTTTCTGCCATATCGCCTTTTATATCTTCACCACTTGAAGATACAGGGTGAGCAGCACCAATATTTGAGCTTTCACTCATTGCAGAAAACTCTGCAGCCATGGTTATAAATATGCCAGCTGAAGCAGCACGTGCACCGTTTGGATAAACATAAGATATAACAGGCACTTTAGCTGAAAGCAGTGTCTGCACTATTTTTCTTGTAGATTCAAGCACTCCACCGGGTGTATCAATATACATTAATACAGGCACATTCTCCTGCTCTGCCTTTTTTATATTATTTTCTATGTAGGATGCAGCTGCGTCTGTAATTACTCCATCAATAGTAAAAGAGTATATTCTATTGTAAGTGTTTTCTCCATAAGATATTTGGGAAAAGCATAATATCATCATTAATAATAAAACTATTTTTTTCATAATCATATTCTCTCATATCTAAAAAAATAAGCACCTTCACTGCTTACAAATTTTCTAAAATATTTTGTAGGAAAATAATCATCTACATGGCGAACAAAACTTGTATCATATATAGATTTTATTCCTGTTACTTCTTTTAAATTTTCATTTATTTCTTCTGCATAGTCATCATGGTCTGTTGCTATCTGCATAAAACCGCCTTTTTTCAGCTTGGAAACTATAAGCTGCATAAATTCAGGCTTTAACAGCCTTCTTCTTTTATGTTTTTTCTTAGGCCATGGGTCAGGAAAATTTACATAAACATTACTTAATGACTCATCTTCCATAAGCCTTAAAATAAGAGCTGCATCAAACTGAATAATGCGTATATTATCCGTTTCTACTTTATTTGCCCTTTTTTCTGCCAGTTTAAATATTTTTTTAAATACTTCTACTCCAAGCCAGTTTTCCTTTGGTTTATCACTTGCATATTTTGCAATAAATTCACCATTTCCTATACCTATTTCTAAATTAAGTGGATTATTATTGCCAAATATCTCCATACAGGTTAAAGGCCGCAGCTTAATACCGGGATAAAGCTGGCTCCATATCTCATCACCATAAAGTGCATTTTTTTCAAAAGGCAGCTTTAATATCTCACCATTTCTATCAATATTTTCTGCATAACGAATACCACCCTGCCACCATGAAAAAAAAGCAGGCATCTGCCTTTCATTTTGATTTAAATTACTTTCTTCCATTCCGCTCTCATTTACTGCTTATTTTGTAAATTATTCAATTTCTCCATAATTTCTTCAATATCTAATCCGTGCATAAGACAGCTTTTTTCTAATGTTTCATTTTGTATACCCATGCAGCTAAGACAGCCCATATTAAGGCTTTCAAAAAACTCTTTCGCTCCATTAATATTTTTTAAAATATCAGCTGTTAAAGTATCTTTTGTAATAATCATAGCTCCTCCTTAAAAAAATACTTGCTATTTTCATAAAAAATAGGTTATCATTTTACTCCCTAAAAAGCAAGGAGGAATGATATGGCAAGACGATGTGATGTTTGTGGCAAAGGTCCATTAAGTGGAAACTTAATAAGCCATGCACATAATGTATCAAGAAGAAAGTTCTACCCTAACCTTCACAGCGTAAAAACTGTTGAGGCAGATGGAACTGTTGTAAGAAAAAAAGTTTGTGCAAAATGCCTTAAAGCCGGTAAAGTTAAAAAAGCATAATAACAGCTTTTTATATACAATCCTTCCCGCCTAAATACTGCTGAGCATATATTCAGATAGTTTTAGGCAGGACGATGGCTTTATTTTCTTACATATTTATGACACTGCCGCTCAGGTTATCTTATCCAGCGGCATATTCCTTATATATGAAAATATACTGTTTTCATAATAGTATGTTTGTATCATTTTTTATAATCAGTAAAAATTATAGACTCTTCGCTTCGCTCTGAGTGACATATGTTTTTTATCTATATCTACCTTGTCATTCAGAGCCTGCGATAGTAGGCGAAGAATCTTATAATGTTCCAGCTAGTAAAAATTACAGACTTTTCGTCTCCGCTAGATGCTACACCTTTGAGTGACATAAGGTGTTGTAAAAGAAATGGGATACCCCCAAATGTAAATCTTTTATTGAAGTATTATTTTTTTAGTAGTATATTATATAATTATTATTTATAATTATATATATGGAGCAGTAAATGCAGCAGCAGGAGTTTGAACAGTCTATATCTAAATTTTTTGAAAAAGCAGGTGTCCGCCTTATAAAAAAAGGTGAAGAATATGATGATAAAACTATATTTCCTGCTTATATTTTACTAGATACTAAGCGTAAATCATACTATTTCACAGAAACTGATGTTCAAACCATAGATAGTGATACAGCACAGTATGTTTCTAAGTTTGCAGAAGATAGTAATCTTTCAGAAAATAGTGCAAATGCATTATTTAGAATTAGTCAGGATATAAGCAAAAATAATAACCAGTTCCGCCTTAAAAGTGATGATTTATCCAATCTTGAATGTAAATCTGCACTTATTATCAGCGAAGAAAATAGTGCTGCAGTTAAAGAGTATTTAAGCAGTAATTTATATAAATTCCAAACAGTGCCATTAAAGGGACAGTTTTTAGTAATATTTTTTGATAAAGGTATGGAAGATAATTTAATCAACCTTTATAAAAAATATACAGGCAGCAAAGAAACAGCAATAGATGATGATATTACTCCAGTTTTTACTCCAAAGGAAGACAGCAGTATAGAAAATATTGACTTATCTGCCCCTAAAAAGAATAATTTTGATGCAGAAACACCACTTGTTGAGCCAAAAACTGATGATAATACAAATAATAAAGCAGCCTTAGCTTCTGATAATGCAGAAGAAAGTCCAGAAGATATAGCAGAAGATGAGTTATTAGACAGTATTGATTTATCTGATATTTTAAAACCTGCTCATGAAGATGATACACCAAAAGATGAAACAGAAGCAGAGCTTTTATACGGCAAACTGTTAAATGAGCAGGCAGATAAAATTGAAGTATCTAATGAAGGACCTGTTGAAAAAACACTTGATGAAATACCTGCTGGCATTATAAGCGAAGAAGAAATAAAAGATATGGCTGCAGATAGCGAAAATACTAAAAGCGATACAAATAACTCTGCACCACTTGATAAAAAAGCCGCAAAACTGAAAGCTAAAGAAGAAAAAATACAGGCAAAACTTGCTAAAAAACGAGCAAAAGAGGCAGAAAAATATACTTATGAAAACAGAAACAGGCCATGGCTTGATATTCCCGGCAGAATTGCTGCAAATATTATAGGTATTGTATTTTTTCTGCCTGTATATGTATTAAATAAGTTAAATCAAATTATTAAAAACTTTTTTCCACCTTTTGTGCTTTACTGGCTTACTGCTATTATTGCGATTTTCGGCGGCTATCAGTTTTTATTTGCTCTACTGCCTCAGCCTTTAAGTGATAAATTTTTAAATGAAGCAAATAATGCCTTGTCTATTATACAAAATTATAAAATAGATATACCTGAAGGGCAGGCAGTAAATGATATTGCCCAAACCTCCATAGCTATGATGAAAAGCAGTGCAATAGCATTTTATGGCTCATTAAAAGGTGTTGATGTGCTTATGAATAACGGCTACCTTTTGCAGTATTTACTTGGGTTTGGTGCTGCTATGATGATATTCCCAGCATTTCGTTTCTTAGGTAAAACTATAACTATTTTTTCAGTGCTGTCTTATTTTTTACTGCCTGTTGTTACATTCTCACAAAGTATGCTTATTCAGCAGTGTTTTAATATTTCAGAAATTAATCTAACCGCTGCTGCAATAAGTTTTATAGTATACATATATCCATTATTGCTGCTTTTTGCAGTTTTATATATTTCATCAGCCTTAGTGCCTGATAAAAATACTAGGAAAGAGGTGCTGCCTTGAGCAAAATTATACAACCATTAGAATGGGTAGACGATTTAAAATTAGGGGATTACGCTATTGATAACCATACTAAAGAGTTTTTAAGGTTTTCAAATATATTTATAGACGCAAAAAATGAAGGTAACGGGGAAGAGCAGCTTGATAACATTTTAAACAACCTTACAGAATATTCTCACAAACATTTTCCATCTCAGGAAGATTTAATGGAGCGTATCCATTACCCATCATTTGACGAGCATAAAGCAGACCATAAAAAGTTTAATTTAAGTGTTGCAAAACTTCTTAAAAAAAGACTGCTGCTTAAAAGAACAAATGTACCGGAAGATGAATATGACGAAAGAGGTGTTGAAGGTGTGCTGACAGATATTGCTGATTTCATTACTGACTGGTATCACAGCCACCTGCTTGGAGCAGATAAAAGACTTTCTGATTATTATAACTACGAATATAAAGGTGAATAAAATAAAATGGGGATTAATCTAAAACAATCTCCATTTATTTATACAATAAATGGGTTGCTTTAAAATGTAAGCCAATTTTTATTTAAGTAAATTCTAAAAACGATTGCAACAGTTTAAGCAAGAGCTTTTAGAATTTACTATTTCATAATTTTTCTTTATCAACTCTTTACTTTTTTAATTTTTAGTATTAATATGCAATTTAAATTTATTTTTAAGCTAACGAGGATAAAATAATGGGAAAAAATCTTTTTCAAAAAGTATGGGAAAGGCATGTTGCAGGCACTCTTGCAAGCGGCCAGTCTCAGCTGTTTATAGACCTGCACTTACTTCATGAAGTAACAAGTCCGCAGGCTTTTGCTATGATTAGAGAACTTGGCTTAACTGTAGCTCATCCAGAGAGAACTTTTGCTACACATGACCATATTATACCAACAGATAATACTGCCCGCCCTTTTAAAGACAGCTTAGCTGAAGAAATGATGGCAGCTATTGAGAAAAACACTTCTGATTTTGGAATACAGCTTTTTGGTGTAAAAAATAACAGATATGGCGTTATCCATATTGTAGGACCAGAAGAAGGGCTTACTCAGCCTGGTATGACTGTTGCATGCGGCGACAGCCACACAGCTACTCATGGTGCTTTTGGTGCTGTTGCTTTTGGTGTTGGCACATCTCAAGTCAGGGATATTTTAGCTACTCAGACTATGAGTATTGCTCCATTTAAAGTTCGTAGAATAGAGTTAAACGGCGAAATGGGTAAAGGTGTATATTCAAAAGACTTAATTTTAACAGTTATTGCCAACCTTGGTGTAAACGGCGGTTTAGGCTATGCTTATGAATTTGCAGGTACTGCTGTTGATAAAATGAGTATGGAAGCCCGCATGACTATCTGTAATATGGCTATTGAAGGCGGTGCTCGTGTTGGCTATATGAACCCAGATGAAACTACTTTTGCATACTTAAAAGGCAGACCTTATGCTCCGCAGGGTGTTGCATGGGATAAAGCTGTAGATTACTGGAAAAATACTGCCAGCGATAAAGATGCTCATTATGATGATATTATAAAATTTGATGTTAATAAAATCACACCTATGGTTACATGGGGTATAACTCCAGAAATGGCAATAGGTATAGATGAAAAAATACCAGAGCCAACTACTGACATTATGAAAGATGCATTAGAATATATGAAATTTAAAGCAGGCACACCTATTAAAGGCACAAAAATAGATGTTGCATTTATAGGCAGCTGCACAAACGGCAGAATAGAAGATTTTAGAATAGCTGCTGAAATATTAAAAGGCAAAAAAGTTGCTAAATCTGTTAAAGCTCTTGCTGTTCCCGGCTCTGTAATAGTTAAAGAACAGGCAGAAAAAGAAGGTCTTGATGTTATATTTAAAGAAGCAGGATTTGAATGGAGAGAGCCCGGCTGCTCTATGTGCCTTGCTATGAACCCAGATAAACTTGTAGGCGACCAAATATCTGCATCTACTTCTAACAGGAACTTTAAAGGCAGACAGGGCTCTGCAACAGGCAGAACTATGCTTTTAAGCCCTGCAATGGTAGCAGCTGCTGCTGTGGAAGGCGCTGTAACTGATGTTAGAGATATGATATAAGGGGTATAAAAATGACTGGAAATATTAAAGAAATAAAAGGCAAAGCAATGCCAATGATTGGCGATGATATAGATACTGACAGGATTATCCCTGCCAGATTTTTACGCTGCATTACATTTGACGGACTTGGCGAACAGGCTTTCAGAGATGAAAGATTTGATGAAAATGGCAACCCTACAGACCACCCTATGAATAAGCCAGAATACAAAGGCGCTAAAATCATATTAAGCGGTAACAACTTTGGCTGCGGCTCATCAAGGGAGCATGCTCCACAGGCTATTAAAAGGGCAGGTTATGAAGCAGTAATAGCAGAGAGTTTTGCAGAAATATTTTACGGCAACTCTTCAGTCTTAGGGCTTGTATGTATTACTTTACCAAAATCAGAAATTGCAGAGCTGGCAGAATATATTGAAAAAAATCCTAATACAGAAGTTATCATAGATATAGAAAAAGCAGAAATTAAAGCAGGGGATAAATCATATAAAGCAGGTATTAAGAGAGCACTGCAGAAAAGTCTGCTTGACGGTACTTATGATACAATCTATGAACTTATGAAAAATAAAGATAAAGTGGAAGAAATGGATAAAAATCTTCCACCAAAATGCTTTAACTAATAAATAAAAATTAAGGGCTGTGATACAACAGCCCTTAATGTTCTAATCTGCCAATTTTTCTTTTAATGTTTCACACATTATATTATCATTATTATAAAACTTATAACCAAAATCATCTTTTGTGGCACAAAGTTTATCATTAATCATCACATAGCCTGCAATATTTTCATCTTCTAAATATGAAAAGGCATCTTCTTTTGTTTCTGCATTTTTTATAAAATCTATACATTTATTTAATGTATTTTCAAAAAGATAGGCAGGGTTTGTGCAGCCGCTTACAAAAAGAGTGCTTTCTTCATAAAATTCTTCCGGATATTCCTGCTCCATTTCTGCCAAGTTTGATAATATACTGGAATATTTATCATCAAGCATCATAAACTGCATATAGATTTTTGCAAGATATACATTTTTTAATGCTTTAACTGATTTATATTTATAAAGGTTATTTAAAAATGTCTGCTGATAGTCATCTAATATATATTTATTTTTATATATTTCCCACTGGGCAAACTGTGATATATTTTCATAAAGTCCAGAATTTATACCATATAATGAATAACTTTGACCTGCCTTATATATAAGTCTTTCTTTAATTTTCTTATCATTTTCAGAAAAGTTTAATGTATCTGTTATCTTTTGTGCGTTACTTAAAAATGATAACTGCCTTTTATATTCCTGCATCCCCTGCTCGTGGCTGTAATACGGCTCTTTATATGCTTTTAAATAATCAGATACATTTATTTTTTCATTATAAAGGCTTGCAAGTGAAATAAAATATAAAGCTGTATAATTAAGGAGATTATGTGTAATATTTTCATCTGTCATATTATCCTTATACTGACTAGGAGTAATAACAGAAAGTATGGAAAGTAAATCCATTTTAATACTAAAGCGTAAAGTTATGTAATCTGCATAATTATAATCTTTAATAGTATTGATAGCAGTAATATTATCTATCACCTGCTCTGATAATGTATCTATCAGTAACAGCTTATCTTTATACTGAGCATAAACTTCATCATCACTTTGGAAATTTTTTAAAGATACTTCATCTACAAGGGGTTTAAGCTGTTTAATTAATGCAGCAATATTTGCTGTTTCTTCTGATTTTGGCATTTTAATATTTTTTTCTTCACTTTGCTTTAAAACAAATATAACACCTAATATTATTATTAATGCACTAAGTAAAACTAATATATATTTCATAAACTAAACCTTTTTATAAATATTTATCTATTTTATAGTATAAATAATTTAGATAATATGTCAAAAAGTTTTTTAAATATAAAATTATGCTGCGACACCTAATGACGAAACCATTAAATATAATCATTTTAAACATTTATATAAATTTTATGCTTGACATTCCCCCCCCCGTGATAAAATGGGTAAAAAAATTTAGAAAAGGAGCTTACTATGCAAAAGAAAAAATTTATAATAACATTACTTTTTGCTGTTTTATCAATTTTTATGATAACTGCCTGCAGTGACAGCAGTAATGAAAGTAATAGTGGCGTAAATAATGGCGGTGGTGGCACAGTCCAGCCAGAGCCAGAGCCAGAGCCTGAGCCAGAACCAGAGCCAGAGCCTGAGCCAGAACCAGAGCCTGAACCAGAGCCAGAGCCTGAACCTGAACCTGAACCTGAACCTGAACCTGAACCTGAGCCAGAGCCTGAACCTGAGCCAGAACCAGAGCCTGAAATAATTAAAATTAAAGAAATATTAAGCAATGCTAATGGTTCAATGTTTATCGTACTAGATAATGATTCGCTATATGCTTGGGGTAACAATTCGTACGGTCAATTAGGTATAGGAAGTGATGAAGAATATGTCAGTGAAATATCTAAAGTATCCATTGATTCTTGTGTATTTAACAGTCCAAGTATGAAAAAATTAGTTATTCCATATGGCTCTTCATCTATACATGCGATTATGGAAGATGGCTCTCTTTGTGCATGGGGTGATAATAACTTTGGACAGCTTGGCACAATAGACAGTCAAAAAGTAATAAATACTCCAACACAGGTATATCAAAATTATACTCCAGAGCTAACTGTTGGTGTAGAAAAAGTATACCGAATATCATATCCAAATTACACAAACTCATTTCTCATTCGTGATGGTGGACCTGAGTCATTTGGATGGAATGATGGTCCTATTCTTGGATTGGGTAATGTATCTGGAAGTTTTGTATATACTCCAGAACCTGTAGAATTACCTAATAATAATGGTTATGTAGCTAATACTACAGATTTAATAGTTGGTAATAAGACTGTATTTGCACAATTAGATAATGATACATATTATGCATGGGGTTCTAATGACAGCGGACATTTAGGTATTGGGTATTTCTCTTACGCATATACTCCAAAACTTGTTCTAGACCTTAAGCCATCAGATGTTAAAAAATTAGTGATTGATGATAAAAATCCTAGCAGTAACACATATGCAGTAATGAACGATGGAACTCTTTATGCTATTGGCGGCAATCAAGATGGTCAGATAGGCATAGAAGGAATAAGTGAATATGAAAATACTACTACTCCTACAAAAATTGAATTTCCAGAAAACAGCTATATTGAAGATGTAATTGCTTATGCTTCATCTGTGTATGCTATTATGAAAAATGGTTCACTTTATGCCTGGGGCGCTAATTACTCTGGTCGACTTGGTGTTGGTGATGAAGTAAATAGAAAAATACCTGTAAAAGTAGAATTAGATGGAAAAATTAGAGAACTAATAACCAATACTATTACTGGTAGTTCAGTTTATGCCATAATGGAAGATGGCTCACTTTATGCATGGGGTGATAATAAATATGGAGTGCTTGGTATAGGAAGTGATGCGGCTTACCAAAATACACCAAAAAAAATTGATTTTAACAACACAAGTGCAAAAGTTAAAAAATTATTCTGTTACTATGGTGGATACGCTGTTTTTGCCTTAATGCAAGATGGCTCACTTTATGCATGGGGTAGCAATACGTATGGATATTTAGGGAATGGTGATAGTATTGATAAAAATTTTCCGACGAAAGTTTTACTTCCTGAAAAAAGTGTTGTCCAAAATATAATTGATACTTCTCGTGCAATATATGCAGTTATGCAAGATGGTTCTATTTATGCATGGGGTAATGGAAGAATTATCAATGGCAATGAAGAACCGATTGAGATACCTGTTAAAACTAATTTACAAAAAATTATAGAATAAAAGGAGAAACATTATGAACAAACCAAACTTATTTGAAATAGGCACAAAGGAACTTGCTCAAGATGCATTTTTAACATGGCTTATCTCCTATGCTGATAATCAATATATAGAACATAAAGAATTAAACACTTTAGCAAAAGATTTTATTAAAATGATGATTGGTAATAATAGCTTAAATATAGAAAAGGTATATTGCTGGAGACAGTGGGAAAAAATAGATATATCTGTTACAGTTAATGATAAATACTTTATAATCATTGAAGATAAAACTGGAACAAACCGGCATGGAAACCAGTTAGCAAATTATAAAGAAAAAGCACAAAACCACTGTAATGAAAATAATTTAGAGCTTGTATGTGTATTTCTTAAAACAAGAGATGACAGCACATATACAATTAACTCTGTAGAAAGAGAAGGATATAAATATATATCAAGAAATGATTTGTTATCACTTTTTGAAAAACACAGTCATATAAAAAATGATATATTTATAGATTATCTTGAAAATTTAAAAAATATAGAGCAACAGTCAAAATTATATATGACTGATTTTCAATCAGTAAAATGGAACTATCTATCATGTTGTGGGTTATATAAAGAATTGGAAAAAAAGGTAACAGAGCTTGCAGAAAAGAAAATAATTAAAGGTGATATAAACCGCTGCAACTGGGGATATGTTCCAAATCAAAATGGTGGTTTTTTAGGCTTTTGGTTTTATACTGTATCTGCTGATGGTATTGAGTTTTATCCTATTATAGAAAATTATTACAATCATGGAAATATCAGAGCAAGTATAAAAGTATTATATGCAAAAGATAATCTTGATAAACTTTATAAAGTGCTTAATATACTAACTAAAAATGGCTCAAAATATAATTTTGAAATTAAAAAACCAGCAAAATATAAAAAAGGTGAGAATGCTACTGCTGCAATCATAAAAGATGATATTTGTGGCGGTACAAAAGAAGATTTTTTCAAAGATATTGAAAATATGCTTGTTATGCTTGATAATCTTGAAATATAGTAACTCATATAAAAAGGGCAGTTTATACTGCCCTTTACTTTTATTATTCACTAAATATAATTGCAATTATTCTATTTTTTTATACAAATATATCAGGCTCTTTTCTTACACCGTATTTTTTCTTAAATGGTATTTCTGAAAGGAAATGCAGTATTTTATTTAAATGCCTTGCATTTTGCGGACATATTGCAGCACATCCCATACATGTTATACATTTTGTTTTATCTGTTTTTCTTGGGTTTTCTGCCATAATTGCATTTACTGGGCAGTTTTGCACACAGGCACCGCATGCTGTGCATTTGCTGTCCCCTGTAGGTTTCAGTGGTATGCCGTTATATTCTCTGTATGGAAAATCGCCTGGCAGATTAAGTTTTTCTATATCTAAAATATTTTCTATATTTTTTAATTTATTTTTTACTCTTTCTGCAAAATCTTTTATTTTTTCATTATCCTGTGCATCGGGCCTGTTAACTGCTACTTTAGTCATAATAGAATGGTTTGCAATAAAAGCAGCTGCAGCAATAACAATAAATCCTTTTTCTGATAAAATATTCTGCATTTCTAAAAGTGCATCTTCATAAGCTCTGTTGCCATAAACTGCAATTATTACAGCAGGAGTGTTATTTGATTTCATTTTTTCAAGCTGTTTTATCATAATATCAGGCACTCTGCCACCATATACAGGGTATGCAAATACTGCCAAATCATTTGATAAAAAATTTACAGCTGTATCACGCTTTTTGTAGCTTGTAATATTATATTTTTCTATCTCATAACCAAGGCTTGATACAAAAAGAGATGTAATATCACCAGTTTTTCTTGCAGGGCTGAAAAAAACTGATTTTGATTTTAATATTTCCATTTCTAATTTACACCTATTTTCCCTGTTTCACAGCGTTATATACTGCATCTACTGCCTTATCTATACCTAAACTGGAGCTTTTTATATACATATCATATCTTGACGGGTCGCCCCATGTTCTGCCTGTATAATAATTATAATGGTTGCGGCGAAGATGGTTTATTTTATTAATATATTCTACTGCTTCATCTTCTGTCAATTTAAATTCTTCTGCTACTCGTTTTTTTGCAAACTCTTTATCTGCTGCTATGAATATATTAAAGCAGTTATCGCAGTCATCAAGCACCACATCGGCACATCTTCCCACAATTACACAGTTGCCTTTTTCTGCTGCATCTTTTATTATTTTACTTTGGGCAATGAAAAGCCTGTCGTTATCTGATAAATTTTCATCATTAAAAATATTATCCATAGAAATATATCTAAGCAGTTTTTCAGAAGAAGTCATCTGCTGGTCGTTATTCTCTACAAAATCGCCGGAAAGTCCGCTTTTTACTACTGCATCTTTTATAAATTCTTTATCTATAAATTTCCAGCCTAATTTTTTAGCAAGTTTCTGACCTATCTCTCTGCCGCCGCTGCCAAGCTCTCTGCCTATTGTAATAATATTATAGCCTTGAACTTTATCTTTATGTCTTTCACGCCTTTCTAAAAATCTTGTAATAAATGGGCTTATTACTGGGTTCAGCTTACCAATGATAAAGCCAACTAAAATGGCAGAAATAAGTGTCCCTTCCCTTACTCCCACTATCTGGTTAAGTAATAAATAACCTGCAATTATGCTAAAAGATACAAGTGTTACATCAAAACCTATTTTTATCTGACCGAATGGTCTTTTTAATACCCTTGCAACTGTTATCATTAAGCCGTCACCTGCTAAATATAAGAGCTTTGGTGTTACTTCAAATATTATACCAATTGATACAAGCAGTGAGCCTAAAAGCACATATAAAATCTGTACAGCATAGTTTGGTGCTGTAACCATTTGTGTAAGCCACATAGAGCCGTCTATTAAAAAGCCAAATAAAAAGCTCACAAGTATTTGTGAATACTGAGATTTAGGAAACTCTTTTCTTAAAATAATAACTTGAGCAATAATCATTGTAATATGCATACCAACAGTTAACTGCCCTAAAGTCCAGTTTGTAAAATAGTGGCTTAAAACATAAGGCGGGCAGGATATAGGTGTAATACCAAGATTACTGCGGATAGCAAAAGATATACCTAATGACATTAAAAATAAACCAAAAATTGACACTATCAATCTTTCAACAAATGAAGATTTATTCATATAAACTCCTAAAAAATAAAATATGGCAAAAGAGAGTAGGCTCGTTTTGTCAGAAAAATAAAAATAAATTAAGAAATTGTTGGATAAAAATATCTATCAAAAAAAATATTTTTTTGCAAGAGTTTTTAGAATTTACCACTGTGGGTACCCCATTTTTTGAGCCTGTGAAAAAAAGTCTGTAAATTCAGTTTTCTATGATTATATTTTTACATATCCTACTCTATAAATACCAGAATAAAGTTATTCAGTCAAGAGAATGATTCTATTGTATTTGTGGTATATATGACTTTCCTAACTGACATAGAGAATTTAAATATAGGGGAAATACAATCCCAGTT
>CALURO010000008.1 GCA_944323205.1 uncultured Mucispirillum sp. | reverse complement strand
AACTGGAAACCTGCTTTAAATAGATTTGAGATGGAATACGGAAATTAAACAGTTTACACAAAATTTGATACAGGCTCACACAAAATTTGATACAAGCTCTTATTTCTTCCAATCTTCTATATTTAACCCATCTACTCTTATAAATTCTTTTATATTGTTGGTGACTAAGATAAGTTTTTGGCTTTTTGCATGTGCTGCTATTAACATATCCATACTGCCTATTGGGCTGCCAATTTTTTCTAAATCAGCTCTTATTTTGCCATATTCATGTGCTGCATCACTGTCAAATGGAAGTATAGAAAAGTTATATATAAAATTTTCAAGTGCTTTTTTATTTTGATCATAATGCATACTTTTAGCAACACCATATTCAAGCTCTGATAATGTAATAGAAGATATACAAATTTCTTTAAAATCAATCTTTTTAAGAAGAGATAATACGTTTTCATTTTTTTTGATAATGAAAATACATATATTTGTATCAAGCATATACTTCATTAAAATAAATCCCTTTGCTCTATTTCTGGTTGTATTCTTTCATTCATAAAATCATCAGAGAAATTGTTTACTGCATTCATCAGGTTTTCATAAGATGGCTGCACTTTTTTTATATTATCAGCTAACTTATGGTCTGCTGGTATGCTGACTGTTTGGGAGTTGCTGTTCGTAAATGTTTTGCTGTATTTCATTATTCCCCCTTGTATATTTTTTAATATGCCCACATTTATAAAAATATCAATCCTTTTTCTTCCCACAACCATTATAAAATCTAAAAACGATTGCAACACATTAAGCAGTCGTCCAAGTTCTCATAAAAAATATCTTTAGCCGATTTATAATTAAATAATTTTCTAGGATAATTATTAATCCAGTCTTGTATTTTTTTAATATAAGCAACTGAAAAATTTTTAATATCAGTTTTCTTTTTAATAAATTTTCTAATCAACTTGTTATTATTTTCATTACTGCCCCTTTCCCATGAACAATAAGGATGAGCATAATATATTGTAGTCCGTTTAGATAATTTATCATACACTGATTTTTCTAAACCTGCCATATCTAAAAATTCAACACCATTATCTACTGTTATACTTTTAAATATTAAGCTGAATTTATCTTTATATTCTTTTTCCAGCTTATCTAATGCTGCTATTATACTTTTCTGGGTTTTATCCCTTAATTTAACTATTATTTCAAAGCGTGATACCCTCTCTGTAAGCACAAGTAATGCTGTTTTGCTTTCCTGTTTACCTACTACTGTATCCATTTCCCAATTGCCATATATTCGTTCTTTTAACTCAAATGGGCGTTCTTCTATACTCCTTCCCCGTGTATTATTATAGGCTATTCTTGATTTATTTTTTACTTTCTTTACTC
This sequence comes from uncultured Mucispirillum sp., assembly GCA_944323205.1. Lineage (GTDB taxonomy): Bacteria > Chrysiogenota > Deferribacteres > Deferribacterales > Mucispirillaceae > Mucispirillum. The sequence goes on along the minus strand of CALURO010000008.1, from coordinate 123,138 downwards.
GTCTCTTATAACCAGCACTCTTCAGGATACCTAACGACATATAATTATAAATCGTTTGGGTACACACTGTATAAATGCCTGCATGCTTTAACTCTCCTGATATTGCATCTGGTGAGTACTTATCATCTAACCTACTCTGAATATAAGATAATAACTCTGGACTTAATGCTGTATATAATAATGTCCTGCCTGTATTACTCATTAATTCTTCCCTTATAGTCAATGAATAAAAAGCACTATATTCTTGACGCATGCTCCAATCACTATTACGAAACTCTACTATCCCTCGCTTAATTTCGCGGTATATGGTGCTTACATGCCTACCTAAAAGGTTTGCTATTTCCAACTCTTTAAACTTGACTTTCAATAGGGCTTCTATCAGATAACACTCTTTTGCATTTAAGTGTTTATTTTTTCTCGGTTTTAGTGTAATATCCATTAGTGGTTGTTATCTCCTTATTTTATTTTTTTGGCTAAAAAATATTATTTTATTTAAAGAGATTTAACAACCACTTTTTTATCTACTACTTTTTTCGCAATCGTTTTTAGAATTTACTGTAAAATCTATATCAGAATGTTCTGTATTGACCACAATATTTAATATGTTATAATAAGTTTAGTATAACTAATATCAAAATATGGCTCAAAAAAAGCTGCATATTATAAAATATGCAGCCTGTAATAATTATTATCAGCTTAACTAAATTTTTATGATTTAAACTGTCTTACAATATTTTTAAGCTGTTCTGCTCTTTCCTGCAGGTGACTTACAGTTAATGCAACTTCAGATACTGCTGAGTTACTTTCTTCTACACCAGAAGCCACAATTTGAGTTTTATCATCTATATCCTGTATAAGACAGTTTTGTTCGCTTACACCCATAACAACATTATTGGTATTAGTAACTGCTCTTTCCACACCATTTACTACATGTTCAAAAGATTTTGATGTTTCTTCAATTACTTCAACACCATGAACAACTGCTTCACCAGATGCTTTCATTTCATTAGATGCTTTCTCTGATTCCTGCTGTAATGTAGTAATAATAGTCTCTATCTCACTTGTTGCTTTTGTAGTGCGTTCTGCCAGCTTCCTTACCTCATCTGCAACAACAGCAAACCCTCTTCCTGCTTCCCCAGCTCTTGCTGCCTCAATAGCGGCATTAAGTGCTAAAAGATTTGTTTGGTTTGCAATATCATTAATAACTACCAATATTTCACCAATCTGTTTTGAGCTTTCAGCTAGTTCATCAATGGTTTTTGAAAGATTATCTGATTTTTCATGTATTTCCATAATAGAATTTTTTACAACTGCAAGCTGTTCTTTACCATGGTTTGTCTGCTCTGATGATTCATGCATAATATCAAGAACTTCTGAAAGATTTGAAGAAGATTCACTTGATGACTGGCTGATAGTCTGCATATCACTTACTATACTTGAAATCTGCTCGGCCTGAGAGTTAAATGTAGTAGCAAGCTCTTCCATAGTAGCTGCAAGCTGATTATTGCCACTTGCAACATCATCTGCTGACTCTTTAACTTCCTGAACAATCTGCTGCACATTTGCAATGAACCTGTTAAAATTTTCTGCCAGTTCATTAAGCTCATCTTTATGGGCAGCTTTTATACGGACAGTTAAATCACCTTCACCAGAAGTTAAATTACCAACACTAACTATAAATTTGCGCAATTCTCTTATTACACTTATCTGCAGGTAAAAAATAGCAAATACTGCAACTACTACCATAATTAAGAAAAATACTACTATAACCACATTAGCCTGCTGCAGAGCAACATTTACCTTTCTTGCTTCCCTTTCTACACTGCCTGTAACATATTCGCCAAATTTTGTGTTATCTTCCCTTGTCTGTGCTGCATATGTGAGACGGTTTTTCTCAACTTCTACAATCTCTGTATACAGTTTTATAATTTCTTTAATATTCTTATTAGCACTTAAAAAACTTTTTTCTATATTATCTACTTCTGTTACAAGAACTCTTGGTCTTTCAAGAGTCTGTAAATATCCAAAATTGCGTTTTAATTCTCCATCAACTGATGTAATATTTTTCATTAAAGAAACATTCCTGGTCATAATTATTTCCTTAATGCTGCTTTTTACACCTAATGTGATAGAGCTAATATTATTTAATGCACTAATAACATCAATATATTCTTCACTATTATTAACAGCCTTTAATGCTTTTTCAGCAGAGCTGACCATATTATCAGTATCTTTATTAAAATTTTCTTCAAATACTGATGCCTGTTTAATCAACTGAGTGTTTCTATCTACAATTGCTAAATAATTAAGCATATGTTGTTTATATTCAGCAAACTCTGCAACTGTTTTAGGTGAATGAGTTTTTGTTTTAGGAAGCTTTACATATTTTTCATATGTATCTAAGTCTTTTTTAATCTCATCTATTAATTTATATATAGTATCATATCTTTCTTGAGTCGCCATCATTGTATAACCTAGTATGGTATACTGAAGATACATATTGTCAAAATTAATTCGTGACATTACTGTGTTAGCCTGAGCTAAATCTGTGGCAACCACTTCTGCTCCATTAGCCGATTTAGTGGTAGTATATACTGCATATACTCCATTAATAAATGAAAATACTAGTATAACTGCAATAGATAAAAATATTTTTTGTGCAATAGTAAGATTCATATTACACACCCCCGCATTTATATATATTATATTACTAGTTTGATTATAACTATATTTTACATAAATGCAAGAAAATAATTAATATATATAAATTTCTTATATATTTTATAACAAAGTTATATAATCTATACAGTCATATCAAATCGTCTGGCAGCTTGAGCCATAGCAGAATATGCACTGCCAATTTTTAATGATTTATGGTAAGTAAGATTAGGCTCTGGTGACCATTTGCCATTTTTATTAAGTCTATTAATAGCTGCTGCTGTTTCAGATTCCATCTCTATTCTTTTGTTTACCGCCATTTGAGAAAGTTTAAGACTTTCACCAAAATAATCTCTGCGTGCTTTTGCAACCGCTATATTTTTATTAACATAATCTCTTGGACGAGGGTCTGATGTGATAATGGCTCTAAGCCCGATTGTTTCGATACTCATATTTCGCTCCTAATATGATATAAAAAATAAAATAACTCTACCGCTGTTTTTCAGCTGATATATGATTTTTAATAAGATAATCTTCGCGCAAATATTACCTTATATGTAATAATGTATATGAAATATTAATTTTATACAAGTAATTCTTGAATTTTACATAATATTTTACTAAAATTATTTAAACTTATATAATGGCACATTTCTTGCTTAACTATATTTATATTATTCAGTAAGGAGCTTATAAGCATGCGCAGAATATTAATTATACTTACAATAATTTTAACAGCATTAGGCTGTGCTAATAAAAACAATATCTTTAAAGACCCTTCTACTCAAAAAGGTGCTTCTAAAGAAACTTTTTTATATAAGATAAATAAAAAAGAAGTAAATCTGCCTGTCTTTTTCAATCTTCCACAGGATAAAAAAAATATTTCATTAATTTTTGAAAAAATCGGCTCATCATCTGTGCCAGTTATCTTAAATAATGATATTAACGGCTGGAATGCTTTTAGCAGCAAGCCACTTTCTTCAAACGGCGCTGATTTTGGTATAATTATTGACTTTGCAGGTGGCGGCGTTTATGAAATGCCTAAGGACGATGTGAGAACATATTTAAGCCAATTTGCTCCGCAGGACGCTTTTGTTATAAGGGAACTACTGCCCGGTAAAAATAATAATAGTTTTACAAAAATGGTAGCTGTTGATGCCTCAGCATTATACAATAAAGAAGAATTAAACCATCTTGTGCTGCTTAATGACCTGGATTTAGCAAACCAGCCACAAAATATAAACACTAATCAAACAGAAATACAAGATACTCCAAAAGTTGAGGGTGATAAAACATTTAATAAAATCAATAAAAATGCTGTAGTTTTAGACAGACCATTAATCACCGCAGCTACAAACGGTCAATACGACAGACTTTTAAAACTTTTAGATAATAATGCAAATATTAATGAATTAAACCCAGAAACTTTAGATAATGCATTAATTGCCGCTATTGGTAATGGAGATGAAGATATTGCAAACCTTTTGCTTGATAAAGGGATAAATGCAAAACATAAAAACAAAAATAACCAGTCTGCTTTACATATTGCATCAAATTATGGGCTTTATGACACAGTAGACAGGCTATTAAAAGCAGGGCTTGCTGTAAATGACAGAGATAACGGCGGTAATACTCCATTAATGTATGCAGCTGCCTCACCTAATACTTATGTTACAGATTTATTAATAGATAACGGTGCTAAGCTGGAAGACAGAAACAGTGATGGCGAAACTCCGCTTTTAATAGCAGCAAGAACAGGTAATACAAAGACTGTTGAAAATTTAATAGAAAAAGGTGCAAATCCATCTGTGGTTGATAATAAAGGAGATGGTGCTGTTATGAAAGCAGCAGTAGAGAATAATAAATATACACTACAAAACCTGTTATCAAAAGGATTAAATCCTGATGTAAAAAATAAAAAAGGATATACGCCACTTATGATGACAGTTCAGAATGGAAATACAGATATTACAAATGACCTTTTAAAAGCCGGAGCTGATATTAATGCAAAAGACCCTATGGGCAATACTCCACTAATGACTGCCACATTGTCAGGTGATACGCCAATGGTGAGAGAGCTTTTAAAACATAAGCCAGATATACAGATTAAAAATAAAGAAGATAAAAATGCTTTTGATTTAGCCCGTGATAATGGGTTTGCACAGCTGCAAAGAATATTAGGGCAGAATATGAAAACCTTTGATGATGCGTCTATCTCATTATTTGAAAAAGCTGCCAAAAATGATACAGATGGTGCAATAAATGCTATTAAAATGGGTGCAAATCCAAATGCAAGAGATAAAAATACAGGCAACACTCCACTTTTTACAGCTGTTGCAAATAACTACCTTTATTTAACACAGAGCTTAATAGCAAATGGTGCTGATGTAAATATAAGAAATAATCTTGGCAATATTCCATTAATTATTGCAGTAACTTCAGCAGATGCAGCAATGGTTGATACATTGATAAAAGCAAAATCAGAAATAAATGCTGCAAATAAAAATGGAGATACTGCTCTTATATGGGCTGTTAAATTAAAAAATACTGATATGGTTCGTTTGCTTTTAACTGCTGGTGCTGACCCAAACAAAAAAAATAATGATGGTGTTTCTCCATACTTAATAGCATATAACGAAGGCTCTGATGATATTTTAGGGCTTTTACAGGCTGCAGGCGGCTATAAATAAATATAACAGCAATTTGTTCTGCTCTTTTATATTTTGAGCAGAACATTATTTTTTAATCTTTTTTTATTCCTTTAATATCAATATATTACACTCAATAGTTTTATTTTTTTTACTTATTTTATATTTTTATGATTACAAATTAAAAAACTTATGCTATATATTCAACATTCATTTAAAAGGAGCATTTTTCCATTGTTTAGGGGCTTATTTAATTTCAGAACAAAACAACTAGGACATATTCCTGTAAAAACAAAAATGTGTGTTTTACCACTTATATCTTATGATGAGAAAACAGAAACTCTAGACTATGGTCAGTGTTTTACTATTGATGTTGTAAGTATGTCTGTAAACTCTATGACTGTTCGCCATAATGATGTTCTTAAAAAAGGTAATATTTTAGAGTTTAGAACAAAACATGCTCTTGAAGATAGAGAGTGTCTTAAATGCATGAGCTTTAAATCGCTGCCTGAAACTCCGTCATTTAGTTCATTTATAGGTAAAATAATATGGCGAAGCAATGAAGAAGCTGGTGTTAATATTATTATGATGAAAGAGCAGGATAAACAGGCTATCTTAAAAGCAATGACAGATAAATCTAAAAAGTAACTTATCCTACCCTATATTTTTCATAACAAAAGATAATATTAACATAACAAGCAGCAGCACACCCATCAGTGCCGATTTATATGATTTTTTAAACAGATAACCTGTTATAAAAAGAAGTGTCCATAAAAATGGTGAAATACACACAAGTAAAGCAGAAATAAAAAACATCTGTTCACTTTTAACTGATATAAACCTTATATCAAAGTATTCAAATATATTTACACAAAAAGAAAGCAGTATCATAAAAAGTATAAAATAAAACATATACTTCATACAAAGTGCCACAATATTTCTTACCTCAGTCAAGTAACATTACCCCCTCATAAAGCATTTGAAAAGCTACTAATAAAAACAGTACTATTAAAAGATACGATACTTTTTTATCAGTTATTTTTGAAAAATACCGCATACTTATTGCTGTACCGGCATATATTCCTAATATTATAGAACATACAACTTTAACATCAACATAACCTGCCTGCATATATACAATACTGCCTGCTGCTGCTGTAAACCCTATAATAAAAGAGCTTGTGGCAGTTGCTGCTTTTATAGGAATATCTGAAATTAAATTCATTCCCGGTATAATCATACCGCTGCCACCTGCACCGCTAAGCCCTGAAAATACACCAGAAAATGCACTAAATAAAAAATTAAAGCCATTGTTTACAGGATTATATTTTACAATCTCCCCCGTTGCTTTATCCTTATATTCGCCATAAAAAAAACTTTTTTTGTTTATATTTATACCACTGTGATTTTTAGTGCCTTTTTTCATTTTTATATAAGTTAAGCAAGCCATAATAAACTGAATAATACCTAATATTATCATTACAATGCTTTGGGGCAGGTGAACTGCAGTTTTGCTTCCTATTAAAGCACCTGCAACTGAAGCAATAGACAATGCTATACCTAAATTTAAGTTTGCTGTACCTGTTTTTAAATAAACTGCTGATGTGGACATACTGTTTGCAGTAATCACAGCAAGGGATATTGCTATTGCATTATGCACAGGCATATCAAATAAAAAAGTAAGAACAGGCACCATAACTATTCCGCCACCCAGACCTACAACAGCACCTAATATACCAACAATAACTCCAACCAGCAGTAAAAGAAGTGTAGTTATCATTTACTATTCTCTGACTGAAATATTGTTACAAGGGCAGTATTAACTATATCCATATACGAACAGCCTCTTGATAAATCATTCATAGGCTTTGCAAGCCCCTGCAATATTGGCCCTGTTGCAGTTGCACCAATACACATTCTTTCTGCAATCTTGTAACCAATATTACCAGCATCAAGGTTTGGAAATATAAATACATTAGCTTTACCTGCTACTCTGCTTTCTGGTGCTTTTCTTTTACCAACTTCTTCAATTAAAGCTGCATCAAACTGTATTTCTCCGTCTATTATAATATCAGGACGGTTTTCTTTTACTATTTTTAATGCCTGCCTTACTTTATCAACACTTTCACCTTCTGCACTGCCTAATGTAGAAAATGAAAGCAACGCTGCTCGGGCTTCATCTTCCATTAATAATTTATAAGAATCTGCAGTTGATACAGCAATATCTGCTAAAGTTACACTATCAGGATATGGGTTGATAGCAATATCTGCCATGAAAAAAGTTCCATTAGTGCCGTATTCTTTTACAGGTGTTTCAAGTATGATAAATGATGATATTTTAGAAATACCTTTCTTCATACCTATGCCCCTTAAAGCACCACGCAGAACTTCTGCACTTGAAGACAGAGAACCTGCAACACAGCCATCAAAAAGAGAGCAGTCAACAGCTGCTGCACCAAAATAACATGGACGCTTAACAGCTTCTACGGCACTGTCCATTGTTTCCCCTTTTGACTTACGCTTTTCATAATAATGAGCAGCAAGTTTTTCTATATATGATTTATTATTTACATCAATAATATCTATATCGCTTTCTGGGTTTAGTTTAGAGTATATCGGCATAATATATTCTTTATCCCCTATTAATGACGGCCTGCACAGTTTGTTTGAAATAAGCTCGTAAGCTGCTTTTATTGTTCTTTCATCATTACCGTCTGCAAAAATAATAGATTTATTTTTCTTACCTGCATTAATACGCAGTTTTTCTATAATAGACATAAAACCCTTCCCAATATTTATTTGCTTATATTAAACAAAAAAATTATGCTAATATCAAGTTTTTTATTTTTTTGATATATTTATTTTTATAATAATCACAGAATTAAAGCTGATGGACTTACTCCAGTGCAGAATAATAAATTTAATAATGTGGCTTAGTGTAAAATTTTTGTGTAAGTTTAATACCCTTTTGCCTTCTAAGGCTTTATTTCTATTTTTGTGCCTATATCTATTATCTCATAAAGCTCTGCCATATCTTCATTTGATACTGCAATACAGCCTTCAGTCCAGTCCCCATATATATCAAATAATGGTTTTGCCATACTAAGCCCGTTTGGAAGCCCGTGTATTTTTATATCGCCGCCAGCACTTTTATTATAACAGGCTGCATACTCTTTGTCTTTTTCATTTGGATAGCTTATACCAAGGTTTAAAAAATATCTGCTTTTTGGGTTTTTGCTGTCTATATAATATATCCCTTCTGGAGTTCTGCTGTCCCCTTCAAACTGTTTATGACCTATCGGGTTTTTACCAAGTGATATTTTATATGTTTTTAATTTTTCATTATTATTATAAATTGATAACTGTCTTTTAGATTTTTCTACTACTATTAAATTTATTCTGCCTTTTAAGCTCTCATCTATTTTATATTCTTTTTTCTGCTCCATAAAATACCCTGCCAGTATCAAGACAAATAATAAAATGATTATCAGTAATAATGTTTTTACTATTTTTTTCATTACCATGCTCCAAAAGCATTTTCTATATGGGTTATTTCGTTATCATCTATAGATATTACATCAAATCTCACTGGCATTTTTATATTATTTTCATTTATATAGTGCAGTGCTGTTTTTATTATTTTCTGCTGTTTTGTATAATTTACTGCCTCATAACCTTTACCAAATTTTGCTGATTTCCTGTATTTTACTTCTATAATAACAAGTGTATTGTTATCTTTTGCAATAATATCTATTTCACCATATAAACATCTGTAATTTCTTTCTAATATTTTATATTTTTTTGATTTTATATAATTACTGGCTTTTTCTTCCCCGTCTTTTCCTGATAATATTTTATCCATTAATTTCCCTTTTATATAATATTTTTTATAAAAGATTTTCTGTGTATTGGAGTAATACCCAGTTCTTTTATAGCTGTAATATGCTCTTTTGTGCCGTATCCTGCATTTTTTTCCCACAGGTAGCCTTTATATATTTTTGCAAGCTCTGCCATCAGGTTATCTCTGTAAACTTTGGCGACTATTGATGCAGCTGAAACTTGAATATATGTATCATCTGCCTTATTTGGGTGGATATATTCTTTATTAATATGGTTAAGAGCTACTGCATCAACAATTAATTTATCATAACTACATGTAAGCCGTGATAAACTTAAATGCATAGCATGCTTAACTGCATTTAATATATTTATTTTATCAATTATAATTGGGCAGACTACACCTATACCATAAGATACAGCGTTTTCTATAATAAAAGGATAAAGCTCTTCCCGCTTTTTTTTAGAAAGTTTTTTAGAATCTTTTATACGCTCATCATAAAATCCGCTTTCAAAAACAACTGCACATGTTACAACAGGCCCTGCAAGACAGCCTCTGCCAACTTCATCAATACCTGCTATGAGCATTGTTTTTTTGCCAAAATACCACGCTCAAACCAGTCTATAACATACTGCAAGCCTTCACCAGTTTTACATGAAATGGTAAAATTTTCTAATGTACTTTTTATTTTTTTAGCATTTGATATGGCTTTTTCTATATCAAAATCTACATAAGGGGCTAAGTCTACTTTATTAATTATAAAAATATCCCCAGCAAAAAACATTGTAGGATATTTTAATGGTTTATCGTCCCCCTCTGTTACAGAAAGCAGAATAATATTTGCGTCCTGCCCTAAATCATATTCTGACGGACATACTAAATTTCCTACATTTTCAATAATAAGTAAATCTAGATTATCACCATCTACAAGGGGCAGTTTTCTTTCTATCTCTGCAGCTTCTAAATGACATGCTCCCCCAGTTTGTATCTGCACAGCCTTAACGCCTACTTTTTCTATACGCTCTTTATCGTTTTCTGTCTGCAGGTCGCCTTCTATAACTGCCACATTATATTTAGATGATAATGCACCTAATATTTTCTCTAAAAGGCTTGTTTTACCGCTGCCAGGTGATGACATAATATTTACAGTAAATGTACCGTTCTTTTTAAATCTGCTGCGAAGCTCTGCTGCATCCATATCATTTTTTGAAAGAACTTTCTGATTTATTTCTATTTTTTCCATATATCTGCTCCCTGATTAATCCACATCTATATAGGCAATTTCAAGCTCATTGCCTGTTAATATTTTCACTCTGCCAGAAGAACATTTTGGACACATTACAAAGTAGCCCTCCAGCTCTGATTCTGTGCCGCACTCCTCACATCTTCCAGTTAAAGGCACTTCCATATACTCAAACTCAGAATTTTCAGCTATTGTGCCAGCCTTTAACGCATCAAAAGCAAACCTAAGGGACGCTTCATCTATAGCGCTCATTTTTCCTATGCGGACACCAACATTATTTATCTTTTTTGCACCATTTTCTGCTGCTGTTCTTAATGCAATATCTAATATGCTTTGAGCAATACCTGTTTCGTGCATATACCACCTGAAATTATTGTTTTAATATCATAATATAGTTATTAAAATAAATCAATATCTACTGATATTTTACTGCCCTTATATACTGCATTTTCCTTGTCTTTTTGTGACATACTGCCACTTTGCTCATATAATTCTTCCGGCAGTTCATTAAAGAAATAATGGGACTGACCTGCATAATCTGTCATACCAGAGCCTGCAGTTGTAAAATACCTGCCATAAAGTATAAGCTCATTTTTTGCTCTGGTTAAAGCAACATAAAGGCATCGTCTTTCTTCTTCTATGCTTTCATCTCCCTCTTTTACTGCCCTTTTTGAAGGGTATGAATAAGGGGTTACATTTAACAGGTGGCATACATCAGCTTCTAAGCCTTTCGCAGAATGTATTGTGGAAAGTATAACACATTCTTTTGGCTTATCTGTATCTATAAATGATGATTCTAATGCAGGGTCTAAAATATATTCTGTAATAAACTCTGTTACAGAAGTAGTATTTGATGCAATCTCTTCTAATACTGCAAAATCCTGCTTCCGCCAGTTAAGCCATTCTTCCTTATAAATTTCAGAAAACCTTAAATCCATAAGAATAAGTATTTTTGCTATCATTTCACTTGGGGAGCTTGAGTATGGAAATGCTGCTTCTAATACTTCCCATACTCTTTTATCTATTTTCTTTGTTTTTAATATCTCTAATGCCTGCTCTAAATTATCAGCATTTACCATATATTCTGATAAACTGACAGCTGTTGCAGGGCCTATTTTATTCCAAAGCTGTAAATACCTGTGCCATGCAAGAGAATCTTTATAGTTTGCTATAATTCTCATAGCAGAAACCACATCTCTTATATGGCGTGATTTCATTAAGCTGCTACCCCCGTATATTTTATATGGTATTTTTTTCATAACACATGCACCCTCTACCTGCCTGAGCCCTGAAAGAGTCCTGCTTAATACCATATGCCCTGAATAGTCAATATTCTTATTCATAAAATAAAGCAGTATTTTATCTGTTACAGAGTTTGCCTCCGAATATTCATCATACATATACTCTATTACAGGCTTTACTCCCTGCCCTCTGTATGCTTTTAAATGCTTGTTGTAATCTATACTGGACTGCTCTAATAACCAGTTTGAAATATCTAGTATTTCCTGTGTAGAGCGGTAGTTGGTATTAAGATACAGCTTGATAGAGTCTGGCACAATTTTAGTAAAATTATGCATAGATTTAAAATCTGCACCACGAAAAGCATATATGGACTGAGCATCATCTCCCACACAGAATAAGTGGCAGTTATCATAAAAAGATTCTAAAAGCTGATACTGCAGCGGGTTTGTATCCTGAAATTCATCTACTAATATATGCTCATACTTTGATGATATAAATTTTCTTGCTTCTTCATTCTGTGCCAGTCCGTTTGCAGTAATATATAATAAATCATCATAATCAAATAATTTATTTTTCTTTTTATATGCAATATAATCCCGCATTATTTCTTTAAATACAGGCTCGTTATCTTTAATGTATTTTTCTGTTTCATCTTCGCTCATATTAGTGCATTCCTGCAATTTTATGGCTTCTATAAGTGGTTTTCTGGTATTTATCATATATGAATAAACTGTCTGTATTTTTGAATACAGTTTCTGGTCTACTGTCTTATTATTTTTATATTTCTGAGTAAAAAGAAGTTTAAAAAGGCTGTCTACATCTTCACTGTCAAGCAGTGTATAATCATACTGCTCAAATACCTGTGGATTATTTTTTATAATCTGAGAACACCAGGAATGAAATGTCTGTCCAGATAAATTTAACACAGAGCCTGCATCTTGAAACTGCTTTATTCTTTCTACTATTTCTCTGGCAGATTTTCTTGTAAATGAAAGGATAAGTATTTTATCAGGTCTTACTCCCTGACTAAGAAGATATACTGCCCTGTGAATAATAGTCCTTGTTTTACCAGTGCCAGCCCCTGCAATAACTAACGCATGCTTGCCGCTGAAAGTTACCGCCCTTTGCTGCTCCTCATTTAATGATGATAAATAATCCATGTATGTGTTCCTATTGATTTCCAATCTTTTATATTCTTACTATATTATGAATAATATTTGAACTGTCAAGTTAGTCATAATAGAATAAATATTATATTTATATTTTTAGTTCGTATAATTTTATTTATAATTTATAAACTAATCTTCAATATCGTAATTCTCTAATTCATCTATATCTAAATTTTTAAATTCTACTTTTTCAACAGATAATGCAGACCAACCCCATTGAGCCTTTTTTTTATTATAAGCTAAAACACTTACACATCTCACTTCATCACCTTCTTCAAGATGAAATCTTTTTACTAAATCTCTATGAATATAAATAACTGGCACATAATGATATTTTTTCAGTAGCTCTATATCAATCTTCTCTACATGGGATATATATGCATCTCCAGCTAGTGATATATGCTCAACTACATCAAAAAAAGTCTGTTTAAGATTTGTTTTTACCTCTTCTTCTATTTTATCACATGTTACAACTTTATATTTTTTATTATAGAGTAGTCTAACATACACAGTATCACCAACTGATAGTGGGTGATTTTTATTATCTACATATAAATTTTCTGTAATTTCCATACTTACAACAATATTTACTCTACTTGTTTTTGTATCAACATAGTTTACTACTCCAATTTGCCTATCAATTATATCAAACTTATCCCCACTTTCTCGCTCTTCTATTCCATAAATTTCATCTTTATTTGTCAGTTTATTATAATCCATATATACATATATTGGAGTTCCTTCTTCTTTACATTGAATATTAACCATATTATTTTTCACAGTATAGCTATTTATTTTATTGTTATTATCTTTATAATAAATATTATAACAAATTTTATTTGATTTATTTTCAAATTTATTTCCTAATATACCTTCAATTTTATTTAATTGTTTATATAATTCTTTTTCAGCATTTTTACTGTGCTCTATATAAAATTTTTTATTATCTATTAAATCTATTGCATTAATAAACCAATCACTATTCATAAATTTAACAATATTATTATCTGTTTTATAATTATGTTCTTTACGAATATTATATATAAGATGTGTTTCATACTTTGCTTCATTATATAACTTTAATGCTAAAAGAATATCTATCATTTTTTTTCTTATTCTAAGACTAGATTTTAATCTTTCATTTGGTATTAACAGTAATGATTTACAATAACATGCCAATGTTTTCATTATTTCATTTTTCTTTAAAAAAATTAATCCCAAATCACTCCATACCCAAAAATCATGTATTTTATTTTTAAGTACATAAAGCAAATCTTGCTCTGCTTCATGAATATTATTGAGATAAAGATTTATAAAACCTCTTATTCTTACTGCAAATATATCATCTTTTGCTTCATCTATAACTTTATCTATTAGCTCTTTATATTTTTCTAATATTGGTGTATTATTTTGTATGTCTATATCATCAATTAATTTATCAATAATTTTTTGAACTAGTGAGTTATAGTATAAATTATTATTCTCCATAGGTACTTGTTTAAAATCGTCTTCTCTAAAATATTGAGTATCCCATAATTCAAGAAACTTATATAGCTTGATTTCATTTATTTCTATTGCTAATTTTAAAATTTGACTGTGTAATAAAGATGGTTTCTCCACATTTAAACCTAGATATTGCATTAATAATTTTTTTGATACAGTATCAGAAACTTTATTCTCAATATTTTCTTTAATAACATGATATATACACCAACCCATACTCATATTAATGCTAATATCATTTTTTATTTTTATTATTTTTTGGTATACTTCCAATGCTTCTTTATACTGCTTATTGTTATATAATTTTTTTGCTTCCTGCTGTTCTTTATATGTTATATCTGCTAGTTTATTTATTTTTGATAATCTATTTATTAAAAACTCATTATTGATATTAATATTTAATGAACATAATTCTTTATAATATTTATGAAACTTATCCATTTCTTTTTGCTCATAACTTTGTATACACATATCAGTAATCGGATAAATATAACTACTTATAGTGTAATCATCATTTAAATGTTGCTGAATATTTATTTTTTTAGAAAGATTATATGCCTTTTCATATTCTTTCTTATCTCGTAACTGTTTTATTTCTAATAATAATTGAGTATTAGTATTTAGATAACTTTTAATTTTATTTACTGTTTTAATTAATATTTCATCATCATTTTCTATTTTTAATGTATTTATAATATCTATACATGATTTAATTCTATTATATTCCTTGTATTTTACATATACTTTGCAAATATCACTTGCTACATATATATAGGCTTTTATATTCCATATATCATCTTTATCTTGTTTAAGCAATTCTAGTGCATTCTTATAATTCGTATATATTAATTCTATTTTTTCTTTTTCACTATATTCATATGGTAAGTCATCTTTAATATTATTATTATATTGTTTTCTGATATAAAAAATTTCCTTACTATCCATTTTATATTCCAAGTATATTTTTTATTTTATTAATCATTTCAATATTATCATAACAATTAAATTTCCTATCTGTTATTACATTCTTTTTATTATATGCAAGATCTAATGTTACATGTTCTTTATTATCATTTATCATAAATCTTATTTTATAAGGAAACAGTTTAATTTCTGTATGTAAATTTGCTTTATTCAATTTATTAATAATATCTTCTACTATGTTATCCAATACTTCATTATTTAACTTGATAATAGTATTATAATCTTGTCCTATTTTTTTATTAATCATTGATGCTAAAGCATCTTTAATTATTAGAGACTCTTCATTATTATTTATAGGCTGTATTGCACTTATAGAAAAATCTTTTTTATAGAAGATATTTATTGCTGTTGTTATATTGTTTTGTATAAATTTCAGTGTATATAAATTTTGTGCTATTTTATCTAAAATTATATCATATTCACTTAATATATTAATATTTTTTTTAATCATATTTATTAGATTTTCACCTAATATTCTATAATCTATAATATCATCTTCTTTTTTATTTAAATCCATTCCTAAGTTGATATTTGGTACATTTTTAAGATATAATATTTCACTGCTTCGTGTAACTGCAGTATTTAACCATTGAAAATATTCTTGTGTTACTTTATTTTTATGATGTGTTTCACAGTCTACAAATACATGTTTCCATTTGCCATCATGTGCTTTATTACAAGTTATTGCATAACCGTATTTTACCTTAAGTGCTAAAGATATTTTATGATCGCATTTTTCATTTTTTTGTATATACTTATCAATTGCTAAGTATTCTTCTAGTATTAAATCATTTTCTTCCATGGTTAATAAACTTTCACATAAATACACACTTAATAATGTTGGGTGTTTTGTTACATAATGAATAATATTTGCTTTTCTAATAATTATTATATATTTCATATTATTTATTTCTTCACTTACTACTATTTGATCTGGATCTAGACTGTCTATATATATAAATTCTCCACTATAAATAATATAACCATCAATGTAAGCAGTTTGTGTTAATATTAATTTATCTGAAATACATAATTGTTTTGGATCTTTGCCCATTTTTTCTTTAATTTTTTTATTATATTCGATTGCTATTCTATTTGATGATGTAATAATTACTTCTTGCGAAAATAAATAAGATTTCTTTAATTCTAAAAATTTATCAATGAAAGAATCATCACTTAGAATAATTACATCATTATTATCTTGTATCTGAAGTGTATTATAATCTTTTCTTTCTATTGCATTACACAACATATGTGATATTTCAAATATACCTTTACTAACTTGTGTTTGCTGCTCTATTAATGTATATTCATATGGTTTTATATTAAATTTTTCTATTATATACTCTTTATTTAATGCGGGACTTATATTCATATTTACTGGTTCAAGTAAAGTCATATCTCCTATAATAACTAATTTATTTTTATGATTATCAATGTTAATGTAATCTAGTATATCATATAATAATCTACCAGAACCAAATACAAATTTATCTTGAGAAGCCATGTCTGAAATAGATGCTGCATTATCTATAAAATATATGTGTAATTTATCAATTTCATCAATATTATCTTTTAATGGAACAATAATTGGATATTTTTCCTTAATATTTTCCTGCCTATTTTTCCAGTCATAAATTATTCCATGTATTGTGCTAGAAAAATCACCTTTATTATCAAAATTAAATTTTCTACTAGCTCTACCAGTTGGGAAAAAATATTTTGAACTAATGCCTTTACTTAAAAAATATTTGTGAAGTAATGTGGAAATAAATGTTTTACCTGTTTGTGAATATCCTTTTAATATAAAAATACTGGAATTATCATCTCTTAGAAAGTTAAAAAAATGGCTGATAAATTCAATTTTATCATCACTTAATTCTATATTTTTTTGTTTTATGAAATTGAGAAAATCTTGCATAGGCTGTATCCTTTTTGTTTTATATCAGCCTAACATATATTATTTTGATATGCAATATGATTTCAATTTATACATTAAATTTATTTTCATATACAAAAAAAGACCCTTCTTATAAAGGGCCTTTTTTGTGCTACGCGTTTTTGTAGCTTTTTTGAAGTTTTCTTTGTAACTTCTGTTGTTTGCGACGAGCTTTTAAAAGTTTTTTGCGTCTTACTTCTGTTGGTTTTTCATAGTAAGCATGTTTTTTAATCTCACGGATTAAACCTTCGCGTTCGATTTTCTTTTTTAAAAGTTTTAATGCCTGGTCAACATTGTCGCCATCAACTCGGACGATTGCATTAACTGCCAACGTGTCCACCTTCTTTCATAGTTTATTTTAGAACAAGCGCTCTCACTTCATCAAAAGTAGATACAAGCTTGAATTCCATTTCATTTCTAACATCTTCTGGGATATCCGTCAAGTCTTTTTCGTTTTCTATTGGACAAATTACTGTTCTTATACCTGCACGGTGTGCTGCAAGCACTTTTTCTTTAAGCCCGCCAATCTGTAAAACTTTACCCCTTAATGTTATTTCACCAGTCATAGCAATTTTGCAGTTTGCTTTTTTTTCTGATACTGCTGAAAGTATAGCTGTAGCCATTGTTATGCCTGCTGATGGTCCGTCTTTTGGCACTGCACCTTCTGGCACATGTAAATGTATATCAAAATCTTTAAACCTGTAAGCCGGCACTCCTGCATCACTTGCTATACTTTTTACTACTGAATATGCAATATTTGCAGACTCTTTCATAACATCACCAAGATGACCTGTTACAATAAGCTTACCACTGCCTTCAAAAAGTGCCACTTCTATCTGCAGTAAATCACCGCCATACTGTGTCCAGGCAAGCCCTGTTGCAACACCCATTTCTTCATCATCATATACTCCGCCGATTCTAAATTTTCTTGGTCCTAAATATTCCCTTGTTAATTTATCATCAACTTCTATATGTTCTATACTTTCGTCAGTTACAAGTTTTTTTACACTTTTTCTTATAAGTGAAGCAATATTTCTTTCAAGTGAACGAACACCTGCTTCTTTTGTGTAGTATGTTATAAGCTCCATTACAGCACTATCTGTTACTGTAATTTTACCTTCTTCTACATTATGCTCTTTTAATTCTTTAGGAATTAAAAAGCCACGGGCAATATGGAGTTTTTCCTGCTCAGTATAGCCTGATAACCTGATTACTTCCATTCTGTCTAAAAGTGGAGCAGGAATAGTTTCCAGTGAGTTTGCAGTAGTTATGAAAAACACTTTTGATAAATCCAGCTCTGTTTCAAGATAATGGTCTGTAAATGTATTATTCTGCTCTGGGTCTAATGCTTCAAGTAAAGCAGATGCAGGGTCGCCCCTGTAATCTGAGCCTATTTTATCTATTTCATCAAGTAAAAATACAGGGTTCATACTTCCTGCCTTTTTCATAGACTGCACAATCTTACCAGGAAGTGCACCAATATATGTTCTTCTGTGCCCCCTTATTTCTGCCTCATCTCTAACGCCGCCCATACTCATGCGGACAAATTTCCTGCCCATAGCATCTGCAATAGAGCGGGCAAGCGATGTTTTACCAACTCCCGGCGGACCTACAAAACATATAATAGAGCCTTTCATATTTTCAGAGTATTTTCTTACAGATAAAAACTCTAATATTCTTTCCTTTGGTTTTTCTAAACCGTAATGGTCTTTATTAAGCACTTCTTCTGCATGTTTTATATCTATTATATCTTCCGTTTTTATATTCCACGGCAGGCTGATAATCCAGTCAAGGTAGTTGCGAACAACTGTAGTCTCAGCACTCATTGGCGGCATAAAGCGAAGTTTTTTCAATTCTTTTTCTGCCCTGTCTTTCACCTGTTCAGGCATAACCATTTCTTTTATCTTCTGCTCTATTTCATCAATATCTGCCTTATAGTCATCTTCTTTGCCCATCTCTTTTTGGATAGCTTTCATCTGCTCATTTAAATAGTATTCCTTTTGAGACTGGCTCATGCGCGCTTTCACTCTGTTTTTTATACGCTCATCTATCTTTAAAAGCTCCAGCTCTGTCTGGATAAGCTCCATAACCTTTTCAGCTCGCTCAATAGGGTTATTAATATCTAATACACTTTGAAAATCCTGTGCTTTTACTTTCAGATTAGATGCTATCATAAAAGTAAGTCTTGTTAGATTTTCTGAACTAATTATATTATTATATAATTCCTGATTAACTCGTTTTGTATGCCCTACATATGTTTCAAAGTTTTTAATAAGCATAAATCTGGCAGTATCCATATCTTTAATATCTGCCTGTTCATCTTCTATTAATTCCACATCTGCAAAATAGCAGTCATCATCAAGCTTAAAAGAAGTCATTTTTGCTCTGTATAAGCCTTCTATTAATACTTTAACATTACCATCAGGCAGTTGCAGCGTTTGCAGAACTCTTGCTATAACACCTGTTTCATTTAAATCAGTTTGTGCAGGGCTGTCTGTAGCTGCATCTTTTTGCAGTGATAGAAAAAGCCTTTTATCAGTTGTATTTGCAATATGCAAAGCTTTCACTGAACGAGGTCTGCCTACAAAAATAGGTGTAATCATATGTGGAAATACTACTACATCTCGTAAAGGAATAACTGTAAACTGTTCTTTATGATTCATAATTTATAACCTTAATTATTTTTTATGCAGTTTCTTGTCCATTTTTAGTAAATTTTGGTATTTCAAAATAGTCTTCATCAAGTTTATTTGGTTCTTCAATATTTATATTATCTTTGTAGTTATCATCAATTCTTACCAATATTGGTTCTGCTTTATCAGTAATAACTTCTTCATTAATAATACACTCTCTGATGCAGCCTGCTTCTGACGGTATTTTATACATAACATCAAGCATAGCTTCTTCTAATATAGAGCGAAGCCCTCTTGCACCAGTTTTGCGTTTGATTGCAAGTTTTGCAACTGCTCGAAGTGCATTTTCTGTAAAAGTAAGTTTTACATCATCAAACCCAAGCATGGCTTCATACTGTTTTATAAGCGAGTTGTGAGGCTCAACTAATATGCGGACAAGTGCATCTTCATCAAGCTCATCAAGTGCAGCAGTAATAGGAAGCCTGCCCACAAACTCAGGAATAAGGCCGTATTTAACAAAATCATCAGGTTCAAGCTGTCTTAAAAGCTCCATACGCTTCATATTTTTTGCATTATGAGAGCTTTCTCCATCAACAGCACCAAAGCCAAGTGTTTTTCTACCAATACGCCTTTTAATGATTTCTTCCATACCATCAAAAGCACCGCCACATATGAAAAGAATATTTGTAGTATTTACCTGTATATATTCCTGCTGCGGATGCTTTCTGCCACCCTGTGGTGGAACATTTGCTACTGTTCCTTCTATAATTTTTAAAAGTGCCTGTTGAACACCTTCACCAGAAACATCTCTTGTAATAGATGGACTGTCGCCTTTTTTAGATATTTTATCTATCTCATCAATAAATATAATGCCCCGCTCTGCAAGCTCCACATTATTACCTGCATTCTGCAGAAGTTTAAGTACAACATTTTCCACATCTTCACCAACATATCCTGCTTCTGTTAATGTAGTAGCATCAGCTATTGCAAAAGGCACATTTAAAAGCCTTGCCAGTGTTCTTGCAAGCAGAGTTTTGCCTGTTCCAGTTGATCCAATTAATAATATATTACTTTTTTCAAGCTCTACATCACTTTTTGATGCATACTGTATACGCTTATAATGGTTATAAACTGCTACACTTAAAACTCTTTTTGCATCTTCCTGACCAATAACATATTCATTTAATTTTTTATGTATTTCTTCAGGTGTGGGAAGTTCATCAGATTTCTGTAATTGACTGTCATTTTTCATTTCTTCTTGAACAACATCTTGACACAGCTTAACACAGCCGTCACAAATATATGTTCCTTCTTTATATCCTGCAATCAGTTTTTTAACTTCATCTGCGCCCTTATTACAAAAGGAACAGCGGATATCATCATCATATTTAGACATTATTTCCTCCAGAATATCTCTGTAAACTAAAAAATTATATCGGTATTTTTTTTAAATTATATTATATATTTTTACACTTATATAACTTATGCGCATATTAATATAATATATAATATAAATAATGCAATAAAAGATTATCTTAATATACACATTGCATATAAAATATAATATATGCTAAATTTTAGCAATTGGTTATAATATTCCTGTGTCTGTGGCTTTTTTACCAAAAAAGCCACCTATATGCAGGTGGCTTTGTATATTATATTTTATATTCTTGTCAAGTGCGTTTTTCAAATACATTATCAATTAAGCCATACTCTTTTGCTTCAGCACTGCTCATAAAATAATCACGCTCAGTATCTGCAGCAACTTTTTCATAAGGCTGGCCAGTATTTGAAGACAAAATTCTATTTAAATGTTCTTTTGTTTTGATAATCTCATTTGTTTGAATAAGAATATCTGTTGCCTGCCCTCTAAAACCACCTGACGGCTGGTGTATCATAATGCGGGCATTAGGCACTGCTGAGCGTTTGCCTTTTGCTCCTGCTGCAAGTAAAAATGCACCCATGCTGGCAGCCTGACCTAAACATATTGTTGCAACATCAGGTTTAATATAATTCATTGTGTCATATATAGCCATACCTGAAGTAATAACTCCACCTGGAGAGTTAATATATAAATATATATCTTTATCAGGGTCATCAGCCTCTAAAAATAAAAGCTGAGCACATATTATATTTGCCACATGGTCATCAACTTCTGTACCAAGAAAAATTATTCTGTCTTTTAAAAGACGGGAATAAATATCATAAGAACGCTCCCCGCCTCTGCCTGTCTGTTCTATAACATAAGGTACATAATAGCTCATCTAACAGCTCCTTAAATATTACTCTGCTGAATCTTCTTTCTTTTTAGAAGTTCTAGTTTTTTTAGGTTTTTCTTCAGATTCAGTTTCTTCTGTTTCTGCTTTTTTAGCAGATGATTTTTTCTTAGGTTTTTCTTCTTTTTTATCTTCTTTTTGCTCTGCTGCAGCTGCTGCTTTAGATGCTTCATATTCTTTTTTAGTCATTTTAGATTCTTCAGCCTTATTAACTCCAGCTAGGAATTTATATACTTTATCACCTAAAATATCATTGCGGACAGTTTCCATCTGCATTTGTGCTTCAAGCTCTTTTCTGATTTCTTCTACAGTTCTGCCTTGAAGCTCAGCATGGAAAGAAAGGAAGTTATTAATATCTTCTTCTTCAACAGCAATGTTTTCAAGTTTAGCTACTTCATTAATAACGATAGCCTGTTTAACCTGCTCTTCAGCCTGAGCAAGATATCTTTGAGCCATCATTTCAAAAGATATGCCAACCTGTTCTGGATTTAAGCCCATTTGATAAAACTGGTTCATTGCATTAAATGCAATACGGTCTGACTGCTCTTTTACAAATGAGTATGGCACTTCAAATGGGTTTTCTTTAACTATCTGTTCTAATATTTGACCAAAAGCCTCTAACTGTGTAGCTTTATCAGCCTCTATCTGCAAACCTTTTTTAAGTTTAACTTTTAAATCTTCTAAGCCTTTACTGTTAGGGTCTATATCTTTAGCAAAATCATCATTAAGTTCTGGTTTTACTTTTTCTTTTATTTCATGCACTGTAACAGTGAAAACAACATCTTTTCCTGCAAGTTCTGCATTATTATATTCTTTAGGGAAAGTAAGGTTTAAATCTTTTGTTTCACCTTTTTTCATACCTATAACGCCCTCTTCAAAACCAGGGATAAAATGACCGCTGCCGATATTTAAAGAGAAGCCTTTTGCTGTGCCGCCATCAAAAGCAACACCATCTTTTTTACCTTCAAAATCAATAACGGCTACATCACCTTTTTGAACTGTATCTCTATTTTCTACAGGTTCATAAGTCATATCTCTTTCTTGTAAAGTGATAAGAGCATCATCAATGTCACCATCGCTGATTTCTACAGTAACTTTCTTAAAGTTAAAATCTTTATATTTATTAAGCTCTACTTTTGGAAATACATCAACTTTGGCAGTAAAAGTAATAGGCTTATTTTCTTCAAATACTACATCTGATATATGAGCCTGAGATATAGGTACTATATTATTAGAAGTTAATGCGTCCTGCACGGCTTCATTTATAACCTTTTCAATAGCCTGTGATTTAATTTGATGAGAAAATTGTTTTCTAGCAATTTCTCTCGGTGCTTTACCTGGGCGGAAACCATGTATTTTTGCTTTTGGAAGCAGTGTGTCCAGCTCTTTATCTGCTGCTGTTTCAAAAACTTCATAAGGTATTTCTACCAAAAGTTCTTTTTGGGAACGTTCTGCATCATTAACTTGAACTTTCATAAGGACTCCTTAAAATAAACAAAAAGTAATATATATTATGAATTATTAGAAACAAAAAGAGCGGGTGACGGGACTCGAACCCGCGACCTCAACCTTGGCAAGGTCACGCTCTACCAGCTGAGCTACACCCGCTTATATGCAAGAAATGACTAAATTGTGTATGCGGATGAAGGGACTCGAACCCCCACGCCGAAGACACTAGATCCTAAGTCTAGCGCGTCTACCAATTCCGCCACATCCGCGTATAATTAAATAAAGGGTGGATGACGGGGCTCGAACCCGCGACAACAGGAGCCACAATCCTGGACTCTACCAACTGAGCTACATCCACCGTGCTATTCTCATTAGAGTTAAAACTTATAATACTTTTTTTCAGTATTGTCAAGAAAAAATTTTTAACTTTTACCATATATGGTCTCCAATATCTATACATTTTATACAGCCGCAGGCATTTCTTTGGTTATCTCTGCCAACAGATAATTTATATCCTGTAATTTTTTCTATTAATTCATTATCTATACATTTGCCGTGATTTATACCAAATCTTTCTAAATCAATCTGCTCTGCACAACTTTCTATTTTAAGGTTATATTTTTTGGCAGTGTCTGCAAAATATTCTGCCATTATACACATTTCTTCTGCTGAAATTTCCTTAATATTTAACTGCTTTATATTTTTAGATATTTTTTTATAGTCATCAAGAAAGCTGAATACAATCTTTTTAGTATAAGGTGCCAGCAAATCACAAAGCCTTGCAAAAGCTTTTTTATGAAAATCTATAGTGTAGTTATCACTTAATATTACAGGGTCATACCGCAGTATCACTTTTTCACTGCCTATTTTTTCAGATAGATTTTTAAATGTCTCTACAATTTCTTTTTTATCCTGCACTTTTTCTTCTAAATCTTTTTTATATGGAGTAATAGTATATTGAAAATAATATTTATATCCAAGTTTATCTATTTCATCTAAATATTTATGAATTGGTTTAGAGTTTTTAGTCCAGAATATAATAGCATCAACATTTTCTGGTGATAAAGGAATACGGGAAATACTGTGAATATTAAAGGGGTTACGGACAAGCACATATTTCTGCCTTAACCTTTCCATAAACCATTCAGCATAAAATGCAGGAATATCTGTTCTTCGGGAAACACTTAAAATCATAAAGTAATTATATTAAATAAATTATTTAAGTCAATTTAAAGATTATAATATCACTCTTATTTTAATGTTATAATTAAGTATAATCATAAATATATTTACAAAATGAAGTTTACACTATCAGACCGCCGCAAATCTCATAAATCTTATGTTAGTTATTTCATTTCTTATGCTCCAATTCCTTAGACATTCACTGTTTTTTCTCCACTGCCACTACAACTCACTTCGTTCAGACAAGTAGCTGGCAAAGCGTTCCTAAAAAACAGTTCATAAGAAATTAAGTCGCAAAGAAAATGAAATAACATGGGAGTATTTTTTAAATTGGAAATAAAACTATATAATATATATAAAGTAAATAGTTTACTTTGCCAGAATACAGCATTTTATTGAGTTTTAAATTTGTAATAGTATCATCTATAGAATGTGCATTGTAATCAATAAAAAAATTGGCAATATCAATAGCTTTCATACCTTCTCCCTGTTTGTAATATAAGAGAATGGTATGATTTATTAATGAAAAGATATCATAACTATGATAAAAAAGACGATAAATCTAGTTGTTTATAAGTAACACTGCCTTTTACATTTTCAAATTTCTGAATAGATTCTTCTATATTATTTTGTTTTATAATAATTATTTTTTTATCTTCATTAATAAGTTGTCTATTTAAATCATACATTGCATTATTGTCTTTTGGTTCTAATACCGCTCTTTTAATAGAATATGATTTTGCATAATTCATTGCATGTCTTGACCCGCTGTCATTTCCTAAGTCATTTTTTGCATAACTTGCTGATAAAATTACACAATCACTAAATAAAGCCTGTAATCTATCCCTTTCAATATATCTGCTGTTTAATTCTTTATATTTTGCATCAGTGTAATATTCAGTAATTAATAAACCACCATTTAAAACAATTTCTTCTGCAAGTTGTTTATTAGAAGCAGGTAATATATTATGTATAGGACTCGGAAGTATTGCTATAGTTTTACCTTTTGATTTTAATGTTTGTATATGTGCAATACTATCACAGCCTAAAGCAAGACCACTAACTATTGTATTATTTTGTTTTACTAATTCTTCAACTACTTTTTTTTCAAAATTTTCAGTATAGATGTCTGGTTTTAAAACTCCAATTACTGCAATATTTTTATTGTCATGGTTTAATAAATTTATGTTTCCACGATAAAAAAGAACAACAGGGCGTTCGCTGTCTTTTACATTTCCTCTACATACTGGAAAATTACTATCACCAATGGCAATTGCGCCATCAATATGTTGTGATATGACTGATAACTCATTTAATATTTTATACCTAATATTGCTAAATTCTTGTGCAGATGTAATATTTGACTTACTATTAAGCATATAAACAATATCTTCAATCGTTTCATTACCATGTATATTTTTTGAAATCCAGCTGTTTCCTATACCTTTATATTGCTTTAATGCTAAAATGTTTACTACATTATCAGAATATTTCATTATATACTCCAAAAAATATTATTTGTGATTATATTATCTATCAATAGTTTTTGCAACAGCGTAAAAGGTAACACCAGTTGCTCCATTATCTAACAATGCTTGTATTGTATCTTCATCAATATTTACATTTTTAGTATAAATATCATCAATTAATAATATATGTTTACCTTTTATTTCTGGAGAAATATGGCATGTATCTTTGGTAATTCCAGGATATGGTTTTAGTCCATCATTAATATAGTTAGGTGCTTTTTCGCCTAAATGTGTGGTATAAGTATTTGTGTGTCTAGTGATAAAATCTGTTCCATCATCTATAAGTGATATAACTTCCTCGCTTTTATAATCAACAAGGGCATATTCATCAAAAATACTACTGATAGCATCTGAAACAGATTTTAAAAAATACAATTGTGTATCTTGAAGATTTGTTTTTGAACGAGGCACAACACATACTGTAATTTTATATTCATTTAGTCTATTATATATTTCATATATTTCATGGAATAAAATATCTTCAGTAATTTTATAAGCATCTTTTAATTTTTCTATGCTATATGAGTTATATGTATTTTTGAAAATATTTAGATAATCAGGGTTGCCAGGACATTGCCACCCAAGATAATCTGTATGATAATATCCTTTTATATCCTTTTTTAAAAAATTATTTTTTCTAATAATGAATTCATTCATATTATCTCCTTTTTTGTATATATTTTCAGTGGTATTTGATATATTTTATCTATTGTAAAACCACAGTTTACAGCTTTTAATATTTCTACTTCACTGTTTTCATATATAAATATATCTTCTATATTAATATTGTTTTCATAAATTTGATTAAAGACTTCAAAATATTTACTAAAAGATTTATTGGAAGGTTTTATATAAAATTGTTTGTGAAACAAGGTATGAATATTATGATATTTTAATGTATTTTCAACCCTGTCTTTATTTCCATTTGTAACTAAAATGATTTTATTGTTATTAAGATTTTTTAAAATATTAAGCAAAAAATCATTAATGTAAGTATATTGTAAGAATGTAGTATAATAGTGATTTTTTAAGTTGATAATTTTATTTATTATATTTTTATCCTTTTCTAATTGAAATAAAGTATTATGCGTAAATCTTTCGTCAATGAAAGTAATATCTATATTTAATATTTCATGCACTGCTCTTTTATACGCAAGGAAATTTGCATAGCTGGTATATATTATTGTGTCATCAAAATCTACAAAGATATAATTATCTTTATTGGGTAATAATATATTATTCATGTAATTCTCGCATATTATTCTTTTACGTAAATAATATGTTCATATAAGTTTTTATATGGCTCGGTTTTTATAAATTTTGTATAATAATCAATAATATTATGTTCAATACTGGATAAAGAAGTTTTATCTGGTGAATCAAATGTCATTTGATGAAGATATGATGGATCAGCTGTATTGTTATCATATATATTGAAATTATAAAAAAAATTTAAGGATGTATATCCCCAATCACCAGAAACATATACAATCTTTTTGGAGTTTATACTAGGTCTACCTAATTTATCTGCGATGTAAACATGTAAATAATTAGTTGGATTATAAGGCTCAAAACCCCATGTTGATACATTGTCGCTTGTAGAAATATTTGAAATACAACTTAACAACACTTTATAATATTTATCTATATTATTAGTATTGTTATCACCACCAGTATTATTATCTTGTGGATATGGAAGTGGTATTGGTTGATTTTTTTCATCTTCAGCACAGCCAAATAGTGCAAAAATAGTAAAAAGTGTGATAATTATTTTCTTCATAAACCCCTCTTTTTCCTTTTCTTTTCGCCCATTATATCATGGGGGGGGGAATGTCAAGCTGTTTTTATGGTAAAATTAATATTAATGTGTATTTAAAATACAGAAAAGTAATGAATATCTAATATGAAGAATAAAATAAATTAAAATATATTGATTATTATCTAATCATAAGACACACCATAATAAGCACTATCTTTTTCATAGAAGTAACCTTTATATTATTATATATAATTTTATGAAGATTTTTATATAAGGCAGGATGAAATCTCTTGGTTGGGTATGTATTAGATACTGCATACTTGATAAATGATTTTCTGATGTTATATTGGATATTAAGTATTATTTTGTTTACTAATTATATATGAAACATGAAACTACATAGCCTATAAACACAAATAAAGCAGTAAGTATAAAAAGAGACCATCGCGCATTATAAGCACCTGTAATCTAAAAATATATAACCGCATATATGTGGTGTTTGAATGATACTATTTTAATTAATATTTGTCAATGGATATAAATAATATTTTTGCAGAAAGGCTTAGGAATTTAAGAAAAAGCAAAGGGCTTACTCAGGAAAAGCTGGCGGAAATGTCTGATATTGATTATAAATATCTGCAAAAGCTGGAAAGTAAAAATCCTTCATCGCCTACATTATCAGTGCTTGAAAAACTTTCCCGCGGGTTAGTGATTTCTTTATCTGAATTAATTAAAAATATTGAAGATAATAAAAAGTAGATTATATTTCTTTTGGTTTATGTATAACTGCCTCAAGTTTAGTAATATTTATGCGGATAACATTAGTAATATTAAGTATTTTTTCTGGAAAATCCTTCCATTTTTTCCCAGTGTATTTTTCCATAAGTAAGTCTAAGCCGAAATATTTATCTTCTTTTGTTTCTAAAAATACAGGTATCCCTTCGCCATACACTGAAGTAAAGTATGAAGAATGACCGCAGGCTGTATCATGAGTTTTTAAGCCGTCAAATCTGTCTGCCTGAAAGGATATTTTTTCAGCATTTCTTAAAAGTGGTATTTTTCTGCCATTAAGCCCTGTATGAAAGTATATGGCATTATCATAATATGCAAAATTAACAGGCACTATATAAGATAAACCATTATCTATAAGACCTAAGCGGATAATATCCATAGATTTTAATGCTTCTATTTTTATATTTTCATCAGTAACTATTCTGTCTTTTTTGCTCATTAATTTTGATATCCTAAGCGTTTAGATATTTCTTTTGCATATTTTTTAGCAATAGGGAGTATATCATTAATAAGCCTTTCCTGACTCATTCTGTAACTTGGACCTGCTACACTTATTGCTGCAACAGGTGTGCCAAGATAATCTTTTATCGGCACAGCTATGCAGCATACATCTTTTTCAAATTCCTGATTGTCTATTGCATATTCATTTGCATTTACTTCTTTTAAATGTTTTTTTAATTCTGGAAGTGATGTAATAGTATAGTCAGTATATCTTTTAAGCCTTGCTCCAAGATACATTTTATTAAGCTCATCTTCTCCAGAAAATGCAAGTTGAACTTTACCAATGGAAGTGCAGTATGCAGGTACATCTTTACCAACACGGGATACAATACGAACAGGATGGTCTGCTTCTACTAAATCAAGATATATCACATTACCTTCGCGAAGTATGCCGATATAGCATGACTCGCTAATTTCTGATACTATTTTTTCCATAAATGGATGGGCAAGGCGAAGAAAACCTAATTTATTAATAAACTTCTGCCCCAGATTAAATATACCAATACCCAGCCTGTAATTTTCTGTAGCAGGGTTTTGCTCAATATATCCGCAGGAAGACAATGTAGCAAGCAGACGGAACACATTATTTTTATGCAGTCCTAAAGTTTTAGAAAGCTCAGTAACACCAAACTCATCTTTATCATAGTTTGTTCTAAATACTTCAAACAGCTGCAGGGCATGCTGAACTGATTGGATAGGTTTTACATTAGGCTTATACATATACAACTCCATTGGATATATAATATATACTAATTATAGAACAATATTATAGTTTATGCAAGAAAATAATTATAAAATACATTAGAAAATTATATATAAATACATATTAAATTAATATAATATAAAAAAATATATGTTTATAAGTATGTTATAATAATAAAGCTGGTTATAAAAACCAGCTTTTACTATCTTATTTTTTCTTTTTGAGAAGTATTTTCTGATTTATCTGCAGATTTCTTCTGTAACTGCGGCATAGGTTTTTTAAATACATAAGTATCTATTAAGATTTTAATAAATGCAGCAATAGGCAGGGCAATAATCATTCCCAAAAATCCAGCCAATGCACCGCCTATCATTAAGCCTACAATAACTACCACAGGGCTTATCCCTAAGCTGTCTCCAACTATTTTTGGTGTGATGACCATACTTTCAAGTACCTGCACTATTACAAATCCTATAACAGTATATAGCGGGTGGATAAAATCATGAAATGTGTATATTGTGGCAATAACAGAGCTTATTAAGCCTATTGTAAAGCCAACATAAGGTATCATAGCCCCAAAGCCTGTAAGCATACCAAAGAAAAGCCAGCCTTTAACACCTACAATAAAAAGCACTAATCCGTAAAGGCATGAAAGTATAATACCTACAAGGAACATACCTCTGAAATATTTGCCTATTAGTGATTCAAACTGTGATAAATGTTCAACTATTTTTTGCATATTAAATCTCTCAACAAGTTTATTTGTAAAATTTTTAAAATCAGGAAAATCTGTAAGTAAAAAGAAAACAAGCACCGGCACTATAACAATATTCATTAAAACACCTGCAATATTTTTAACAGATACTGCAGCAGAAGAAAGAGTATTTAAAATATATTTTGAAATAACACCAAGCCGTTCTGTAATATAGTTTTTACTTGTTTCTAAATCAAATGATGACTGTATATCAAATTTTGCAAGTGTTTTTTCAATCCATACAAAAATATTATTGATATACTGGGGAGTATGGTTAATAATATATGTAATATCGTTTATCATTGAAGGCACCATACCAGCAACAAGCACTATAATAATAAACAGTAAAATAATAACAAGCAGCAGCACACTTAAAAACCTTGGTATATGCAGTCGCACAAATATTTCAACCAGTGGATTTAAAAGATAGGCAATTAAAACAGATACAACGAATAATAAAAGTATATCTCTTGTAGCATAAAGCAGTAAAAGTATACCTATAGCTGTGGCAAATATTACAATATTTCTAATATTAAAATCAATTTCATTAAATTTCATCGCTGCTCCAGTATTATTTTATATTTTCAATATCTATATTGTTAGGAAAAAGAGCAGATGCTTCTGCTTTTAAATTATCAAATTCTTCTTTTTTGCATGCTTTTAAAAGCACTGTTAAATAATATTTTATAAATGAGAAATTTCTGTATCCTTTTTCATATATTTTTTTGCAGTCAGCAGCTGCCTGCTCAAAATTAGAGTTTTCAAAGTTAATTTTAGCAGCTTCAAGCAGTGCTTCGTTATAATCCGGGTTTATCTCTATTGCTTTTTGTAAATCATTTAGCGCTTCCTCATCTTTTGAAAGCTGATATCTTGTTAATGCTCTGTGATAGTAAGCATCAGCAAAATCTGGACTTTTTGCAATCACATCAGAAAAAATATTTTCTGCCTTCTCCATAGACCCCTGCTGAAAATAAACCTGCCCTAGTAAAAATCTGGAACGCTGATGTTCAGGGTTTAAATCTA
Source organism: uncultured Mucispirillum sp. (assembly GCA_944323205.1). Taxonomy (GTDB): domain Bacteria; phylum Chrysiogenota; class Deferribacteres; order Deferribacterales; family Mucispirillaceae; genus Mucispirillum. The sequence goes on along the minus strand of CALURO010000008.1, from coordinate 91,313 downwards.
TGGCTTTTTTTAGGGCGGCAGCAGCTTTATCAAGAGCCATAAGACGAAAATAGGAAAGCCCCAGCTTATAAAGATACATTGATTTATCTGGTGCAAGTTCAGAAGCTTTTGCAAAATTCTGGCATGCAGGAGTCATTTGATTTAAGTCGCTAAAACATAGCCCAATATGGTAATAGGCAGAAGCTGTGTCATAGCCCTGCTCATTTATATGTTCAGTTAAGAGTTTTATTGCTTTATGTAAATCACCAGATAAGTATTCATCAATACCAGCATGCAGTTTATCCATATCAGCCCTCCTGCTTTAAATTTCTCTGCAAGAATACCATATCTTCCGGCAGTTGTAAAGAAATAGAAATAAGTTCATCTGTTTCAGGCTCATGAAATTCTAAAAATGCAGAATGGAGTGCCTGTCGTTTAAATCCGTATAATTCTTTACCGCCATATAGAGTATCACCAATTAAAGCATGCCCCATATTTGCAGCATGCACTCTTATCTGATGAGTTCTGCCTGTAAAAATGGTAACTTCTGCTAAAAAAGCACGCTTATATTTTTCTATAACTTTAAAATGACTTACAGCCATTTTGCCATCATCTCTAACAGCCATTTTCTGCCTGTTATATTTATCTCTTCCAATAGGGGCTTCTATCCGTTTTTCTAAAAATGCAGGTGTTCCCTGACATAATGCAAGGTATTTTTTTGTAATATTTCTGTTTAAAAAAAGCTCTGAAAGTTTCATTCTATATTCTGTATTTTTAGCTATTATCATAAGACCGGAGGTGTCTTTATCAAGCCTGTGAACAATACCCGGACGGAAATCGTTATCTTCATCTTCTATAACAAATGTATAAAGCAGAGCATTTACAAGTGTATTATCATAGTTTCCAGGTGCAGGGTGCACTGTTAAGCCAGCAGGTTTATTTATAACTGCATAATTTTCTTTATCTAATATAATATCAAAAGGAATATTTTGTGGAGTAAGATTAGGCAGTTCTTCATCTGGAAAAGTGATATGTATTTTATCGCCTGCTTTTAATTTAGCAGATTTTTTAACAGGCTCATTATTAACTAAAATAAGACCCTTTTCAAAAAGGTTTATAATAAGTGACCTGCTTTTTTCAGAAAGTCTTGCACAGGCTGCGTCTGCTCTTTCATTATCTATATCGTTTATGTAATCTTTTTCTTCCATATTAATAATAGTTATAAGCAAAAAAGAAAATAAAACAAGCAAAATATAAAATATTTAAAAAAATTACACATTTACTGCTATTTTTTACTTGACTATATTAGAATAAATTGATAAAAATACAGTTCACTCTTGCTGCAGGATATTACATGCCTGTGGCTAAAAACCGTAAGGGAGGTCCTAATGAGGACATATGAAACAATTTTTATTCTGAAGCCAGAATTATCGGCAGAAGAACACGCAAAACACATTGAGTTTTACAAAGAAAACATCACTTCTAACGGTGGCGAAATCGTAAAAGTTGATGTATGGGGCAGGCAGGCACTTGCTTATCCTATTGAAAAACATAATGATGGATATTATGTTTTAATCCAATTTAAAGCAGACACTAACTATACTAATAATGAGTTGGAAAAACGCTTTCAATTTAATGAAAATGTTATTCGTTATGTTATTGTTATGCTTGACGAAAAAAGGTTTAAACAAAACCCACGCAAAGAGCCAGTTCGTAAAGAGCGTCCAGCCGGTGAAAAAGTAAGTAAACCAAGAAGCGAAAACGAAGAAGACACAGACGATATACAGTTAGAAGAAACTGTAGAAACAGCTGAAAACGAAGAAAAATAGTTTTTTCAGCAGGGAGTAAATTATGGCTTCTTACAATAAAGTAGTTTTATTAGGCAATGTTACAAGAACACCAGATGTTAGAAACCTGCCGGGCAGTGCAACAACTATTGCAACAACAGGGATTGCTACTAACCGCAAATATAAAGATAAAGAAGAAGTTATGTTTATAGATATTGTGGTTTATGGCAAGCAGGCAGAAACTATGGGTATGTATGTTACTAAAGGCACACCACTTTTAGTTGAAGGAAGGCTGTCTTTTAGACAGTGGGAGCAGGAAGGTCAAAAACGCAGTAAGCATGAAGTCATAGTTGAGTCTTTCCAAATGATTGGAGGACGCAAAGACAGGGCGGATTTCGATGAAAGCATGGTAGATAAAGATGATTTAAAAATGCCTGCTGACGATAATATGGTTCGTGACGAAGACGTCCCTTTTTAAATTTAGCTTAAATACAACGGAGGACAGTTATGGCTGTTATTAAAAAAAGATTTCAAAAGAAAAAAGTCTGCCGCTTTTGTGTAGACAAAATAGATATTGATTATAAAGATGCAAAACTTTTACGCCAGTTTATCACAGAAAGAGGCAAAATTATGCCTAGAAGATTAACAGGCACTTGCGCAAAACACCAAAGGAACTTAGCTGCAGCAGTTAAAACTGCAAGAATTATTGCTCTTGTTCCATTCACTCTTAATAAATAATTAATTTTTAATATATAAGCTGGCTTTATGCCAGCTTAATTAATATATCGGGCAGTCAATGAGTAAATCAGTTCAACTTTACCCTGTTTTAAGTTTTTTAACATTTTATATGATACAAATATCATCAAAAACTTATTTTGCAGTTTTTGGTATATTTTTATATATTGCTGCAGGCGTTGCTTTGCTTGCATATCTTGAATCCAGCGAAAGAAACAGAAAATCAGATGTTATATCTATTATAGTATATACACTTTTTACTGTATTATTTTTTATACTTCCTAGTGCGGGAAGTATGATAGAAAAAACTGGGATTTTATTAAACAGTGAAAATATTAAAATATGGTGGATGCCTGTATATATTGTTACAATTTTTATACCTGTATTTTTTCTTTATAAAAATAGAGTTGGTAATAAGCCATTATATATACCTGTATTGCTTTCAGCTGTTCTACCTGCATTATTAACTGGAACATTATTAATATTTTTTGAAGATATAAGAACAAGTGCAGTTTCAGCAGTTGCAAATATTATACAGGCAAGCATTATTGACACATTAGTAAAGATGAAAGAAACAATGCAGATACCAGATTATTATGCAGATATGCTTTCATATCTTATATTAAATAAAGAATCAGTTGCAAAACAGACTGTTTATATGATACCTGCTGCATTTTCTTCTATATTTATTTTGATTACATATATGTGTGACAGAATGAAACCTGTTTTTAGAGATAATGCTGTTATAATAAGAGAGTTCAGACTTCCTGATAATTTAGTATGGATATTAATATTAGGTGGTTTTTTAATACTTGCACCATATGATGGATTAAAATATGTATCATACAATATACTTGCCTTATTTGCACTGCTGTATTTTTTTCAAGGTTTGCAGGTAGTAAATAATGCATTTGATAAATTTAAAGTTTCAATCTTTATAAGGTCACTTCTTCTTTTATTTATATTTCTTTATTTTACTGTTGTAGCCACTATTGTAGTATTAATAGGAATATTCAGCATTTGGTTTAAACCAAAATGGCTTGAAAAAGACAGCAGCGATACAGATAAAAAGGATCAGGATAATGGAAACTAACCAGCAGTCCCATAAGAGCAGCAAAACAAAAGCGACAAAAGTAGCAATAATTGTAGCATTTAGTCTTGCAGTATCAAAAGCGGCGGTTGGTTTTTTTACTGGTTCATTATCTATTCTTTCTTCTGCGGTAGATTCTATTTTAGATATTGCAGCATCATTTTTTAACTTTATAGCAATAAAGAAAGCAGAAGAGCCGGCAGATACAGGCCACCAGTATGGTCATGGTAAATATGAAGCTATGGCAACATTTATTCAGTCTATTATTATTTTTGTATCAGGACTTTTTATTCTGCTTTCTGCCTGGAATAAGTTTATAAATAATGAACACTCGGAAGTTTCAAGTGCAGGGTTTGTTGTAATGGGTATATCTATTGCAGCAACAATATTTTTAACTATATATTTAAGATATATGGCAAAAAAAGAAAAATCATCGGTTTTAGAAGCTGATGCAATGCATTATTCTATAGATTTATATACAAATATAGGCATACTTTTAGCTCTTTTTATTATAAAATTTACAGGCTGGACAGTGATAGATTCTATTGTTGCAGCAGTAGTTGCAATATATATTATGTTTTCAGCCATTAAATTAAGCCTGCAGGTTTCAAAGCAGCTGCTTGATTCAAGTATCGAAGAGGAAGCATATAATAAACTATTAAAAGTGTTAGACAGCTTTGGCAGCTATCATCTTGATTTTCACAGACTGCGTACAAGGAGTGCAGGCAATGAAATATTTATTGATATGCACTTAACATTGTGCAGAAAATTAACTCTTGATGAAGTGCACCAAATAACAGATGTAATAGAAAATGCTATATCAAAGGAAATCACGGGAGCAGATATTACAATCCATCCGGAGCCATGCAGCCATACAGATAACGATCATGGAGAATGCAACTCATCACGGATAAGAGAAGGTCTTAAAAAACTACAAAAGTAAATATTTTCCACATTTTTTTTAACAATCTCATTTGAAGATTTAAAATTTAAATGTATTTTAGTAGAAAACCAAATTTACTTTCCAATTGTTCTAAAAATTAATCTTTTTCAAATGTGCTTTTTTTTATACTTTTACATCCTTTAAGTCTTTATTTCTTATCTGTATATGCATACTACCAAAACCACTATTTAGTTTAGTTTATTTTTAAAAATTATTTCATATACTTATTTTGGCATGTTTTTTGATAGTGATTTATTACAAAATTATTTTTACGGAGCAGAGCTATGGTTACTCAAAATATAAGCGGAATTTTTCAAAATAGTTTTTATACTGCAAAAACAGAAAATAATACAAATATTATTTCACAGACACCATCAAATGATGAATATGCAGTTGAAAAAGAGAGAGTTAATACTGATACTTTTTCTATATCTCAAACTCCAAAGACACTTTCTACACCAACAAAAATCTATGTAGATAATGTAATAAATAATGCATTAGAGAATATAGCCCGTGGCAATAATATAGAAGATAATAAAAGAATAATCAGATTTTTCAGTAACATTATTAAAGAAAATCCTGAAAATATTTTAAGAAAGGCTTATAATTTATAAGAATACAAGCACTGGACTATCTACTTATGCAGTCCAGCACTATATCAAATAAATCGTTTTTTCTAATAGGTTTAAGCAGTCTGCCGTTTGCTTCAGGCACCTTATGGCTGTCATCATTAAATGCAGAAACAACAATAATTGGAGTGCTGCCTAATGCTCTAATTTGGCGGGCAAGCTCCATACCATCCATAACAGGCATCTGTAAATCAGTGATTACAATATCAGGATGTTCAGCTTTAAAAACATCTATAGCTTCAAGACCATTTGCTGCAACAAGCACCTTTTTAAATCGTCTTTTAAGAAGCATAACAACAGATTCTCTCATCATATCTTCATCTTCTACATAGAGAACTGTTATTTCTTTTAATTTTTCGTAATCCACATTTCCCTCTAAAAATAAACCAAACTATTTTACGCTATTTCGCTACTGGTTTACCTGCACTCTGCCATGCTAAAAGGCCGCCTTTCATATTAGTAACATCAGTATAGCCCAGCTCTTCTAATATTTCAGCAGAATAAAGGCTTCTCATACCTGAACGGCAGTAAATAATGTATGGTTTCTTTTTATCTGTAAGCTGTGCTTCTACTTTTTCTTCAAAATCGTCACTGTAATAGTCAAAGTTAAGAGCACCTGCAATATGACCAGCATCATATTCTTCTTTTGTCCTAACATCAAGCACTGTATATTTTCCTGACTTAATAAGCTCATCTACTTTTGCAACATCTTCATTTTTGATTTCTGCAAAAGCAAATGCAGGAACAAGCAACACTACCACCATAAAAAGCTTGAAAAATAATGTTTTCATTTTCATAAATTACCTCTTCCCTTTGTATCTCTATATAGTATTACACTATAAAAATATTTTCAAGGCTTATATTTGTTTTTTTAATATTAATTTGACACCATCTAGCAAAGTGTCTGCTATTTTATCAGGCTTAACTTCCCATTTATGTGATTTATTAATTAAATCTCCCTTTCCGTAGCCTGTTTTTACCATTATTGTTTTACAGCCTGATTTATATCCAGCCATAATATCTGAATGTTTATCGCCTATAAAATACATTCTGCTTTTATCTATCTGCAAATCCTTTAAAGCCATATCTATAAGCCCTGTTTCAGGTTTTCTGCAAGAACATACTGCCTTATATTTTTCCAACTTAGCATTTGGGTCATGGGGACAGAAATATACTGCATCAATTAAAGCGCCCTGTTTTTTTAAATCATGCAGCATTTTATTATGTATTTCTGATAATGTTTCTTCTGTAAAAAAACCTCTTGCAAGCCCTGACTGGTTAGTGATAACAACAACTAGAAATCCATTTATATTCAGCATTCTAATCGCCTGAGCTGCATAAGGATACATAACAAAATTATCTATATCATTAATATATCCCGCATCATAATTTATTGTGCCATCTCTATCTAAAAATACAACAGGTTTTAATTCAGCCATTATCTGCTCTCCTTATAAATATGGTCGCTCATTGTTCCATCTTCTAATTCCACTCTTTTAAAACGCCTGTGGATTAAATACCACTGCTCTGGATACTCTTTGAAAACTTCTTCATATACTTTATTTATATCTTCAGCTATTTTTATAATTCTTTCCTTAGGTTTTAAATTTTTATCAGGATAAACAGGGCCTTTTAAAATAACTTTTGTATCAAAGCCATCATAAAGACCAAAGAAAAATATTATAGGATAATTTTTCCTTGCACAAAGTGCTGGAATACCTGCAATAACAGGCACTTTATAGCCACAGAAATTTACATTTATACAGTCTTTTGGAGTAGCCGTATGGTCTATATATACACCGGGAATACAGCCTTCATTAATATATGAAGAAAGTTTTTCCATAGCACCCCTGTGAGTAACATATTTTACTCTGTCAAATGTTCTAAGCTCGTCTAATATTTTATCAAGAGCTGCATTTTTAGTAGAACGGCCTATTGTTATAACCTGAGTATCCAGCACCTGTGGTACAATAGTTGCAAGCAGGCTCCATGTGCCAAAATGACCGCCAATAAATACAAATTTATTATCTTCATTTTTTACTTTATCATATATCTGCCTGCCCTCTAGTGTAACATGATTTTTAATATAATCATCACCAATCCTGTGGGCATAAAAAATATCAAGATAAGCCATAAATGTATAATCAAATGATTTTCTTGCTGTTTTATAAGGGTCCTTAGCACCTAAGATTTTTGCATTTGTTACAGCTACATGACGCCTGTCTTTTGATAAATGCCAAAGAGAGAAAGCCATAAATTTTGCTATGCCATGCAGCACTTTTCGTGGTGTATGGTTTAAAATTATTACTAACGGTTTTAGTATATAATATAGTATCATATATACTTCCTTATCTGCTGATTACTGCATTAATAGTCTCTGTTATTGTAGATACAGTATTTTGGTTAATTTTATCTATTCTATTGAAAAAATCAATAAAATTATTATTTTGTTCTAATGTCAGCAAAAAATGTAATGCTTCTTCCTTATTATTTATGACAGTAACTAACCCAAACTTTTTTGCTTCATCAAATATTTCTTTAAAAGAAAACATATATTTACCTACTGCAACAGTTTTTTCAAACTGCAGTGCTTCATATATATTATGACCGCCAATCTCTTTTAAAGAGCCGCCTATAAATATTTTATCAGCTGTAACATAAAGCCCTTCCAAAAGTCCAAAAGCATCTATAATTATTACCTGTTTTGAAAAATCATTTTCAGAATAAAATGATACAGTATATCCTTGTTTCTCAATTATTTCTTTTACTTCTGCACTTCTTTCTATATGGCGCGGCACAAAAATTAATTTATCAAAGCCTTCCATTTTACCATCAAACCATGAAATAATTATTTCTTCTTCGCCCTTATGGGTAGAGGCCGCTAAGAAAAATTTTACATTATCAAGTTCTTTTATAGTTTTTACACTGTCCTTTGTTTTTCGTTCCTGAAATTTAATATTGCCTGCTGTTATTATTTTACTGCTTTTACCTAAAATAGTTACAAACCTTTCTTCATCAAGCTCACTTTTAGTCATAATGGCACTAAACCTTTTAAGCACACTTTTAAAAATAAACTTAAATCGTTTATATGTTTTATAAGTTTTATCTGATATTCTACCGTTTATAAGAAATACTGGCACCTGATTTGATGCTGTAAAAATAAGATTTGGCCATAATTCTGTATCTACTATAACTAATACAGATACATTCATGTATGATATAATCATACTTACTGCTCTTGAATTTTCAACAGGCAGCAGAAATGCCTTATCTGCCTTTATATAATCTATGGCAGTCTGCCTGCCTGTTGATGTCATTGTAGAAACAACAATACTTATTTCAGGGTTATTCTGCCTTAAAATATCAGCAATCTTTTTTATGCTTCTTACTTCGCCTACACTGGCACAGTGAAACCACACAGATTTTACAGGCTTAAAATCATCAACTTTTATAAAACCAAACCGTTCCCAGTAATACTGGTGCTTATTTTTCCTGCGAAGAATAAAGTAGCCAGCTATGCTTAACACTGGTGTAAGAATAATAAGTATAAAATTATATATAAAAAGCAAAATCCGCATATTTCACCATATTATTATAAAAATTCGCTGTATACTTCACTTGTTCTCTGCATCATAAATTTCTGCAGTCTCTCAGTATCTTCTTTTAATGCTTTTTCATCTTTATCTTCACTGACATAAAAAGCATCAGAATACCATACTTCTACTTTTGCAAATGGCTTTGGGAAAATAAACTTGTCCCAGCTGTTAAATCTTATAAAGCTGTCAGTTTTTAGTGTAACGGCATATATTTCATTATCAAGACATTTTGCAATAAATACTGCTCCGCTTTTTACTTCATGGCGGGGGCCTTTTGGTCCGTCAACAGTAATAGCTGCAGAGATATTATATGTTTTACATAACTTTACAAGTTTCATAGCTGCCTTTATTCCACCGCGGGTAGATGAACCCCTTGCCAGCTTATAGCCCCATTTTTCAAGTATATAGGCTATTAAATCACCATCTTTTGAATCAGAAGCTATTGTTGCAATACTATCTTTATAATGGCTGAATGATAAAGGAAGTAGAGAATCATGCCACAATACAAGCACAGGGCGTCTTCCTTCTTGTCTACTTTTATTATAATGTTCTTTATTAATATTTTTTATTCTCCATGTTTTTAAAAGTGCAGTGCCTAAATAATATGTAACTGCATAACCTATTCTGCGACTTAATTTCATACTATACCTTAAAAAATTATTCATACTATTTTATTATAATATTTTTAATAAATAAAGTAAATTTGTAAAAAATATTCAAAAAAATAATATAACAGTTTGACATATTACTTACACTTTTTTATTATATGGTTAAATTTACTGATAAATCATACAAATTATTTTGAGGTTAGAATGGAGCATAATAATAATTCAATACAGGCAACAACAGTTGTTGCAATCAGAAAAGGCGAACATGTTGCCATGGCAGCAGATGGCCAGGTTACTTTTGGCAATATGGTTATGAAAGATAATGCCAGAAAAGTTCGCCGTTTAGCTGGCGGGAAAGTTCTTTGTGGCTTTGCAGGCTCAGCAGCTGACGCTTTTACATTAATGGATAGATTTGAAGCAAAATTAAACAGCTATAATTTTAATCTTGAACGCTCTGCAGTAGAGCTTGCAAAAGACTGGCGAAATGACAGATACCTTCGCAAACTTGAAGCTATGATGATAGTTGCAGATAAAACAGGAATGTATGTGGTTTCAGGAAACGGCGATGTTATAGACCCAGATGACGGTGTAACAGCTATCGGCTCAGGCGGCCCTTATGCACTTGCTGCAGGCAGAGCATTGGTAGAAAACACTGAACTTTCCGTTAGAGAGATAGCTGAAAAAGCTATAAATATAGCAGGCGGTATATGTATATATACTAACAAAAATATTATTATAGAAGAAATATAATTTTAAGGAGAAGTAAATGGCAGAAGAGCTTACACCAAAGACCATTGTAGATGAGCTTGATAAATATATAGTTGGACAGAAAAACGCTAAAAAGGCAGTAGCAGTTGCTTTAAGAAACAGATGGAGAAGACTGCAGCTGCCTGCAAAAATACAGGAAGATATTACACCTAAAAATATTATTATGATAGGCTCAACAGGGGTTGGTAAAACAGAAATAGCAAGAAGACTTGCCCGCCTTACTAAATCACCATTTTTAAAAGTAGAAGCCAGCAAATATACTGAAGTAGGGTATGTAGGCAGAGATGTAGAATCTATGATAAGAGATTTAGTAGAAATAGGGGTAAATATGGTGCGTTCTGAGCAGAAAGAACTTCATATTGAAAAAGCTAAATCATTAGTAGAAGAAAAAATTTTAGATATTTTACTGCCGCCTAAACCTATGACATATTCCATGGACGGTCATGAAAGCACTGGCAAAGAATCAAGAGACAAAATGAAAGAAAAATTAGCTGCTGGCGAGCTTGATGACAGGTTTATAGAAATAGATGTTGATGAGCCTGCTCCCCATATTGAAGTGCTTACTAATGCAGGGTTCCAAGATATGGGCGTTGATTTAAATGATATGATGAAAAATATGTTTCCAAATAAAAAGAAAAAACGCAAAATGAAAATAAGCGAAGCAAGGGGCATATTAGAAGTGCAGGAATTAAACAGACTTATTGATATGGATGATGTAAAAAGCACTGCTTTAAAAAGAGTGGAACAGTCTGGCATAGTATTTCTTGATGAAATAGATAAAATATGCTCATCAAGTACAGGAAGCTCTAGAGGTGGCGATGTTTCAAGAGAAGGTGTACAGAGAGATTTACTGCCTATTGTAGAAGGCTCAACAGTTAATACAAAATACGGCATAGTAAAAACTGACCACATATTATTTATTGCTGCAGGTGCATTCTCTATGGCTAAACCGTCAGATTTAATACCTGAACTTCAGGGGCGTTTTCCTATAAGAGTAGAGCTTGATGCACTTACTAAGGAAGATTTCCTGCGTATTTTAAAAGAGCCTGAAAATGCCATTACAAAACAGTATGCTGCACTTTTAAAAGCAGATAATGTTACTATTACTTACACAGATGACGGTATAGATGCTATTGCCGATATTGCCTGCACAGTAAATGCTTCTAATGAAAATATAGGTGCCAGAAGACTCCATACTATTATGGAAAAATTATTAGAAGATATAGCATTTGATGCTCCAGAAAATGCAAGCGGTGAAATAGTTATTAATGCAGAGTATGTACAGTCTAAACTAAAAGAAATAAGCACAAACTTAGATTTAAGCAGATATATTTTATAATCATAAAAAGCAGGTGTAACACCTGCTTTTTTACAGCAAAATATATTTTTCTTATTATATTTATAATTTCTGGTGGTACCCCATTTTTTTACAACATTTTATGTCACCTTGATGCGAAGTGCTAGCGGAGCCGAAGAGTATATAATTTTTACTAACTAGAACATTATAAGATTCTTCGCCTACTATCGCAGGCTCTGAATGACAGTTACCTGAGATTATTTCTATTCTTACATATATTATCAAATAACTATAGCATTTTTTAATAAAAAAATGGGGTACCACCAGTTATAATTTTACTTGCAACACTTCATTGTTCTATTGAAAGTATCCTAATATTGCTTTGTTTAAAAAATATAAATATTTTTATAAATGTTAACAATGTTTTTTAATTGCATATGAGCCATAGATTATAATAATCTTATGTTATTATTGATACTAATTAATTAAGTAATACACTTTCTGCCTTATTAGATATGGTTGTTACAAGCTCACCCTTATCTATATAATAATATGCATGGTTATTTATATTATAAAAATTTCCATTTACATTTAATGTTACATTATTATCTTTATATTCCACATATACATTATCTACATTAATTCTTAAATTATCTATCTTGTTTTTTGGTATATATATAGTAAGCCTGTTTCCATTTTTTTCAAATATTCTATCATTGCTTGAAAAAACAGAAAAATCATTATTATATAAACTTACCGTGTCTTTTTCATATATTACTTCACTAGAATATATGCTGTTATTATCTGTTTTTTTAGATACAATAATACCAGTTTCAACTCCACGCAATATTTGCCATTTATTTTCTGAAGCATAACTTACACTAAATAGTAAAATAATTGTTGTAATTAATAAAATAACTTTTTTCATCATAATACTCTCCATTTTATCCTATTGCTTCTACTAGACATACCCAAATGCAGCTTCCACAGAAAATGCATTTATTAGAATCTATATACGCTGTATAATCTATTTTTACAGCATCTGTTGGACATACACTTGCACAACTGCCACAGCCTATACATAAATCCTGCCTAACTATAAAGTCATAAACAGGTGGTGTTGGCTCTGTTGGTGGCTTTGGCTCTGTCGGTGGTTTTGGTTCTGTCGGTGGTTTTGGTTCTGTTGGTGGTGTAGGTTCTGTTGGCTGTGTAATATTTTTCAACATTATTTAACCACCTAAAAACATTCTTCCTGCTGCAGTTTATCATTTTCAAAATATTTAATTACTCTTTTTTCAAAATCATATATTATTCTTGCAGAACTTTCATTTTTATATACTTTTTCTAAATTATTTCTTTTTACAATAACAGTATCATTATTAAATTCTACAACCACATCATCTACTTTTACTTTTAAATTATTAATTTTTTCAGGGATAATCTGTATAAATGTTGGTCCTTTTGCCACAATCTTACCTTTTTTACCTAAAAGGAAAAAGTTATGTTCGTTTTTTACAACATATGCTTTATTATTATATATTATTTCATAATCATTTCTTAAAATATCCCTTTTTGCTTTTTCATGAATAAGTGTATGTCTTAAGATTAATTGATAATTTTTATCAAGAATTTCATTTTTATAAATATAGTTATCTCTTGTAACTACTTCTTCAGCATATACTGCATTACCACTCAAAACACACATACTTACTGCTAATACTAACGATTTTTTAATAAATAATCTTCTACTTTTATTCATATTTTTCTCCTTTTTTTATTTTATTATTATCCTATATCTTGTTTAATGTCAATAAATTTATTTAGTTTATACTAAAATATATTATATAGTGATTATTATATTTTTTATATATTACATCTACTTTATGGTGTTATATTTATATAGTAGTGAAAAATTACGGTATTATTTAATCTCTCAAGTTATATGATAATTCATAAAGTATTACTTCTAAGCAATCATTTTATTTATATAGTAAGTAAAAAACTAAGTAGAAAAGACATTAAATCATAAACATACGCTTAAATTTTATTTCAATATATTAATTCTAATGTTTATAATATTTGTGCTTTGAAATTTAAAGATAATTGATAACTTTTGTATAATTTGGCATCTATATTTAATTATTTCAACTAAATACCGTTATCTTAATTATAGATACTTATCTAAATTTGAAAATATATATTAAATTTATTCTGTATAATTCACTATAAAATATATTTGCTTATTATAATAAACATCATAAAAATGAAATAAAAAAGCAGGTATAAAAACCTGCTTTTTATTATATGAACACTATGTTTAAAATTTAATTTTATACTGGTTTTGCACCTTTTGATTCAAGGTATGCACCAAGCCTTGTATCAATTTTCATAATATGATTTGAGAGCCAGTCTTTTAAGAATTCAAGCACATTTACTCCCATAATATCTTCACCAGAGTCATATCTGTCTTCAAGTTTTTTGATTTCTGCAATGAAATCTTTATGAAGTTTCATGTGGCTTTCTTTATCTGGATAGTTATATTCTGCCATCATTTTGTTTTCAAATCCAAAGTGCCATACAGTATAGTCAACTAAATCTTTTAACACCATACCAAGCTGTTCTTTTGAAGAACCTAAAGAAAGTGAATTATATACTGCATTGATTAAATCTATCCATCTAATATGCTGCTCATCTATCGGATTATAACCTACTGATAATGCAGAAGTAAATGACATAAACTGCCCTTCACTTGCTGCATAACCTTTTGAACTTTCTTTCATTTCGCATGCAATATTATCAAGGTTATTGCCAAGTTTTTGGCTTTCAAGAGTTCTGTTTAATGCAACACCATTTTCTTCATATACTTTTTCAATAGATTTTGTAATATTACCAATACCTTCATACTGGTCATTCATAGCTTTTACAATATTTTTTGTAATATCAAGCATACCGTTAGTTTCATCACGAATATCAATAACTATTGCACCAGTATCCATTGTAATACCAATGGCTTCTTTTACCTGGTCAGCATTTATATTAACTTGTGATGATATATCTGATGTTCTTGAATGAAGTTTATCAACAACTTTTTCTATTTCTGCAGTAAAAGATGTAGTTTTTTCTGCCAGCTTTCTAACTTCATCTGCAACTACTGCAAATCCCCTGCCTGATTCCCCTGCTCTTGCTGCTTCTATTGCTGCATTCAATGCTAAAAGATTTGTCTGGTCTGCTATGTCTGTAATATTTCCAATACTTTGCTTAATATTGTTAGAATATATTACAAAATCTCCCATTGTAGCAACAATAGAGTCTACTGTTTCTTGTATCTGCTGCATTTTTAATATGTTTGTTTCCATAGCTGTTCCTGCCTGACTTGTTTTTGCAAGGCAGAGTTCGGCAGCTTTTTGAGAATCATCACATATGGCTTTAACATGCTCTGCAGTATTTTGTAAATCCCGAACTTCTTCACTTACTGTTCCTAAACTCTGGTTAACAGTCATCACATTATCATAAAGGTTTGTCTGCACTGATGTTAAGTCCCCTGCAGCTGAAGCAACCCGCACTTGTGCATTTCTAAAATTTGCTCCTAATGCACAGAGTTTATCACTTAATTCATGGATATGTTTACCAATATTCAAAAAACGGCCTGTTATCTGTGGCGGCTGAGTTGGACATGTTACCAGTGCTATATCAATATAGTCGTTTAATATTTTCATTTGTTTATAGAAAATCGCATCTTTTGCTACATTTATAACAACAGATAAAATAAATATCACAACAGCTCCTAGTCCTGTATGAATATCTGTAACTAATGTTAATATTATAGTTATTATCAATGCAACAACTGTATAAATAATACTAAGCATTTTCATCTTATGACTCCTTATAACACACAATAAAAAAATTATGATATTGCAGTGACACTTATTGATGCCAGTTTTATACCTTTTAATGCTTTTATTTTATAATAAAGTGATTTTATAAGGCTGCTTTCTCCACGAATGGCTAGTATTTCAAGACATGTATCATGGTCTAAATGGATATGCTGCATAGATATTATTAAATCATGACTTTCATGCTGCACTTCTAAAAGTTTAGATACTAAATCTTTATTATGGTGGCTGTATAAAAAAGTTACAGCACCTGCAAGCACGCCATCAGTATTAATAATATCTGCTTCAACATACTCTTTAATTAAATCTGATATAGCTTTTGAGCGAGTTTCATAAGACTGTGTTTTTATCTGCTTATCAAACAGCTCAAGCAAATCTTTATCAAGCGATACCCCAAATCTGGTTAATTCTGACATCTTTATCTCACTTATACAATTTAAAATCAGATTAACAAACTACTCTTATTTTTTGTTATAATCAAGTTTTTTTTGATTATCTTTCTTAAACAATCCACATTTAAATTAGTTCATTATTTATCTGCAACAGGAACCGCTTTTATTTGATTTAAATATCTGCCTAATAATAAATCTTGGTGTAATATATGGTCAATAAGCCATTTTTTAAGAAATTCTAATATATTAACAATAGACATTTCTTCGCCCTTTTCAAACTTATTATATATAACTTTTATTTCTTCTAATATATAATCATGCTGAACCTTATGTTCATCATATCCTTTAAAATTATACTTTCTGTTTTCAAAATCATTAATATAATAGTAGTCTTTTATTTAGATAATTTCAACCTTTTTTATCCTTTTAAAAAAAATGTGTAAATAACATATAAAAACTTGATTTTATAGAATAAAAAATATAGTATAATATTTTTAATTATATAAAATAACGGGAGCAGCAATGTTTAAAGATTTAATAGAAAAACTATTTACACCAAGCCCAGATAAAATATTTAAAAAATTACAACCATTAATTAACAGTATTAATAGTTATGAAGAAAAACTTAAAAACCTTGATAACGATACACTTTTTAATCAGACTGTTATTTTTAGAAAAAGGTTATCTGAAGGGGAAAGTTTAAATGATATTTTACCAGAAGCCTTTGCAACAGTTAGAGAAGTAAGTAACAGAATATTAAAAATGCGTCATTTTGATGTGCAGCTTATGGGTGGATATGTTCTCCATTCTGGCAAAATATCTGAAATGAAAACTGGTGAAGGTAAAACATTAGTGGCTACTCTTCCTATGTATTTAAATGCTATTGAGGGAAAAGGGGCTCACCTTGTTACTGTTAACGATTACCTTGCACGCCGTGACGCTTCATGGATGGCTCCAATATATTTAGCTCTTGGGCTTTCTGTTGGTATTATTCAAAGCGATACTTCTAAACAGGTGGTATGGGACGATAAAGAAAATTTTACTGTTAAACTTATAGATATCTCAAGAAAACAGGCTTATGCCTGCGATATTACTTACGGCACAAATAACGAGTTTGGCTTTGACTATTTAAGAGATAATATGAAATATGATTTATCTGAATATGTGCAAAGAGAACTCCATTACGCTATTGTAGACGAAGTAGACTCCATCTTAATAGATGAAGCAAGGACTCCACTTATTATTTCAGGCCCTACAAATAATACTACTGATAACTATTATACAGTAAATAATGTTGTAAGGCTTTTAAAACCTGAAATCCATTATACTGTTGATGAAAAAAGAAAATCTGCTGATTTAACAGATGAAGGTATTAACTTTGTGGAAGCTGGCTTACAAGTAGGCAACCTTTATGATATTCAGAATGTAGACACTCTCCATTTTGTAAATAATGCATTAAAAGCACATGCAGTATATAAACTTGATGTGGATTATGTTGTTCAGAACGGGGAAGTTATTATTGTAGATGAATTTACAGGCAGGCTTATGCCGGGCAGAAGATACTCTGACGGTATGCATCAGGCTTTAGAAGCAAAAGAAGGAGTGCAGGTGCAAAACGAAAACCAGACTTATGCATCTATCACTTTCCAAAATTATTTTAGAATGTATGAAAAACTTTCTGGTATGACAGGAACTGCATTAACAGAAGCTAACGAGTTTAAAAGCATATACGGTTTAGAAGTTGTGCCTGTTCCAACACATAGGAAAGTAAACAGAATAGACAGACCTGATGTGATTTATAGAACTGCTCAGGAAAAATATGAAGCTATTGTTAAAGTTATAGAAGAACTGCATAAAAAAGGTCAGCCTGTACTTGTAGGCACTATATCTATTGAAAAAAGTGAGCTGCTTTCCCATATGCTGCAAAAAGCAAAAATTAAACATGAAGTTTTAAATGCTAAAAACCACGAAAGAGAGGCAGAAATTGTAGCACATGCTGGTGAAGTTGGTGCAGTTACTATTGCTACAAATATGGCAGGTCGTGGAACAGATATTAAGCTGGGAGAAGGTGTACAGGAATTAGGCGGCTTATTTATCTTAGGCACAGAAAGGCATGAATCTCGCCGTATTGATAACCAGCTGCGAGGAAGATCTGGCAGGCAGGGTGATAACGGTGAAAGTAGATTTTATCTTAGCACAGAAGATGATTTATTAAGAAAATTTGGTGCAGAAAAACTTTCTAAAATAATGAGCACTCTTGGCTTAAAACACGGGGAAGAAATAGAATCATCTCTTATTACTAAAACAATAGAAAGTGCCCAGAAAAAAGTAGAAGCATTCCACTTTGAAATGCGTAAACATTTACTTGAATATGATAATGTAGCAAATGCTCAAAGAAAAGTTATATACAGCCTTAGAAGTCAGATATTACAAGGAACAGATATTGATAAAATTATAAAAGAGTATGCAGGTGATGTTGTTAGTGCACTGCTTGAAGATTTTATCACTCCGCAAAATCCAGACTATGAAAAGGCAGAACAAATATTTGAAAAAATATTCGGATTACAGGCTGATTTATCTCAGGCTGATTCAAAACATTTAGATATTGCTAAAAATGAATTAATGAGCCAGTTTGAAACAAAATTTCAGGAAAGAAAGCAGGAATTTAAAGGACATTTTGAAGATTTTTCAAAATATATTCTTATTAATACCCTTGACAACAGGTGGAAACAGCACCTGCTGCAAATGGACCATCTCCGTGACAGTGTAGGTTTAAGAGGTTACGGGCAAAAAGACCCATTAATAGAATATAAAAGAGAAGCCTATGCACTTTTTATTGATATGATGGATAAAATAAACAGAGAAACTATTGAGCTTATTATGAAAGTGCAGATACAAATGCAGTCACCAGAAGAGGCAGCTGCAGAAAACGCACGCAGACTTAAACAGTTACAGGCAGAAAAGGATAAGCAGCTAAAAGAAAAACGCTCTCTTGAAAAAGAAGCTCAGAAAAAAGCAGCTACTGTTAGAAGAAATACGCCTAAAATAGGAAGAAATGACCCATGCCCTTGCGGCAGTGGCAAAAAATATAAAAACTGTCATGGTGCTCAAAGCTGATTTATATTTTTAAGTTTAATTGATGTAAGCAGGTGATATATGAAAAAAATATTAACTTTACTTTTTACATTAGTCTGTCTTACTGCCTTTGCAGAAGATAATAAGACTGACTATATGAAACAGTTATCTGCTGTTAAAAGTTTATCAGCAGAATTTAAGCAGGTAAACAATTTAAAAGACTACGGCGAAGATATTTATACAGGTAAAGTATATATAAATATGAAAGATAAAGCATTATGGGATTATATTGAGCCTTATTCATCATGGTATCTTATAACAAATGAAAATATTGACCATTATGATGAAATAAACAACCAGCTTGTTAAAATGAAAGCAAAAGACTATAAAGAATATGCACTTTTGCAGGTATTAATGGATTTTTCACAGCTTAGCAAAAGTTTTACTTCAGAACAGAAAGATAATACTTTATATTTAAAACCAAAAAGCGATGTGGGACTTGCTTATATTAATATTGTTTTTAAAAATAATGTAATATATGAGATAACAAGTAAAGATAATGCAGGAAACTTAACTACTATTACTTTAAATAATGTAGTAATAGATAAAAAAATAAGCGACTCATCTTTTAAAAAGAAACTGCCAAATGATGTAAATGTATTTAATCAGTAAAAAAAGGAAACAAGAATAAATGTTCACTAAACTAAAAGATAAAATAATAAGCATTAATAAACAAAATTTTATTATAAATTTTTTATTTGTATTAGCAGTTACAGTAGTATATAGTTTATCTGTAAATATTCCTCTAATTAAAATGAATTATCCAGAAAAATATTTTATACTTGCTTTATTTATGTCAATTACTCGTGATTTTATTATTTGGTTTATTGTATTTTTAAACAGATGGGTTTTTGCTGTATTTACTATTTTTACTTTTGTTGCTGGCTTTGGTCTTAAATATGTAAATGAATATTTGAATATGGGGCTAAATATTGGTACATTTGAAGTAATATTTTCTACAAATCTAGTAGAAGCCAAAGGAGTAATGAATGATACATTAATAAATTATTTCATAGTTGGATTATTAATTGCCGTTATAATTGTATCATTAAGATTTATATTAATAACTGATAAACATAAAGTTAATTGGGGGGGGGATTTCTACTTTTACTTACAGCATTAATCTTCCTGTTTTTAGGAAAACTACCTGAAAATTATATGAAAAAAGTCAAATACGGCTCATCTGAAAAAGATATTGTAAACACAGGCAGAGGTTTTGATATCATGCCTGAAAAAATCTATGAAAATTTTTATCATCTTTTCAAAAATAAAATTGAAATGAAATATATGATATACAAAAGAAATAGTCTTGAGATAAATGATGTAGTTTATAATGAGAAAGAAGACCAAATAATTATTTTTGTGCTAACAGATGCACTTAGACCTGACCATATGTCTTTATATGGATATGAAAGAGAAACAACACCATATATGAAACAGGCTGGTTTTATTCCTTTTAATGATATGTATGCATGTGAAACATCTACAACCCGCTCTGTTCCATGTCTTTTAACAAGTATGAAAAGGGGAGAAAATTTCCTTACATATTTAGAAAAACCATCAATATTTACAATCTTTAAAAAGGCTGGATTTTATACAGCATTTATTTCTGCACAAAGTTCTATTTCTACATCAGATACAGGGCAGACTATTATTGCAGATGATGCTGATTATAGTTTTTTTAATATCAATTTTGATGTGCAGTATGATACTGAACTATTGCCATATTTTGATAATATTTTAAATAACAGCAATCCAAATAAATTAATAGCTATTCAGCTAAATGGAAGTCATTGGGATTATAATACAAGGTTTAAATTAGAAGACGCAGAATGGAAACCATTATGTGAAAATTTTGCACTTGACTGTCCTGTTGAAAACTTAGTTAATTCATACGATAATACAATACTTACTACAGATACACTTGTAAAAAATATTGTTGAAAGAGTAAAGGATAAAAATGCAGTAATTTATTTTTCATCTGACCATGGACAGTTCCTTGGAGAAGGCGGACTTCGTATGCATGCACAAGGAAGATTAAATTTTAAAGAAACAGGTGTTGTTCCTTTTGCCGTATGGGTTTCAGATAAGGCAAAAAAACATATAAATATTGATACTATACTTCATAATAAAGATAAAATTACAACACATGATATAATATTTCATTCTATTTCATCATGTGCAGGTATAAAATCAAGTGTTATAGATAAAAATTTAAGCATATGTTCTGAAAGTTTAATAGAAGCACCTGATGAATTTAAAAATTATATAAAAAAACCAAGAAATTAAAATAAAATGCAGTATTAGATAAATGATACTGCATTTTTCAGGCTGCCGAAAAAATAATTTGACAATGAGCCTGTGAAAAAAGGTCTGTAAATAGTGCAAATTTAAGTTTTCTATGATATAATAAAAATATATTAAATGAGCTTAAGTATGGCACAAAGGAAGAAACCAGTACACAAAGTAGTAATGACGGATGGTAAGCGTCAAATAATAGCGAATTTATTATCAGAATATGATATTAAATCAGCTAATGATATTCAAGAAGCCTTAAAAGACCTGTTAGGTGGCACCATTAAAGAGATGATGGAAACAGAAATAGATACCCATTTAGGTTACAGCAAATTAGAGCGTTCCAGTTATACCCTAATACTATGAAGCGGTGGAAAGAAAACTGGGATTGTATTTTCCCTATATTTAAAAATTCTCTATGTCAGTTAGGAAAGTCATATATACAACAAATACAATAGAATCATTAAATTCTGTCTATCGTAAATTAAACAGTCAACGGAGTGTATTTCCAAGTGATACAGCACTTTTAAAGGCTCTTTATTTGGCAACATTTGAAGCAGCTAAAAAATGGACTGGTACTATTAGGAACTGGGCTCAAGTTTATGAGGAATTAAGCATTATGTATGAAGGACGGTTGCCTGAATAGAATATAGAAATGTGAAAAATAAACCTGCTCTTGACTAAATAACTTTATTCTGGTATTCATAGAGCAGGATATAAAAAATATAATCATAGAAAACTGAATTTACAGACTTTTTTTCACAGACTCTATTACTGCAAACTATCTAAACACCTATTTACTGCTATTCTAATATCTTCTGCTTCTGTTGATCCCATACCTTCTGCAGAACATTGAAAAATAAGATTATGAGTTTTTGCATCGAGTAATTGTATTGTTACTTCAAGAGTATATGCAAGTCCACCTGCAATATTGCGTTTTCCACTTTGTCCATAATTAATTATAATTGTATTTTCAGGATTACGAATTTCATTTACAAGCAAAAAATTTTTTTTCATAAAAAAACCTGTAATAATATCGCTTGGATTTGTCTGCTGTGTATATGTTGAACCATAAACATAGCCGTTATAACCAGTATAAATTGATTCGCTGCTTGAAGTTACTGTATTTGTTGGAGAAACATATATGAATTTATATTTTGTGTAATCTGCATTTTTAATAACATCAACTGGTTTTAATGCACAGCCTGTGAAAAAAGTAAAAGTATAAATTAGTAAAAAAAATATATAAATTTTATGCATGAATTGTTCTCTCAATATAATATTACAATTAAAATTTTAATGTATAAATTTTATACCTGATAAAAAGTATAGTCAAGAAAATAATATAAATAAATGTATTATCTAAATTTAACAAATCAACATATAACTATATCAGCTTTTCTGGAACTATTTTTAATATAAAAGTAACTATCTGCATAAAAATAGATGTATCTGGAATATGGCTTTTTATGATTTCTTTGCCGTTTTTATATGTTTTCCAGTATGTTTTGCCGTTTTCTGCATAAAGTTTCCAGGAAATATATTCAGACATATCTTTTTCCATAGCTTCTCTTAAGATTTTTGCAAAATCTTCATTGAAAAAGGCGGCAATAACTTCTGTATTATATATTGCAGACCTGCCGTCTAGATTAAAACTTCCTATCCAACTTATTTTATCATCTACCACTATTGTTTTACTGTGCAGTGATGCACCAGAATTATGTCTGTTATATACTTTATAACCTTCGTTGCGAAATTCATAAACATTTATGCCGTTTAATACTAACTCATCTCTGTATCTGTCCCAGCCAGAATATACTATTTTTGCATCTGTTGAAGAAAGTGAGTTTGTTAAAATATTTATATCTATGCCTTTTCTTGCACCATTAATTAAGTTTTTTGTACCGTTTTTACCGGGTACAAAATATGCAGCAGATATATGTACAGATTTTTTTGTTTCCTGCCATAACCCGCCAAGTGCACTTATAATAGGGCTTATATATCCTGTTCCATCTGTCTTTTCAGGATTATCTGCAATTAACTTAGAACTGCCCCAGTAAATAGGGAATTTTTTATCATTAAAGCCTTGTATAAATAATTTTATTGCAGCATTAAACATTTCTTTTTCCTGCTGATAATAGACAGTTTTTGCAGTAATCTCTTTATCTAAAATATTTAATTCTTCCGGATTATTATGGTTAGGAAAAACATCTACTGGTATTGATTTATGATAATTCCAGTATTCATTAAAAGAACCAAGTGCATCTTGAGCCAGTTTACCAATGAAAAGTACATCAGTATCTGAAAAATTTAACTGTGTACTGTCATCAAAATAGTTGCTGGCAATATTTCTGCCACCTATTATAACTGCAGAGTTATCTACTATAAAAAGTTTATTATGCATTCTGTAATTCAGCCTGCTTATATTAAAAAGAAACTGAGGATATTTTAATATTTTTGAGCGGTATTTATATGGGTTAAAAACTTTTACCTGTATATTTGGGTGGTAGTTTAAAAGCATAATATCGCTTGTATCTGAAGAAAGCCCATGGTCATCTACTAAAATACGGATTTTTACGCCCCTGTCTGCTGCAAGTTTCATTTCATGCATTAATATTCTTGAAGTAACATCATTTTCATATATATATGTCTGCAATTCTATGGAATGACGCGCCATTCGCACTAATGCAATTCTATGTAAAAATGATACTTTGCCGCTTTTAATAAGCATAGCACCGCTTTGTGATGGATTATTTTTTAGTTCTTCTTCATACACCATACTTACAGGTGTTTTTAATGTATCATAAGGTGGAATAATAATTTTTGAAGAAATGCGTGTTTTATAATCCTTTGGCAGATTTTTTGTAGAATATATAACGGTTGCACTGCTGGCAACAAGGATAATACCAAAAAGAATAAAAAAAGCTATAAGCATATATTTTCTCCTAGTGTTATATTTTAACCTTTTTCTGATAAAGAATACTGCAAAAATAACACCTGCAATGATAAGTAAATCTATAATACCTGTAATTATTTCTACCATAAATATTACCTGTTAATATAATTTACCAAAATATCATATAATCTTGATACTCTCAATATAATAATTACAAAAGTATAATAGATTAGACAAATCAGAAAAAAATATCTATTTAAGAGCAGCTTTCACATATTTCTTCATTAAAATTATATTTTGGTGTTTTCATATAATAAAGTGTTTTTAATCCAAGCTCCATTGCATATTTTATATCTTCCCATAGTAGTTTAGCTGATTCTGGCTTTGTATAATAAAGTGTAACAGACTGAGACTGGTCAATATATTTCTGCCTGATTGCTGCAAGCTCAATAATAGTTTTTGCAGGAATATCCCAGCATCTTTCATAATAAAGCCTGTTTTCCTTAATATTTGCTGCAAGAGTAGGGATATTTTGCAGACCTTCTTCCATATAAAATAAATCCATAACAGGCTCAATAGATTCTGTGGCAGAAATACTTTTTCCGCTTGTTGCAGTAGGTGCGATTGCTGCCACATAAGAAAACCTTATGCCGAATGTTTTAATATCATCTGCTAACCTGTCCCATTTCTTTTTATCTGCTGATAAATTAAATTTCTTATGATTAAATAAGGAAAGATGAAATGGTGTTTTGCCTGAACTCCATTTAGACTGCTTAAAGGCAGGGTATGCACCCCTTTCTTTTGCTAATGTGCAGGCAGCAGAATATAAGTGATAATATAAATCATCAAAAAGTTTATTAGTAAATTCCTTTGCAGCATCATCTGTAAATTTGATTTTTTTAGATGCCAGCAGGTTTGCATAGTTTAATACCCCTATTCCAATAGGTCTGTTTTTTATATTTGAAGCAAGGGCTTCTTTTACAGGATAAAACTGTGTATCTATTATATTATCACAGCCCCTTAAAAGTGTATAAGAAAATTCAGTTTTTTCTTTTAATGTCATTTTATCCCATGATACAAGGTTTATAGAGCATAAGTTACATATACCAATTTCTCCGCTTTTCCGTATCTGATGTATTTCATATTCGTTTTTAGAATTAAGATATAATTCTTCACTTACAAGTTTAGATGGTGATGATGGCACAAGCACTTCAGTACATAAGTTAGATGCACCAATAAATGTATTTAATACAGACTGTTCATTAATATTATCTACAAAAGTAAAATACAGGTTGCCGCTTTCTGTTCGGACTTTTAGTATAAGATAGAGTAAATCTTTAGCTTTTACAGTTTTTTTGCGGATACCGGGTTTTGTTTCATACTCTATATATGCTTTTTCAAACTCTTTGCCATAAGTACAGTTTAAAAGTGGAGTATCTTTTGGGTCAAATAAAGTAATATCTGCGTCCTGCTCAACTCTTTCTTTAAAAATATTATGTATGCGGATAGAATACATTAATTTTCTAGCCCGTGTATCTTCTGTACCGCCTGCATCTTTTAACATAACCATATCCTGCACATCATAATGCCAGAAAGGAAATGTTACTACACATGAGCCTTTTCTTTTGCTCTGCTGGTTAAAGGCAGAAACAGTCTGCTCTAATCGTTTAATAAAAGGTACAGGGCCATCAGATATTCCATTAAAAGAAGCTATTTTTGAGCCTGATGAGCGAATATTTGATACATCATAGGCAATACCCCCTGAAAATTTTGAATAAAGAGCAATATTTCCATCTGTCTGGTTTAAGCTCCAAGTATCATCATCTGGAGTATTTAATACACATGATGCAAGCTGCGGATTTCTATAGCCGCTGTTCATAATACGCGGTGTTGCAAATGTAATTTTATGAGTACTTAACATATCATAAGTTTCTTTTATATACTGCATTCTTTTTTTCCTATCATCATTATAAAATGAAAACATAGCAGCTACCATATAAGTAATCTGTGGAAGCTCCAGCTTTTTATTCTTTATAGTCTTGCAGTATTTTGTAAAAAATGTATTTAATGCTTTATATGTAAATAAAAAATCCCTGTCCGGCTCTATCATATCGTGTAACAAATCTATTTCTTTATGGGAAAATGAGTTTACAAACTCTTTAGAATAAATGCCTGCCTTTACTCCACGGCTGAGTACTAAACTTAAATGGGGGTACTGACCTGTTTTTTTAAGACCATAAGTTTCTTTATATATTTTCATTAAATACAGCTTTTCTGCTATTTCATCATATTCTGTATAAAGTGGGCTTATATTATTTACTGCTGTAGTGATAAGTGCATCATATAAATCAGTGATTTTCATTTTATTATTTATCTTAATATTTAAATCTTTTAAAAGCTTATCAACAAATGCTGTTTTTCCATCAGCTGCCCATGATGTAACTTTCCTAAGTTTTTCTTCGCTGTATGGCTCTTCTCTGCCGTCTCTCTTAATTATTATATGTTTTTTACCTTCTGTAAGTATTACCATTTTACACCTATAAATCGTTTTTCAATACACCTTTTTGGTAAGATGTGTTTGAGGTTTCCTGTAATGCTGCATTCTGCTTGTTAATATTTCTGTAATTATTAAACCATTCAATAATATCTGTTTTTTCTTCTTTCATATATGGGTTATCTGCTATGCCTATATCTTTAAGGCGGATATTTGCCCAGTATTTAATAAAATTTTCTGATATCTGGCTGTTTATACCTGCTACATGAAAACCATCAAAAAGATATTTTGCCCATTCTATTTCCTGATTAACTACTTCACTAACTATGCTTAATGCAGTTTCTCTGAAAAATCCGTTATCAAAAAGATGCTTAAACCCTTCATTTTCATCACGGGCTAAAATATTTAATATATTTTTGCCAGTTACCACATGGACAGAAAGTTCATCATGGGCTATCAGCTTAATAGTTTTAGTAAAGCCAGTAATGGCGTCATTGTAGCTGTTATTTATTATGAAAGTAACTAAAAATGAAAAAGGGAATTTTATACCTTCTAAGTAATATATACCTAAAAGCAGGCTTAAAAGTGCTTTCTTTTTATCATCGAGATTAACAGATGTATCATCAGATAAGCATAAATCAGATACATTATCAAAAAGCATACACTCTTTTTCCATGCGTCTTTTTACAAAGTTATCATTATACACTAAATCTAAAGTTTCAGCTGCTTCATGGCCAAAAACTTCTGATAAGCCATAAGAATAAGATTCTGCATGTATTGCTTCTTCTATAGCTATCCTTGCATATAAAAGGCTCCATATAGAGCTTGTTACAACTCTGCTCATTACAAAACTAAGTCCGCTTGTGACGCCGCTGTCCATTAATGTTTGGTATGCAATATTTAGTTTAAATGCACGCTTCGCATCATCTGGCAGACTTTGAAAACGGACTTTGTCAGATTTATAGTCTATCTCTTTTGTAAACCATGTATTGCCTTCACTGGCTTCTTTTAATTTTCTTGCAATTTCATGGGTTATATTATCTATGCGTATATAGTGGCCAAAATCACCAAAAAAAATTTTTTCTTTCTCATGTTTGAAAGAAATATCCAATATTTTACTGTTCATAAAATTACTTCCTTATAGCATATTTATATTAAATAAGAAAACTAACCAGATAGACTTACAGATATAATTTATACGGGCGAGGTCAATGCACGCAGAAATATTTGCTGTCTGGTTAGTTAAGAGTATGTATGTGGTGTAAAAAAGAATGTTAAATAGAGTTTTTTCTCATAGGCTTCCCTCCGAAGAATAATGAATGAGTTAAGCATATCCTGACTTGCTTTCAACCTCTACCCGCCTTCCCGAATATCAGTGGCATAATGGGTTTTGTCTAGCATACAGTTGCGGGGGCAGTGCAGGCATCTCACCTGCTTCCGCTTATCTCTGATTATTTTTTATCAGAAAATTTTTTTTAATTCAAGTATAAATTTTGTTAAGTCTACTAACATATTGATATATTAGTATAAAATTTTTTAAACGACATATAGTGTCGTGAAATATATATAAAATAAAACTTCTTTATCCCAATTTTTTATTAAAAAATGCTATAACTACTTTATAATATATGTAAAAATAGAAATAATTGTAATAACTGTCATTCAGAGCCTGCGATAGTAGGCGAAGAATCTTATAATGTTCTAGCTTGTAAAAATTATAGACTCTTCGGTCGCAAGCTCCCTCTGAGTGACAAAATGGTAATAGTTGCCAATATACCACTGTCATTCAGAGCCTACGATAGTAGGTGAAGAATCTATTTAAACTTTTATTTTCAAATTCTTTCCAGCTACACATTTCTATTTCCTACTTATTCAGTCGGGAAAAAGTGTCCTCGCATAAACCGCTCGTCTGAGTGACATAAGGTGTTTAAGAAAATAGGGGTGAAGCAGTAAATAAAAATGTTGATTTTTCATAATAGTATGATAGAGTAAAAAGATTACAAAAAAGGTTCAATTATGCGAATTTTATTTATTATTTTTTTACTTATTTTACCAATATATTCTTATGCAGAAATTAAGACTATTACAAAAACAGAGAAAGTAGTAGTTCCTGCAAACCAGTCTGTTGAGCAGGTTAAGCAGTATATAAGTGAAAAACTTTTTAGAGAGGCGGCAGAAGAAGCAGGTGTCGCAGTATCCAGCAGCACTGTATTAGTTGACGGCAAAGTATCTAAAGATGAAATCAAGATGCAGACAAGTGCTATTGCTCAAAAAGATGTTAAAATATTAAAGCAGGAAATAGAAAAAGGGCAGACTTATATAACTGTGCAGGTTAAAGCAACAGTTGATTCTGGCGAGCTTGATGCATTTTTAAGGCAGCTTATGCAGAATGAAGCATTAAAGCAGGAATTAGAGCAGGAAAGAAAGGAAAAACTTGCTCTTGAAAAGAAATTGAAAAGTGCATCTAAAGAAGAGTATGATAAAACATTAAGTGCACAGGCTGCAAATATTGCAAAAGCACGAGCAGCAAGGCAGAAACAGCTGGAAAAAGAAATATCAAATGCTAAGCAGCAGTTAATGGAAGCTCAACGCAGACAGCAGGCAGAAGAGATACAGGCAGCTAAAGAATTGGAACAGATACAAAAAGAATATATGGCTAAAGATGCAGAATTACAGGCAAGGATTGCCGCAGAAAAAGATGCTCAGGCAAAGGCAGAAATGGAGCATCAGGCACTTTTAGCAGAGCTTGCACAAAATGCTCTTATTAATGATAAAACAATGGATATTGCAGCAAATGACACTGTTGAAATAACAGCAGTGGACGCAGCTCAGGTGCGTACAAATTTCAGCAGCCTTGTTAATGAATATAATGTGGCAATGAATGCAAACAGCAAAAATATGGAAATGTATCATAAATCACAGCTTGCAATACTGGAAAAACAAAAATTTACAGAAGAAATGCCTAAAAAAGGGGAATGGGATAATACTGCAACATATAATGAAAAGAAAAGCGCATATAATAAGAGAAAATCAGATTTTGAAAACAAGAAAAAACAAGATATTTTAGATTTAAATGCAGAATATGCAGAGAAAAAAGCAAAAAGCGAAAAGGATACAAAAACATCACTTTTAAAAGCATTAAAGCCCCTTTATGAAAGACTGAAAAAATATAATACAGGCATGTATGTTTCAAGTAATACTTCAAAAGCAGTAATAGATTTTGGGGAGCGTGATTTAGATAATTTAGAGCTGCCTATTATAGTGAAATATAAAACTAAAAAATATAATTTTATATATAAATTTACATCACTGCAGGAATTTAGAGCTCTGTATGATACCCGTGCCAGCTTTAAAGCAGTGCCTGTATTTGCATTAGAGCCAAATGGAGCAAAAGGTGCAAAATCTTATTTAAAAGGTTTTAGAGTAGTGCATCTTGGTAATAATAAAGAACAGTTTTTTTCTGTTAATCCTAAATATGATATTTTTCCAGAGATTTTGCAGTATGAACAATTGGAACAGGAACTTAACCCTAAACCAAAACAGCAGGAAGTTAATAATATTCAGATTAAAGCAGATGATACTTCTAAAACAGTATATAAACCGAACACTTCTGATACTGTAAAACTAGTAAACAGTTATAAAACAAGTTACTGGCTTTATGGCTTTCAAGCAGCAGGCGGTTTTAATCTTGATATAATGAATGTAGAATTTTCAATGCAGCCACACTGGCGTTTTAATAGATGGTTTGGTATTTATATAAATGGAAGCGTTATACTTGGCATTGATGGATTAAAAGACAATATCGGCAGAGATGATAACTATGATGATTATTATGATTACCATTATCGCTCATCTTCAAACACAAACAATACAATTGATACAGGCCTTACTTTTGGTTTAGGTATTGATTTTTATTTAACAAGTAATTTTCTACTTTTTGGTGAAGCAAATGCTGCATATTTTGCTGAAGATAATGGTAAAAGTAGTTTTGGTGGCGTATTTCGTGGTGGTATTGCATTTCAAAATAAAAATATGGAGCGAACAGGTATGAGATTAAACATATTTTTAGAAAGTATGATGACTGATACAATCAGTGGTTCAACACCATATTTTGGTGCAGGTATATATTTTTAATAGAGATATTATAATTGTAAAAGATTAGTTTGCAGAAATCTGGTCAAAGTTTGGAGTGATACTTTCATCAAGTGGAGCAAGTAGTACCCGTTCAATATACGGGTACCTGCTTTTAAGACTGGAATATATTTCCTTTAAATCATCGCTGTTTAGTATATCCTGCAGCTGTGATTTATAAACAGAAGCAAAAGTATTGTGGCTTAAATCTTCTGCTATAAATCGCTGGCATACTTCATTACATGCCTGTAATACTTTTTCAGCTGCCTGTTTTCTAGCTTTTTCATGTTTTCCTATGCTGCCTTCTTCTGGAGTAACACTTGCAATATCATTATAATCTTTAATTGCAGTATTTAAAAGCACCTGCATATCATTATTAATAGATATTTCCTGTAATTTTTTAAACTGGTCTTGTAACATATTATGGTCATGTTTCAGCTGTGCCAGCCTGTCGTTAGTTTCATTTATCTGCTGTTTTAATCGCATAATCTCATCTAAGTGATTATCACCAGTTTCTTTGGAATTTTTAACGGTATATAGAGCAAATGCACTAACAAGTGCTGCAACAAATGCAAGAAAAATTGATATAAATGCTGCCATATCTGCCTCCCAACTACTAACAAAACATTTTTATGATTATTAGTTAAGAAGCAAATATAGTGCCAAAAGTGAAAGTTGAACAGATAATATGATTATGAATCAATAAGTTCTTCAATAAGCTTTATCATGTTTTTACTATAATCTTCCATATCACTATATTTAATATTAGACTTTACTTCAATAGAATTATAAGTATCGTTTTCAAATTTTTCTATAGCCATTATATCTCCTGAAATCCAAAATTGATATTTAATAGAGCCTATATTAAAGTTTATATTTATATCATACCTGGTTCTAGCTACATTATTAAATCCATATATTTCATTTTCTATAATATCTATTTTATTAAAAGGCTCATACACTACTACATTATTTGACTTATTCTTGTCTAATAATGTTTTAATATTATATAATAATTTACATATTTGATTATCAATGATTAAAGATGATTTTTTTTTATCTGATGAATTATTTTGATATTTTTTATACTTAATTTCACACAGGTAAATATTATTATTATATTTAAATATAAAATACTTGTTAATTAGATAATTATCTTGTATTTTACAGTGAATTAATGCAGATATTTCAGATAAACATATGTGTTTAGTAATAGTATCATTATCATTATGATATTTAGAGATAAAATCTGTATATTCATTATCATTAATTAGATATGAGTTATGATTTAATAAAATATTTTGAGTAATATCGCGAATATTTTCACTGCTGATTAAGTATTCTTTTAAAAATTTATTATTAAATGGGTTGAATAATATATCATTTTCTCTAGAATCTTCAAATAATTTTTTAACTACAGCTCTATTAAGTAAATAATTATTATTATATATATTGAATACGTGTTGTTTATTTTCACTAAATACATTTAAAGCAGTATCATATATTTTATTAAAATCATCTTTATCTTTACCCAGCAGGAATCCAATAGCACCATTTAAATAAGGAAGTTGTTCCAGAGTCTTAAATTTTTCTTCTAATTCAGGTTCTTCTATGATATAAGAGCATTTTTTTATTTCATCACAAAGTATTCTTTGCATATGTGTTTTGCATTCTTTAATTTCTAATTTATGAAATGAATGATAAATATTATCCCACTTTATATTATCAACTTGTATCATACCATTAACAGCTGTAATATAACTATTTTTATTAACTTCATTTAGAGTAAAATATTGTTCAGTAATGTTCCAGATAATTCTAGCATATTTTTTAGCTTCATCAACTTTTTCAGTACAATTTGTTTCTTCAAAAAATCTCATTATATAATTATATGCAAATCTGGTTTTAAAAGTTAATTTATCAGATATATTAAATTTCACAGATGTATTTTCTTCATAATTTTCTATATTATGTTGAAAATAATCATTTATATTGCTAATTTTAGTTAGATTCTCTAAAAGAGTAATGAAAGCTTTATGATGATTTTGAAAAGTTATTTTATAAATTTCAAATGAATTATATATATAGTTCATGTCTTCAGAGTCATTAATAAAATTATCAGATATAATGTTTTGTGATAAATCATTTTTAGCTATAATAAACCTATTTATAAACCTAAAAAATAAGCTTTCAGGGTCAGGTATTTTATTGTTATTTTCAAATGTAAAATCCCAAAAGATATCAATATATTTATTATTAAAGTTATTTTTTATATCTATTATATCTTCAGCTATATTTTTTTCATTTTCTTCTAACCATTTAAAATAATCTGCTTTAAAGTTATCAAAACTTGAAAGCTGTTTGCCACGACCATTCATTTTTATATATAAATCATCTGATAAATTAAAGCTTTCCATTGGAAAAATATGGAAAGATATATTGCTAATATTTTTTGTTAAACTATCTATATCTTGGTTTTTTATACTGTTATGGATTTTATCTAATGCTTGTAACATTGCAAAAATAGTTGTATCTTCATCATATTCTTTAAAATATTTTATGTCATTTTTTATTATATTTGATGGATTATCAGTATCATTAAATTTATTTTTCCACTTATCACCTCTTAAAAGCTGGCAGAAATTATTTGCACTTTGTCTTGTAGCATAAGTTATATATTCAAATGGGTTTTGTAAAATATTTTCACTTTGTCTGCAATACAGATAAACGGTTAATAAAGCAAGAGTAGTTAATCTTTGCTGCCCATCTATTGGTTCAAATACGCCATCTTCATTAATATTGCCATATATAAAATCAAGAGAAAGCTCCGTACCATTATTTAATGCATCAACTAAAACATTAAGAAATTTTTTAAATTTTTTATCGTCTAAGCTTTGCACATAATCACGCTGTATCATAGGAATTTTTATTTGTGATATATTAGATGTTTTTATAATTACCTTATTATCTTTTATATTATTTATATTCATAATTGCGCTTCCTAATTAATTCCTAAAAATTCTTTTAAGTTATTAATGATTGTTTTTTTAAATTGTTCTGCATCTTCTTGTGTCCATAAATCTATAATATTTTTACTATAATATTTTAGAAATGCATGCCTTGTAACAACAGGGATAAATCTATATTTTTCTGTTTCCTTATCTATAATATATTTTCTTTTTATACCAAAAAGCGCATTTTTATACGCACGATTAATATCTCTTGGCAGTAAAACAAGATTGCCTAAACAATGTTCTTCATCTTCTAAATTAATATTTTTACCTTTTTCTATTGCAGTTTCAAGTATATAGTTATATATAATATTCCATTTTTCACTATTAAAAATAATATTATTTATATTCTTGTTATCTTCATTTTCAATTATTTTTTTAATATTTTCTTCTGTTAAATTATTTTTTATTTCATCATCATTTATCTTACTAAAATCTATTTTTTCTAGATATTCATAAGAGTCTTTAAACCATTTAATACGGTCTTCTTTATTATTTAATGGATTTTCTGTTTGTGGTGCTATATGTTCTACATCAAAATCCTCTTTAATATATAAATCAAAAGGAAATCTATTTGTTATTGTTTCAGTTACAGAACCTTTTTTGTTGCGTGCTTGATTAGAATGAATTGTTTCATAAATATTTGAAAAAAATAAGATTAATTTTATTTCTTCTTCATTATTATAATATGTATAATTCTTTACTTCGTCTACATTTATTTTTGTTTTAATTTTTTCTATTACTTTATTTTTAATAATATCACGTTTATATATATTATCTAATGATTCAAGTTTATTTGTATATATATTTGTATATATATTTTCTAATGATTCAAGTTTATTATTTAATAAAAAGCCTATATAGTGATACATTTCATTATCATTATACCATTCTTTTAATGTCATAAAGCATTCTTCAACAGCCTGCCAGTGCTTATCAAGTTCATTTTTATTTTTTAATTTATTTTCATAATTTCTAAACAGGTTATGCTGTTCATCATTTTTTATATTTGCTGCAAGTTCTAGTACCAGCTCTATTCTATCTTTTTTTGGTTTATCTTTATCATTGCTTAAAAAATACCAAAAACTGTCATTATTTAAGGTTTTTTCTATTTCGTCCCATTTATATGCAATATGAAGTTTTTTATCTAATTCACTATCTTTAAAATTATCTTTTTTCAAAAATAACGCTTTGATTAGTTCCGCATCTGTAAGTTCTATTTTTCCAATATTTAATCTTGTAAAAATATTTATGGCTTTTGTTTCTTTACCATTAATTTCCCCAGTTACATCATACCATATAAATTTAATAGAAAAATTATCTTTATCAGATGTGAAAAGATTTTTAATACTTTTAATACTTTCTTCTATATTTTTCTCATTTTCCAGCCAGCATTTAATGGTTAAATATGATAAAATAATATAATATTCATCTAATAAATTAACTTTATCAGAATTGTTTCTGGCAGATAGATAAATCTTTTTATATATTTCACTAGTTTTTTCAAATAATAATTTATTATCGTCATTAAATAAGTTATTTATATCCATCTTATTTGTGTTAAGATAGCTTTCTACATTATTTAGTATATCCTGCAATGCCTTATTATTTTTATTATATTCTATATTTATATTATCAAGTCCTAAGCATCTACTAATTACAGCAATAGTAGTAAGTCTTTGCTGCCCATCTACAACAACTAATTCTTCTAATTTATTATCGTTATTATTTTTTTTATAAAATACAACTGGCTGCAGGCACATAAAAGTATCTAATTTTTTTTCAATATATTCTTTTATATCTTCAAGAAGTGTAATTACCTGAACAGGTTCCCACCTGTAACCACGCTGGAAAGAGGGAATAATAAATTTTTCATTATGTATATTAGAAATAGATTTTAACTCTAATATGTTGTTATTTTCAGAATATGTTTCTCCCATATCTTCTCCTTTTGTAGAATATATTTATTATACAGTATTCTTTTGTATTGTCAATTATACATATTAACACATAATGCAGTATCAGCGCGACAATAGATGACGTAATAATCTGATGATATTAAAAAAGTGCAGAAAGATAAAAATAAAAAACCTGCTTATATAAGCAGGCTTTTTAAAAGCGTGCCCATGAGGATTCGAACCTCAGACCCACGGCTTAGAAGGCCGTTGCTCTATCCAGCTGAGCTATGAGCACATATTAGACTGTATTTATAACCAGAAATAAGTTAGTTTGTCAAGTAAATATTTTAAAAAAATGCAGATTTTTAGTCTATCCTGTAAGAGTAAATTCTAAAAACGATTGCAACAGTTAAGCGAGCCTGTGAAAAAAAGTCTGTAAAATGACGGAGGGTAAGCGTCAAATAATATCGAATTTATTATCAGAATATGATATTAAATCAGCTAATGATATTCAAGAAGCCTTAAAAGACCTGTTAGGTGGCACCATTAAAGAGATGATGGAAACAGAAATAGATACCCATTTAGGTTACAGCAAATTAGAGCGTTCCAGTTATACCCTAATACTATGAAGCGGTGGAAAGAAAACTGGGATTGTATTTTCCCTATATTTAAAAATTCTCTATGTCAGTTAGGAAAGTCATATATACAACAAATACAATAGAATCATTAAATTCTGTCTATCGTAAATTAAACAGTCAACGGAGTGTATTTCCAAGTGATACAGCACTTTTAAAGGCTCTTTATTTGGCAACATTTGAAGCAGCTAAAAAATGGACTGGTACTATTAGGAACTGGGCTCAAGTTTATGGGGAATTAAGCATTATGTATGAAGGACGGCTGCCTGAATAGGATATAAAAATGTGAAAAATAAACCTGCTCTTGACTGAATAACTTTATTCTGGTATTCATAGAGCAGGATATGTAAAAATATAATCATAGAAAACTGAATTTACAGACTTTTTTTCACAGGCTCGAAAATTTAGACTTTCTTTAAATTGTTTTAACTGTTCTTCAAATTTCATGTAACTCTCCTTATGCTTTTTTATCACATAGTTTTTTTGATTACACAAAATTTTTTACAGTGCCAGAAATAAAGCATTACTATATAGCAACCATTTTTTGAGTTTCTTTTATATATTTTGCAGGTATTGGAAAATCAAGTTCCCATATTATACTCATCGGTTTACTACCTTCATGTGATTTATAATTTGCTGTGCCTAAAAAAGTATATATTGCTGTTTCTCCATATTTATTTTTCTTTTCATCTCTTACAAAAAGTAATATTTTATTATCTGTTTCTTTATGGCGAATATATCTTTGCCCTACTGTGCTATTTTCTGCTGTTTGGTTTTGACTTTGCCAGTGGAAAAGTTTTTCATTTAATGAATAATCTTTATACATTGTAGTTGGTGAATAATCTTTATCAGATTTATTTAATGTTACAAATAATATATCTATTTTTTTCTTTTCAATATATTTTACACCTTCACGTACACTTCCTACACTTAAAAAATCACAAGCTGTTAGAATTTGGTCTTTACTGTAATTGCAATAAACATCTAATGGACAATCAAAACCTAAATCAATTTTTTTATCTATAAAATCAATTTTTGATTTATTGTATTCTAATAGCTCAATAATTTCTGAACATAATATTTTATTTTCTTTAAATAATTTTACATTATTTAATATTTCATTAAAAGTTATATCTTTTGATATATTATTATCTATAGTAAACTGGAACATTTGCAACATTCTTTTTTCTAAATCATTTGTAATATTAATATTATTATTTAAAATATTAATTATAAAATCAATAAATCTTATAGAATTAATTTGAGATATTTTACCAAGTATTTTATATGCATTTTCATAAAGTGGCTCATTATATTCTTCTCTTAATCCTGCTTTCAATAATAATTGGTTAAATGAAAATGTTTTATAAATACTACCAGCTTCAAGATTATATTTTTCAAGATAATTTTTTAAAGTAGGTTCAAGACCAAAATCTTCTTTAAATGTTTTTAATCTTTCTATATGAATATTATTTTTATTAAAATACCCTTTTATATTTTCTAATATATATTCTGATGCTTTTTTCTCTAATGTAATATAACAGCCTTTAGGAAGAGATATAAAACCTTTATTTAATTCATTTTCCATTTTTTGTCTTGATTTGTGTAAAAGAGAAGTAAATTTTTCTTCAAAATTATATTTTTTATGTGCATGCCCAATAAAATCTAACACTGTTAAAAATTCTTTATTATCCGCATTTCTTAAGCCCCTCCCTAATTGTTGTAAAAATATAGTAAGAGATTCTGTAGGTCTTAAAAAAAGCACTGTATTAATTTCTGGAATATCTACGCCCTCATTATATATATCAACTACAAAAATAAATTTATATTCACCCTTTTTTAGTTTACTTCGAGCATCACTTCGTAAACTACTTTCACTATCAGCAGTTAATGCAATAGAGTTAATGCCTCTACTATTAAACTGTTTACTCATATAAATTGCATGCTCTTTTGAAACACAAAATCCAACACCTTTTATTTCATCTATATCTGTAATATATTTATCTATAGCCTGTAATATAGTATTAACCCTTGTTTTTGCAAATGCTTCATCAATAGTAAATACATCATTTAACTCACTTTCTTTATATTTACCACGTTCCCAAGTAATACCACTATAATCTATACTATCAGAGACACCAAAATAATGGAATGGACATAATAATCCCCTTTCTATAGCTTCTGGTAGTCTAATTTCTGCACTTATCCTATGATTAAAATATTTAAAAATATCTTTACCGTCTGCACGCTCTGGAGTGGCTGTTAAACCAAGAAGTATTTTTGGCTCATAATATTCTAATAATTTTTGATATGTGTCAGCACTTGCATGGTGAGTTTCATCTATTACTATATAATCATAAAAATCTTTACTGGTCTTTTTAGTTAACTCTTGAGAATTAAATGTCTGTATTGATGCAAATAAGTAATTTAATTGAGTAGGTTTTTTCCCATCTACATAAAGTTCACCAAAATTATTATCTCTTAACACAGCACGATATGTTGCTATACTTTGCTCTAAAATTTCTTTTCTGTGTACAATAAAAAGAAGTCTACATTCACTTTGTGGGTTATTTGCACAAAACCTTTTATAATCAAGGGCAGAAATTATCGTTTTCCCTGTTCCAGTTGCTGCAATTACTAAATTTTTATATTGATTTCTTATTTCTCTATCAGCTTGTAATGCATCTAATATTTCTTGTTGAAATCCGTATGGTCTAATATCTACAAAAAAATTATTAAAATTATCTATATTCTTATCTAGTGCTTCCGCTAATTTTTCTTCTTGAGTATCATCATAATCTATAAATTCTTTATCATTCCAATATGTTTCAAAAGTAGCTTTCATTTTATCAAAAGTATCACTCATATCTTTTTGAGTAATCTTTATATTCCACTCAGTTCCTGTTGTCATAGCAGGGGCAGAAATATTTGATGAGCCAACATATGCTGTAGAGAAATCTGTATTTCTATGGAAAATATATGCTTTTGCATGTAATCTTGTTGATTTAGTATTATAATTTATTTTAATTTCTGTATTTTTTAAGGTTTTTAATACATTTATGGCTTTTATATCGGTAGCTTTCATATATGTAGTTGTAATAATTCTTAATCTACCACCGTTATTTGTAAACTCAGTTAATTTATCAAGCATTAGTGTTAGACCACTATATTTAATAAAAGAAATTAACATATCAATTTGATGACAAGTAGATATTTCTTTTTTTATTTCATTTAATAATTGCGGCTCATGTTTTGCACCAGTAAAAAGAGAACTTTGACATAGAGAAGTTACTGGACGCTCTACTTTTATTTTATCATTTATAGAAATTATATTATTTTCTTTTTTATATAGTGACAGTAATTGTTGTGCAGGCACTGGAATAATAGATGAACTATATTCTTCATCAGTATTTTCTACTAATATATTGATAATTTTATTTATTATTTCTACTTTTTTATTTATATTGTCTTTTTCATCACTTTTATGGATATATTGCAATCCTTCACGAATAAGGTGACCAATATAATTTGATAAAATAAGTGAACTTTCTTCACGGTCAATATCTTCTATTTCTACTATATAATCAGTTTTCGTTTCTAATATTTTACTTAACTGATTATTTATTAGCTCCTCATATATGCCTTCAGATAAGTTATTATTTTTCATTTGTCACCTAATATTTTTTATAATTTTATAGTAATATTATTTATTTTTCAAGTTAATTTACAATATAATTTACTTATACAATTAAAGTATTAAAAATTATTTAAATCATTTTAATAATCTAATATGCATTTCCATTATCAAATAATATTGGCTTATAGATAACTTTCTTATATATTTAATTGAAACGTCAAGTTAACGTAGAAAATATATGGAATTTATTAATCAAACAAATGTGATTGAGATTATTGAAGTGCTGCTGGTTACTTTTTTATCTGTTTTCACTGCTGCTATGTTTATACTAACATTATGCAGGTTTAAAGATTTATCACAGGTAAATAAAAAGAATAAAAAAGCTTTAAGCGAAATCTCTTTTGATAATTTTTTTGAAAGAATTTATAAGAAAAAAGTGGTGGAAAACATTGTGCTTGATAAGCATTTAGAGGCTGCTTATGAAGAATACAGGCACCAAAATTTTATTTTGCTGAAAAAAGCTGCTTTTTACTTTTCTTTGCAGGTTATTTTTGGCGGTTTATTTGCCTTTATCCTTACATCATTTTATAATTATATCAATATATTGTTTTTTATCCCGCTGTTATTTGGTATAACTACATTTTTATTATTCAGCAATATGGAAAATGTTTATAATAAAATAGCTAATATCCGCATATATATAAGGCAGGTAGAAAGTTATAAAAAACAGCATTTAATGGATTTTTTTGAAAATGGCTTTTATAAGCAGAATTATGATGATGACAGAAATTTATTTGCCATATTTACTGCATTTATAGCTCCAGTATGGATATTTATAGGTATTTTTATGCTGTCTAAAGATGTAAAAGAGTTAGCAGTATTATTAATATTTACTCTTATAATACTAATGGCTTCACTTGCTAACTGGCAGTATAAAAATAGAAAAGAATATAAATTACTAGATAAAGATAAATGAGCGACATCTATTGTCGCTTTATGTTTATATTGTTATATAAATATCATTCAAGGAGAAAATATTATGCAAGAATTAATTTTATTTATTTTATTTATGATTCCTATTGTAATATTAATTATTTGTATGATGATACGTATTGTAAAACACAAACAAATTAATGATACAAATTCATTATCATTAATTACAGAGGATTATGTTGCTAATTTAGGAGATGACAAAAAAGATGTTCTAGAAAAAAGTTATAGTGTTTATCATCATAATATTGCAATATACTTTGGGTATATTGCCTTTTTCTTTTCTATCTTTTCAATTGTTATAGGATTCTATGATGACATACTGCAAGACATAAAGGATACAAAAAATATAGATGAAATGACTCGGTACTTATTTTATCTTATTGCTTCATTATCTTTTACTTTTTTTATATTTATATATTTAAATATGATTAATACTTATATGCAAATACTAAATAGCAGAAGACTAATTGATTTAATAGAACAACAAGAAAAACAGCAATATTATAAACTGTTTGAAAATGGGTATTATTCTACTACAAGTAATGTTGTTACATCTTTAAACATATTTAATTTTATTATATTAATAATTAGTTCCTTAATTGTACTATATGGTTTGATTAATTCTGTTGATACTATAAGAGATGCATATATCATTTTTTATACAACAATCATCATGATTTTTATATGTGCACTTATTGTTAATAAAAATATACATAAACGAATACCGAAACAAAAAAAGAATAAGGATAAAAACAAGTAAAATTATATGGCAGGTATGTAAACCTGCCTTTTTTATTTTCTTATTTTAAGTTAACCTATTATCTTAAAATAAGCAAGCTGTTATTTTAAGTTCAGCCATTATCTTAAAATAAGGCATATTTTATTTTAACTTCTACCGTTATCTTAAAATAAGCAAATCTACGGCAGGTTTACTTTCAACCTGTCCTGTTTGAAATAGTTTTCCATTATTTCTGACAGTGTTTCTTTATTGCCGTGGCTGTATGATGATATATACTGCCCAAAGCTGCCCCTGCCATTTATATAGCCTTTTTCTGATATTATAATATCGCTTTCCTGCAGTGCATAAAGTTTTCTATATACTCCCTTTTTATTAGGGTATGATATAACACCATATCTTTCTTCCTGAAATGCTGTGCCTTTGCCATAGACTATAAAATTAAAGCTTTTTGGTGCAGAAAGTGATGTTACTTCTCCGTCTTCTGATATAGTCTGGCTTATTACCTGCCCAGTTGATATGTTATATATCACTGCTGTGCCGTCTGATGAGCCTATGGCAGCATGAGAGCCTTTATCATTTATCTGCACAGATTTTACTGCATCTTTAAAAATGGAAAACTCTTTTACAGGTCTTACCCTGCCTATATTATATATCCTTACAGTATTATCATATCCACCACTGATTAAAATATCTTTATCACCTGCAAAATCAAGGCTCATAATAAGCTCTCTGCCTGCTTTGTATGTATCTACTATTTCCCCTTTTTCTAAATCAGTAATATAAATATCTCCATTTTTTGAGCCTGCTGCTAATATATTACCTTTTCCATTTACTGCAATAGAATAAATACCGTTTTGATAACCTTCATAAAGCCCTGTATTTACCCAGTCTTTTGTTTCGTATTCATATATTACAGCAGGATAAGCAATATATAGTTTATCAGCTTTTGGGCTTAATGCCACAGCACGAACTCCCATGCCCGGCTTTACTATCCGCTTGATTTCTTTTAAGCTCTCTAAATCCCAGAATATTATTACATCGTCCTGCCCTGCACTTACTAAATATCTGCCGTCTTTTGATACGCTCATAGATACTACTGGCTTCTTATGAGCGTTATCAAGAAGTATAATATCAGAAGTTTCTGCATCTATAAGCCTGATATTTCCATCAAAACTGCCAAATACAGCAAACTGCTCTGTTGCCGCTGTGCAAGATATATAATAGGCTTTACTGTAATCTATCTTAGGGGCTGCTGATATATTAAATGCATATAAAATCATTACTGTAATAAATATTTTTTTCATAGAATACCTACTGCATTTTCTTTCTGTTTGGTGCTGTTGTATATGTAATAGATGACATAGTTTTATCTCCCTGCTGTCTTTTAAAAAGATATAGTGTATCCTGCATAAGTACTTCCGGGCGAACATTTCTTAAATAACCTATTTTATCAAGAGTATATTCAGGTACAATATATTCAGGCTGCGGCTCTCTTTCTAAACCAAAAGCATATAATGTTTCACTGCCAAAAGGTGCCTGCACTCTGTATTTGCCTAAACTTACCCATTTATTTACATTATTTTCATCTATATATTTTATAAACTTATTATTCCAGTCTAAAAGTAAAATATTAGCCTCTCCGTCTGGTGCATTATTTACTGTTAGAAAATATATATAACCCGGTTTATTAGCTTTTACAAGCAGAGTAAATGGCTCATTTTCCCGTAAAAATGAAGCGTCACCATCTGTAGATATTTTTATCCATATTTTATAATCTGTTTTTGGTGGAGTATATGTGTTTAAAATAGATGATACATCTGTTTTTGGCACTGTCTCCATTGTTACAAGCTCTTTTGGAATTTTTACTGCTGATGATTTTAATACTTTTGATACGCCAGTAATAAGTGAGCATGCCATAATAATATCACTGCCGCTTTGAGTATATGTGCAGCGGAGTTTGTTTCTAC
This sequence comes from uncultured Mucispirillum sp., assembly GCA_944323205.1. Taxonomy (GTDB): domain Bacteria; phylum Chrysiogenota; class Deferribacteres; order Deferribacterales; family Mucispirillaceae; genus Mucispirillum. The sequence goes on along the minus strand of CALURO010000008.1, from coordinate 47,765 downwards.
CGTCTTCTTCTATTTCCACAGAGTTTACCTTAGTTGAAAGCATATCTTTAAAAAATGCTCCAAACTCTGTAACATTTTCTTTACCTGCATACATAACTGGTGCTACATATATATTTTTTTCATTCATATCTTTTGTAAGCACTTCTGCTGCTACTTCCAGACTTGGCGGCGTTTCCTGCATTTCAAGTATCATTTTTAAGGCGTCCCCACTGCTTATTCGTGGTGATGGATAATCTTTTATACCAAGCACATCTGCCACCACCTGATAGCTTTCATATTCATCATATAAGCTCTGAACTGATTTTAATATCCTGTAATTTAATGCTTTATCACCTGCCACTTTTACATCTTTTGTTATATCATCAATACGCTTTGCAATATCTGACAGCTTTTCACTATATAATGCTGGCTTATCAATTACTGCGGTTGCTCTATGTTTACCCTGTTCTCTTGAATAATATATTGACGGATTTAAAAGCGGCACATTTGTAGAAAGCCTTGTCCATCGTGTATAATCTGACTCTAATTTATCCTGAGTTTTATATGTAGTCTGCTCATGCTTTGAAAATACCTGCACTTTAACTGATGCAGATAAATCTGCTAATGCTTCCTGCTTTGCTTCTTCCATTGTAGAGCCATAGCCTACTCCCTGCAAATCTGCACTGTAAACATTAGATACAAATAAAACCATAAATAAAAATAAAGTTAACTTTTTCATACTATTTCCACGCTGTAAAAAATACTCTGTCTTCAAAAGGCTCTATCCCTATATCTGCCCCGTAAGTATAAGCAGTATTTTTAAACCCTGCATCTTTTAGTAAAGATATTAAAAGCTCTTCTTCATAATATCTTTCATATATTTTATTATCATACCTTACCCATTTATTATCTTCTTTAATAAATGCAGTTAAAGAGTATGTTATTAATTTTTCTATACTGTTATATAAGCCCTGAGAAATAAAAACTTCATTCTCTTCCACAGCAGAAAAATCACTTAAATCTACATCAGTTGATGATGAAAGCGAGTTCACATCAAAAACAAATATTCCATTTTCTTCTGTATGCTCATAAATATTTTTAAATACTTTTAATACATCATCTTGATTTAAAAGATGGTTTATACTGTCAAAAAGGCATATTACAGCTTGAAACTTCCTGTCTAAATTAAAATACCTTGCATCTGCATGAATAAAATCAACAGCTGGAGCATTTTCCTTTGCATAGTCAAGCATAAGCTTTGAGCCGTCAAGCCCTGTCATATGATATCCCTTTGCAGAAAGCAGACCTGCCACATTACCAGTGCCACAGCATACATCTAAAATATGTGCATTTTCTTCTAATTTTTCAAGAAGAAGAATATCAAGTGCCTTTTCTAAATAAAGTGGTGCATTAATCGTCCAGTATTTATTATAAAAATAAGCAAAACAGTCATACTCTTTATATATATCAGCCACAGGTGCAGCTCCCAAAAGATATTGTGCCGTCATTATTATTTTTTGTATTTTCAAAAAAATGGTTTACAGGTCCGCTCCCCATACCTATATTCATCTCTGCCCCGTAAATTAAGGCAGAAGTAATATATTGTTTTGCATACTTTACAGCATCAAGCAGGGTAAAACCTAATGCAAGATATGAACATATTGCAGAAGAATAAGTGCAGCCTGTTCCGTGAGTATTATTTGTTACTACACGCATAGCAGCTATTTCATAATGGTTTTCTCCGTCATATAATGTATCAACAGATTCTTCCCCGTTAAAATGGCCACCTTTTATTATAACATTCTGTACACCTAATGCTTTTATTTTCCTGCATGCAGTATCTATATGTTTCTGACATTCTATTTTAATGCCGCTTAAAAGCTCTGCCTCTGGTATATTTGGAGTAACTACAAAGGCAAGTGGAAAAAGATTTTCCACCATATAAGAAACAGCGTCATCTTTTAAAAGCTTTGCGCCGCTTGTGGCAACCATTACAGGGTCTAAAACATAAGGGCTTTTATTTCTTGATTTTAATACATCAGATACTGCTTCTATTATATCCTTTGAAAAAAGCATACCAGATTTTACAGCATCAGGTGCTATATCATCATATACTGCTTCTATCTGAGTAATAACTGATTTTGTGCTTAATTCTTCAATATATGTAACACCAAGTGTATTTTGAGAAGTTACTGCAGTAATAACACTCATGCCAAACACACCTAATGCCCCCATTGTTTTAATATCAGCCTGTATTCCTGCACAGCCGCCACTGTCGCTTCCTGCTATGGTTAATGCTTTTTTTACCATTATGCTATGCTCCATGTATCAATAGTATAATCTTCTTCTTTTATTAAATATGTAACACCTAACGGCATCAACTCTATATCTACAATACCCGGCACCTGTTTTAAAAGCTCTAAAAACTCTGTTTCAGGACATACTTTATATTCTTCAGATACACTCATTAACACTCTGTATTTATTAGGCAGAATAAATACAAGCTGCACAGGAAGACTGCCTTTAAACCGAGCAAGCAGAGTTTTTATTTGAAACACTCTATCTGGCGTTGATTTTTTAGTGTCTATTGTTATTTTTAAGCAGGAAGTATTTTCTTCTAACGCCTGCCCTAAAGTCATAATTTTTCTTGCAGTAATAGAGCCTGTGCCTTCTTCGTGGTTTGGTGTAAATACTCCCTTAACAGCGATTATATTATCTTCTTTTAAGTGCATAATATTATCTGCATAAGTTTTTGGAAAAACTACCACCTCTACACTATTTATTGCATCTTCCAGCTCTAAAAAAGCCATTTTTTCTTTTTTAGTTTTTGTGATATACTGGCGTATGCTTTTAATCATACCTGCAACTACTACTTCACCTTCGCTTCGCATACTGTTTACAAGCTCTATATCTTCTGCAAAAGTTTCTATATATTTGTTATATTCCCTTAACGGGTGGCTTGAATAGTAAAATCCTAATATTTCTTTTTCCCGTGAAAGCAGCTCTCTTGCAGAGAGTTCTTCCACATCTGGATAAAACTCTTCCTTTTCTCCAATTAAGAAATCTTCTATTGAGCCAAACCCTTTTTCCCTGTCCTTCGCTTTTCTTGCTGCTGCTTCAAGTGCTTCCATATACACACATAAATGCTGATGACGAGATTTACCAAAACAGTCAAGTGTGCCTGAATAAATAAATGCTTCTATTGTTTTCTTATTAGCTGCTGATTTAAAATCCATTCTGTCGCATAAGTCATATATGCTTGTGTAGGCTCCATTTTTTTCCCGCTCTATTATAAACGACTCTATAGCTGCCTGACCTACACTTTTTATTGCTCCAAGCCCAAAACGGATACCATCTTCTTCCACCCTAAAATCATAGTAACTTTTATTAATATCAGGGGGAAGGATTTTTATACCTATTCTTGCACATTCATCTATATATTTTACTACATCATCTATATTATCAATAGATACAGATAATAAAGCACTCATATATTCTTTTGGATATTTTAGTTTTAAATATGCTGTCTGGTATGCAACATAAGCATAAGCTGCTGAGTGTGATTTATTAAAGCCGTAGCCTGCAAATTTATCTATTAAATCATATAAATCTGATGCTTTCTGCACATCTTTTCCAAGCTTTTGCACACCCGGGATATTTTTTTCTTCATCACCATAAAGAAAAATATCTCTGTTCTGCTCCATTTCTTTCTTATCTTTTTTACCCATTGCACGCCTAAGCATATCAGCAGCACCAAGGGAATATCCACCTAAAACCTGAGCTATCTGCATAACCTGCTCTTGATAAACTATAACGCCATAAGTTTCTTCTAATATATCCTTGATTTCTTCAAAAGGATATATTATTTCTTCTTCACCATGTTTTCTTTTTATAAAGCTGTCAAGCATACCACTTTCAATAGGTCCTGGACGGTATAATGCATTGGCAGCAATAATATCTTCAAAAACTGTAGGACGCAGCCTTTTAAGCAGTGATTTCATGCCAGAACTTTCCAGCTGGAATACACCAGATGTATCACCTTGCTGCAGCATTTCATATACTTCTTTATCATCAAGTGTAAGATGATTTATATCAAAATCTTTATCTATTGCTGCATGTATTCTTTTAACTGCCTCATCAATGATAGTTAAGTTTTTAAGCCCTAAAAAGTCAAACTTAATAAGACCAACAGATTCTGCTGCTTTTTTCTCAAACTGGACAATTACCTCGCCTTTTGGACCTTTTGCAAGGGGTGCATACTCTACAAGTGGTTTATCTGCTATCACAACTCCAGCTGCGTGCATTCCTACCTGACGGATTGCACCTTCTAAATTTTCACTGTGTCTGCGTATTTCTGCCCCATGCTCTATATTTTCAAACCTGTTGTAAAGTTCCGGGTCTGCATCATATGCTTTTTGAAAAGTAGTAATACTTGGACCATCAGGTATTGATTTTGCCAGCTTGTTTACTTCTACAAGGGGAGTATTATATACTCTGCATACATCTCGGACAGCATTCTTTGGCTTTAATGTGCCAAATGTTACTATCTGAGATACCTTTTCTTCCCCGTATTTCTGGCTTACATATTTTATAACTTCCTCTCTGCCTCTTATACAAAAATCTATATCAAAGTCAGGCATACTTACACGCTCTGGGTTTAAAAACCTTTCAAAGAAAAGCTTAAACCTTATAGGGTCAATATCTGTAATAGATAATGAATATGCTACAAGTGAGCCAGCACCTGAGCCCCTGCCCGGCCCTACTGGGATATTATTTTTTCTTGCATAGTTAATAAAATCCCATACTATTAAAAAGTATGCATCAAAGCCTTTCATAATAATAATTTCAAGCTCATAATTAAGCCGTTCCCAGTATATATTATGCTTTTCTTCAGGCACATTTTTAAGCCTTTGCCTAAGCCCGTTTTCTGAAAGTTCTCTAAAATATGATTCAAGAGTATAGCCTTCAGGCACTTCGTATTGGGGCAGGTGGTTTATATCAAAAGTTATGCTTACATTACATCTTTCTGCTATCTTTACAGTATTTTCAACAGCTTCTATACAGTAGCTGAAATCATTATACATTTCGTCTGGATTTTTTACATAAAGCATACTGGAATATTCCATTTTACCACTGCGGGAATGCATTATTGCTGGGTCTAATGTATCAGAAGTATCTCTGCTTAAATCATCTAAATCATCTTCTCTTGCAAGGTATCCATTAATATCGCCCTCTACTTGTGCTTTGTCTATTTTAATCTGCTGACCTGCATCTAAAGGCTTTAATCTAGGCTTGCGTTTTTCATCGCCTATCTGCCCAAGCTGTATCTGCATTAATATATTATGTGAAGAATAATCTTCCTTGTTTAAATAATGGCTGTCACAAGTAGCAACAAGTGGTATGCCTGTTTCTTTTGATATTTGTATAAGCTGATTATTTACTATTTTCTGCTCTGGAATACCATTTTCCTGTATCTCTAAAAAATAGTTTCCTCTGCCTAGTATTTCATCATATTCAAGGGCTGCATCTCTTGCTGCTTCATAGCCTTCTTTTAAAAACTTACGAGATATTTCGCCCCCTAAACATGCAGAAAGAGCAATAATTCCTTTTGAATACTGCCTTAATGTTTCCTTATCTATTCTAGGTTTTCTATAAAAGCCTTCTAAAAATCCAATAGTTGAAAGTTTATAAAGATTTTGCAGTCCTTCATTATTTTCTGCTAAAAGCACTAAATGGTAGTTAGTATCATCGCCCTGTTTATAGTGGTCTTTTTTATCAAAACGGCTTCCGGGAGATATATAAAACTCGCTGCCTATAATAGGCTTTATTCCCTCTTTTTTCATAGTTTTGTAAAAATCTATTATACCATACATAACACCATGGTCAGTTATAGCGCATGCGTCCATGCCGTTTGCTTTTAAATTTTCAGCCAGCTTTTCAATTTTTATTGCACCGTCAAGTGCAGAATACAGTGTATGCAGATGAAGATGAACAAATCTGCCTTTTAGAGTTTCTTTTTCTTTTAATTCTTCCATTACTTCCTCACTCTGCCTATAAGCTCTAATAACTGATGAGCTGTATATGGCTTTTTAATATAGTAGAAATTATGCTTTTTACATTCTACCATATTAGATGAACATACAATGTCGTCTTTCTGCATATTTTTTTGATAATCAGAATAATCTGCATATACTTCTAAATCAATACCTCGCCTTTTAGCTACAATCTTAGCAGCAAGGCGTATATCTTCTTCTATCTCTAATAATATTATATCTGCCATAAAATAAATATATCATTTTGCTTATTTTTTGTAAAACAAAATTATAACCTTTTATACAATTTAATATTATTTTACTTGAAAATTATTATTATTACTAATATACTCTTTTTATGTTAAAGTTATTTTCATTTATATTAATTATTATTTATTTTGCTGTTCTTTTATTAATAGTTATTAAGGAAAAAAAGAATAATAACACTTATGATTATTTCTTTGCCAGCAGAAAACTTCCATTCTGGGCGTTATCTATTACATTTATTGCATCATGGTGGGGTGCAGGCTCTGCCATAGAAACAGCTGATTCTGCATACAATGAAGGTATGGCAGCTTTTTGGATATACGGTATGCCTGTGCTTGTATCTACTTTTATTATGATATTAGGCTCATCATTTATAAGGCGACTTGGTTTTTTAACTCAAGGACAGATTATGGGTACAAGATACTCTCTAGTTGCTGCAAAAATGCTTTCTTTAATGATACTTATTTTTATGACACTTAATGCTGCCACTCAAATGGTTGGAATAGGAAGTGTATTTAGTGCATATTTAGGGCTTGATTATACTACTGCTGTTTTATGTGGCACATTAATAGTTATAATATACTCAGTATTTGGCGGCTTTAAAGGGGTAGTTATAACTGACATTGTGCAATTTGTATTATTTTTCATATCTGCAGTTATTGTGCTTGCTGCTGCCATTTATTATTCAGGCGGTTATGAAAATATTGCTCGTGCTGCAGCTGAAAAAGGATATAATGATTATTTTTCATTTACAAAAGGCTTTGAAACAAATTTTGTATTTGTAATTACCTTTGGTCTTTCCTGGGTAATACAGGCAAATGTATGGCAGAGAATTGCTGCTGCTAAAAACCATAAAGATGCTGCTAAAATGGCAGTTATGAGCTTTTTTATTTATATCCCACTTTATTTAATTGTTGTTTTTACAGGTATGGCATCTCTTGCTATATTTGACACTATGCCTAAAGGCGGCATTATTGCTGCTATTGTTACAAACTATATACCGCCATTACTTGGTGCATTTGTATTTTTAGGGCTTTCTGCAGCTGTTATGTCTACAATGGATTCTTTAATTAATACTGGTGCTATGACTATTGGTATGGATTTATCACCTAAAAATATTGATGAAAAAACAAGACTTAAAATATCAAGGATATCTACACTAGTAATATCTATTATCGCTGTATTTATTGCCATAAAAATTCGCTCTATTTTAAAACTCTCATTTACTGCATCAGATATTATTACAAGCGGAGCATTTGTGCCGCTAATTATGGGTTTCTTTTGGAAAAGGGGTAATTCTTACGGTGCACTTGCATCTATGATTTTTGGGATAATTTTTGCATTTTATAATCTTGCAATCTCTCTTGGCGTTTCACTTCCTGCTTTCTGGCAGGTGCAGCATGCATCGCAGGCAATAACAGGTGTTGCCGTATCCTGTATCATATATATATTTGTAAGCCTTATCACAAAACCAGAATATGAAAAATTAGATAATCTGGAATCAGGATATAAAGAAATGTAAAGTTAAATAATATAATGGGTGGGGATATTACATTTATATATCTTATTCAATTTTTTTAGGTAAGTTTACATAATAGATTAAGTGCAGTTTATGAAAATATTAAATACTTATTTTTATTTTGCAACTAATTCTACTTGTGCATTTTTAAAAGAATTAAGCAGTTTTCTGTATCCTGTAATATCAAAAGAGTTAATAGTTTCAGATAAAGATTTATTATTATTTTCTGATAAACTAATAGATATAGTATTTCCTGTTAAAAGAAATTTCTCCAGCTGAGTATAGTTTGCTTTTGTTTTGTTATCAGTATCTAATGCTCTTTTATAAACAGCATTCTTTATTTTTTCATCTATTGTATTATTATCAAGTTCAGCAATCTGCATAAATTTAGATATTACTGTATTTTTTAAGCCCTTGTCACTAAAATCAAATGTAAATGAAGCCGGTCTGCTGTTTAGTATATTATTGTATATAACTTTTACATCAGTATCGTAAGCATTCGGCACTTTCATTTGACCTTGTATTAGACCAATATTATCAGCATTAATGTTAAATGTAACTATTTTAAAATCTTTAGATACCCTGCCAAGTGTATAAGTAATGCGTCCTTGAAAATTTATATTATTATAACCTAATTTAGATGCATATTCGCCATATTCTTTAAATACTTTTGCTGCTGTATAGACTGTTCCGCCTTTTAAATCAGCCTGTACATTTAATGGAACAGGTATCCCTGAAACAATATGGTTAAACTCAGCTTCTTTAATAAATAATGCTTTTTCATTATCACATGAAACATTAATATCAGATATTTTTAAGTGCCTGTTTATGATATTATATGAAACATCTCCATACTGGATAGAGCATGCACCCTGCATGGATTTTGTAAATTCTGCCACTTTTGATTTTGCATTATTATTTGCAATAAAATATGAAACTACAGGAGCTATTATTATTAATAAAACTAAAATAGATACTACAAAGATAATTATTTTTTTGCTGCTGAGTGCCATAATCTACCATACCAAATAAATTTATATTATATTAATATATTAAAGTTGATAAAAAGTAAATAAAAAACTAGATACTGGTGTTTATTATGATTAAACACAATATATGGTAAGATAAAAAGTAGATAAATATAAAAAAATTATGCAGGCAAATATTACTGCCTGCATATTAATCTTTGCTTAACTTTAATGACTGGTGACGAAGGTTCTCTACAAGCATAGAAAGTTCATCAATAGATTTATCCAAATCAGAAAGTGTCTGCTGTGCTGTATTAATAAGGGAATAAGATATTTCTATATCGTTTGAAATATTATATTCTTTTCTCATAATTTCATTCATAGCCCGCTCCATAATGGTTTCATCATGAAGATTATCTTGCAAATGTTGTGCCAAATTACTCATAGTGTTATCCTCCATACATATTATCGGATAATATTATTTTTTCTTAATTGAATTATTACATATTTTTATATATGATTATAAAAACAGTAAAATTCTTAGTGTTATAAGAAATATAAGGGGAAAAATATGGTGTATATAACTGATGAAATAATAGATAAGATAATAAAAGAAGATATGCCTTATTCTGATATTACTACAGAAATGCTTGGCATTGGGGAAGAAAAAGGCAGTATTTCATTTTATGCAAGGAAAAAAGGGGTAGCAGCAGGAACAGAAATTGCAGGAAAAATTTTCACAAAATTAGGCTGTAATATAATATGTAAAGTAAAAGACGGAGAAAAACTTTCTGCAGGAAGTCTTATTTTACAAGCAGCAGGTGCAGCTTATGCACTACATACAGGCTGGAAAGTATCATTGAATACATTAGAGTATCTTTCAGGTATTGCAACACTTTGCAGGGAAATGGCTGATATTGCTTATTCAGTTAATAAAAATATAGTTCTTGCAGCAACAAGGAAATCTATGCCTCTTTCAAGAGAGCTTGTAACTTCTGCATTTTTAGCAGGTGGTATTTCAGCGCACAGATTAGGGCTTTCAGAAACTGTACTTATATTTAAGCAGCATTTAGAGTTTATTGGCGGTATGGATAACTTAGAAAAAATAATAAAATCATCAAATCATAAAATGGTGGAAAAAAAGATAATACTAGAAACAGAGAATGTGCAGGACAGTTTAAAAGCACTTCATTATGATTTTATTGACGGAGTGCAGCTTGATAAATTAAGCCCTGATGAAATAAAAAATATAGTAAAAGAAAAAAATAAAATAAATCCAAAAATGCTTATACTTGCTTCCGGCGGTATAAATAAAAACAATATTAAAGAGTATGCAGAAACTCAGGCAGATGTGATAGTATCATCATCTTTTTTTCATGCATCTCCACTTGATATTAAAGCTGTAATAGAAAAACAGTAATTTTTATTTGTGTAATAAATAAAAGTTTTTTATTGCTTTTTCTTCATGACTGACTTTACAAAAAATAAAAAAAGCATATAATAGTTAAAAGCATATTTATTTTTAAAATATGAGGTTGTGCCATGGCAAAAAGTGAAATAAAAATAAATAAAGAAAGGTGCAAAGGCTGCGAAATATGTGTTGTGCTTTGTCCTGCACAGGTGCTTGATATGCAGGATTTTAAGGTGCATGTTGCAGATATAGAAAAATGCACAGCTTGTATGCAGTGTGAGTTAAGATGCCCTGATTTTGCAATAGAAGTAACGAGGTTATAATATGGAAAGAGAGCGTAAATTTTTGCAGGGTAATGATGCTGTTGCATTAGGGGCAATATATGCAGGCTGTAAATTTTTTGCAGGCTATCCTATTACCCCGTCAACAGAAGTAGCAGAGCGTCTTGCTGCATGGTTACCAGCTTATGGGGGCAGGTTTATACAAATGGAAGATGAAATCAGTGCTATGGCAGCAGTTATTGGTGCATCTCTTGCTGGTGTTAAGTCTCTTACTGCTACAAGTGGTCCCGGTATGTCATTAAAGCTGGAAAATCTAGGCTATGGCTATATGGCAGAAGTTCCATGTGTTATATTAAATGTTATGCGTGGCGGGCCATCAACAGGCACTCCAACAGGTCCATCTCAGGCAGATATTATGCAGGCTCGCTGGGGCACTCATGGTGATCACCCATGTATTGCTCTTACTCCGTCAACAGTTTATGAGCAGTTCAGCCAGACAGTTAGAGCATTTAATTTAGCAGAAAAATACCGTATGCCTGTAATTATATTATCAGATGAAATTATAGGTCATATGAGAGAAGCAATAGAAATCCCTGCAAAAGGGGAATTAGAAGTAATAGATAGAATGATGCCTGCATGCAGTGCAGAAGAATATAAACCTTATGATAACAGTCAGCTTGTTTCGCCACTTGCTCCATTTGGTGCAGGCTATCGTTATCATGTAACAGGTCTTAACCATGATGAATACGGCTTTCCAACAAACAGCTCTAAATTAATAGGTCTGCAGGAAGAAAGGCTTTTATTAAAGATAGAAGAAAATTATGATGATATAGTGCAAACAGAGCATTTTCACTGTGATGATGCAGAATATATTATTTTTGCTTTTGGCAGCTCTGCAAGAGCTTCAAAAGATGCAGTACTTAATTTAAGAAAAAAAGGAATAAAAGCAGGGCTTTTAAAACCGCTTACTATATGGCCGTTTCCTGATAAGGATATAGTTAAATATGCAGATAAAGTTAAAGGAATTTTAGTTCCAGAATTAAGCCTTGGTCAGACTGTAAGGGAAGTAAGCAGAGCAGCTGGCGGCAAATGTAAAGTGGAACATATATACAGGGTAGATAGTGAGCCTATCTCACCTGCACAGATAGAAAAAGCAGTGGAGGCAATGTAATGGCTTATAACTATGAAGAATATATTAGAAAAGGCAGACTGCCTCATATATGGTGCCCAGGCTGTGGATATGGCATAATTATGAAATCTATGATTAGGGCGATAGCTGAAATGGGCTGGAGTAAAGATGAAACTGTCATTGCTTCAGGTATAGGCTGTGCAAGCCGTCTGCCCGGATATCTTGACTTTAATACACTGCATACAACTCACGGCAGAAGTTTAGCTTTTGCAACAGGTATAAAGCTTGCAAACCCTGCATTAAAAATCGTTGCTCTTGGTGGCGATGGTGATATGAGTGCAATTGGAGGTAACCATTTTATACATGCATGCAGAAGAAATATAGATATTACTGTAATTATATTTAATAATAATATTTACGGTATGACAGGCGGCCAGTATTCCCCAACTACACCACTGGGAGCAAAGGCAGCAACGGCACCTTTTGGTATGATTGAGCCTGATTTTGATTTGTGTAAGCTGGCAATAGCAGCAGGAGCAACTTTTGTTGGCAGAAGCACATCTTACCATGCTCTTCCTATGGAAAAGCTCTTTAAAGAAGCATTTTCTCATAAAGGGCTTTCTGTTGTGGAGATTATTGCAGGCTGTCCTACAGGCTTTGGTAGAAAAAATAATCAAAAAACACCAGCAAGTATGCTTTTATGGCAGAAAGAACATGCAGTTACTCAAAAAATGGCAGAAAAAATGACTGCTGAAGAAATGGAAGGTAAGTTTATTACAGGTATACTTCATCAAGATACAAGTAAAAAAGAGTATGTAGAAAACTATGATACAGTTACTGGCTTTAAAGCAGAGGGGGCATAATAATGCGATATGATATTAGGTTTTCAGGCTCTGGCGGTCAGGGTATTATTACAGCAGGTATTCTTTTAGCTCAGGCTGCAGCAATTAAGGGGGGTAAAAATGCAGTGCAGAGCCAGTCGTATGGTCCAGAAGCAAGGGGCGGAGCCAGCAAGGCAGAAGTAATTATCAGCGATGATGAAATAAATTATCCTAAAATATTAAATCCTGATATTGTCATATCACTAACTCAGGAAGCATATGATAAATATGCAGTTGATTTAAAAGATGATGCATTAGTTATTGTAGATACTACAATGGTGCATGAATATGATAATAAAAAACATAAAACTTATGATGTGCCAGTTATTGCAGCAGTATCAAAAGAGTTAGGAAGTGCAGTATCTGCAAATATTGCAATACTTGGTGCAGTTAATGAAATATGCTCTATTGTAAAACATGAATGGCTTTTAGATGTGATTATTAATAACTTCCCAGCCCGTGCTGCTGAAAATAATAAAAAAGCATACAATATAGGCATAGAGCTTGCCAAAAAAGCATTAGGAGAATAATATAAATGAGTGAAAATCCACTTTATAAAAAAGCATATTTTCAGTGTGCAAGAAGAGCTATTCTTGAAAATGAAGTGTTAATGAAAAAATTTATAGCTGAAAAGGTAAAAGATAACTACAGCGATGAAAAATTAATCAGATTAAACGAACTGCTTACAAAAATGTATGATAATGATATGTTTGATTTAATAATGGGAACAAAATCAGCTGAAGATTTAAAAGATTTATATGATTATGAAATATGCAGAGAAATAGAATTATATGCAAAAGAGCTGCAGGCAAAAGGTGAAGCAATAATATAGCATATATTCAAAAAAAAAACGGCTGCAGATAAACTTGAAGTAAGGACAGTTTTAAAATTAGAATAAACTTTGAAAAAGTAAAAGCTGATAATAAAACTACAGATATATAAGTTAAGTGATATTGAATAATAATTATTATATATAACTGGTAGAATGTAAAATTTTACCAGTTTATTTATATGCAGAATTATTTAATACCTAAATCCACCATTATTTTTTTATTACTTTTTATATTTTTATCATCGTTTATCATTTTACAGGAAAAACCATCACAAACTACTGTTTTATCTTGTTTTTTCTCCTTATTTTTATCTGTTTTCTTATCTGCACTGCTGCTGCACTTTTGCATTTTACTCTCCAAGTACATTTATTAAAGCATTATATGCAATATCTATGGCAGTATCAAGCTGAATTTTTGTAATAATTAAAGCAGGGTTAAAATAAAGCACATTACCAAGTGGTCTTAAAATTAGACCATTTTCAAGTGCTTTTTTATATATCTGGTATCCCATTCTCTTATCGGCACTAAAAGGTGTTTTATTATTTTTATCTTCCACAAGCTCCATAGCATTTATAAGACCTATATGGCGGATTTCGCCAATATTTTTGTGGTCTGCAAATCTTTCTGTCATTCTTTTGTGTAGATATTCTGCTGTTATTTGAGCTTTTTCTATTATTTTATCATGTTCTAAAATATCAAGCACTGCATTTGCTGCAGCACAGCCTAACGGGTTGCCGCTGTATGTATGAGAGTGCATAAAGGCTTTGCCCTTATTATAATCATCATAAAAAGCATAGTATATTTCATCAGTTGTCATAGTAATAGACATAGGCATATATCCGCCTGTTAAACCTTTTGAAATACACATAATATCAGGGCTTATGCCAGCATGGTCAAAGGCAAACATTTTTCCAGTTCTGCCAAAGCCTGTTGCTATTTCATCAGCTATTAAAATAACTCCGTATTTATTACATATTTCTCTCAACTTAATAAGATACTCTTTTGGATATATTCTCATACCAGCGCTGCCTTGTAAAAGCGGCTCTAATATAATGGCGCATGTTTCTCTGCCGTATTTTTCAAATGCTGTTTCTGCATATATAAAACATTCTGTACTGCAGCTGTCTCTGTGTTTATTAAAAGGGCATCTGTAACAGTCTGGGGCAGTAATTCTTATAGAATCTATCAAAATAGGCTGATAAATTTTAGCATATAAATCAAGTGCTCCAACAGATAATGCACCTATTGTTTCCCCATGGTATCCTTCACTTAAACACATAAACTTTCTTTTTTCCGGATGTCCGCTTTGGTACTGATACTGGAAACTCATTTTTAACGCACTTTCAACAGCAGCAGAGCCGTTATCAGAGAAATTACACTTATTTAAGCCTTTTGGTGCAATCTTAACTAATTTTTCGCTTAAATTAATTGCACCAGTGTGAGAAAAATTAGCAAATATTACATGCTCTAATTTATCAAGCTGTTCTTTTACTGCGCTGCTTATTTTTTCATTACAGTGGCCTAGAAGGTTGCACCACCAGGAGCTTATTATATCAATATATTCTTTGCCGTATATATCATATAAATATATACCTTTTCCTTTTTCTATAATCATAGGGGCAAGGCTTTCATAGTCTTTCATTTGTGAGCAGGGGTGCCAGATATATTTTAAGTCTTTTTCTTCTAAGCTGATATTATTACCCATTTTATTCTCCAAATATATTTTTAAAATCAACATTAATATAGTTGTCTTTATGGTTTACAACTGCAAGCAGCTTTATTCTGGAATGTTTTATTATAAACTTAATATTTTCCTGTTCTATAAGGCTGTCTTTATATCCATTAAATATAATCCCTTTTATATCTATCTGCTTATCTCTCATATAGTAAATAGAAAGCATTACATTATTAATTGCTCCAAGTGTTGTATTTGCAACTATTATACATGATGTATCAAGTGATTTTATAATTTCTTTTGTATATACCGGCTCAAAATCATCAGTAAAGGGGCAGAATATACCGCCTGCACCTTCTACTAAAATATATTCATATTTTTCTGATAATTTCCTATAATCCTGCACTACTTTTTCCATATTAAATGGTTGATTTTCAAGTTTTGCTGCAAGATGAGGTGAAGCAGGATATTCATAAATAAAAGAACCCATATTTTTACTATCTTCATTTAATCCGCTTATTGCTTTAACATATTCAATATCACCTGCATATATTTTACCATCTCTTTTTTCTGCCCCACTTAATACTGGCTTAAAATAGCAGGCGTTCATATTTTCACTTACCATTTTTTTCATAATTAAGGCAGAAACATAAGTTTTTCCTATATCAGTGCCTGTTCCTGTAATAAATATAGATTTACTCAATTTATCAGCTCCACAGTGTAGCCTGTTTCTTTTATAATCTGCATATCTGTATCAACAGAGATACCGTATGTTGTAAGCATATCGCCAGTAATCGCAGCATTTGCTCCAGATAGAAATGCTTTTTTACCTTTGTCAGATAAAGATGACCTGCCGCCAGCAAGTCGTATAAAAGCATCTGGGAGAATAAAGCGAAATATGGCTATAGTTTTTAATATTTCTTCTTCACTTAATGGGGCATTATTTTCAAAGGGGGTGCCTTTTACAGGGGATAAGATATTTACAGGTACAGATTTAATACCTAATTCTTTTAAAGAAAAAGCTAAATCAATCCTGTCCTGCATACTTTCTCCAAGCCCTATAATACCACCGCTGCATACAGAAAGGTCAGATTTTAATGCAGCCTTTAAGGCGTTTACTTTATCATCAAAAGTATGGGTAGTGCATATATTAGGGAAAAAGTTTTTAGAAGTTTCCAGATTATTATGCACTCTTTCAAGCCCTGCATCTTTTAATTTTGTAAAGTTTTCATCAGTTAGCAGCCCAAGGGAAGCACATATTGAAATATTTGACTTTGATTTAATTTCCTTAATAGTTTCTGCTAATACTTCCACATCTTTATCTGTTAATGCTTTGCCAGAAGTAACAATGGAAAAACGAAGAACACCTTTTTCTGCCATATATAGAGCATTTTTTATAATAGTATCTTTATCAAGCAGCGGATATTCGCTGATATTTGTTTTATAATGGGCAGACTGGGCACAGAATTTACAGTTTTCACTGCATCTGCCGCTTTTTGCATTAATAATAGAACATACATCAAAAATATTACTGCAGAAATGTTTTCTAATTTCATCAGCTGCTTTTAAAAGTTCCTTTAATGGAGCATCTGTTAATAAAAGAGCTTCATTGTAAGTTATTTTTTCACCAGATATAATTTTATCTTTTATTTTGTTTATCATTATCATTATCCTTATTTATAAATGGTTTTAATTTTAAAGCTATGCGTGCAGATAAAAGACATAAAAGCAAATCGCCGGGTACAGTATATACAAAACAGAAAATAAAAATTTCCTTAAAAGTTAAAGTGTTTTGTATAACATAATGGGCAATAATATAATAGTAAGGTATACCTATAATATGTAAAATAATAAGACCGCAGAATGCAGCAAACATATAGTTTTTTGTATTTGGCTGCATTTTAGAAGAAATGATGCCTGTAAAAAAGGCAGCAAGAATAAAGCCTATAATATAGCCAAAAGTTGGAAAGAAAACATAAGTAATACCACCCCCGGCAGTGAAAACTGGAAGCCCTGCAAGACCAAGAGCAGCATAAATCAGTACACTTAATCCGCCGTATTTTGCACCAAGTAAAAGTCCTGCAAGAGAAACAAATAAAAACTGCAGTGTAAATGGTATCACAGGAACAGGGATTTTAATAAATGCTCCAATAATAATTAATGTGGTGAATAGACCGGTATAAGCAGCATACCGTGTATTATTTTGTGTCATAAACTTAAATTTACCTCGCAGGATGAAAGATTTTCTTCTATACCGTTTTCAAAAACTACAGAAAGTCTGCATTTATCATCTATACCTTTTACAAATGCTTTCTGTATAATACCGTTTTTTTCAACCGTTACATTTCTACCTGTTAAAAATGACCGTGATTTATATGTATTTAAGAATGTCATATTAGAAAGATTTTTATAGTATTCATAAAATATATCTATTACTTTTGCAGTAATCTCGCATCTTATTTTATTATCAAACATATTTCTGCAAAATGCAGCACCTGCAATATTTTTTATATCTTTATGGTAGCTTTCTTCAGGTTCAAAAACATTTATACCAATACCTAGAACAGCATAATCTATTATACCGCTTTCCATATCAATGTGAGCTTCTGTTAGTATGCCGCATATTTTTTTGCCGTTATAATATATATCATTTACCCACTTTATTTCAGTATCTATATTATAAAGCTGCTTAATGGCTTCTGTAACAGCTGCAGCTGCTGCTGTAGTAATATATAAACTTTCAGAAAAATGCATATTTGGTCTTAAAAGTATGGAAAAATAAGTGCCAGCATTTTCTGGAGAATAAAACTTTCTCCCTTTTCTGCCTCTGCCTGCAGTCTGGCAGTTGGAAACTATTACTATATCTTCCTGCAGTCCCTTTTTAGCATATTCCATAGCAATATCATTTGTGGAAGTAACTGTTGGAATATACTCTATTTTATAAGGCGATTTTAAGTATGACTTAATTATTTCCCCTGTAAACATACTGCTGTTGTCTAAAACATACCCTTTATTCTGCACTGCATAAATATTATACCCTTCTTTTCTAAGGCTGTTTACAGCTTTCCACACAGCATTACGGCTTACATTACATACTTCTGCTAAATACTGCCCTGAAACAAATTCTGTGTTTTTTTCATTTAAAAGGCTAAGTATTGTTTCCTTTAATTTCATTTTTACACCTTTTAGATAATAATACACATAAAAATAGTATTGTCAACCTAATATTATTAAAATAGTTGACAATAGAACATTCTTTATGAAATATTTAAATAAAATAGATATTTAATAATCAATTTTGGAAAAATATTGATAAATATATAAAATATGCTATATATTTTTATAAAAATAATATATTGTAATAAAATGAATAATAATAACTTTAAAAGTATAAAATACAAATGGATATATAATACTGTTGATAAAAGTCTGCTTGAAGAAACAGCATACAGACATAATATGCCGAAGCCTGTTGCAGAATTAATGCTGAAAAAAGGTATATCATCTCCAGATGATATTGAAACTTTTTTTAATGGTTCATTAAAATCACTAAGGAACCCTTTTGAAATCACTGATATGGAAAAGGCAGCAGAGCGTATAGCTCAGGCTGTTATGAACCATGAAAGTATATGTATTTATGGTGATTACGATGTTGATGGTGTAACAGCCACTGCTTTAATGTATATATTTTTAATGCAGTGTGGAGCAAATGTATCTTACTATATCCCAAACAGATTAGAAGAAGGCTATGGGCTTAATAAGGAAGCTGTTAGAGAGATAGCAGCAAAGAAAACAAACCTTATTATTACAGTAGACTGTGGAATAAGTGCCACAGAAGAAGTGCTTGAAGCAAGTATGCTTGGTATGGATATTATTATTACAGACCATCACCAGCCTTCAAAAGATCTGCCTGTTGCAGCTTATGCGATAGTCAACCCTATGCGTGAAGACGATACTTATCCTAATAAAACATTAGCAGGTGTGGGGGTAGCCTTTAAAACTGTTATGGCTCTTAGGTTTGTGCTTAAAAAGTATGATTTTTTTAAGCAGGAAGTGCCAAATATCCGCAACCTTTTAGACATAGTTACTCTTGGAACAATAGCAGATGTTATGCCGCTTGTTGATGAAAACAGAATATTTGTGCGGCATGGGTTGGAGCTTATGAGTGGCGAACATGTCCGTATAGGAATAGATGAGCTTAAAAAAACTGTTGAAAGTTTATCAGCATCTAAAAAGATGAAAACAGCTAATATTGGTTTTCAGCTTGCTCCGCGGATTAATGCTATGGGCAGAATGGCAAGCTCAGATAAAAGTTTAAAACTTCTTGTTACTCAAAACAGAAACGAAGCGAAACAGCTTGCATTAGAACTTGATAATGAAAATAAATACAGGCAGATGATAGAGCGTGAGATTCTGCAGCAGACTTATGATTTAATAGAAAAAAACCGCTATGCAGAAGAAAGTGCAGGTCTTGTAGTAGCTTCTGATAACTGGCACCCCGGTGTTATTGGTATAGTAGCATCTAGAGTTGTTGATAAATATTTTAAACCAACAGTTATTTTAACAGAAGATAATGGAGTATATAAAGGCTCAGCAAGAAGTATACCCGGCTTTCATTTATATGATGGATTAGACAGTTTATCAGATATATTAATATCTTTTGGCGGTCATAAATATGCAGCAGGTGTAAAACTTGAAAAGAAAAATTTAGAAGAATTTAGAGAAAGATTTAATGAAGTAGTAAAATCTTCTGTAAAAGAAGAAGATTTTATACCAGAAATATATATAGATGCAGAAATAGATTCTAAAGATATTACAAATGAAATAATGCAGTGGCTTGAAAAATTAGAGCCTTATGGTCAGGGCAATAAAGAGCCTGTATTTTTTATGAAAAATGTTTTTAAATATCAGGTAGAATCTTTTGTTGGTAAAGACTTTAACCATTTAAAATGTTTTTTTGAAAAAAATGGGCTGATTTTTGATGCTATAGGATTTAATATGAAAGAATATAAATCACTAATGGCAGAAAATGATAAATTTGATATTCTTTTTTCACTTGTTCATAATACATGGAAAAATACAAAAACTATTCAGCTTAACTTAAAAGATATAAAAAAAGCTGATTAATTTTTAAAATTACTTGATACTTCTATCATTCCATTTTATAATGCATATTATTTTGTTATGGTATTTTGCTTATGAGTATTCAAAAAACAATAAGACTTATGGATATTCAGGATAAGGTATTAAGTAATAACCCTGAAGCCCAGATAGATAAATTAAATATTGCTTATGTTTATGCAGCCCAGCAGCACAGGGGGCAGATACGCCAAAGCGGTGAAGCATATCTTTCTCACCCGTTAAATGTTGCCTATATTCTTGCTGAAATGAAAATGGATGTAGACTGTATTATTGCAGGGCTTTTGCATGATACTATTGAAGATACTGATACTACTTATGAAGTAATAGAAGAAATATTTGGTACTCCAGTTGCGTTTTTAGTAGATGCAGTTTCAAAAATCAGTAAAATTCCTTTCCAGTCAAAAGAAGAGAAACAGGCAGAATCATTTAGAAAAATGCTTATATCTATGAGTGATGATATAAGGGTTATTATTATCAAACTGGCAGATAGATTACATAATATGCGAACTATTGAAAGTTTAAGAGAAGATAAACAGAAACGCATAGCAAGAGAAACTATGGATATTTATGCTCCCCTTGCAGACAGGCTTGGTATTGCATGGATAAAATGGGAGTTAGAAGACAGGTCATTTCGTATATTAAACCCAGAAATGTATTATGAAATACATCAGAAAGTAAAAATGAAACGAGGTGAGCGGGAAGAGTATCTAAGTGAAGTTAAAGATATTATTTCTCTTGCCCTGCAGAAAGCAAATATTGAAGGTGAAATATCAGGCAGACCGAAACATTTTTACAGTATATACTCTAAAATGATAAAAAAAGGAACATCTTTTGAAGATATTTTTGACCTGCTTGCTCTTCGTGTTATAGTTAATACGAAATCAGACTGTTATTCTGCCTTAGGTATTATCCATTCATTATGGACACCGATACCCCATAGAATAAAAGACTATATTGCAAATCCGAAAGCTAATATGTATCAGTCAATACATACTACTGTTATGGGGCCGGGTGGAATGATGGTAGAGTTTCAAATCCGCACAAAAGAAATGCATAAAATAGCAGAAGAAGGTGTTGCTGCTCACTGGGCATATAAAGAGGGGCGTATATTTAACCCTAAGGAAGATAAACAGTTTGTATGGCTTAGGCGTGCATTAGAAGATGATAATAAGGAAAAACCACCTACTGAGTTTGTAAATGCGATTAAAGAAGATGTATTTCAGGAACAGATATTTGTATTTACACCCCATGGTCATGTGGTAGAACTGCCTGTTGGCTCTACACCTATTGACTTTGCTTATGCTATTCATTCACAGATTGGCCATACATGCGTTGGTGCAAAAATCAACGGCAGGATAGCACCATTAAAGGCAAAACTAAACAGCGGTGATAAAGTAGAAATATTAACATCGCAGACACAGGAACCGAGAAAAGACTGGCTTAATATTGTTAAAACTAACAGGGCTCATTCAAGAATCAGTGCATTTTTAAGAAAAAAAGATGCAGAAAAAGCGATTTTAACAGGCAGGGAGCTTTTAAATAAAGAATTTAAACATTCAGGCCTTGATTTTGATGAAATCATAGCAGATGAACAGAATTTAAAGAAAGCTCTTGATAAATTTTCAATGCACAGTCTTGATGAATTAATCACTCATGTTGGATTTGGTCAAATTTCGGCAAGAAAATTGCTACATCTTTTTTTACCAGATGTAAAAGAAGAAGAAATAGAAATAAAACAGGCATCAAACAGGAAAGCAGAGCCGTTTAAAATAAGCGGTGTTGATAATATGATGATTAAAACTGCTAAATGCTGCTCGCCACTTCCGGGAGATGCTATTAAGGGCTATGTTTCTACAGGCAGAGGTATCATTGTACATAAAGCAGACTGTCCTAATATAACTAGACTTGCAGAAAATAAAGACAGAATAGTTGATGTGGAATGGGATAACTCTAATAAGCTGAGTATGCCTGTTAAGTATAAAGCAATACTTGAAGATGTATCAGGGGTATTTGTTGAAATATCTACTATTATAAAAGACATGGGCTTAAATATATATGAAATGAATATAAAAAACTATGGTGACGGCACAGCAAAAATGGAATTTGTAGTAATGGTCACAAATAAGCAGCAGTCAGATATGCTTTCTGAGAAAATATGCAGCAATAAGCATGTTATTTCAGTAAAACAAAGTTAATTTTTGGAGATAAGTATGTTTAATGGAAAAAATATTTTAATTACAGGCGGCACAGGCACTTTTGGCAAGCAGTTTGTAAAATATATTGCAGACCATTATAAACCAAATAAAATAATTATTTTTTCCAGAGATGAATTTAAACAGTATGAAATGGAAAGAAAGTATAAAAAAATAGGCAATCTTCGTTTTTTTATAGGTGATGTCAGGGATAGAGACAGGCTTAACCGTGCATTTTATGAAGTAGACTATATTGTTCATGCAGCAGCATCTAAACAGGTAGTTGCAGCAGAATATAACCCGTTTGAAGCGATTAAAACAAATATAATAGGTGCTGAAAATGTGATAGAAGCAGCTATTGATGCAGGAGTTAAAAAAGTGGTGGCATTATCTACTGATAAGGCGGCAAACCCTATTAACTTATACGGGGCTACAAAACTAGCAAGTGATAAACTTTTTGTAGCAGGTAATGCTTATGCTGGTGGCAGAGTTACAAAGTTCAGTGTTGTCCGATATGGTAATGTACTTGGCAGCCGCGGCTCTGTTTTACCTTTATTTTTAGAGCAGAAGAAAAAAGGTGTTATTACTATAACCAACAGGGATATGACAAGGTTTTGGATAACTATTGAGCATGCTATAGAGCTTGTTATAAAAGCATTTCATGAAATGGAAGGGGGCGAAATATTTGTGCCTAAAATCCCATCTGTTACTATGGAAGAGTTTGCAAAAATCATTGCTCCAGAATGCAGAATAGAAGATATAGGTATAAGGCCGGGTGAAAAAATGCATGAAGTAATGATACCAAGCGATGATGCACGACATACACTGGAATTTGATGACCATTACAGGATAATGCCTGAATTTAGAAACTTGGAAAGTTCATCAAAAAGATTAAATGGTAAAATTCTGCCAGAAGGTTTCTGCTATTCAAGTGATAATAACCCGGAAAAAATGAACCCTGAATTTTTACGAAAAATTGCACAAGACGTTCAATCAAAAATAAATGAAATGGCAAAGTAAAATGAATAAAATTACTTATGGCAGGCAGACTATTAGTCAAGATGATATAGATGAAGTTGTAAAAGCATTAAAATCTGCTGCTATTACTCAGGGAGAATATGTGCCTGCTTTTGAAAATGCACTAAAAGAATATACTGGTGCAAAATATGCTGTTGCTGTATCTTCAGGCACTGCTGCACTGCATACAGTTTATGCTGCTCTTGGATTAAAAGAAAATGATGAAATAATTACGTGCCCTAATACTTTTGCAGCAACAAGCAACGCTGCACTTTATTTAAATGCTAAGCCTAAGTTTGCAGATATTAATGAAGAAAATTTTTTAATAGATGAAAATAAAATAAACAAGCTTATTACAGAAAATACAAAAATAATCACCCCTGTTCACTATGCAGGGCTTCCCTGTAATATGGAAGAAATAAACAGAACTGCTAAAAGCTGTAATATTAAAATAGTAGAAGATGCATGTCATGCACTAGGAAGCAGCTATAATGGGAGTAAAATAGGAAACTGCATATATTCCGATGGGGCAGTTTTTAGTTTCCACCCAGTAAAACATATCACTACTGCAGAAGGTGGTGCTGTTCTTACAAATGATGAAGAAATATATAAAAAATGCCTTTTATTTCGCAGTCACGGTATGGAAAAAGTTAATTTTAAACATATGCCAGACAGCCCCACATATCATGAAATGCAGTTTTTAGGTTATAATTACAGAATGACAGATATTCAGGCTGCTCTTGGTATAAGTCAGCTGAAAAAAATAGAAAGTTTTGTAAAAAGACGCTTAGAAATAGCAGATATATATTATAATGCATTTAAAGGAAGCAGCAAAATAAAAATGCAGAAAAGATATAAGGACAGGCTTAATTCTCACCATTTATTTTCAGTAGTGTTTGAAAGTAATGATTTAAGAGATAAAGTATATTATTACTTAAAAGAAAATAATATTTTTACTCAAATTCATTATATGCCTGTAAATAAGCACCCATATTATGAGAATTTAGGTTATAATTATAAAGATACACCACTTGCTTATGATTTTTACAGAAGAGAGCTTTCCCTGCCTGTTTATCCACTTTTAACTGATGATGAAGTTTATTTTGTAATAGAAAAGATTAATACTGTATTAAAGGCATTATAATGAAAACTGGTATTGTTATTCAGGCAAGGCGTTCATCTAAAAGGCTGAAAGATAAAATATTAATGGAACTTCCTTCAGGAAGCGGTATATCTATGCTTGGAAGAATAATAATGCGGGCAAAAAAAGCATGTGATATAGTTATTCTTGCAACAAGTGATAATCAAGATGATGATTTAACAGAGCAGGAAGCATTAAAATATAGTGCAGAAGTATACAGGGGCAGCCTTGATGATGTGCTTATGCGTTATATTAAAGCATGTGAAAAATTTGGAATAGACAGAGTTGTCCGCATAACAGCAGACTGTCCCTGTATTGATGATGAAGTAATAAAAGAATGTATAAAAGTTCATGAAAACTCATCAGTTGATTATGTTTCTAATATAGAAAAAAGAACTTTTCCACACGGGCTTGATACAGAAGTAATCACTTTTGAAGCATTAAAAAGAATAGACAGGGAAGAAAAAGATATAAAAGTCAGGGAGCATGTAACATGGCATGCAAGAAAAAATGACAGCTATACTAAGATAGATGTGCTTGAAAAAAACGGGCTTAACTACTCAGATATTC
Source organism: uncultured Mucispirillum sp. (assembly GCA_944323205.1). Taxonomy (GTDB): domain Bacteria; phylum Chrysiogenota; class Deferribacteres; order Deferribacterales; family Mucispirillaceae; genus Mucispirillum. The sequence goes on along the minus strand of CALURO010000008.1, from coordinate 22,728 downwards.
GTATTACTGTTGATACTTATGAAGATTATGCATTAATGAATTTAATTTATTTTATGCTGGGCAATGATTTTAATTATAAAGATATAGTTAACCTATATGATAAAAATCCATGGCTTAAAGTTTTAAATAATAATATATACCAAAAATATGTATTTAAAAACAGGGCAGAAGAGCTTGAAGAAGCTGCAAAGCTCTTAGAATTAAACAGTATGTATAATGCAAAAAAAATTATTGAGGATAATAAATGAAAATACTGCTTTTAGGGGAGAAATGCAGTTTGATAAATGATTATCTAGTATCACTTGGTCATGATACATATATATTTACTGATAAATTAAATGAAGAAAATGTATCAGGTTATGATTTTATAATAAGTTTTGGTTACAGGCATATAATAAAAGCAGAAATTATAGATTTATTTCCTGATAAAATTATAAATATGCATATCTCTTTTCTTCCGTATAATAAAGGGGCAGACCCTAACTTATGGAGTTATTTAGAAAACAGTCCGAAAGGTGTTACAATTCATAAAATAGATAAAGGGCTTGATACTGGTGATATTATCTTGCAGAAAGAAGTGCAGGATAATATAGATGATACACTTAAAACAAGCTATGACAGGCTGATTTATGAGATTGTAAAACTTTTTACTGATAATGCAGAAAATATTTTAAATAATAAAATAACAGCATATAAACAGCAGGGCACAGGCTCTATGCATTATTTAAAAGATAAGGAAAAATATATCTATTTGCTTGAAAAATCAGGATATAATACCCCTGTAAAAGATTTGGCAGGAAAAGCATTATTATGAAAATAGCAGATTTTGAAATAGGAAAAGATAAAATATTTATTATAGCAGAGCTTTCAGCCAACCATAACGGCAGCCTTGAAATAGCTGCTAAAACTATTGAGGCAGCAGCACGGGCTGGAGCAGATGCAGTTAAGCTGCAGACATACCGTGCAGATACTATCACTCTTAATTCTGATGATGAAAACTTTATTATAAAAGGCGGCTCTTTATGGGACGGTTTAACATATTATCAGCTTTATGATAAAGCATATACCCCATGGCAGTGGCATAAAACTTTAAAAGAAGTGGCAGAAAAATCAGGGCTTATACTTTTTTCTTCCCCCTTTGATAAAGAGGCAGTAGATTTTTTAGAAGAATTAAATATGCCTGCATATAAAATTGCATCATTTGAAATAAATGATTTGCCTTTAATAGAATATACTGCTAAAAAAAATAAACCTGTTATTATCTCTACAGGTGTGGCAGATTTTAATGAAATACAAGATGCAGTTAATGTATGCAGAAAAGCTGGAAATAATGATATAATTCTTTTAAAATGTACAAGCAGCTATCCTGCCCCTGTGGAAGAAGCAAATCTTTTGATGATAAAAAAATTAAGTGAAGATTTTAACTGTATTACAGGGCTTTCTGACCATACACTTAGCAATGTTACAGCAGCTGCATCTGCTGCACTTGGTGCAAAGGTTATTGAAAAACATTTTATACTTGATAAATCTATTAACTCACCAGATGCTGCATTTTCTCTTGATGAAAAAGAGTTTAAAAGCCTTGTTGATGATATTAGAATAGTAGAAAAATCACTTGGCAGTATAGATTATACTTTAAGCCCCTTGGTAGAAAAAAACAGGCACTTTATGAGAAGCCTTTATGTAATAAAAGATATGAAAAAAGGCGAAGAATTTACTGCTGAAAATATTGGCTCATTTCGTCCAAATTTAGGAATAAGCCCAAAATATTATAATGAAATATTAGGCAGAAAAGCCGTAAAAGACATAAAAGCAAATACACCATTAAAAAAAGAATTAATAGATTAAGGAGAATAATATGCCTTATAAGAAAAATATAGAAGCTCTTGCAAAACGCAACCCACGACTTGCTCAAATTGTTGATAATACTAAACTAACAGGCAGATATGTTGTCGCACCATCTCAACGAAAAGATAAACTTCCATCTATAGTTGATGTAAAATTTAATAAGAATTTTTATAATAATATAGACCCATACCGTGTTGCAGAACAGGATATAAAATCAAGAAAATTAAATGTTCCTGATGTGGCAGTATTTTTAGGTTTCGGGCTTTCTTATGAAGCTCATGAATATATAAGGAATTGTCCGAGAGCAAGATTATTAATTATAGAAAGAGACCCTGAGCTTTTAAAAACAACATTCAGCAACATAAACTGTTTAGACTTAATTAACAGCCCAAATGTTTATTTTGCAGGCTGCGAAGATATAAGACTTTCTTATCCTACAATATTTAATTTTTTTAATATGACTGCTAATATGTATTTTTTAAAAGCTATAAATGTGATAGAGCAGCCAGTTTCTTTTGCTGCAAATAAAGATTATTATCTTAATTCTTTAAAAATGGTGAAAGAAGCAATAAATCAAGTTTTACTTCTTTATGGAAACGACCCATACGACAGCCTTTTAGGTATAAAATATACATTAAGAAATATTCCTACTATTATTGATTATCCCGGTATTGCTGATTTAAAAGATGTATTTAAAGGCAAGCCGGGTATTGTTGTAGCTTCTGGTCCATCTCTTGATAAGAATGTTAAGCTGCTGGAGGGCTTAAGAGAAAAAGCAGTAATATGTGCAGCAGATGGAAGTGTAAAAATCTTAAAACACCATAATCTTCCACCTGCTCATCTTGTTACAAGCTTAGAGCGTGTTATAGAAACTTCATATCTTTTTGAAGGCTTAACAGAAGAAGATGTGAAAGACTCATATTTAGCAGCCTGTCCAGTTATAGTTCCAGAAACTTATGCAAATTTTCCCGGTGAAAAAATTATTGTTTACCGTAATTTTTCAACATTTGAATGGCTTGATATTAAAAAAGGTATATTAGATATAGGGCCGTCAGCAGGTAATATGGCTTTTAAAGTATTAGAATTTTTAGGCTGTGACCCTATTATTATGATAGGTCAGGATTTGGCCATTACTGATGATTTAGTTACTCACGCAGCTGGTTTCCATTATGGTAATGCTGCAAAAACTAATATGAAAGGTGTTATTGAAATAGAGGGCAACTACCAGCCAAAAGTAAAAACAAGGACTGTATATAAACAGTTCCTGCTTCATTATGAAAGGGATATTGCCACATATAAAGGCACAGCAGTAAATGCTACAGAAGGTGGTGCAAAAATACACGGCACGCAGATTATGACATTTCAGGAAGCTGTTGATAAATATATAAAAGAAGATATTAATACAACAGCAGTTATTAAAAAACATTTAAAACAAGTAAAACATAAAGAAAAAGAAAGACAAATAAAAGAAACATTAAAAAAACTTCATTATGCAAAAGATTTTTGCAATAAAATTATTGATATATGCAGTGACAGTCTTGAAAAATGTGCCATAGTTGAAGAGATACTTAGACGCACAGATGTGGCACCAGCTGGTGAGGATTATACTACATATAGAGCTAATATGAAAATCTTAGAAGATAATGTGCAAAAGTTTGCTACAAAAGATTTTTACTTTATTTTAATGCATTATGTTCAGTCTATTTATATAAAAATATTACAGGATATTAACAGCATTAAATATAAGCATGATGATGGACCAGAAAGAGATGTTCTACTTCTTTTAAAATACAAAGAACTTTATTCTGTTTTAAGCAGCTTAATTAAAAAACTTATAGAAGAGTTTGATGTTTCTATTGAGATTATGGAAAAATTTAAAGTAGAATTTGCAGAAAGAAATGAAAAATAGATTAGTTAGTATATTTATTTGCAAAATCTAACACTTTCTGCCAGTAAATATCTTTATATAATTTAAATGATTCTGCATGCCCTGCATTACGGGTGATAAATAACTCTTTTTCAGGGCATGATGCTGCAGTATATAATTTTTCTGCCATATAAAAAGGAACAAATGTATCTTTATCTCCATGAATAAAAAGCATAGGTTTACTGCATTTTTTTATCTGATTAAGCGGGGAGGCATCTTTTAAATCATATCCAGCTCGGATTTTAGTAAGCAGATTAACACCGTCCATAATAGGAAATGAAGGCAGTCCATATATTTCTTTAAGCTGATAAGCAAATTCGTCCCATGCAGAAGTATAGCCACAGTCTTCTATAAAGCATTTTACATTATCGGGCAGTTTTTCGCCGCTTGTAATCATTGTAGCAGCTGCTCCCATTGATACACCATATATAACTATTTCAGCTCGGCTGTTTATTGATAATATATAATTAATCCATTTTATAACATCTTTGCTGTCATGAAACCCCATACCTATATATGCACCTTCACTTTCTCCATGACCGCGCATGTGTGGAAGCAGTATATTATATCCATTTTCAAAAAATTTTAAGCCAGTATGTCCCAGCTGATATGGTGGCTGCATATATCCATGGTTAATTATAACCCATTTATCACATGGGTTTTGATGAGAAAGTTTATAGGCATTTATTGTAAGGTTATCAAATGATTTAATTTTAACCACCTGAGCTTTATTTTTAAATATATTATTATCATTTACAATATCAGTCATATCATATGACTGAGTAGGAGCATTATGGCTGCTTTCAAATACTGTATCTTTATTGGCTTTTGGAGATAAGGCAAGATTATAAAACATATTAATTATAAAATAAAAAGCTGCGGTTGCAGTTAAAAGCAGGCATATAATGATAATATATTTTTTATTTTTCACTGATATTTTCATCTTCATTTTCTTCTGTATATATTTTAATAAAATCAACAGTTGCTTCTTTTTTATATATCATCATATCACTGCTGTAAAGATGGATATTTTCTACCATAAATGATGATGATTTAAAATTCTGAGCAATATATCTGTAACTTCTCATAAAATCCTGCTCATTTTTCATTTCTTTTATTCTGCCAATAGTAATATGGGGAGTATATGGCTTCCTGTCATCAAAAGGGACATTTAATTCTCTTAATTTTTGATGAAGCTCTGCTGTATAATTTTTTAATTCATCAGAAATAATTTTAATAAATACAGTTGATGGTATTCCTTTTCTTTTAAAAAGTCCAATATTTTCACACTTTATTTCAAACTGCTCCCTGTTTAGCCCTTTAAGTATCTCTTCAATATTTTTTATATATTTTTCTGGCAGGTCAGCAAAAAATGCAAGAGTTATATGCATTTTATCAAGGTGTGTAAAAGATATATCAGCACTGCTTCGCATTGACCTGCATGATGAAGTATAAAATGTTCTAATGTTTTCTGGTATTTCAAGCCCAATAAAGGCACGCATTATTTTTTCCCCTTAGTCATTATATTATAACTTTCCTGATAATATGATAAAAGTATTTTAGATAAATATTCTTTTTCAGCTTGTGGCATATCTTTTGGGCTGCTTTCAAGCATATATTTAAATGAATGTTTCAGCCACTCATTATTTCTAATAATTGCTGCAGAACCCCATGTATGAATCACACTGTAGCTTGTGTTATCTTTACAGAATATATCTTCGCCAATATATTCAGATAAATTGTTATTTAGCCCTGCAAGCCCTAATATAGTTGGCGGTAAATCTACATGGTTAGTTGTTGCTGTAATTTTCTTATTATCTTTAAAAACTGGGGACCATATTAAAAGTGGTACTTTGAAATCATTTGGAAATTCCTGTTTTTCAAACTTGCCAAGAACATGGTCTGCTGTAAAAATAAATATAGTATTTTTAAAATATTCTTCATTTTCTATTTTTTTAATAAATTCGCCTAAACTCCAGTCAGCATACACAAGAGTATTTTTAAATCCGTTTTCGCTGTTTATATCATGTGGAAATTTTACATTTATTTTATTAGGTTCAGCATATGGTATATGTGTTGTGCCTGTAAATAAAAATGCAAAAAACGGGTTGTCTTTACCTTTATTTTTAAGAGCTTCTGCAAGCTTCATATATGTTTCATAATCCCAGCCAAACTGTGATGCTTTATAGTCTGGATAGTCTAGTATCTGCTTAATATCTTCCATACCATAATATTCTTTAAAGCCTATTGATTTTGCAATAACATCAAGGTAAAAAGAGTTTCTTTTTGAAGACTGTATAAAAATAGTGTCATATCCATTTTTGCTGAGGCTTGATGCAAGGTTGCCGCTTCCTGCAATAGTTTCAAGTCCAAAGCCTAGTTTTGGAATATTATCCATTGGCGGGATACCCAGCAATATTGCCTGTATAGCAGATATACTGCGTCTTTCAGGCGAGTAGTGGTTCATAAACATTATACCTTCAGAAGCAAGCCTGTTTAAATTAGGTGTCAGCTGCATATTAGAGCCTGAAAAAGCATCTACATAGTAGCTGCTCCAGCTTTCAAGAAGAATAAAAACTATATTCGGTTTTTTAATTTCAGTAAAAGGATGAGTACAGTCTGTATGTTTTAATGAAAGAATAAAATCATGAGCCTGCATATCATCATAAAATGAGTACATATCTTTAGATACTGCTTCATTTTCTGTCATATATCTAAGTGAAGTGAATAATCCATTTAATGTAAGGTTGGCAAGAGCATTATTGCCGCTTACAAAAGCATTGATTGTACTTATTGGCTTAATATCAAAACTGCTTCTGATAAATATAAATACAATGCCGCCTATAAGTACAAAATAAAGTGCTGATTTAAGCAGACCTTTTTTAGAAGTATTTACATCTTTTACTTTAATATCAACAAATTTTTTCCAGAAAAACCCGCATACTGCAATTATGGCTAATACAATAAATACCATATAAAAGTAAGTTTTTGCCATTGTATATATAAATTCGTAATCATTGCCTAATGTCGCAAACTCACCAGCCAAATGTCTTGAAACATACCCAAAATATACTGCATCAATAACAAGATATATAGTGATTACTGCATACACAGGGAACATCAGCCAGTATATAATTTTCTGGTATTTCTCTGAGTTTACAGGCAGCAGCAGAAGCACAATAAATGGTGAAATAATTGTTAGAAATATAGATGTATCAAAGCGGATGCCGTGAAGAATTGCTAAAAATATACTCCAGGCACTGCTTTCTTTAAATAAATCAAAATAAGCTGCAAATATTATAAGCCTAATAACTGTAAATATTGCAAGTCCTGTTAAAACAGCATAAAGAAGTTTTAAATATCTGTGCATAAGTTGCCTGCTATCATTGCTGCTTTAGATGATGTTACTTCATCAATCTGATTACCGTTTTTATCTATTACTTTTATAGTGTATTCATCATTATTTTTTCTAGTCATAACACAGTAATGGTGGTCATTAACTCTGCATATTTTATATTTATTTTCAATAGTTGCAGGATAAAGTGGTGCACCACCTCCAGCAGTAACAATATAGTTAGTGCCTTTATATAATGACCTTTCATACGAATGTACATGGGCAGAAAATACAAATATTACATTATATGCTTCAAAAAGTTCTAGTAAATATGGTGCATGGTATGGGTAATATTTACCTGAAGTAAAAAGCGGATAATGAAGCCCGACACTTATATTTTTAGTTTTATTTTTTTCTAAATCATCTTTTAACCATGTGATAAGCTCTTTATGTATGCTTTCATCAATAACATCAAGCACAATAAAGTGCATACCCATTCTGTCAAAGGAATAGTATGTTTTATTTTTCGGTAAATCTAAAAATATTTGATAGTGATATATTTCAGACTCATGGTTTCCCCTTATAGGATAATATTCGCATTTTTTCCAGAGCTTGTTTTCTATAATACTAAATATTAAATAGTGTAGAAAATTATGGCTGTTAGAAGCAATATCCCCAGTAAAAAGTATCATATCAGGGTTTTCTTTTTTAATCATATTAGCAATGTGGTTATGCATTTTGTAACTTGAACGCACATCTCCATATATTACTATTTTATTAATATCTTTATCTTCTGGGTCAAATTTTAGTCTGTGCCGCACAATAAAATACACAACTAAAATTAGAGTAAAAGCAGTAGAAAGTATAAATAGGACAGCAAATAATATATCTAATATCATTTTATTTTTCCTTATCTTTTGTTATTTCTGATAAAGATGTGGATACTGTATCTATAATATTACCATTAATATCAATAGCTTTAAGTGTATATGTATCATTATCCCTTGTTAGAATAGTATAGTGATGCACATTTTTTCTTACCTGCATGTATGGGTTATCCCTTGTAACAGGATAAAGGGGAGCTCCACCGCCAGCAGTAACAATATAGTTAGTGCCTTTATATAATGACCTTTCATAAGAATGTACATGGGCAGAAAATACAAACATTACATTATATTTATCAAAAAGCTCTAATAAGTCTGGCTCGTTATATGGTTCATATTTTCCCGAAGTAAAAAGTGGTACATGCATAGCAACAGAGGTAGGTTTTCCTTTATTTGCTTCTAAATCTTTTTTCAGCCATTCAAGCTGATTTTTTTCAAGCGGAGCAAACACATTCCAGCAGTCAAGCACAATAAAATGCATACCCATTCTATCAAATGAGTAGTATGATTTATCATTCGGCAGGTCAAAAAAAGCATCATACAGCCAGTAAGTTGATTCGTGATTGCCCCTTACAGGGTAGTATTCTGCATTATCCCATAATTTTTTTTCAAATATTGTATGCTGCAGGTAATGAATATAGTTTCTGCTGTTTGATGCTATATCACCAGTAAAGATAACCATATCTGGCTTTTCTTGATAAATCATATCTGCTATTTTTATATGGGTTAAATAACCAGAGCGAACATCACCATATATAACAATTTTTTCAATATCTTTATTTTCTGGCTGAAAATTTAAGTGATGCCTTGTAAAAAAATATAGAAATATAGAAAGTAAAATAAATATAATTAAAAGTATTATAATAATATATATCGCTTTTTTGAAATTCTTTTTCATTAAACACCTTAAAAAATATATTATCATCTATTCTACTATGTTATTAAAATAATTGCAAGGAAATTACATGGCTGGGGGTGAAGCGGTAAAAATATATATTGACTTAATATATATTTTATAGTATATATTATATATGAACTATAAAGAAATACTGAAAATATTACAAAAAGATGGGTGGCGAGCGTTTTTTGCGAGGACAGATTTTTCTGACCGAGTAGGGAAGAAATAAAAAATCTGGCTGGGGAGCGTTTTTACACAAGCAGGGCTTTAAGCCCTGCAAGGAGCATATATGAATAAAATGAATAAATTATACAGCTATCCTGCTATATTTTATAAAGAAGATGATGGTAAATATTCAGTAATATTTCCAGATTTAAACGGCACTGCAACATACGGAATAGATTTAAATGATAGTATTAGAATGGCTATTGACTGCTTGGCAGGCGTCCTGCATGGCATGAATATAGATGGAGAGCAAATTCCAGAGCCAACAGAATTAAATAAGATTACAGAAGATATTATAATTGATATGCTGGATGACCCACATTATGATAAATCTCGTGTATTTATCAATATAATCTCTGTTAATGTTGCAGAATATGCAGAAAAGCATTTTAATAAATCTGTAAAAAAAATGGTTACTATCCCCCAGTGGATGGCAGATATGGCAGAAAGCAAAAAATTAAAACTTTCTAAAATATTACAAGACGCTTTAAAAGAGAAATTACAAACAACATAATATCATATAGCAGGGTTATGCCCTGCTATACACTAACTTTACAAGCCGATGAAACACATGCAGCATTAACAGGTGGCACTACTGGTGGGCTTGTTGGGCTGCCCATATTACCTGTATGAGTATGAGAGCTTAACCAATCCATCAAACCTTCATGGAGTATTCCACGAGCTGCATTTTCCCCAACATTTACTTTACTACCCTTTAAATTAACTGTGCCAGCTTCAATATTTGCTTCACTATCTGCCTTTATATTAGCTGTTTTACATTCAATATTTATTTCACTATCTGCTGTAATTTTGATATTTTTAGCATTAATTTCTTTATCTTCTGTAATAGTTATAGTTATAGATTTATCAATAACAATTTCAGCACTGCCTTTAATATCAGCTTTTAAAATACTTTCTTTTTTATCATATTCAATAGCTGTTTCATCTTCAAAAGTAATATTATATTTATTTTCATCAGTTATTAAAGGTTTATTAATTCCTGTATAAATTGAGCCTAGCACAACACCAGCATCACCACGAGGCGATATTAAACATACTACTACATCATCTATGCTTGGTAATACATAAGCATTATTTTTACCAGCAAAAGACTGCAATACTGGCATATAGTAAGATACCACATCACCACTTTCTTTAAAAGCAACTTTCACCTGCGCTGTATCTGCTTTGATTTCTGTAACTGTGCCATATTTAATAATATTTAATAAGTCTTGTGATTTCATAATAAAACCTATAACATCTCTTAATAATATTAAGGCTTTAAGATTTTAAGTTTAGACAAGGCGGGTAAAAATTAGCCGACAGGAGTTTACTGTTTTACTATAATAAAAAATCTGTCCTAGATTTTTTATTTAATCGTTTGGTCGTAGTAAATACTCCCGCACTCACTAAAGGTCGCTCGTCCTGAGCTTTGTAAAATAATCGGGCTTTGCCCGTTATTTTGCATCCTTTTTGTTAGTCAAAAATGCTATTTTTGACTATGTATTAGGACTTAGGCTAATTTTTACACAACACAGTATAAACTTAAAAGATAAAGTTATAACTCGCCGATATTTATTTTCTCAGCAACATTTCCCGCCGTCCCCAATTCAAAATAAATATTATTAATCTTATCTACATGGAATACCATAATATTATCATTATACTCTTTCCATGCCACAACTTCATAAGTATATTCTTGACCTAAACCTTCGCCTACTTTAAAATTACCGCCAGTTTTTTTCTTGAATATACAACGAGCTTCAATTTTTACTGCTACATCTACTGCTATTCCTGTCTGTATCATAGTATTAAAAAAATGCAGAAAAGAAGATAATATACTTTTTATTAATGCAAATAAAGAATTTGCAAAAGATGGCAGCCGTAATATTTTAAAAGATGAACATATTAAAAAAATAGTTGATACATATAAGCATAGAAGAGAAATAGATAATTATGCTAGATGTGTAAATGTAGATGAAATAATAAGAAATGAATATAATCTTAATATTTCCAGATATGTAAGCACTGCAATAGAAGATAAAATTGTAGATTTAGAACAGGTGCAAAAATCTATAAATAATATTGAAGATAAAATTACAACAACTAAAGCAAAAGTTAATAGTTACTTAAAAGAACTTGGCTTGCCTGAATTAAAATAAAAAACTTATTATTTTTGCTTGCAAAATCACATTTAAAATATTAAAGTATTCATTCAACAAAATAATGAAGGACGGATAAAAACTTGGCTAGAGATTATTATGAAATACTAGGTGTGGAACGCACTGCAACAGAAATAGAAATAAAGAGAGCATACAGAACATTAGCATTAAAATATCATCCGGATAAAAATCCTGATGATAAGGAAGCTGCAGAAAAATTTAGAGAGGCAGCAGAAGCCTATGAAGTATTATCAGATCCGGATAAGAAAAACCAGTATGACACTTATGGCAGAGTAATGGACGACAGCATGGGCGGTTTCAGCTCTACTGGCACAGTATTTGATGACTTATTAGGTGATGTATTTGGTGAATTTTTTGGCACATCATCTTCAAGACGCTCAAGGAACAGACCAACTAAAGGTCAGTCTATAGAAATGTATCAAGAACTTTCATTTGAAGAATCAGTTTTTGGTGTAGAAAAAGAATTAACTATTAAAAAAAGTGAAAACTGTAAACGATGTGATGGCACTGGTGCAGAGCCCGGCGGTATGAAAACATGTGAAAAATGTAACGGTCAGGGTGTATTTACTCAAAGAAATGGTATATTTGCTGTCCGCACAACATGCCCTGCATGTAACGGTACTGGTCAGGTTATAAAAGAAGCCTGCACAGAATGTAAAGGTAAAGGCAGCCATACAATAGAAAAACAGATAAAAGTGAAAATTCCTGCTGGTATTGATGATGGTATGATTATGCGTGTCAGCGGTGAAGGTAATGCAGGAAGTCACGGCGGCCCTGCAGGCGACTTGCTTTTACACATTAAAGTAAAAGAACATAAAATATTTAAGCGTGTAGATAATGATTTACATTTAGTGCTGCCTATTACTGTTTTTGATGCTATTTTAGGCAATGAATTTGAAATAGAGTTAATAGACGGCACAAAAGAAACAATAAAAGTTAAGCCAGGCACGCAAGTTGGCGAGCGTATCACATTAAAAGGAAAGGGTGTGCCGTCTGTTAAAGGATATAATGTAGGCAATCTGTATGTAGATTTGCAGATACTTATACCTACTAATATGACAAAAGAACAGAAAGAAGTTCTTGAAAAAATGAGAGAAGAAGCAAAAGAAAATGATATGTTTGGCTCTAAACTTAAAAATATACTAGAAAGGTTTAAAGAATTTATAAAAGGCACAAAATAGTTTTAAATATTTCTATCCCTTAGCTTTTGTAAGTTAAGGGATTTTTTTTGCCCAGTTTTATAATATATAATATGCAGTATAAATATATATGATTTTATGTACTTTTGGAGCATAAGTAATAAAATAACAAAATGATTGATATATGAGATTTGCGGCGGTAAGATAGTTTAAAATATACACAAATACATAAATAATAATTACTAAGTTTATTATAAATTAGCATTTTTAATCATAGTTTCAAAAAAATGTGGGTGAAGCAGAGTTTATATTATTCTTGACCACACAGTAAAAAAGCAGTAATAATATCTGCATGGAAAAAATATTAAATACTTTTACACTTAAAAATATAGCAGCAAGGCCTATGGGTTATGTTCGTTTTGGGCTTTTCTTTTTAACATTTTTAATTGCCCGCATACCTTTATGGTTTATTATCATTTGTGCATTTTTACTAAACGGTACTATAGGTATAACTTATACTCTTTTTATTTCCTTTGCAGTGATTATATGCAGAATATTTATTGATTCAGAAATAGCAGGTGGCAGCAGAAGTTTTCTATTTTTTTTAGGAATACATATACTTAAATGGGTTGGTGCAATACTTTTTTATATAATAGTATTTGGAATAATAATATACATTATTGCACCACATAGTGATATTATTGGTAAAATATCTATGTTTTTTGTAATAATTTTGCTTTATTATTTTATGTCTAGCAGTAATGCCAAAACATACTGGAATGGATATTATATGCCATTTAAGCTGGCATTTATAGTATGTTTATTATGGCTTTATCTTGCTTTTATTCCAGATAGTTTATTTATGAATATACTGGTAGTGTTATTAATATATATTTTAGAATTTTATAACCTGTTATGCAATGAGCCTCTTGGTATGCTGCCAAACAGGCAGTCAATGCATAACTTAATATAATCATTATTTATTTAGCTAAACCTAATTCACGCATTACAGATAAATGAGTATATGTTCTTGGATTACGGCTGTATGTTTTTATAGCTGTTTCATACACTTCCATATCTCTTTCATCTTTTATTCGCTCCAAAATGGTATTTTTTACAAACTCAGCAGTAGAAATATTATTTTTACCAGCATATTTTTCAAGCATAGCTGTTTCTTCTTCTGTAAAATTAAGTGATAAGTTCATAAAAGCCTCCCACAGTGAAAAGTATAAACCTAAATTTAAACTTTTTGCAACCTTAAAATTTAAATAATATTGTAAAAGTTGTAAACAGTGGCTTTACATATTTATCTTATCGCCTAATAATACCTATAACTTAATATGATTTTAAAATAATTTTGCAGGGTCTTCTATAGGGTATCCTTTTTGTGCAAGTGCTATAATAATATCTTTTGATATTTTTTCTTCGCTGAGCATATTTTCTCCATCAGTTGCCTGAATGATTATCCAGTCTTCATCTTGTGCCATTTCTTTATACATTTTATATACTTTATGCATATAGCTGTCATTTGCTTCGTGGATATCTTTTTCAGCGTCTGTATATGACCTTTTGCCTTTTAAAGCAACCATTCTGCCTGCTATTACAGGGTCAACATCTAAAAATATGACTGCGTCAGGGGAAGGCATTTCTAAAATATTATATTCAAGCCTTTTTACCCAGTCTATAAAAGTTTTACGCTGGTTTTCTGGAAATTTTACTGCCTGATGAGCAATATTTGATGGTACATATCTATCAAATATAATATTTAATCCTTCATTAATATCTGCCATAATAGATTTTTTCATTTCAAACCTGTCCATAGCATATAGCATAACAGGGAACTGTGGTGGTATTTCATCTAATGAACCAAAGCCGCCGTTTAGATATTTTCCTACTTCAAGCCCAAAGTTAGTGCCTTTATAGTTTGGAAAACTGTATAATGAGTTATCTATGCCTTTTGCACTCATTTTTGCAGATAATATTTGAGATTGAGTGCCTTTGCCTGAGCCGTCTAAGCCTTCAAATACTACTATCATATTTCACCTTTTATATAATTTAATAATAGGTTTATATATTATTTTTTATATGTATGCAATGAAAGTTTATACTTTATCAGTATTATTTTTATTTTTACCAATAAATTCTGAATTATAAATAAAATTTAAATATATTATTTGTATAAAATATGATAAAAATTTATTTTTCTATTGTGTTTTTTAAAAGTTAAATTTATATAATAAGGCAGGATATAAATATGTATAAAAAAGTATTTTTAGTCATTACTTTAAGTATTCAGTTTCTTATTTTTTCAGGCTGTTCTAATAGAAGTTCTCCAGAATATACAGTAAATGAGATTATAAAATATTATAATAGTGGAGATGCTGTATCTTTTTGGAATATGGTATTGCCTGAAGACAGGTATAGAGTTTCCAGCAATATGGTTGCAAATATAAAGAATTATGATTTATTTGATTTGATGGCTTATGCACTAAATAAAGATAATATTTCACCGGATAACTTAAGTTCAGAAGAATATTTATACGGCTGTTTTAAAATAATATTAGGCGATAAAGATATGGAGCTTGTAAGCCTTGAAGAAATAGATGAAACCACATATTCTGCTAGTGTAAAGTTAGGTGAAAAATATGCAGTAATTCCTTTAAAGCTGCTTTATGGCAAATGGTATATGAAAATCAAGAAATAAGTTCTATTTCATGCTGGGAAACAGCTGTAAATATTAAGCCTTTCTCTTTTGCATAATCTATACACTCATCCATATCTACAACTATGGTTTCGCCACTTTCCATAATAAGCCCAAGTCCGCCATTTTCTGCAATATTTTTAAGAGTATCAAGCCCAACAGTAGGTAAATCAAACCTTTCATCTTGATATGCTTTACCAGTTTTTATACAGATTGCTTCACCTTTGCCGAGTTTTGAGCCCCTTGCAAAAGTAATATCTGTTCCCTCAGCACTTTCTACTGCTAGTATTCCTTTTCTGCTTATAACTATTGACTGACCTAAATCAAGAGCACCAATATGTTTTGCAAATAAAAAACCTTCTTTTACAATATCTTTAAGGCCTGCTTCAATATATGATTTATCAGTAAACTGCATACTTTTTGGAATAATGGAAGAATATACTTCTTTTTGAGAAAGCATATCTATATTTATTTTTTTTAATTCATTTATTATTGCAAAGTTAATAGAATCAGTGCTTCTAAAAGTTATTTTTGCAAGCATAAGCAGTGCTTTTAAATCAAACCTTGTGCTGTGCAGCAGTTTAATTTCTACTTTGCCTGAAAGCAGGGCGTGAGTTATTTTATGTTTTTTTAGTGTTTTTAACATTTTGCCTGCAAGCCCTACGCTAAATTCATAATAATGGTCAGCAAGCTGTTTTAATTTTTCATTTAAAGTGCAGCTTTCTTTTAAAGCTATAATTAAAAGTTCATCACCTTTTTCTTTAACATATTTAGCACCTATTAATGGCAGTGAGCCATAACCTGCTATAATTGCAACTTTTCTATTCATAATCATATCCATTAAACAGGTCTGTATCAATAGATTTTAATTCATACTTAATTTTTGTAGAAACACCAAAGTTATATTCTATCATATAATCAATCAGTTTCTGCCCGTCAATTAGTATTATGTGCTGCTTATCAGCAAATTCAACAGCTTCTTTTGTAAATTTTGATGTCGTAACAAATATACCTTTTCCACCTTTCCCAGTAATAGCACCTAAAAATGACTGTATTTCTGGTCTGCCAACAGAATTATTTGTGTATTTTTTCGCCTGCATATATATTAAATTAAAACCTAATTTATCCTCCATAATAATTCCGTCAATACCACTATCTTTTGATTTAGGAGTTGTATGGCTGGAATTTTCAAAAGTTCCATACCCCATTTTATTCATTAAATCTAATACAAATCTTTCAAATGCTATTGAACTTAATTTACTTATTTCTTCCATTAAATCGCTTGATAATCTTTTATATATTTCTTCGTATGCTTCATTAATAGTATCTTCTGGCGTTTTATCTATGGTATCAGTGGAGTTATTTTCATTCTGCTGTTTTTTATTAGATGAAAGATTATAATAAAATGGTGCAAATTGTTCATATTGTAGTAAATATTTGTCATCAATTATATCAGGATTTTTATTAACAGTATCAATACCGTCTTTTGTTAACTTAAACATTGCTCTTGCAGGGCTTTCTATTAAGCCTGCTTTTTTTAAGAAAGTTCTTGCCCATCCAGCTCTGTTTTCAAAAACAGTCTGTTGTTTACTTGGTAAAAGAACAGCCATATCTTCATCTGTTAACTTAAAATAATCTTTTATTTTTGATTTTAATTCTTTGGATGAATGTATTTCACCATCTTTTAATGAAAATAATATAGGTTTATACATTTCATAATATTTTGGAATTCTCATATATACCACCAAATATTTGATAAAATATCATTCTGAAAAATTCAGAATGATATTTATTATATTACAGCCACTCAACAGTTGCAGGTGGTTTAGTAGTAATATCATAGACTACTCTGTTAATGCCTTGCACTTCATTTACAATTCTGTTAGAAGTTTTTGCAAGCACTTCATGTGGAATACGCGCCCATTCTGCAGTCATAAAGTCTGATGTAATAACAGCACGCAGACCAACAGTGTAGTAATATGTTCTATAGTCGCCCATAACACCAACAGAACGCATATCTGTTAATGCTGCAAAATACTGGCTGATTTCCTTATCAAGCCCGGCTGCTGCTATTTCCTGCCTAAAAATAGCATCTGCATCTTGCAGTATTGCAACTTTTTCAGCAGTGATTTTACCAATAATCCTAACACCAAGCCCGGGACCAGGAAAAGGCTGCCTCATAACAAGATTTTCTGGAAGTCCTAAATCAAGGCCTACTTTGCGGACTTCATCTTTAAAAAGCTCTCTTAATGGCTCAATAAGCCCTTTAAAATCCATATTTTCTGGCAGACCACCAACATTATGGTGGCTTTTAATCATAGCAGAGCTTCCTGCACCGCTTTCTATAACATCTGGGTAGATTGTACCTTGAACAAGGTAATCAACAGAGCCAAGTTTTTTTGCCTCTTCTTCAAAAACTGCAATAAACTCGTTGCCTATGATTTTTCTTTTTTGTTCTGGGTCTTCCACATCTTTAAGTTTTGCTAAAAATCTTTCTCCAGCATTAACTCTTATAAGATTTAAGCCAAATTTAGAGAAAATGGCTTCTACTTCGTCCCCTTCATTTTTTCTTAAAAGACCATGGTCAACAAATACGCATGTTAATCTGTCGCCAATAGCTTTCTGCACTAAAAGAGCAGCAACAGAAGAATCTACACCGCCGCTTAATGCACATAATGCTTTACCATTTCCTGCTTTTTCTCTGATTTTTGCAACAGCATCATCAATAAATGATGACATTTTCCAGTCGCCTTTAAAACCGCATATATCAAAAAGGAATGTTTTAATTATATCCATTCCGCGAATAGAGTTAGTAACTTCTGGGTGAAACTGCACTGCATAAAGTTTTTTGCTGTTGTTTTCCATAGCTGCTACAGGGCAGTTATCAGTTTTAGCTGTAATATTAAATCCATCTGGGACAGTTTTAATATAATCGGTATGGCTCATCCATGTGGCAGTAACTTCTTCTACATTAGGTGACTGGAAAAGCGCTGCTTTTTTATCAACATGCACCATAGTAGAACCGTATTCTGGAGAGCCGCTGCTTTCCACATAACCGCCAAGTGTATTTGCCATAAGCTGAGCACCATAGCATATACCAAGCACAGGCAGTCCCATATTAAATACAGCTTTATCACACTGTGGGGCATTTTCTTCATATACACTTGCAGGGCCGCCTGAAAGAATAATGGCCTTATACCCTTTTTCCCGAATACGCTCAGGGGTTGTAGAGTAGCTTAATATTTCGCTGAATACACCACATTCTCTAGTTCTTCTGGCAATCAGTTTGCTGTACTGACCGCCAAAATCAAGAATAAGTATTTTTTCTAAATCCATAATAGTTTAAACTCCAAACAGTATAGCTTTACTACTAATTCAAAAAGTATAACATATTTTTAATAAATATGCATTAAAAATATGCATTAAAAATATTTAATTATTTGCTCTGGTAGTACCCCATTTTTTTTAAAACACCTTATGTCACTCAGACGAGCGGTTTATGCGAGGACACTTTTTCCCGACTGAATAAGGAGGAAATAGAAATGCGTAGCTGGAAAGAATTTGAAAATAAAAGTTTAAATAGATTCTTCGCCTACTATCGTAGGCTCTGAATGACAGTGGTATATTGGCAACTATTACCATTTTGTCACTCAGAGGGAGCTTGCGACCGAAGAGTCTATAATTTTTACAAGCTAGAACATTATAAGATTCTTCGCCTGAATGCTCAGGCTCTGAATGACAGTTATTACAATTATTTATATTTTTACATATATTATCAAGTAGTTATAGCATTTTTTAATAAAAAAATGGGGTACCCCCAGTTTATTTGCTAAATTGCATTAATGATTATTATTTATTATTATAAAATTATATAATTTATTAACATTATATATTTATTTTTATACGAAATAAATATATAATAAACTAAAACAAAAATTATATATTATACTATATCTATAAATATAGGGGTGTGTTAATGGCTTTATTATCTGTTGTTATTCCAATATATAATGGTATGCCGTATTTAAAGAAGGCAATAGAAAGTGTTCTTAATCAAACACTTGATGATATAGAGATTATTTTAGTAAACGATAATTCTCCACAGGTTGAAGATGAAAAAATCTGTATGGAATATGTTAACAAATATGGGCAAATGAATAATAATAAATTTTCTAGTTGTAATACATATATGCATGTGGGGGGGGGAAAATGAAAGAAGATATATTAAATACATTAAGCATGATGTAAATAAAGGAGCAGGGGCAGCAAAGGCTTCTGGTATATTACATGCATGTGGAAAATATACTACTTTTGTTGATAGTGATGATTATTTGATAAACAATAAAGTATATGAATATGGAATAAGTAAACTGGAAAATAAAGAAAATATTAAAGAATTAGAAGATATTGATATTTTTATGTTTAATTATACAAGAGATTATGATATTGGAAACAATAGTAATATAATTAATGCTGATAATTATGAGATATTTCAAACTGATAGATATAATCTGATAAAAACTACTGCAAGTATGTGGAATAAAATATTTAAAACAAGTCAAGTTAAATCAATTGAAATAAATCAAAACATTAAATATGATGATGGACCTTTTTGGATAGAATATCTACTTGAAAATAAACCTAAAATATACTTTCAAAAAGATATTTTGTATTATTACAGAGATAATGGCAAATCTATTACAGGCAATCCTGAAAATCATATTCATTTAGTATATGCTTTAAGAGAGTGTCAGAAAATAATTAAATCTAATATGGATAAGTATGATTATATAGATTTATATTTTACTACTGGTATAAATGGCGGTGCTGTATATAACTTTTTTATGTTAAAAGATAAAAAAGTAGCAAAAGAATATATGAAAGAAATGAGAGAAATTATTTTAGATGATACAATAGGTATTGAGTCTATTAGTATTGGTGGAAAATTATTTTTTAAAAATTTTATTTTTTTCACAGATTTAGATAGAAAAAATGCAGTAAGAAAAAATATAAAATTTTTTATATTAAAAAAATATTTATCAAAATTAGCTGTTTTTATATCTAAGATGAAAGTAAAGCTAAAAAAAATTTTATAGTATTTTAAGCTGTCAGGAAAACATAAATATACAGCATTAAAAAATGCTATAACTACTTTATAATATATGTAAAAATATAAATAATTGTAATAACTGTCATTCAGAGCAATAGCGAAGAATTTTATTAAACAATAATAAAAAATACTAAGCCTGTGCAAATTCTTTTTCCTCGTTATTCACTCGGGAATTTGGCAGTCCTCGCAAGCTCGTCCGTGTATTTTTTATTTAGCGGATTTCCAAAATAAATTTGTAAATCCTTACGCAAGCGACGATGCATCCTGCACCTACATCTTATAATATACAAGTCTTAACTTATATAATTTTATTCACTGATACTTTCAATATAAATATATTACTAATAAATAATTCCTTATTTATTAGTTGCCCCTGTTATTTTATTGCCTTTGCGACTTAATTGTATATGAACAATTTTTTCGGAATGGTTTGCTGACAGATTGTTTGAGCGATAGCGAGTTGCTGCAGCAATGGAGAAAAAATTGAGAATGTTTATACAATTGGAGCATAAGTAATAAAATAACAAAAAATTTGATATATGAGATTTGCACAGGTTCGATAGTTTAAAATATACTACAAATACATAAATAATAATTACTAAGTTTATTATAAATTAGCATTTTTAATCATAGTTTTAAAAAAATGGGGGTGAAGCAGAAAATTATCATTTGAAGAAAAAATATATATATGTTATAGTCATTAGATAATTATAAATTTATATGAGGAAATTATCTTTTATGACTAAGTGGATATTTGTTACAGGCGGTGTTGCAAGCTCATTAGGTAAAGGTGTATCTGGTGCCAGTGTTGGAAAATTATTACAGCTTAATGGGTTTAGTGCTGCTATGGCTAAGTTTGACCCATATTTTAATGTGGACCCGGGCACAATGAACCCTTATCAGCATGGAGAAGTCTATGTTGCTTCAGACGGTGCTGAAACTGACTTAGATTTAGGCTATTATGAACGCTTTCTGGGAATGAAAACTACTAAAGATAATACAAATACATCAGGTGATATATATAAAACTGTGATAGAAAGGGAAATAAAGGGGCAGTATAATGGCAATACTGTGCAGGTTATCCCCCATATTACTGATGAAATAAAAAGCCGTATTAATAAATTTGAAGGTAAAGTTGATATAGCATTAATAGAAATAGGCGGCACAGTTGGAGATATTGAGGGACTGCCATTTTTAGAAGCTATCAGACAGTTTGCCTTAGAAAAAGGAAAAGGCAATGTGGTACATATCCATTTAACTCTTGTTCCTTTTATAGGGGCAGCTATGGAGCTTAAAACAAAGCCTACTCAACATTCTGTGGCAAAACTTAGAGAATCTGGAATTATGCCTGATATAATAATATGCCGCTCAGAAAAACATTTAGATGATGATGTTAAGAAAAAAATAGCACTTTTTTGTAATGTTAGAAAAGAGGCAGTTATGGAAGCTACCGACTGCCCGTCAATTTATCAGATACCAGAAGCATTTTACAAACAGGGTATAGATAAACTTGTTATGAAAATGCTAAACCTTACACCAAAAAAAGAGTTTGATACATCATGGTTTAATATAGTTAAAAGGAAATTAGATAAAACTGCCCGTATAGCTGTTATTGGTAAATATACAGGTATGAAAGATGCTTATAAGTCTATTGCAGAGTCATTATATATTGCAGGTCTTCATCAGGGAGTGAAAGTAGAAGATATATATTTTGAAGCAGATGATAAAGATTTAATTAATAAAATAAAAGATTTTGACGGTATTCTTATACCGGGCGGTTATGGATACAGGGGAGTAGAAGGTAAAATTTCTGCTATTACTTATGCTAGAGAAAATAATATACCATTTTTTGGAATATGCTTAGGTATGCAGTGTGCAGTAATAGAAGCTGCAAGAAACTTAGCAGGCATTAAAGATGCTACATCAGGTGAATTTGATAATAATGCAAAAGAGCAGGTGATAGCAATGCTTAATGAGCAGAGAACAATTGTAGATATTGGCGGCACTCAGCGTGTTGGTGAATACAGTGCAAAAATTAAAAAAGGCACTCTTGCTTATAAGCTCTACGGCAGAGAAGATATTGTAGAAAGGCACAGGCACAGATATGAATTTAACCCAGAATATGCAGAAAAACTTGAAAAAGCAGGGCTTAAAATATCAGCTTTTCATGATAAGCTGCCAGAGATAGTTGAAATAGAAAACCACCCGTTTTTTATAGGCTGTCAGTTTCACCCAGAGTTTGCATCAAGTGTTGATAAACCACATCCTGTTTTTGCAGGTTTTGTGGAAGCATGTGTTAAAAATCATAAATAATATATTGGAGAGTATAGATTATGTGCGGAATAGTTGGCTATACAGGCAGAAAGGAAAGTTCAGCAGTATTAATATCAGGCTTAAAGGCATTAGAATACAGGGGATATGATTCAGCCGGTCTTGCAGTAGAAGAAAAAGACGGTATTAAGATAGTAAAATCAGTAGG
>CALURO010000007.1 GCA_944323205.1 uncultured Mucispirillum sp. | reverse complement strand
TATAAAATCGCTTTTTTCTTAAATAATATTAATCACTTATAAGATAGTCAATAAAAAAATGGGGGTGATGCAGATAATTTACTTGCATTTATTTAAAAGAGCGTTTTAATGAATATATAAGTAAAAGAATGAAAACAAATAATGGTATCCATGCAGACAGAGCAGGGTTTATTGGAATTGAGCCAGCACTGTTTTCAAAATAAAGCATTAACGCATTATATAAAAAAGCAAGCCCTATGGAAATTAATATACCAAATGATTTACCACTTCTTGATAAAAACACACCAAGAGAAAAACCAAATAATATCATAACAATAGCTGAAAGGGGAGTAGAAAACCTTTTATGAAGTTCAAATTGAGCTTTCGGGTTATCACTGTTTTCTATAAGCTGACTGATACTCATAGTCATTGGAGAGTTTACAGCTTTTGCAATATTAATATTCAGTGGCAGATTAATAGACATATTTTCAAACCCAACTGTTGATAATTTACCTTGAGTATCCTCCATTGTAAATGTGCCGTTATAAAAAAGCATTTCCATACTTTTATTATCAGTTGGAGTGATTTTTGCATGAGCAGCGTTGATTATAAGTTTTTCTTTTGTCTGTATCATTATCATATCATCAAAAGCAGTATCACTTACTTTATTTTTTACAAACAGTAAAATACCTGGAATCTGCTCATATATTTCATTTGCTTTTAAGTCTTTAATAGATATATTTTCAACTATTTTATTTAAATTATTATATGCTAATGTAGAGCCTTTTTCTACAAAGTATACACCCATTGCAAGGTTAACAAGAGCAGCAAAAATACCAACAGCAATAAGTGGTTTTATTAATATTTTATTGCTGGCACCTATTGCTTTCATTGCTATTAATTCTGAATCTGCAGATAATCTGCTGAAAGCTATTAATGTAGCAAGAAGCCCTGCCAGTGGGATAGTCATAAAAAATATTGATGGAAGCAGGTATATGATTGTTTCTATAAGTAAAATTAAAGGGACATTTTTAGAAAAGAAAAGGTCTGCTAATGTAACCATTCTTTCCATTAAAAGCAAAAACATAAAGAAAAGATTACCTATTAAAAAAAATGGTATAATCTCTTTAATTATATATTTTTGGACTAAATTCATTTTAATTTTTAACCGAATCAAAAATATTTATTATTTGTGCTTTTTTATCTTCTTTTAATTCTTCTATGCGGATAATATAATTACCAGGTATAATTATACGCTTTGTATCTT
The DNA here is from genome assembly GCA_944323205.1 of uncultured Mucispirillum sp. GTDB lineage: Bacteria > Chrysiogenota > Deferribacteres > Deferribacterales > Mucispirillaceae > Mucispirillum. Next base: position 179,234 of record CALURO010000007.1, on the reverse strand, counting down.
TAAAAAGAGAGTGGGCTTTATCTTCTCCTGGTGTTAGAATAATATCAGACTGGTTTGGAAATTCTATTCCTGAAATTTCAATAAATCCTAAAAAATCTGCCTGAGTAACACTTGTAGCATAAAGAGTAGTATGCTCTTTATCTTCATCTATTATAGTAATCTTGTATAATTCTTTTGCCATATTAAAATATTAATATCTCCTATTTATTCTATGAGCAAATTGATATTTTACAGCACCATAGCCTACCATATTTCTGTTTTTATTAAGAGTATTAATTTTTTCTTTTGTTGCAGTCTGTTCATCTTGAATACGCTTTATAAAAGTTTTTAATAACTCTGATAATTTACCAACCTTTTTATCAGCATTGCATAATTTATCTTGTTCTATAATCTGTTTTAACTGAACAAAATAATTATTAAAAATATCTATTTCATCAGTATATTTATCATCCATTTCAATAAAGCATAATTTCTCTGCCTGATTTTCACACTGCTGCAGTATAACATCAAATGCACTCATATTTTTCCTTATAAATAAGCATATATTTTTATTTTAAATATGTCTATAAAAAAATTATCCAGCAAAGTTAATTGATTTAACCTGTTCTCTGTTTACTGGAGTTTTTACTACAGAGATATTATCTTTTTCTACAATTTGTTTCCATGCATCGCAAAGTGGCAGTAAAAGCTCAATAACAGATTCTACTTTATTTTTATCTTTATCTCTGTTTGCTTCAATAAGCTGCCAAATCATAAAGTCATAAAGACGCATAAGGTTATCAGCAATTTCCCCAGCATCCATATTTAAAGTAGACATTAATTCATATAAAATGTTTTCTGCTTTTACAATATTATTATGTGCTTCTTGAATATTGTTTTCATCAATAGCTTTAGATGCTTTGCGTAAAAACTTAATTGTTCCTTCAAAAAGCAGTACTACAATTTTACCTTTTGTAGCACCTTCAACTTCTTGCTTTTTATAATTTTGGTAGGCTGTTTGCATTTATTCTTCTCCTATTTTATTTATTTTGAAGCACTATTAGTGCTTAAATTACTTAAATAACTTGAGCTTTGCTGCAGGGTAGATAATTTTTCTTCCATTGCAGTAAACTGAGCATATAACCTTTCAAGATACATTTCTACCCTTGTAGTCTGAGATTCTACTTGTTCTTTTAACGAAGAAATCTCAGATTCAATTGTACCATTAGTGCTTGTTTTTTTATACAATGCAGATGTAGAGTTAATATTTGTATCAAGAAAATCACTGTAAACTTTTGCCCAGCCGATATTTACTATTTTACTTGTTTCTTTACCGTCAGTTCCAGTTTCATATACTGTTTTGCTGTCAGCAAAAAAGTTATAAACATCATCAGGGTTTTCTGATAAAATTGATACAAACTCACTGTTTTCTTTTATATATTCTGCCAGTTCTTCTGGGTCAGTAGATACATCAAATAAAAGACCTAATTTTGTAACAGTAATATCTCTTGTATCACTTCCTGCAATAGTGATGCCTACTTCAGTAATAGATGAATATTTACTGTTTTCTGAATTAATAGTAGTTGTTAACTGAGAACGAATATTTGTTTTTAGTGCTCTCAATTCAGAACTTTTTGTTACTAGGTCATAATACTGCACTTTTTCATAGTTTTCTTGATATTTTTTTATTTCATCTTCACTCATAGATGCTTTTTTATCATCAGTTAACGGCTCACCATAATTGTCCCTTAATTCATCATTGTAAGCAATTTCTGTTGGGTTTAAAGCATTAATTAATGTGTTATATTTTGAAGCAAATTCAGCCAGTGCTGTTACTGCCTTATCTGTATCTATTTTTACATTAAATACAGTAGTACCTGTTGTATTTATAGTGAAAGACATACCAGGTACAACATCATTGATTTCATTTGTATCTCTTGTATATTTAACACCATTCATAGAGAATACAGCGTCTTTTCCTTCTGTTCCTATTGTTTGTTCAGTAGTCTGCATATAAAGAAGACCTGTTGATAAAAGGAATGTAGAAGTATCATTTGGACCGCCAACTTTTATTCTTTCTCCATTTGTACTTGTTAAAGAAAATTTATCTGTTGTAGAGTCATAAGTCATAGTAACTCCAGCACCAGATTTATTTACTTTGCTTATTACATCATCTATACTGTCATTATTAATATCTACATAAATAGATACACCATTAATAGTAAATGTACCGCTTTTTACAGGGTATGTAAAAGAAGGGTCAAGTTTAGATATTGTAGTAGAAGTATCAAGTGTTCCTTTATTCTGTCCTCGAACATAAGTTGCACCACTATTTAAGCCTACTTTAAAGATATCAAAGAATTTTGATGTATCTCTGTCATTACCAAGAGTTAATTCAACAGCACCACCAGTATTATTACTTATTTGGAATCTGTTGTTATCATAATCATAAGTCATGGTAACACCAGCACCAGAGCCGTTTATTTTAGCCATAAGTTCATTTGGGGTAAGCTGTTTATAGTCTGTGATTTCTATTTTAACACCGTTAATATAAAATTCACCATTTAAATCTTCAAATACTGTGCCGTCATCAAAAAAAGTATTACCAGCAGAAGTTTTTGAACCAATTTTAGTATTAAGCCAGTTATCAATTTCTTCTTTTTCTATAGCAGGGTTTGCATTTGCTATTTTATCAAATTTATCCCCGTAGAATGTAGTATATGTTTCAGGTCTGCATATTGCAGAAGAATCTTGATAGATTTTAAAAGTGCCTTCTTTTGGTCCTTTGCCATCTTCAAATTCTATTTTGCCAGGAGCAAAAAAACCGCCCTGGTCAGCAGAATTTAATTTTGTACCAAGTTTTTCTGAAGAAGTTGATACCATTACATTTGTTATTTCTTTAGTAGACTGTGATTTGTATGTAGCATTAAGCCCTAAATCATCTATTAATTTAGAAGTAGGTGTTGGCACATAACTTGGGTCACTAGGGTCACCAGTATCTGCAGCATCTACAAATCCTAATACTTCTATCTCATTTTGAGTATCTACATCATAAAAGGAGAAATTAAAGCCATTATCATCTAAATTTAAAGTTACTTTCATAGTCTGCTGAGAATTATTGCCATGAAGTGCATCAAGTTTTGCATTTATTCCTAAATCTAAATCAGAAGCAAGTTTATTCAGCGATGTACCGGCTTTATAATCCATGCTGATTGTAAAGTTTTTCAGTTCGCCATTATAGTTATATACAAAAGTGAAATCACCTTTAATATCTTGAGTAAGCTCGCCGTTACCATTAACTAAAGTTTTATCTGCTTTATCAGCATGGTTTACCATATATGTTTCATTTAAATTGCCTTTAAATGTATCTTTTGCAAACCATTTATCATTATATCCATAGTTTGAGCCGGTATATATATCAACTGTATGTGTGCCTTCAAGCTGGTCATAAGGAGAAAATGATGGAGAAAAGCTTTTTATACCAGCACCAACTTGAGATACAACTTTATTTGTATATATACTTGAAGCATAGGCAGGTTCTGCAACCTGGTCTACTTTTAATGTATATGTTCCAGGTGGGGTAGTAATGGATGCAGTAGCTGATGCAACTGTTTCTACAGAAGATGTTGTTACTTTACTTTTAAAAGTGGATTCCATTTTTAAATCCAGCATAGAATTTTTAATATCTGTTATCATAGTGATAAAGTTATTATATGTAGTTTTTTCATAATTTAATTCATCTATCTGTTGATTTAATCTGTTAATAGGGGCTTTTGCAGAAGTCATATAGGCTTCAACAATAGCATCCGTATCCATACCACTTATTAAACCACTAACTCGTAAGCCTTCCATATATCCTCCATATAAAAGGAACCCATACCTTGTTATTATATTCGTCAAAAGTATGAATTACTTTAATTATTTTCATAATTATATTAGTAGGAAAATTTTTCCATATATTTGTGGAAACATTTTTCCAATCAAATACTAGCATAATTTGTGCCAAAAAATATAAAATTAGAAATATTTTTATTATCAAGTAGTTATTTATGATTATGTAGAAAATGTGTACGGGGGGGGGTTCGCATTGACTTTAAAATTATAAATTGATAGAAGTTAGAAAAAATTATGCATAAAGTAAAGGATATTTATGGTATTTCAAGAAATTTATCAATATAAATCAATGATACAAAGCCTTGTATATAGAGATTTACATGGAAGATATAAAGGTTCATTTTTTGGCTTTTTGTGGACATTTATAAATCCATTATTACAATTAATAGTTTATTCAATAGTATTTTCAATTATTTTAAGAATGGGTATAGAAAACTATGGATTATTTTTATTTGTGGCATTAATCCCATGGATATTTTTTGCTTCAAGTATTCAAGCAGGCTCCAGCTGTATAATAGATAATGCAAATCTAGTAAATAAGATATATTTTCCACGAGAAATTCTTCCAATATCTATAGTTACCAGCTGTTTTATAAATATGCTTTACAGTTTTATTATTGTGATTGCAGCTGTAATATTTTATGGAGAAAATAATGTATATATTAATTATATATATTTGCCAGTTCTTTTTGCAGTTGAATATATAATTGTATTAGGTATTACTTTAATTGTATCAGCAGTAACTGTGTATTTTAGAGATTTAAGTCATATATTAAGTATATTATTAATGATGTGGCAGTTTCTAACACCAGTATTTTATCCAATTACTATGGTTCCAAAAGAGTATGTATACCTGTTTGAATTAAACCCAATGACTAATATTATATCTTCTTACCGAGATATTTTGTTTTACAATACTGTTCCTGAAATTTTCTTATTATTTCAATCTTTTATATATGGTTTAGTTTTACTATTTTTTGGCTTTATATTTTTTGGAATATTAAAAAAAGGCTTTTCGGAGAATTTATAAAATGTCTGATAGTGTAATAGAAGTAAAAAATGTATGGAAGAAATTTAAGATATACCATGATAAACCGCATACATTAAAAGATAAGGTATTATTTTGGAATAGAAATAAATACGAAGTAAGATGGGTATTAGAAGATATTTCTTTTGAAGTAAAAAAGGGAGAATCTATTGGTATAATTGGTAAAAATGGCAGTGGTAAAAGCACTCTTTTAAAACTTTTAACAAAGATTATATATCCAAATAAAGGCAGCATAAATATGAAAGGGCGGGTTGCTGGTCTTTTAGAACTTGGAGCAGGCTTTCACCCAGATTTAAGTGGCAGAGATAATATATATATTAATGCATCAATCTTTGGTCTTTCAAAAAAAGAAATTGATAAGGCTTTTCAAGAAATTGTTGATTTTGCAGAATTACAGGATTTTATAGATAATCCTGTTAGAACATATTCAAGCGGTATGTATATGCGCCTTGCTTTTGCGGTCGCTATAAATATTCATGCAGATATTCTTCTAATAGATGAAATACTTGCTGTGGGAGATATATCCTTTCAAGAAAAATGTTTAAATAAATTAAAAGAAATTAAAGAAAGTGGGGTAACAATAGTTATAGTTTCCCATTCATTAGAACAGATAGAAAGGTTTTGCGATAAAAGTATTTGGATACACAGCGGACAGATTGCAGCATTAGGTAAATGTAAAGTTGTCCATAAAAAATATAAAGAATTTATGAATAGTGGTGGTAAATAATGAATGTGAAAATATGTGTTTCTCACAGGCTTGATATAGAAAGCTATGTGGTTTCAAGTGAAATAATAACACCAGTGCTGTGCGGTGCAGTGTATGATAAAGAGTATAATAAAAAAATGCAGGGCGATAATCAAGGTAATAATATCTCAGAAAAACGGATAAATTTAGGAGAATTTACAGTAGAATACTGGATGTGGAAAAATATTAAGGCTGATTATTACGGGCTTTGCCATTATAGAAGATATTTTTCTTTTTCAAATGCAATAGGGTATAGAAATGGCGATAATCATATATTTGAACTGTTTTTAAATAGCAGAGCGGTTAGAAAATATATGATGAATAATGATGAGAAGATAAAATCATTATGTAAAGATTATGAGATTATTATACCAGAGCCAACAGATGTAACAAATGTGCCTATATATGATGCAGAAATTAAAACAGTAAAAAATATCTGGGAATATAAATACGGCAAAGATATGCCTTATAATATGATAGATATTTTTATATCTTCACTTAAACACATGAATTTTCCTTTATATAATGAAGCAGTAGAATACTTATCAACAAAATACCATATAGGTTATAACTGTTTTATTGTCAGCAAAGAAATATTTAATGAAATGTGTGAATTAATTTTTAATACACTTTCTGTTTTAGAAAATGAATATAAAGATATGGATGATTTAAAAAAATATCCACGCACATTAGGATATTTATGTGAAATTGTGTTTGGTATATATATGTATAATGCTAAAAGAAATAAAAAGTATAAAGAAATACCATTAATATTTTTTGGTGAAACTAGAAAACATGTATCTTTTAAAGATAAGTTGAAAGTCTATTCTTATGAATATACTAAGCGTTTATTAAAATTCTTTGTTCCTGTTAGTGTGTATCAAAAAATAAAGCAAGTTGTAAAGAAATAAATACAGTGGGGTTTATATATGAAAGTGGTTATTTTAGCAGGTGGTTTAGGCAGCCGTATAAGCGAGGAAAGTCATTTAAAACCAAAGCCTATGATAGATATAGGGGAAAGACCAATATTATGGCATATAATGAAAATATACAGCCATTATGGGTTTAATGATTTTATTATATGTGCTGGTTATAAGCAGTATGTAATAAAAGAATATTTTGCAGATTATTACCTGCATACAAGTGATATAACATTTGATTTTAAAAACGGCAACCAAACATTTATTCATAATAATGTATCTGAGCCATGGAAAGTTACTATTATAGATACAGGCTTAAATACATTAACTGGTGGCAGAATAAAACGGGTGCAGAAATATATTGGCGATGAAGATTTTATGCTTACTTATGGTGATGCAGTAAGTGATATTAATATATCAAAATTATTATCATTTCATAAATCCCATGGCAAAATCGGCACAATCACAGCCATACAGCCAGAGGGCAGGTTTGGTATAATGGATATTGATAATACAGGCACTGTAAACAGCTTTGCAGAAAAAAATAAGGAAGCATCAGGCTGGGTAAATGCAGGATTTATGGTATTAAAGCCGGAAATTTTTGATTTAATTGCTGGAGATAATACTACATTTGAAAAAGAGCCGTTAGAAAATATTGCACAGCAAAAACAGTTATCTGCATATAAGCATACTGGTTTTTGGCAGTGTATGGATACATTAAAGGAAAAAATCACACTTGATAATATGTGGAAAAATAAAAAAGCACCTTGGAAAGTATGGGAAGATTAATTATGGATAATTTAATGAATTTTTACAAAGACAGAAATGTATTTATAACAGGTCACACTGGTTTTAAAGGCTCATGGATGGTAAAATTATTAAAAATGGCTGGAGCGAATGTAACAGGTTATTCATTAGCTGCACCAACAAATCCAAGCCTTTACAACATAGCAGAAATTGAAAAAGGTATGGTATCATCTATTATTGGAGATATAAGAGATTTAGAGCATTTAAAAACTACTTTAAAACAAGCAAACCCTGAAATAGTAATCCATATGGCAGCACAGCCTATTGTTATAGCATCATATAATGACCCAGTATATACTTATGAAACAAATGTAATGGGAACAGTAAATATTTTAGAAGCTGTTAGAGAATGTAAAAATATTAAGTCTGTAATTAATGTTACAACAGATAAAGTTTATAAAAATAATGAATGGTGTTATGGATACAGGGAAAATGATACATTAGATGGATATGACCCATATTCTAACAGTAAATCATGTTCTGAACTTGTAACAAATTCTTTTAAGTTATCTTTTTTTAAAGACAGAGATATTGCAGTATCTACTTGCAGGGCAGGTAATGTAATAGGTGGTGGCGATTTTTCACCTGACAGGATAATACCTGACTGTATAAGGGCAGCATCAAAAAATGAAACAATTATTGTGAGAAACCCATATTCTACAAGACCATATCAGCATGTATTAGAGCCAGTATATACATATTTAGAACTTGCAATGCTGCAGTATTATAATGCAAACCTTGCAGGTGCTTATAATATAGGGCCAGATGAAGAAGACTGTGTTACAACTGGCAGATTAGTTGATATTTTCTGTAAATACTGGGGAAATGCAGAGTGGCAGGAAGTAAACAATCTTAATGCACCCCATGAAGCAAATTTTTTAAAGCTGGATTGCTCTAAAATCAAAAATACAATTAATTACCGCATAGTCTGGCATATAGAAGATGCTGTAAAAGCAGCAGTTGATTGGACAAACGCATACTTATCTGGTGAAGATGTAAATAATATTATGAGCAGGCAGATAGAAGAATTTACATATTTAAAAAATAATATGATTACAGAGGCGGTTGTTTAAATGAAAAAAGTAATAGTTACAGGTGCAAATGGATTTGTAGGCAGTGCAGTTATCAGGGAATTAATAAAAAATGATGTGGAAGTATTAGCATTATGCCACAAAATACCAGAAAAGAAGATAATAAGTGAATTAATTACATATCAAGAGTTTGAACTTTCTAAACTAGATGAATTAAAAAATATAGTTATTAATGATTATTATGATACTTTTTATCACTTTGCCTGGGCGGGTTCTGCTGGCAGTGATAGAAGTAATACAAAATTACAGTTGCAAAATGTGCAGTGGACTATTGATGCTTTAAATTTTACTAAAAGTATAGGCTGTAAAAGGTTTGTCTGTGCAGGAAGTATCATTGAGTATGAAACTATGCGAGCATGTTATACTGATGGTAATAAACCGGGGCTTGGTTATATATATGGCAGTGCCAAAATGTCAGCACATACAATGTCAATGAGTATTGCTGCCAATATTGGTATAGATTTAATATGGGCAGAAATAACAAATGCTTATGGTGTTGGTGAAATATCCAGCAGGCTTATAAATACAACAATAAAAAAGATTATAAATAAAGAAAGCCCCCAGTTTACATCAGGCACTCAAAATTACGATTTTGTATATATTGATGATGTGGCAAGAGCATTTTATTTAATAGGTAAAAACGGTAGACCATTCCATTCATATTTAATAGGTAGTGGCAATACAAAACCTTTAAAAGAGTTTTTACTGGAAATGAAAGAAACTATTGCAAAAGATGTAGACTTTATATTTGGCGATGTGCCTTTTACAGGGGTAAATTTAGATTTGTCTGTTTTTGATACTAAAAAGACAGAATTAGATACCGGCTTTAAAGCAGAAATATCTTTTGCAGAAGGAGTAAAGCGAACTTATGAATGGTTAAAAAAGGTGGAGAAATAATATGGGAATAGAGCATTTTGCATTTAATAAAACAGAAATAGATGGGTTAATAGAAGTAACACCCTTTAATGCTCAGGATATCAGGGGAGAGTTTATAAAAGATTACTCAAAAGAAGTGTTTGAACAAAATGGTATTGAGTATAATTTAGCAGAAGTATTTTATACAGTTTCCTATAAAGGTGTAATAAGAGCTATACATTTTCAAAGAGAAAAACAGCAGCCAAAGCTGGTTAGATGTATTTCAGGCCATGTATATGATGTGGTGGTAGATTTAAGAAAAGAAAGCCCAACATTTAAAAAATGGCTGAGTTTTGATTTAACGGGTGAGAATAAAAAAGAACTTTTAATACCTGCAGGATGCGGTCATGGTTATTTAGTAATAGAGCCAAGTATTGTTTCATATAAATGTGCAGAAAAATTTTATTCAGAATTTGATGATGGCATATTATGGAATGATAAGGATTTATCAATAAAATACCCACTTGAAAAGGTAGGCGGTATAGAAAATGTGATATTAGCAGATAAAGATAAAAATCTGCAGTCATTTCAAGAATTTATGGATAAATATGGTGGGTTTTAATTATGGATATATTAATTGTTGGTGCAGGATTAACTGGTGCAGTATTAGCTAGAGAGTTAGCAGAAAATCATAATAAAAAAGTGGTAATATGGGAAAGGAGAGACCATATTGGCGGCAATATGTATGATTATAAAAATGAACATAATATATTAGTGCAGAAATATGGTCCACATACTTTTCATACAAAAGAAAAATATCTTTATGACTATATGTGTAAATATGGGCAATGGCAGCCATACAAATTAAAATGTATGGCTGTAATTGATGGCAAAGCAACACCAACACCATTTAATTATAAAACTATTGATGATTTTTACAGTCAAGAAGAAGCAGCAGATTTAAAATCAAGAATAGAAAAAGAATATAGTGGCAGAAAAACAGCTACTGTATTAGAAGTGTTAAACTCAAAAGATGAGAAAATAAGGCAGTATGCAGAGTTTTTATATGAAAAAGATTATAAGCTGTACACTGCAAAACAGTGGGGAATACCAGCTGATAAAATAGATAAAAGTGTATTAGAAAGAGTGCCCCTTAGGTTTTCTTATGATGAAGGATATTTTGATGATGAATATGAAGTAATGCCAGAAATATCTTTTACTAACTTTTTTGAAAATATTTTCAACCATAGAAATATTGAAGTTGTTTTAAATAAAGAAGCCTTAAATCATATGAATATAAAAGATAATAATATATTTATAGATAATGAAAATTTAAATATTCCAGTAATATATACTGGTGCGTTAGATGAATTATTTAATTTAGAATATGGCAGGCTGCCATACAGGTCATTAAAGTTTGAGTTTAAATATGAAGATATAGAATCTTTTCAAGATGCACCTGTTACAGCATATCCACAAGCAAAAGATTTTACCCGTATTACAGAGTATAAAAAATTACCTTATCAAAATGTAACAGGCACTACTTATGCAGTAGAATACCCGCTTTTTTATGATAATAATTCTAATGAATATATGGAGCCATATTATCCTTTAATAACAGAAGAAAGTAAAATTCTATATGCAAAATATAAGGAAAAAGCAAAAAATATAAAAAAATTAATATATGCAGGAAGGCTTGCAGATTTTAAATATTACAATATGGATATTGCTTTAAAAAGAGCATTAGAAGTATATGAAAAAATAAAGGAAGATATTTAAAAAGGAAAGGAATAATGAAAGAAAATAACTCTAAAATAGATATTAAAACTAAAGAAAATAAAAAACCTGATATTAAAATATTTGTATCCCATAGGATAGATTTAGATGCTGAAACTATTGATAATCCGCTATATGTAAATGTGCGCTGTGGAGCTGTGTTTGATAAACGGGAAAATATAGATATGCTTGGTGATGATACAGGTGATAATATATCAGAAAAACGAGAAAGTTTTAATGAACTTACTGTTCAATACTGGGCATGGAAAAATGTGGAAGCAGATTATTATGGATTATGTCATTATAGAAGATATTTATCGTTTTCGAATAAATATTTTAAAACTGATGTTTATGCTAATGTAGTAGATAACTATATTACTAATGAAAGTATTGAGAAATATGAACTTATTAATTATTCAAATATTGAAAAATTATTGCAAACATATAATATATTGATTACGGAGCCGTATATAGTATCAAAAGCAGGTTTCAAAAATGTAAAAGAGCAATGGAATGCAGTAAGGTATTTTAAAGCGGACTATGTAGATATGTTGTTTGAAACCATAGACGAATTATATCCTGAATATCTTGTATTTGCAAAAAAGTATTTTCATAGTAATAAATTTATTCCTTGTAACATGTGTATTATGAATAAAGATATGTTTAATGAATATAATACTTTTTTGTTTAATATATTATTTGCATTAGAAAATAAAATAGATACAGTGGATCTTTCAAGTGAAGGAATAAGGGTATTAGGTCATATCGGAGAAAGAATATTAGGCATTTTTTTAATGTATAAACAAGATAAAAATAAATTAAAAATAGGATATTTACAAAGAGTGATTTTCTTGAATAGTGAAAAAGAAAAGCCTATAAAACCTATTTCAAATAATAGTATTCCAATAGTGTTAGCTTCTAATAATTATTATGTTCCATATTTATATACTGCGATAATGTCTTTTCTAAATTATAAAAATGAAGATGATATATATGATATTGTTATACTTAATTCAGATATTACTAAGAAAAATAAAATGTTATTAAAGTATATGGAGAAAAATGGTAAAAATATTTATATTCGCTTTGTTAATATGGGAGCTTTAATTGCTAAGAATAAGTTCAAACAAAATGATGAATTATCTCACATATCTCTTGACACATTTTATAGATTATTTATACCGAAAATATTTAAAGATTTTGATAGAGTTATTTATTTAGATAGTGATTTGATTATTAAGAAAAACATTGCTGAAATATTAAAAGAGAGCAGTTTGAACCATACTATTAGTGCTACAAGAGATATTGATTTTGTTTCACAGTATTACGGAATGAAAAAAGTCCGTTCATATTCGGATAGTGTGATTAGATTAAAACAAATAGAGAATTATTTTCAAGCAGGTGTTTTTGTTTTTAATATCAAAATGTTTAAAGAGAAGTATTCATTGGACGAATTGCTTAACCTTGCAATAAGTAGAAAATTTTTATATCAAGATCAAGATATAATGAACATTTTTTTTAAAAATGATATTTTTTACTTAAATTTACAGTGGAATGTTATGACTGACTGTGCAGAAATAAGAATGAATCAAATTAGGTTATTAGCACCATATAAATTATATAAAGAGTATTTAGAAGCCAGAAAAAATCCTTATATAATACATTATGCTGGTTTTGCAAAGCCATGGAATAGACCTGAAGATGATTTTGGTAATGATTTTTGGGAAGTGGCAAGAAATAGTCCTGTTTATGAAATAATGCTGAAAAGATTATCTATAGATGTTACTAATGAAATGATAGTTAATAACAATTATGTGCTAATGAATAATAAGCTGAAAAATAAAATTTTAAATAAAATACGGAGTGTATTTATACGTACTATCCCAAAAAATACAATACTTTATAAATTTTTTCGTATGATATATCGTAAAGTGCGAGGAAATTAGAATTTTTTATAAGGTATTTTATTGGAGGATGGTGATGAATATAAAATTATTTATAAAAATATTGGCCCCATTTTTGGTTGTTCTATATACTTGCTTTGAAGTTTATTTTAACAATGTGGGAGAGGTTGTTGTAACAGATATTTTACAGATAATATTGGTGTTGATATTAATTGTATTATTTATGATTATTATTTTTATGATAATTTTGAAAAATATTTATAAATCAGTATTTATTGTTACTATGGTTACATTGGTATCTCTTAATTTTAAAAGCATTATAGATGTGTTACAGCCATTACTTTCTAATTTTTACTACTGGCATTTCATATTACTTTTTATATATCTTATTTGTCTTCTTACATATATATTTAGAACATATCAATTCAAAGAAATTGGAAATATAAATAGCATATTATCTATTGTATTTGCTTTTTTTATACTATCTTCAACAATAATTGCATTTCCAAAAATAATAGATTTGAATAAAAAATTAAAAAATTTGAATACAATTGATATTGCTGTGGAAACAAAAATATCTGATGTATCTGAAAAACCTAATTTTTATTATATAATATTTGATGAATATGGTGGATATGAAAACTTAAAATATTTTTTTAATTATGATAATCATGATTTTTATAATAAAGTGAAGGATTTGGGATTTAATGTTTCCTATTCTAGCAATAATAGAGCTATACATACAGTTAAAGTAGTTCCAGATTTAGTTAATCTTAAATTTATTGTTAATGATAATATCAGTGTAGAAGAAGCAAAAATTTTATTGAAAAATCCAGTTCTTGTTCAGCTATTTAAAAATAGTGGTTATAAATTAAATAAAATAACAAATGATGAGATTGGTGTTGACAGTAATCCAGAATATTTATTATCACAAGATACAGTATTATACGAATCAGTGTATACTGTAATAATGAAAAATACTTTTTTGTATCCTTTTTTTATGAAAGTGCCTGACGGCTATATTAAAAATATGCAAAATAGTTTAAGATATTTATATTATTCTGTTGGTCTTGAAAAACAAGGAATTTTATCTATTGCTCATTTTAATTTGCCACACAATCCGTTTATTTTTAATAAAAATGGAGATATCAACCCACCATATCTATTTTATGAATATAATGATAATAATGTTTATTTAAATTATCTTGAATATTGTAATAATATCATTTTAAACTTTATTAAATTAATAAAAGATAAAGATCCAATGGCTGTTGTATTAATACAGTCTGATCATGGTGCGAGACCAACATTGCATAAACATCTTATTTTATCTACTGATGCACCATCAAAAGAGGAAATTGAGTATATGAAATCTGTTTTAAATATATTATACTTTAAAGGTGAAAAAATTAATATTGAGGGTTTGTCAGGATACGACACTTTAAAATTAGTAGTTGACAAAATACTAAATACAAATCTGTATGAGGTACAAGTTAAATGAAAAGGTATATTTTGATTATTACAATTTTATTTATTTGCATAATGTTATCAGCAAATACAATAATTAAGACAATATTTTTAAATGAAAATGATGTGGTTTCTAAACTAAATACTTTTAAAGTACATGATAAAGATTATGTGTATCATATGTATCTTAATGTTAAAAAAATAGAGATATTTTACAAACCATAAATATAGATGGATATGCTTTTGTTCCTACGAGTAATGATAATGGTAAGCGATATACAAATATTTATTTAATTTCTGATAAAAATAAGTATAAAATAAAGACTTATGTGAAATTTGTATGGTTGAAAAAGGAACATCAGTTTAAATATTTACAAAAATTTAAGGATGTAAATGAGACTATTAAATATGGTTTTGCTAGTGATTTTTCAGCCATCAATATAAAGAATGGAACATATAAAATATTTTTGGAAACATACGAAAATGATGAAAATTATGGATACATATACACTCATAAATTATTATATAAAAATGGTATTAATATAGAATTTTTGGATGATAAAACAATTGCGGAACAAGTGGAAGTGGATGCTGTTGTAGGTGATATATCATATGCAATAGATCATATAAAAAAGCAAAGTGGTAAAATATATTTCGGTGGCTGGGCATTTTATAACAATAGTTGCGGTAATGTATATATGGCATTTAAAAATAAAAATGGTGATAGTATCTACTATAAAACTGTAAAAGGGATAAGACATGATATTGGAAATTACCTAAAAAACAGTTCCTATAATTGCGGTTACTATATGTATATTGATTATAATTCGGTAAAGGAATATACATTGTCTAGTATTATATTAGAACAGAATGGTAAACTTTATAAGACCGATATAAAAGAGAAAGATATTAAAAAATATTATGATGTTGTTTATAAATAAATAAAGTGAAAATGAAATTTAAAAAATATATGGTAAATTCTAATTTCTCTAAATTCTAAAAATGATTGAAAAAAAATTAAATTACATATACTATTACAATCATTTTAACTGGAGTAATATATATGGGGCAGATAAAAGCAGTAATATATGACTGTGATGGTGTAATAGTAAACAGTGATAATGCAATAATATCATATTATTCATGGCTTGCAGAAAAAAGCGGGGTGGAGATACCTGACTGGTCTGATGAAAATTTTAAAAGGATAGTGCTTTCTTACACAGAAGATGGTATAGTTGATGTTATATCAAAAGGAAATCCAGAAATAAAAGAAAGAATATATAATGTTATAAAAAACAGCACATATTCTGCCGGTTTTGAAGATATTATATTAGAAGATACTTTACCTGCTGCTCTTGAATTATTAAAAGAAAAGGGCATACTTATGGCGGTAGATACTAACAGAGGCCGCTCACTATCTGATTTATTAACTTATTTTAATATTAGAGAATATTTTTCATGTCTTATAACATCAAGAGATGTGGAAAACCCTAAACCAAGCCCAGAAGGTGTATATAAAATATGTGATTATTATAAAATAGAGCCTAAAGAAGTATTATTTTTAGGGGATTCTATGACAGATTACCATGCTGCAAAACAAAGCGGAGCATTTTTCTTGTCATATAAAAACCATTTACATAATGCACCTATAATTAATGACCATAAAGATATTATAAAATATTTATATTAAAATTGGTTGTATATCTGAAAAAATATTTCTGTCTGCTTTTGGCAGTAAAAAGTTTTATTATTAATAGTATACTTAAAGCAGTGCAGGCAGAGTCTTTCAAAGGGCAGTCCGTTATATAATTTATCGCCTATTATAGAATGATTTAAATAAGCAGAAAAGGCTCGCACCTGATGTCTTGCAGCTTTTTCAAGAGTAACTTCTATAAGGCTTATTTTGCCGTTAAATTTTATTCTTTTCATAACTGCAGGAAAGCCTGTATCATCATCTAATACTTTTACTTTTTTCTTATTATCTGCATCTATTTTTTTTGAAAGTTTTATATATTCTGGAAATTCGCCATTTACAAAAGCATAGTATGATTTTGAAATATTATTAAGCTGTGTATCTTTATGTATCATACCTATAATGCCATCAGCTTCATAATCAAGCCTTGAAAGTGGGCTGTATTCTGGAAAGTTTTTATAAATATCACTAACTGTTAAATCATCATCAATATGCAGTCTTTCAGAATGAATAAATGGTGGTTTATATAAAAATACATAATTATCATCTTGGTATAAAAGATAGTCAGATAAATTATAATCTAACTGTTTTACATTAAAATCTGCTTTAATATTTTCTGTGCCTGTTATCTCTATATCTTTTGTAATAATGCTTTTATCAATAGAAATTAAGCCATTTTTTATAGCTTCTTTTACCTGTCTTCTAGAAATTTTAAATTTTTCTGCACAATATACTGATAATCTCATAATGTATCTATAACAAGATTTCTATTATATTTCAATAATATATTGCAACTTTTTTTTATATGCAATATAATTAAGTATGATTGAATACAGATTACAAATACTCCCCGATGCTCTTCGTCTTTTATTAGAAGAAGCAGAGGCCTTCATCGGAGAAGAAGAATTTAAAGGCCAGAAAACTTATTTAATTTATTCAAGTGATGATATTTCCGACATTTTAAACGAGCTTGGTATTCCTTTTGAATCAAAAGACACAGAAGAAACAGGCTGGCAGGAAAAATGGAAAGAATATATTCAGGAAGATTATCTCACAGATGATATTTACTTTATCTTTGAAAAAGATAAAACATTTGAAGATAATAGACGCACTTTATATATTAATCCATCACTTGCTTTTGGAACAGGTGCTCACCCTACAACAAAAATTGCAGCAAGACTTTTAAGTAAAGTATGCAGCGGTAAAAATATTCTTGATGTGGGAACAGGCAGTGGAATATTAGCAATTGCTGCATCTATGGATGGTGCATTACATATTGATGCCTTTGATATTGACCCAATGTCACTTGATAACTGTCTTGAAAATATTAAAAATAACAACTGCTCAAATATTGATGCATGGACTGGAGATATAGCAGATATAAAAGATAAAACTTACGATATAGTATGTGCGAATATCATATCTAGTGTTTTACTTGCAATAAAAGATGATGTTAACAGGCTTACTACTGAGTATGTTATATATTCTGGTATATTAGAAAGTGAATTTGATAATATAAAAGATGAATTATGCAAAGGTTATCAAATAGATGAACGCATAACTATTAATGAATGGACTGGTGTGAGGTTTAAAAAATGTTAGCTGTTATTGGTGATGTTCATGGCAGCATAAAAACATTAAAAAAACTCTACTATACAATGCTTGATAAATACTTAATTCACCGCATAGTTTTTCTTGGTGATATTGTAGACAGAGGGCTTTATTCTAAAGAAGTTGTAGAGTTTTTAATGGACAGGCAGGGAGAATGTCTTATGACATTTCTTCGGGGCAACCATGAAGATATGCTTATTAATTCAGTAGAAAATGAAGGCAGATATCCAGATTTTAACTGGCATGAAAGGGTAGGGTTAAGCACTGTTGCTTCTTTTATGGGAATAACTATGGAAGAAGCTGCCAAAAAAACTCAGTGGGAAATAACTCCATACTTTCTGCCATATATGGAATTTTTTAATGGATTTACAGAATATTATATAGAGCATACTAAAAAACATAAATTTCTATTATCACATGCAGGTCCTGCTTTTTTTGATATGCCGCCTGACAAACAGTATGATAAATGCAGTGAAGATGAAAAAATAAGACATTATCCTTATATGTGGCATACAAAGACTAAAACTTATAAATCAAAATATTTTGACTATATTCTTGTACATGGTCATGAAGCAATAGTTAATAAAAACTCTACTACTGGAGAATTAAATAGTGTTGCTCCATTAATTTATAAAGATAAAGCAGGGGAAGTTATAAGTGTTAATATAGATACCGGCTGCTGCTATGGCGGTAAATTAACTGCTATGATTATAGATGAAAATGGAAACTATACTTTTGAGATAATTAAATGCGACGATTAAGACGAGTTTATTTTGATGGTGAAATATCGCCAGTTATAGAGCTTGATGAAAACCAGTCAAGAAAATTAAAAACTGTTCTGCGGGCAGAGCAGGGTGATATTGTAGAAGTATTAACAAAAGAATATTTAGCTGAAGGGGAAATATATATTGCAGGCAAAAAAGGTG
Organism: uncultured Mucispirillum sp.; assembly: GCA_944323205.1. Taxonomy (GTDB): domain Bacteria; phylum Chrysiogenota; class Deferribacteres; order Deferribacterales; family Mucispirillaceae; genus Mucispirillum. The sequence continues at coordinate 160,518 of CALURO010000007.1, read as the reverse complement.
TGCAGGTAAGAATACTTGAAAAACGCCCTGTATGTGCCCCTGATTATAAATTTACAGTATATCAGTGTATTGCAAAACGGGAATATATGGATTTTATTATAGAAAAATATTCAGAACTAGGTGTTACAGATATTATCCCTGTTATTTCAACTAGAAGTTTAGATTCTTTAAAATCATCAGCTTATGAAAGATATGTGCAGATAGCAAAAGAAGCTGCAATGCAGTGTGAAAGAGAAGTTGTTGCAGAAATTCATCCTGTTCAAAAACTAGAAAGAATTAAGCCAGCAGCAGATGAGAATATATTATTTCATGAAAGACTTGGCGTAAAATCCATGCCTGAAATAACTTCCAGAAATATATCAATGATAATTGGTCCAGAAGGCGGTTTTACAGATAAAGAATATAATTATCTTTTAAATGCAGGATTTAAAGCATACACTCCAATTGATACCATATTAAAAGCAGAAACTGCAGCAGTGCTTTTTGCTGGAATGATTAGGCTTGCTCTGTAATGGATAACCACTTAAAATATATGCAGCTTGCATATGCAGAAGCACAAAAAGCATTAGATATTATGGAAGTGCCTGTTGGTGCAGTTATTGTTAAAGATGATAAAATAATTGGTGCAGGGTATAATAAAAAAGAAACTGATAAAAACCCTTTAAGCCATGCAGAAATAGAAGCAATATATGAAGCCTGCAGAAATACAGGTGACTGGCGTTTAAATGGAGCTAGTATATATGTTACTGCAGAGCCTTGTATAATGTGTGCAGGTGCAATATTGCATGCTAGAATAGATAAAGTATATTATGGAGTAAATGAGCCAAAATTTGGCGGCATTTCTTCTGTTGCTAATATTTTTAATATAAATAAATTAAATCATAAAGTAGAATACTCATCAGGTATAATGAGTGAAGAAATCAGCCAAATGATGAAAGAATTTTTTATAAAATTAAGAAAATCTAAGAGTTAAGACTATTTAGTAACTTGATAATTTTTTCATTATTGTTTTTTAAAGCTATATCTAAAGGTGTTTCGTTATTATTATTTTTTATATTAATTTTTGCACCGCCATTTATTAAAGAAAGTATAATATCTGTATTATCAGATTTACGCATAAGTATATGCAGTGGTGTATCACCATTATTATTTTGTATGTTTAAATCAGGGGTTAGTTCTTTATAAAGCCAGTATCTTTCAGGGTTTATATGCAGCACTGTATCACCATTTATATCTTTATGATTTATATCTATTTTGCCTTTTAGCTCTTTTACCATTGCTCTCCATATAGTCCACTGTTCTTGAAAGGCCTGCATATAGTAAATACATGTTTTACCAAGTTTATTAGCATGGTTAACATCTGCCCCCATATTTAAAAGCAGATTAAATATCTGCAAATCTGCATTACTAACTGCAATCATTAATGGTGTCTGGCTGTCTGAAGCAAAGTAGTTAACATCTGCCCCATTTGATATAAGCATTTTAACCATATTTATATTTTTTTTGTTTATAGCAGTTGTTAATGGAGTTGCATTAGCCTTATTGAACTGGTTAGGATTTACTTTATGGGATATTAACTCATAAGCTATAATTAAATTATTTTTACTAACAGCCTGCAGCAATGGAGTGTTTCCCGGCAGTGATTTTGCATTAATATCTGCCCCATTATTAATTAATAAATCAAGAGCAGCTTTTGTTCTTACAAAAAATAATGCAGTTCTATCTGTTGGCATTTTTTGGTTAACATCTGCACCTAGTTTTATCAGTTTTTCAGTTGCATAAGTATTATCAATATATACAGCATAGGCTAATGGTGTAACATTTGTTAAAACTGTTCTATTATCAGTATCATTCATGGGAAGTTTTCCAATAACTGAAAGATTGATATTTGGAATAGATAATATTATATCTATTATTTCTTTATTTTCAGTTCCTATTGCAAGAAATATTAAAGGAATAGCAGCGCTGTAATTATCTGTTTTATAATTATACACAATATTTGGAGAGCTGATTTTGCTGATTAATTTTTTTATTCCATATATATCCTGAGTGATTAAAGCAGATAATAACCTGTTATCATTAAGAGATAAAGAATTATCTTTGATATATTGTATATTATTAAGTAGATTATAATTTATATAATACATGTTATATGTATTTGCAGATGGTGCTGGCTGCGGTTTACTATCAGGTATAATATCTTCAGTTGAAAAATCCATCTGAATAATAATAGATAAAGAAATTACAACTATTACAAATGTAACCGCAACTTTATTCATTAACTCTCCATACTATAATACTGTTACAATATAACAAAATAACCCTTATAATACATTATGCATTATAAGGGAATGATGATAAAATAACTTTTAACGATTTTGTATTTCTACATATGGTTTTTCTGGTGCAATGCTGCTATATCCTGGACGAATAATTCTTTTGCCTGCAAAAGTAATTTCTTCGTTTCTGTGAGCACACCAGCCAACAATTCTTGCCATTGCAAAAAGTGGAGTAAATATTTCTTTTGGTATACCTATCATATCATAAACAAAGCCAGAATAAAAATCTATATTGCTTGATACTCGTTTTGTAGTGCCTTTTTTAAAGTTTCTAAATGCTTCAATAGAGCGTTCTTCAATCAGCTCTAAAAAGGCCATTTCTTCAGTTCTGCCTTTTTCTTTTGCTAAATCTCTTGCTAATTCTTTTAACAGCATTGCTCTTGGGTCAGAAATTGTATATACTGCATGTCCTATACCATAAATAAGGCCTGTTTTATTATATACTTCTTTATTTAGTATTTTATGCAGATATGTATCTATTTCTTCTTGGTCGTCCCATTTTTTAATATTTTCTTTTAAATGGTCAAGCATATCTGCTACCATTAAATTAGCACCGCCATGAAGAGGTCCTTTTAATGAGCCAATACCTGCAGCAATAGATGAATATGTATCTGTCATAGTTGAGCTTGTAACACGAACGGTAAATGTGGAGTTATTACCGCCACCATGGTCTGCCTGTAATAATAAAAGCAAATCAAGAGTGCGGGCATCAAGCTCTGTATATTCATCACCTTTAATCATAAATAAAAGATTTTCTGCAATTGATAAATCTTCCCTAGGGTGTCTAATATGCATAGTTCTTCCATTATAAGCATGACGGAGAACATGGTAAGCATAAGATATTATTGTAGGAAATTTTGATAAAAGATAAAGTGACTGTCTCATTAAGTTACTTTGAGATACATCATTTGGATTTTTATCGTATATATACATTTCAAGAACAGTTCTTGCAAGTATATTCATTATATCAGAGCCTTCTAAATCAATTAAATGTAGTCTCGTTTTTTTCTCAAGCGGCATTTCCTGTGCTATTAAACATTTAAATTCTTCTAGCTGCTGATTATTTGGCAGACTGCCTGATAATAAGAGATATGATACTTCTTCAAATCCAAGCCTTTTTTCTTTTAAAAGAGCATGAACTATATCATTTACATCAATACCTCTGTAAAATAGTTTACCTGGAATAGGTGTAAGACCAGATTCTGATTTTTCATAACCTACAACATTACCAATTCTTGTAAGTCCAACTAATACACCTGTTCCATCTTCATTTCTAAGCCCTCTTTTAACATTATATTTTTTAAAAAGACTTAAATCCATTGTAGTTGCTTCACGCATAGCTTCAGATAAATCATAAATTAAATGTTCTTTAATAGTAGCACATTCTTCAGAAAAACTATCATAACTCATTCTTTACTTCACCTATTTAATTAGTTTAATTATATTATCAGCAAAATCAGTTGTAGAAAGACTTGTACCATTTTTCATAAATCTAGCCAAATCATGGGTAGCGTATCCTTTTTCAAAAGATTCTACAAGAGCATTTTTTATTTTATCGCTTACTTCTTTCCATGAAATGTATTCAAAAAGCATCGCAAAAGAAAGCAGCATAGAGCATGGGTTAACTATATTTTTACCAGCAATATCTGGTGCTGTGCCGTGAGTAGCTTCAAATATTGCATGACCTGTGTTATAGTTAATATTTGCACCAGGGGCAATACCTATACCGCCAACCATAGCCGCAAGCTGGTCAGAAATATAGTCACCATTTAAGTTAAGTGTTGCTATAACAGAATAATCTTCTGGTTTTAATAATGTATTTTGTAAAAATGCATCAGCAATATTATCTTTTATTATAATTTTACCATTTTCAATTGCGTTTTTATATGCAGCATCAGCAGCATCTGCACCTTTTTCTTTTTTTATACTGTCATACTGATTCATAGTAAAAGTTACATCAGCAAATTCAGTTTCTGCTGTTTCATAACCCCATTTTTTAAAGCCGCCTTCAGTAAATTTCATAATGTTGCCTTTATGAACTAATGTGACAGAAGGTTTTTTATTATTAACAGCATACTGAACTGCAGCCCTTACAAGTCTTGATGAGCCTTCTTTTGATACAGGTTTTACTCCAAAAGACGATGTTTCTGGAAAACGCACTTTTTTTACATTCATTTCATCATGTAAAAATTTATAAAACTTTTCAGCTTCTTTTGTGCCTGCTTCCCATTCAATACCTGCATATATATCTTCAGTATTTTCTCTAAAAACAACCATATTTACTTTATTAGGCTCTTTTACTGGGGAAGAAACACCTTTAAACCATTCAACAGGTCTAAGGCATACAAATAAATCTAGTTCCTGTCTAAGTGCAACATTTAAAGACCTAATACCACCTCCAACAGGTGTTGTTAATGGTCCTTTTATACCTATTAAATATTCTTTAAAAGTATTCATTGTTTCTTCAGGCAGCCATTTTCCAGTTTTATTATATGCTTTTTCACCACCTAATACTTCAAGCCAGTCTATTTTTTTTGCACCTTTATAAATAATGTTAACTGTATGGTCTACTATTTTTTTACAAACGCTTGTTATTTCAGCACCAACCCCGTCACCTTCAATAAAAGGCAGAGTTAATGTATCAGGAACTATTAATTTATTATTTTCTTTAACAATTTTTGCCATAAATCACCATTATTTTTTTAAGTTGTTTAATGCAGAGCCTGCTTTAAACCATTCTATCTGCTGTATATTATATGTATGGTTTACTTTAAATGTGTCTACTGAACCGTCAGTATGTTTTAAAGTAACAGTGAGCTCTTTATTTGGAGCAAAATCTTTTAAGCCTGTAATAGATATTAAGTCGCCTTCCTTTACAAGATTATAGTCATCTTTATTTTGGAAGGTGAGAGCAAGCATACCTTGTTTTTTTAAGTTAGTTTCATGTATCCTTGCAAAACTTTTTGCAATAATAGCTTTTACACCTAAAAACCTTGGCTCCATTGCTGCATGCTCCCTTGAAGAGCCTTCTCCATAGTTTTCTTCAGCAATAACTATAGAGCCGTTTTTATTATCTCTATAATATTTTGCAGCAGCAGAAACTGCGGAATATTCATTAGTATAATTATTTTTTACCTTATTTGTTTCATTATTAAAGGCATTTACTGCACCCATAAGCATATTATCAGAAATATTTTCTAAATGACCTCTAAATTTTAACCATGGACCTGCCATAGATATATGGTCAGTAGTGCATTTGCCTTTTGTTTTTATTAAAAGGTCTGCATCTATTATATCTTTTCCGTCCCATTTTGCAAAAGGTTTTAATATTTGAAGCCTTGAAGATGATGCATCTATTTTTACAGTAATATTATCAGCATTTTCTGGTGGAGTTATTAATCCTTTGTCACATTTTATAAATCCATTTTTAGGTAATGCGTCCCATGATGGAGCCATAAGCATTACATCATGTCCATTATTATCTTTAATAGCATCTTTTTCTGGATTAAAACTTAATTTACCAGAAACTGCATAGGCAACAGCCATTTCTGGCGAAACTATAAAAGCATAAGTATTAGGGTTGCCATCTGCTCGTTTTGCAAAGTTTCTATTAAAAGTTGTTACTATAGTATTTTTTCTTTCATTATCATCAGTTATTCTTTTCCACTGTCCAATACATGGGCCACATGCATTTGTCATAATAACTGCTCCAGCTTTTTTAAATGTATCTATAATTTTATCTCTTTTAGCTGTTTCTAAAACTAATATAGAGCCTGGATTAATAATTAATTCAGCTTTTAATGGTATATTTTTAGCAACAGCCTGTTCTAATAAATTAGCAGCTCTACCTAAATCCTGATATGATGAGTTAGTACATGAGCCAATAAGAGCAACTTCTACTTTATCTGGATAGTTATTTTCAGTAACTTTTGCAGCCATTTCACTTACTTTAGTTGCAGCGTCTGGAGTAAATGGGCCATTAACATAAGGGGATAAGCTGTCTAAATCTATTTCTATAACTTTATCATAATATTTTTCAGGATTATTTAAAACTTCATCATCTGCTTTTAAGTATTCTTTATACTTTTCAGCAAGGGCTGCCACATCTTTTCTGCCAGTTACATTTAAATAGTCGGCAGTATGGCTGTCAAAAGGGAATATAGATGTTGTTGCACCAACTTCTGCACCCATATTACACACTGTTGATTTACCTGTTGCAGGTAGTGATAATGTGCCTTCGCCAAAATATTCTATGATAGAATTTGTACCACCTTTAACTGTTAAAATACCTGTAAGCTTTAATATTATATCTTTGGGAGATGCAAATCCATGTAATTTACCTGTAAGTTTAACACCAATAATTTTTGGCATTTTTAATTCCCATTCCATACCACTCATAACATCAGCAGCATCAGCACCACCAACACCGATAGCTGCCATAGTTAAACCGCCAGCATTTGGAGTGTGAGAGTCAGTTCCTATTATCATACCGCCGGGAAATGCATAATTTTCAAGTATTACTTGATGTATGATACCAGCACCTGGTTTCCAGTAATCTATACCATATTTTGCTGCTACACTTTGCAGAAATTCATATACTTCTTTATTAATTTTTTCTGCTTCTACTAAATCTGTATCAGCACCTTTATAGGCTTGTATTAAGTGGTCACAGTGAACAGAAGATTTTACAGCAGCTTTCTTTTTGCCTGCATTCATAAACTGTAGTAAAGCCATTTGTGCAGTAGCGTCCTGCATTGCCACTCTGTCTGGCTTAAAGTTTACATAGTCTTCGCCGCGTTTATAATCCTTTAATTCATTTTCATAAAAAAGGTGAGCATATAATATTTTCTCTGTTAATGTAAATGGTCTGCTAAATTTATTTTTAGCAGCGTCTACTTTTTGGCTGAAAGACTTATAAAAAGTATCAAACATATCAATCCCCTTATTTTTGTATGATTAATATTATTTTTGCAAAAATTATAAAGTATTTTTACATAATAAACAAGTGAAAAATAAGGGGGATATAAAAAGAAAAAAATAAATCATATAAATTTTGTAGATATTGTGGAGAAAAAAATAAAAAAACTTTTTATTTTTACATTTGTAATATATATTTCCTATATAGTAAGTAGGAAAACATATAGAACAGAGTATTTTCAGTATTTTTTTGCATAGTAATGCATTTAAATAAACTCCCTCCTTTTTGTAGAAAGTGGAACAGGTTTTTACCTGTTCCATTTTTTTATGTAAAATCAAGTAAAACTACAAATATAGAGTGCTGTTTTATTTAATTGTATAAAATTGTATAAATAAGTATTAATATATAATGTTAATATGAAATTAGCTAAAATTAAGTTGCTGGTTTTATTTTTTCATTTAAAATAGATGCAAATACAGCAATATCGCTATTTTTACCAGTAACTATAAGTTCATCTCTGTCATTTATTTTATCGTCAGAGCCAGGGGATACTTTTACCTGTACACCAGATTTTACTGCAATAATATTAATGTTGTATTTAAATCTGGCATCAAGAGCCCGCAGAGAGCAGCCTGAATATTTTGAACCAACAGGTACTGTAATTGTTTCTACTGACAGTCCTTTCACACCAAGAGTAGAGATTTTTTTATCCTGATGTTTTTTAGAAATAGCTGCAATATCTTCCTGACGAAGTTCTGCTTCTATTGCTGCAATATTTTCTTCTGGTATATAGTAGTGTTTAAATACAACAGAAAGCAGTGATACAGCAGATTCTACTTCTTCAGAAATAACTTCAGATGCACCTAATTCTTTTAATGCTGCATTATATGCTTTAAAGCGAGTTCTAGCTATAATAATTAATGTTGGGTTTAATCTTCTGGCTGTTTCTACTATATTTTTAGTAGTATGAAAATCTGCTCCAGAAATAACTATTGAGCGTGCTTTTGTAATAGATGCATGGTCTAAAATTTCTTCTTGAGATGCATCGCCGTAAAAAATAGGTGTGCCTTTTTGTTTTTCAGTCTGTACAGTATTTGGGTTCATTTCTATAACTATATAATCAATACCTGACTGTATTGCTGCTTTTGCAATCATTCTGCCTGAAAGTCCAAATCCAACTAATACAATATGGTCATTAAATATTTTTTTGTCAGATTTTTTTTCATGAAAGTAGCCTTTTATAATATTTGCAGGAAGAGGCAGTTTTGAAAGCAGTTTTGCAATCTGGGTAGAATATATCATCATAAAAGGTGTAGCAATCATTGATATAACTGCAATAGTTATAAATAATGAGTTTTGAAATTCATTAAAGATACCGTCCTGTAAACCTGTTGTAGCAAGAATAAAAGAAAATTCTCCCACTTGAGCAAGAGCAAGACCAGTTTTTAATGATGTTTCAAGGGAATAGCCTAAAATACTTATAGACATTGTTGTAACTAATGCTTTTATAATTATAACAAGAAAAGCTAAAAATAAAATAAGGGCAGGGTGAGCTAAAAATGTATTAACATTAATCATCATACCAATAGATATGAAAAAGAAACCTGTAAAAACATCTTTAAATGGCACAACATTACCAAGAGCCTGATATCCGTAACCTGTTTCACTTACTATCATACCAGCTAAAAATGCTCCAAGAGCTAAAGAAAGGCCAGCTTTGTTTGTTATAATAGCAACTATCATACATATTAATATTATGGAAAATAAAAATACTTCTCTGCTTCTTGTTTTTGTAACTTTTGCTAAAAGTTTTGGAACAATAAATCTTGCAGCAGCAAATAAAAGAACTACAACAATAATTGCATATCCTAAAGTTATTGCAATATCTGCAATAGATGAGTCATTTCCTGGAGCTAACATTCTTGCTATCAGCATCATAGGTATTACTGCAATATCCTGAAAAATAAGCACACTTGTTGTTATTCTGCCATAAGGTGATTCTACTTCACCTCTTTCCATTAAAAGTTTTAAAACAATAGCTGTTGATGATGGTGCAATTATCATACCTATAAATATAGATAATTCTGTATTAATACCCATAATCATGCAAAGAATTGTAATGAAAATAGATGTTAAAAATACCTGCAGCATACCGCCACCAAGAGCAGAGCGTTTTAATGCAAGAAGCTGCTGTAGAGAAAACTCTAAACCGATAGTAAAGAGAAGCAGAATAACGCCAATTTCTGCCATATGTGATACATTTTCTGTATTAGAGATAAAAGCAAGTCCGTTAGGACCAATTAAAAGACCAGTAAGTAAATATCCTAAAATACCTGGTATTTTTATTTTTGCACATATTAATAAAACTATTGTAGATACTGCAAAAATTAGAGTAATATCTCTTAAAATCATATCCATATAAATACCCTTGTAATAAAATATTCTACAGCGGCAGACAGCCTAATGCTCCATTAAATTGTGGATTATTAAGTGGTGTTACATTTTTACCTATAAGCTGAGAAATAAATAAAATTAAGCTTTTATTATTTGCAACTCCACCAGAAGCATATATTCTATCAGCTTGAAATGATTTAATCAATGGTAAAAGCCGTTTAGCAATAGATTTATTTATTCCTGCGGCAATACTTTCTATTTCAACCCCTGAAGCCATAAGCCCTATAAGCTCGCTTTCACAGAATACTGCACATGTGCTTGAAAGATTTGCAGGGTTATTTTGCATCTGTGACAGCTCATCTATACTTATTCCTAAAACTGAACATGCATTTTCAGCAAATCTTCCTGTACTAGCTGCACATTTATCATTCATAATAAAGTCTTCTATATATCCTTCTTTTCCAAGAATTACTTTACTGTCTTGCCCGCCAATATCTATTAATATAAAACTGTCATCTCCAGTCTGCCTTAAAGCTCCCCTGAAATGAGCTTTAATTTCTGATATAATTTCAGCATTAGAAAATGACATTAAATTTCTCCCATACCCTGTAGCTACTATTTTATAATCATCATTAAGACCAAGTTTTTTAGTATCTATATAAGTATTTATTCCATCTCTGGATATATACTGTTTATAAAAACTTACTGTATCAAAAAGATTATATTCTATTTGACCATCATCTTCTTTAACAAGTTTTACATATCTTGAACCTAAATCTATACCAATATTTTTCATATGTTTCTCTTTCTTTTTTTCATTTCAAGCATTTCTATATAGGAGTCAATGCGTATTTTAGTTCTGCCGTCTATATCGCCCGGGCTGTCCCCTTCAATAGTTAATACAGGAATATCTAAATGTTTCTTAATTAAAATATCCTGAATCTGTCTGTAACAGAATGACTGTACATAATGGATTAATCCATCAATTTTTCTTTCTTTTACCTGTTCTTTTATGTCTTTTATTCTGTCCATTACTCCATAAGGATATGTATATTCTAAATATCTTTTAACATAATCTGGATTTTCTGAAGGTATGCTAAACTGACGCTGCACTTCATTAAAAACTATTTTACAGTTTTTGCTTTCTATAAAATCATACATTGCAGGGTTAATTGTAGGGACACCAATACAGCCAAGTCGTACATATTTATTATCAATATTTCTTTTATATGCTTTTTCTATTAAATCATCAACATCTTTTGAAAATTTATCTAAATTACTGTTAAAATCAGTAGAAGATACAAGATATAAATGGTTTTCAAAACCTGTAATATAGCCTTGAACAGTCATTTCATCTATCTTTTTTAATTTTTTGCGGATTTTATCTGTAATTTTGCAGCATTCATATACATCATCAAAAGTAACATTAAGTGCATTACCTAAAGCAAGCATTTGATTTTTTAAAGCAGAATAAGGCTCTTTTTCTTCATAAGGGTAGGCAAAAGGGTGAACTTTTATATTATTTGCAGAATAAAGCTCAGTTAAAGCATGAGTATTACTGCAGTCACCATTTGTAACAGATATGACTTCATCAACTGATTTTTCTTTAACAGCTACAGAATAAAGACCTTTTATCCATGAACAGCAGTTTCTAGGTAGACCATCATTTTGTGCTTCATCAATTAAATTATTTGGGTTAGGGCTGCATACAAAAATATTATTTAAATCAACAGGAATATTGCCACCTGCAAGTATAAACTCTACAGGTATTGTTGTAGTAAATCCAATTTTTTTCAATTATAACCTCTACAAAATCAGCAGAAGCATAATAACTAGAACAGCAATTGAACCTATAACAGTATATTTTATTAAATCACCTTTTGGCATACCACCTAAAAGCTCTTCACCACGGGCAGCATATTCTACTTTTAATTCATTATATTCTTTTTCAAGTTTATTTCTTTCATTAAGCAGGTTAAAAAAGAATTTTTCAATATCTACTTCTTCTAATTTATCAGGATTAGTATAAGATTTTAAAAGAGAAGGTTTTTTAGCTTTCATAGTACCATTTCTCTGAGTTACATCAGTAAATCCAAGAGTAAAGCCAAAATTTTCCAGAAATTTATTTCTTATTTCTCTTTCATTATCTTCTATATTATCTGCTGTAACAAAATCAAAAGGTGTAATAGAATACTCTTGAAAGTTCTCCCTAAGCCAAACAATAAGTTCATTAAAAGCAAATGTGCCTATACCTTTATTTCTAAGGTTTTTATCAAGGAATAAACCTTGAGTAGGACCAAATTCAATAGAGTTACTTCTGTGGTTTACAAGTGCATACATTTTATTAATAGATAACTGGTCAGACGCATTACCAGAGGTACTTTTTATAGGTCTTACAGCATTACTTGAAACAGGTATTATTCTAACAAGCATCATTTCATTATCGCCTTCTTTATAATGCTTCATTGAAAATACAATATTACCAAATAATCTAGTATTTGAGCCTGCTGCTTCTTTAACTCTAACAAGTTTTAGTATTGCTGTACCATATTCCTCAGTACGCTGTTCAAAATCACTCATGCAATGCCTCATTTTAAAAATAATAAAAAAATATATACATTATACTATAAATCCTTGCAAACATTTTTTTTTAATAATATAATTTTTAATAAAAATATTTAGTATTATGTTATATAAGGAGTTACATATATGAAAAAAATTACTACAGTTATTCTATTTATCTGTATATCGGCATTTATTACTTTAAACTTAAGCACAAAAAGTTTTGCTGCTGCACCAAACAGTTATGAAACATTAGTAGAAAATAAGGAAATAAAAAAAATTACTTATTCCTGTGTTTTTGATAATAAAAAATATGCTTATCCAACATGTAAGTTTGTAGAAAAATGTGAAAAAGGTTCTACCTGCTTTAAAGTAAATGACTTAGATTATGTATCGTTTTTTGTATCATTTAATTTTCAAACAGTGGAACTTTTAGCAAGTGATTATATTATGAATCTTGCCCGCTCTTATGAAAAAGATGAGAAAAATCTACAGCTAGGTTATCTTTCAGAGCTTTTTAACCCTGTAAAACGCACTTTTTATGATGATGAAAGTAAAAACCTGCTGTTTCAAAAAATGATGTTTACCAATATGCAGCCATCATCTTTTGTTACTAAAACAGATAATGATATCTCCATATTTTTATCAAAAAAAGATGTGTTTTTAAGAAGTACAATTTACCCATCTTTAAAATTAAATGGTATAACTTATGATAAATCTAATCCTTTAGAATATATAACTGAAAGCTCGTTACAGTATTCCGTATATCCTCATTCTTATGAAGTAGAGTATGTTACAGAATGGATAGCACAGTATTTAGGAGCACCTGAACTTTATAAAAATGAAAAAAATATTAACCAAGTTCTTGCTTATTTTGATGCATTAAAACAAGGAAAAGATAAAATAGAAGACCATTCAGGCAGTGCTATTTTAGAATCAGAAAAAGCTCGTCCATTTGTATTTGAAAATAAAATAGCAAAGTTTATAAAACAAAATAAAGATAAAAATTTACTTTTACCATCACTTCCAAAACAGTATAATCACTTTCTTAATGAATTTCTGCCAAAATATAGTCTTGAAAAAATAGAAATCATTAAGAAAAATGATAAAAATGAGAAAGTATTAAAAAGATATGATAAAAATAATATAGCAGAGCTTTTAATCAGCAATGAAGACATAGCAGGTTTTGCTTATAGAGTAGATAATGTTACAGATGGAAAATTATTAATTAGATATACTCATACTGCTGATGCACCACGATATGAAAACCCGGGATTATTAAAGTTAAATAATTCAGGTTTAAGCGGCATATATGGTAAATTAAGAAATACTATTGTTACAGATTTAGAAATAGATATGCCTTATGAATTAACTAGTCTTCCATATGACTGTATAGAAAAAGCTAAAGTAGCAGATATTTTATCTAAAAAAGGTGTAAGTGAGAAAGAAATATCTACATATTTATCACTGTTTCAAGATAAAAGTACACAGTGCATCGATTCTGAGCTTTTTATGACAAAAGTCATATTTTTAAGAGATTTTAGAGAGTAATTTATAATAATATTTTTATATGACAATATTTAGTAAATTTAAAACGAAACTTCTAAACTTTATAAAATTTTTAACATCACCATCTTATGGTGATGTTAAAGTTAAATTAAGAAGATATTTAATATATTTTCTTATTGTTGTAGCTATTAACATTTTAGCAGGAAAAAATATAACTCATATGGGATATCCTTTATCCTCTAATATTTCTATGTTTTTACTGCTGAATATTAATATAATTTTAGTAATAGTGCTGCTTTTATTAATTTTTAGAAATTTAGTAAAGATTTTATCAGAGCAGCGTGGCACATTAAAAATAAAACTTTTAATATTTTCCCTTGTTGTAACAATTCTACCTGTAACTATTATTTTTATATATTCCAGCCAGCTTTTAAATGACAGTATTAATAAATGGTTTGCAAATCAGGTTAACGGCATAGTACATAAATCTGGTGTTCTTGTAAATGATTTTAGGCATTATGAACAGCATGAATTAAATAATTATCTTAATTATTTTCAATCATTTCTAACAGAAAAAGAATTATACTCTTCTTATAAAATAGAAAATTATACAAATGATATATGCAGGTATGTTTATAATAATGTATTTACTAGTATTATAGTTTTTGATAAAGATAATAATATTATCTTAAAATGCAATAATTCATATGATACATATCTTTTAGAAAAACTTTTAACTCACAGGCAGGAACTAGAAAGAGATAAATATATATATGGTTATGAAGATATTGCAAGAGGAATACACTGGGCAGGAACTTATACAGATAATAAATCTGAAGAGCAGGGCGGTATATTAATTCTAAAATATACATCACCTTTATTATATGAAGATTTAGCTGCTATTCAAAAAGATTATACTACATATAATCAAAATGTGTATTTTGCATATCCTATTAAAAATTCAAGTATTATGCAGCTTTTGCAAATATCTTTACTGCTTCTTTTTTCTTCTATTTGGGTTAGTATGCTTTTTGCAAGAAGTATCACAAAGCCTATAGAAGAGCTTGCAAAAGCAAGCCAGAAAATATCAAGTGGTAATTTCGATGTTACTGTTAAAGAATATACTGGTGGAGAAATAGGTGATTTAGTTACTGCATTTAACAGTATGACTGCTCAAATGAAAACATACACTACAGAACTTTATTCTAAAAATATAGTTTTATCAGAAATGTTTGAGCAAATTTCAAGAGATAATATGTATATAGATGCAATATTTAAAAATGTTGATTCATCTATTATACTTGTTTCAAATGATTTACAGATATTAAAATCAAATATTAAGGCTGATATTTTTATAAGCAGTCATAGAGATGCTTTTGATAATATTGTTTTAAACCGTGTAAAAGATTTTATGGTAAGTGATAATGATGAAATAATAGAAAACTTTGATTTATCAGATAAATATGGTAATAGAATTTTCTTTTTAAGTTTATCTAAAATTGTATTAGGTGAAGAAAATCAGGTATTAATATTATTAAGTGATGTTACAGATATAGTTGATGCTCAAAAAGTAGCATTATGGAAAGATATTGCAACAAAAATAGCCCATGAAGTTAAAAATCCACTTACTCCAATAAAACTTATGGCAGAAAGGGTTAAGCGCAGAGCATCAAAAATGGGAGATATTGAAAGCAGAAAAGTAATAGATGAATGTATGGACATAATTATTACAGAGTCAGAAAGCTTACGGGAATTAATAGAAGAGTTTAATATGTTTGCAAGGCTTCCAAAAGCAGATAAACATTTAATAAATCTTTCAGCACTTCTTAATGACACAATATCATTATATAAAGAAACATACAGAAATATTACTTTTAATATAAGCTGTGATAGTAAAATAGAAATTAATGTAGACAGGCTGCAGCTTAGAAGAGTATTTCAAAATATTATTCTAAATGCTGTTCATATTATTGGTAAAGAAAATGGCATAATAAGTATTGAAGTATTAGAAATAAATGATAATATAGAGATATATATTAGAGATAATGGTACAGGTATAGATGAAAACGATATACCTAACTTATTTAAGCCATATTTCAGTAAGCGTCAAGGTGGAACAGGCCTTGGACTTGCTATAGTAAAAAAAATAGTAGAAGAACATTCCGGCACTATTACTGCAGGCAATAATGATGCAGGTGGTGCATATTTTAAAATAATACTTCCAAGAGGATTATAATGAAAATATTAATTATTGATGATGAAAAAAATATTTGTTCTGCAATTAAAGGTATATTAGAAGACGAAGGCTATGACTGCGACTACAGTTTAAACTATGCAGAAGGATATAGAAAATTACAGGAAAATAAATTTGATGTATTATTTTTAGATATATGGCTTCCAGATATTGATGGTATTGAAGGGTTAAAGGAAATTAAACGCCATTTCCCAGAAATAGAAGTTATTATGATAAGCGGTCATGGAACTATAGAAACAGCAGTAGATACTATCCGTTATGGTGCTTATGATTTTCTAGAAAAGCCGCTTTCCCTTGAAAGAATTGTAATGATTATCAAACATCTTGATGATAAAGCCAGCTTAATGCAGGATTTAAGAAGCAGTAAATATAAAAATATTAAAAAATATGATTTAATAGGTATAAGCCAGCAGATAACAAGACTTAAAGAGCGTATAGAAAAAATTGCGTCCATGAATTCATGGGTATTAATCACAGGGGAAAATGGCACCGGAAAAGAACATGTTGCAAGGCTTATACATATGCTTGGTAAACGCTCAGGTAAACCATTTGTTGAAATAAACTGTTCTGCAGTACCTACTGAATTAATAGAAAGTGAGCTTTTTGGCTCAGAAAAAGGAGCATATACTGGTGCTGTTAAAAGAAAAATAGGCAAGTTTGAATTAGCAGATGGTGGTGTATTATTTTTAGATGAAATAGGCGATATGGGACTTATGATGCAGGCAAAACTTTTAAGAGTTTTAGAAACAGGTGAATTTTCAAGACTTGGTGGAAATGATATTATAAAATCAGATTTTCGCTTAATATCTGCTACAAATAAAGATTTACAACTGGAAATAGATTCTAACCGTTTTAGATCTGATTTATTTTACAGAATTAATGTTATCCCTATAGAAGTTCCACCGCTTAGAAAAAGAAAAGATGATATACCACTACTTGTAAACCATTTTATACAGGAAACTGTAAGTATAAATGGACTGCAGGATAAACAGGTTACAGAAGAATTAATGAATATTTTTATAAATTATGAATGGCCTGGCAATGTAAGGCAGTTAAAAAATATTGTAGAAAGGATGGTTGTATTATCAGAAGATAATATTTTAGATGTAAAAGATGCACCAAATATACTGCTTTCAGGTGTTAATGAAATAGAGCAGCATATGGTGGATACAAACTACAGTCCTTCATTAAAAGAAGCTAGAGATGAATTTGAAAAAACTTTTATTTTAAAAGCATTACAGTCTACTAGTTGGAATGTAACTCAAACTGCAAGAATGTTAGATATGGAAAGAACATATTTATATAGAAAAATTAAAGCCTATGATTTAGAAAAATATAAAAAATAGTTGCAAATAATCTAAATAAATAGTATAAATGTTCTAGTGAACAAATGTACGAGGTGCAGCATGACTGATAAGCAGGAGCGTTTATTAAATTTTATTTTAGATTTTCATAAAGAACATGGTTATTCACCATCTATTAGAGAAATGGCTCAGGGTATGGGAGTAAGTTCTCCATCTACTATAAAAGCTATGCTTGACAGGCTTGAAGCAAAAGGTATGCTTACTAAATCATCAGGCATAGCCCGTTCTCTTACTACAGTTATGCAGGAAGATGAAGATAAGGGTATTCCTGTAATCGGCAGAATAGTTGCAGGTACACCTGTTATGGCTGAAGAAAATATTGAAGGCTATATTCCTGTTAAAGAATTTCTTAGAAACTCTAATGGTGGATTTTTCCTAATAGTTGATGGATACAGCATGCAGGATAAAGGTATACTTCCTGGAGATTATGTATTCATTCAGCCATGTAAAGAAATATCAAACGGTCAAATAGGAGCTTTTCGTCTTAATGGGGAAGTAACACTTAAAACTTTTAAAAGAAGTGATGAAGGTATATTTTTACTTCCTGCTAATAATGATTTTGAGCCTATTCCTGTTACAGAAGATGATACTTTTGAAGTAATAGGCAGATATGTAATGCTTTTAAGATTTAGAGAACAGGGGTATCATTTTTTATAGGTAAAGAATGATTTATCGTATAATGTGTATAGATATGGATGCTTTTTATGTATCATGTGAGCAGGCTTTTAAACCATATTTAAAGAAAAAACCTTTGGCAGTTGGCTCCACACATGAAAGGGGAGTGATATGCACATGCTCTTATGAAGCCCGCAGATATGGTGTATCTTCTGGTATGAGCAGTGCTACTGCAAAAAATATATGTCCTGATTTATTATTTTTGCCAGTTAATTTTGAAAAATATGGCAAAATATCTTCTAATATATTTAAATTAATTTCTAAAATTGTTCCTGAAATTACAATATCATCTATAGATGAAGCCTATGCAGATATTACTCATATCAATATGGATACAGAGCTTTTAATAAAAAAAATCAAATATTTAATAAAAAAATATTTTGATATTACATGCACTATTGGGGTAGGGCCTAATAAACTTATGGCTAAGATGGCAACAGGTATAAATAAACCTGATGGATATTATATAGTAGATGAAAAGAGTGCTGTATCATTTATTGAATCATTTCCATTATCAAAAGTATGGGGAATTGGTACAAGCACGGAAGCAAAACTTGCAGACTACGGCATATTTACAGTTCGGGAACTAAGATTTGCAGGAAAGGAAAAGCTGGAAACATATCTTGGTCATCATGGAGAGAAGCTATATAATGCTGTGAATTGTATATATGAAGAAGATGCAGAAACTAAACTGGAAAATAAATCTATAAGCAAGGCAACAACATTTCCATATGATATATCTTCTAAGCAGGAAATATATGATTATATGAAATTATTATCAGACAAAGTATCAGAAAAACTTATATTGAAAAAATATGCAGCAAAAGTGATTACTATTAACTGGAAAACTTTTAGGTTTGAATCTAAATCGCTTCGTAAAACTTTATACATTCCTATTTTTTCTAGTGATGATATATTTAACTATGCTAAAACTCTTTTTAATGAACATAATGCAGGAACAGTTCCAATACGGCTGGTTGGTGTAGGTGTTGCTGGACTTGTAAAAGTAGATGAAAGTTATTACAATAAACAGCATTATTAGCAATATCTATTATGGTAAAACAATCCTGTGAAAAAAGTCTGTAAATAGTGCCAACTTAAGTTTTCTATGATATACTAAAAATATATGAAAGGAGCTTAAGTATGGCACGAAAGAAGAAACCAGTACACAAAGTAGTAATGACGGATGGTAAGCGTCAAATAATAGCAAATTTATTATCAGAATATGATATTAAATCAGATAATGATATTCAAGAAGCCTTAAAAGACCTGTTAGGTGGTACCATTAAAGAGATGATGGAAACAGAAATGGATAGCCATTTAGGTTACAGCAAATCAGAGCGTTCAGCTAATAAGGATTACTGCAATGGTTATAAGAACAAGACAATCAGCGGTAATTTTGGTGAGTTAGAGATATCAGTTCCCTAGGACAGACAATCTAGTTTTGAACCCCAGATAGTGAAGAAACGTCAAACCCAGATAGAAGATTGGTAAAATCGTCCATTAGACGAGATATATCTAGTATTATACATAGATGCCATACATTTTTCAGTAAGAGATAATGGAATAATCCGTAAGATAGCAGCGAAGGAATTTGCATCTGATTTAAAAAGTATTTATCATGCCCCAACTGAAGAGAAAGCCTTACAGGCATTAGACAAAGTAATAGATAAATGGGAACAGTTATACCCTAACACTATGAAGAGGTGGAAAGAAAACTGGGATTGTATTTCTCCTATATTTAAATTCTCTATGTCAGTTAGGAAAGTTATATATACTACAAATACAATAGAATCATTAAATTCTGTCTATCGTAAATTAAACAGTCAACGGAGTGTATTTCCAAGTGATACAGCACTTTTAAAGTCTCTTTATTTGGCAACATTTGAAGCAACTAAAAAATGGACTGGTACCATTAGGAACTGGGCTCAAGTTTATGGGGAATTAAGCATTATGTATGAAGGACGGCTGCCTGAATAGAATATAGAAATGTGAAAAATAAATTCCTGCTCTTGACTGAATAACTTTATTCTGGTATTCATAGAGCAGGATATGTAAAAATATAATCATAGAAAACTGAATTTACAGACTTTTTTTCACAGGCTCCTTTTAAAGGCAAGTATAAATTTATCAGTAAAAGCACCATTATCAAGTAATGAAATATTTTTTTTAAAGAAAGATTTTGTTGTACTATAAATATCATCTGGAACATCGTTAATAATATTAAATTTATTGATATTAATTTCCTCATTATTTATATAATTATACTCTATAAATCGTATACTATTATTTCCTTGTTTTAAAAACATATCAAATAAAATCTTAGCATTTTGATTTATTTTTTTTATTACAGGTATAGCTTCAACTACCGTTGTATCGCTTTCTGTTGCAATAAAAAGATAATCATATTTACTGTCTTTTAGTTTAATTTTTTTAAAAGTTTTCATTGTCTTATCCATTTGAATTATGTAAATCAAATGCCTCATCTATAAGTTCCAAAACTTCCCTGATAATTATTTTTATATCTTCGTAGTTCTCTATAATTCTTATATCGCTTAAAGTAGCTGTTGTATGAAATAACGGATGTCTCTTATTTCTATAATATTTATACATCTTTTCTATATGTTCTGCAAGTTTATTATTTTTATTTTGAATTTTAACTCTGTCACTGTCTTGTAATCTATATCCATCAAAGCATGTTAATCCTTTATTATCAATTTTGATGCCATATAATCCTAATAAATGTTTTATAGTGCCTTCTAATGTTCTTAATGCTGGAAATGTATACATTGAATAATCTGGTAATGTATATGTAGGTTGTTCCAATAATGATGGTTGTAAAATGGCATACAACATTTCAGGGAAAATACTATATGATTTTGGTAAATACAGTTTTAAATCTATATCTTTCGATTTAAAATTATAAAACTTTTCATTCATTTCTTTTATCGTATTAGCATTATTTTCTATGCTTGATAAAAATATAATGATATCGTTATATATTTTATAAGGCTTTCCTTGAAAAAGTATTCTTAAATTATTGTATTTTGTTATAAAAAATTGCTCATCCTTGTCTTTGATTATATACTGTATTCCATTTTGTACTTCTCTTGTTTCAATTTTATAATTATCTTGCAAAAATTTAATTAATTTATCAGTATTATCTTTATTATCTACTATAGTAAATTCCTGATTATCAGATAGTGACATATTAGTATTACCTGTATGATTTATTACATTTTTTTCTAATAAGGCATTTTTTGCTAATGTATCTGCTAGTTCATTATATTTATTTCCTGAGTGAGCTTTTACTTTAACAAATTTTATATCTATCGTATTTCTAATTTCTTCAATGAATGTTTTGTATGATATTGTTTTTTTTGTTTTAGCTTTCCAGTGTCCAGTTGCCCATTTTTCTATTCCTTCATAGTCATAGTGTATATATACTTTAGAATACTTGTTCTTTATTGCCCAAGTAATAGCTTCAATAGTAGCTTGTAATTCTCCAACAACATTTCGTATTTCAGTATCATCATTCACAGTAGAATAATCACGAAAAATTTCTCTATCATCTTCTACTACAACATATCCATAAGCTGCACATTTAATAGTGTCTGAATAGCTACCATCTACATAAATATGAATACCTGTGATATTTTCTTTTTCACTATCATTAAGTGTATTGTTTGATGGTTGGCTATTTTTTATATAAGTTTCAGCTTCTTCGCGTGTACCAAAACTTTTATATTCAGCTCCAGAATAACCTTTTACCTGTTTTTCACATTCTGACCATTCTGTGAAAATACCTGTTTTATGTCCTTTTTTAACTGCATAATATTTTTTTGCCATCAAATAAACTCCAAAAGTAAATAGAATACACTTATATTATATTATATTATATTATATTATATTATATTATATTATATTATATTATATTATATATAATATTCAATACCTATTCTATCTATTTAATGCATATACATTCACTAAATACAGAAAAAGTTGTACTAGCCAGCTACCCTATATCATAAATCTTGTATTAATGCAACTATTTTGCATGAAATAAAACTAATTTAAAATATCAATCTTCATTTATTATAGAATAAAACATCTGTTATAAGCATTCTTAAATATATTAAATAATAAATATAATTCTTAGTTTTTATGTTAAGAATTTCTGAACTGAGATAAATCAAGTTTAATTGCTTGGTTGGTTTAATTTTTGGGGAAACCCAAAAAACAATTGTATAACATATTGATAGATAAAGAGTTTTAAAATACCGAAGAGGGGACTTGAACCCCTACGGTTAAAAACCGGTGGATTTTGAGTCCACTGCGTCTACCATTCCGCCACTTCGGCTTATAGTTATTTTAATAAATGATTAAACATAAATTATGTTCATTTGTCAATACTTTTAACCTTATTCCTGTTCATCTGTAATATTTACAGCTTCTTTTGCAAGAATATCTGCCATATCATTATATCTATCTCCAGAATGACCTTTTACTTTTACAAAGGAAATACTTATTTTCTCAGATATATCGTCAATAAATTTTTTATAGTTAATAGTACCTTCCTGTTTCCGCTTCCATTCACCTTTCGCCCAGTGAGCAATACCAGAATAGTCATGATGCAGTGTTATGCTTTTATATCCATTTTCTACTGCCCATTTGATAGAAACAGCGGCTGCAAAAAGCTCGCCTGCCACATTACGCATATCTATATATTTTTTACTGCTGCCTTTTATTGTGTGTATTACTTCTCCATTATATAAAATAACAGCACCATACCCAGTTTCCTGTAATTTAGTAGAAAAACTGCCGTCAATATAAGCATGCAGACCGTTTAAATCATCATTTTTTTCAATATTTAATTCGCTGATAGATAAATATTCTTCTGCTTGATATAATTCTTTAAATTTTTTAAATTCTGCTCCAGAAAAACCAGTGATTTGTTTTTGACATTCTTCCCAGCTTTCAAAAATACCCGTTTCTCTGCCTTTTTTTACTGCATAATACATTACTTAAATAAACCAATAATTAGTAAATAAGTTGATATACAGCATTTACATAGTTTTCAAATTCACCAGTAAAATATGCTATAAGTAAAACAGCAAATACTGCCGCAGCTAAAAAAAGCATAAGTGTGCGTGTATAGCTAATATTATTAGTTGGGTTTCCAAAAATAGGATTACTGCGATTATTTCTACTTATTTTATATGGTAAATTGTTTTTTCTATTACTTTTCCAGCCTGTCTGGATTGATTTACTGCCATGACTACTGTTTTGAATAACATCATCATTATTGTTTTTGTTTTGAGTTTTCTTTTTTTCTTTAAAAATAGAATAAATTGTTATACCAGCAAATATTGCAAAATATATAATCAAATCTATAAAATCACTTATGTTGGATAATTTTTCCATAATGCCCTCTTTTAAAAATGATATTATAATTTATATAATTATAAAATCTTTTTCAAGTATTAAATTCATTATAATATGCTGATTATTAATTAAATTTATTGATAAAAAATACGATATATATTATACTATTTGCAAAGCATATTTGGAGGGCTTAATGCATAAGTATCTTAGTGTGTTATTAATAGTCATATCTGTAGCTGTAACGGGCTGTGGAGAAAGTATATATTCTAGTGCAGAAAATACTATAGATGATTTTGACTTTAGTTTTTTAAAAAATGAATGCGATGTTATTATTGAGCGTTATGATGAATCTGTTAATTCTGGCATAATACTTAGTGAAGATGATTTATATAGATATATAAGTGCCTTACTTGCCTGCAGTGGATTTGATATTATAAAAGGTCTTGACAGCATATTACAGACTGGCGGTAATGATATTTATGAAACAGCAGCTGCAGTTATTGGTCATAATGTGATTGATATAAATACAGCGATGTATCTTCAGACTCAGTATTCAAAAGCTATTAATATATGTGCAGATTACAGGACAGAGCTTGCAAAAGATAACCTTACTTTAAATAATACTAACCTTACATTATGCGGTCTTGCAGGCACAATGGGTACAATAGTGAACATAAGCTCTATGCTTTTAAATGCAACTGGCGGTGGTGCTAATGTTATAGAGCTTACAGAAGCAGGGCTTACAGATTTTGGTACTCAGGTAAATCCAACAGTAGTAGGTCAGAGTTTAGCATCATTTTTAAAACAGTATAACTTATTTCTTGCTGATTTAGACAGCGGACTTTTGCTTTCAGAAGATGCTGCACAAGTAATAGGTGATTTACTGGGGCAGGATAGTTTCAGCAGTGTTTTAGGCGAGCTTGCTGCAAGCCTTAGGGACCCTGCAACAAATGCAATTACAGAAGACAGCCTTATAAAATATATTTCAGATTCTCTTGGCATAGAAATACCGGAAAATATATTCCCAGAAATTCCAGATGTGCCAGAAATTCCTAATATTCCAGAAATACCAGTTCAGTCATAAAAATATAATTTTATAAAAAATAAATAAGATAAGATATGAAAAAAAGAAGCCTTTCTGCTGTAGCAGAAAGGCTTTTGATTTTATAATACAATGTTTTCTTGATATTCGCCAAATACTTCTTTTAAAGCATTGATTGTTTCGCCAAGAGTGGCATAAGTTTTAACTGCATTTAATATTTTTGGCATTAAGTTTTCGTTTGTTTTTGCAGCTGCTGTTAATTCAGCAAGAGCTCTTTTAACTGCATCATTATCACGAGTTTCTCTTAATTTTTTAAGTTTTGCTTTTTGGCTTACTTCAACAGAAGAATCTATTTTTAAAAGACCAGTAGGTGGTTCTTCTTCTATATGATATTTATTAACACCAACAATAATTAATTCTTCTTTTTCTATAGCTTTTTGATATTCATAAGCACTGTTTTGTATTTCTCTTTGTGGAAAACCCTGTTCAATAGCACGCATCATACCGCCAAGGTCATCTATTTTTTGGATATATTCAAATGCGCGTTTTTCTATATCATCAGTCATAGCTTCTACCATATATGCACCAGCAAGTGGGTCAATAGTGTCTGCTGCACCTGATTCATTTGCAACGATTTGCTGTGTTCTTAAAGCAATACGGACAGATTCTTCTGTAGGCAGAGCAAGAGCTTCATCATAAGAGTTAGTATGCAGTGACTGAGTGCCGCCCATACATGCTGCTAATGTTTGCAGAGCAACACGCACAATATTATTTTGCGGTTGCTGAGCGGTTAATGTAGAGCCAGCAGTTTGTGTATGGAAACGGAGCATTGTAGATTTTGGTTTTTTAGCTTTAAAGCGTTCTGTCATAATTTTTGCCCACATTCTTCTTGCTGCTCTAAATTTTGCAACTTCTTCAATAAAGTTATTATGGCAGTTAAAGAAGAAAGAAAGTCTGCCTGCAAAATCATCAACATCAAGCCCTGCTTTAATAGCTGCATCAACATAAGCAATACCGTCTGCCAGTGTAAAAGCTACTTCCTGAACAGCATCACTTCCTGCTTCCCTAATATGATAGCCACTGATACTGATAGTATTCCATAAAGGAACATTATCTTTACAGAAAGAGAAAATATCAGTAATTAATCTCATAGACTGAGTAGGTGGGAAACGGTATGTTCCGCGAGCCATGTATTCTTTTAATATATCATTTTGAATAGTCCCTGCTAATTTATCAGAAGATACACCTTGTTTTTCACCCACTGCAATATAGCATGATAAAAGATATGATGCTGTTGCATTAATAGTCATAGATGTAGAAACTTTATCAAGTGGAATACCGTTGAATAATATTTCCATATCAGCAAGAGAGTCAATAGCAACACCAACTTTACCAACTTCTCCGGAAGACATACTGTCATCAGAATCGTAACCTATTTGAGTTGGCAGGTCAAAAGCTACAGAAAGACCTGTAGTTCCCTGGTCAAGCAGATATCTGTATCTTTTATTAGATTCTTCTGCTGTTGCAAAGCCTGCATACTGGCGCATTGTCCAAAAACGGCCACGATACATAGTAGGCTGCACACCTCTTGTAAGAGGGTAAATACCTGGATAACCAAGTTTCTTTTCGTAATCAAAATCAGGAATATCTGCTGGTGTGTAGAAAGGTTTTACCTCATAGCCTGAAGTAGTTTTAAAAACTTTTTTACGCTCAGGAAACTTGCTGATTGTTTTTTCATACTGTTCTTTCCATTTTTCGTACATAGCTGACCTCGCTAAAAAAATTATAATGTTTTGAAACAATATTTAATATTAACATATTTTTTTAAAAACTGATAGTGTAAAAAAGATAATTTCTATATTTTTTAAAAAATAAAAAAGGCAGTAGATATATTTCTACTGCCCCAGACTTTAGAAAAAGTCATTATTTTTTAAATTAAAATAATTACTACTAGTATGTATTAAAAATTAATTTGTTGAACTAAACTTAGAGCGTGTATCTAAGTTTAGTTATCCTTGCAGCCTAATAAAATGCGGTGAGCATTATTAGGCTGGCAAAAGACTGGCAAAAAAATTATTTTTTTGACAATCTCAAGGCAGTAGATATATTTCTACTGCCCTTTGTGATTTGTATTACTACCTATTATTATATATCATTAAATTTATCAGGATTATCAAGAGCATAGCGGAATTTTTCCATATCAACTCTTTTATCCCATATACTGATTACAACACATGCAATTGCATTACCGCATAAGTTACCAACACTTCTCATTTCACTTAAAAATTTATCAATACCTAAAACTGCCGCCACAGTAACAGCTGGTATTAAATGGCTTCCATCAGGTAAAGTTAATGCTGAGAGTGTTCCTGCAAGTACAATAAAGCCACTGCCTGTTACTCCCACTGCACCTTTTGATGATACCATTAAAATAATTAAAAGTGTAATAACTTGTTCTATTGTAACTGGTATATTAAATGCTTGCGCTAAAAAGATAACTACAAGACTTAAATATATATTTGTTGCATCAAGATTAAAACTATACCCTGTTGGCATAATAAGCCCTACTGCTGCCTTATCTATACCTGCCTTTTCAAGCTTTCGCATAAGAGGGGCAAGTGCTGTTTCACTACTTGAAGTAGCAAATACTATTAAAATTTCTTTGTAAATAAACCGCATAAGTTTAAATATATTAACTTTTGCAACAGCTGCAATAGCACCAAGTATCACAAATATAAATACAAGCACAGTAACTGCCATAGCAATCAACAGCATAATCATACCTGTAATAGAGCTAAATCCAAATTTAGCAATAAGATAAGCCATAGCACCAAAAGTAGCAAGTGGGCTGTACCATATTAATACAGATAATATTTTAAAGAAAGTTTCCTGCATTGTTTCAAAATGATTAAGTACATATTCTTTAAATTTTGGTCTGCTAAAAGAAAGGACAAGAGCAATAATGATTGCTAAAACAAGAACTTGTAATGTTTTTCCTTCAACAAAAGGCGTAATAGGGTCATGAGGTATTGCACCTTTTAATATATGAATAAGCTCATCACCTGCTGTCATAGGCTGAGACGCACCTTTTTCAATATAGCCTGCAACACTTTTTTCATCAAGGCTTGATACATCTAAATTCATACCAACACCCGGCTGTAAAAGATAGCCAAATAATACGCCTAATATTAATGCGATAGTGCTTATAACTTCAAAGTATATAAGTGTTTTTACCCCAAGAGTGCCAAGTGTTTTAATATCTTCAAGTCTAACTATCCCCACAATAACTGTTAAGAAAATTATTGGCCCCATTAATAATTTTAAGCCTTTAATAAAAGGGTCAATAGTATATTCTTTTGCAACAACAGAAAAATCATAAAAGAATTTAAGAACAGCATTTGATTCTTCTGCATTAGGCTTGTGAAAACTGCCTATTGTACCAACAATAATACCAAGACATAAACCAACAAGTACCCAGAATACAAGACTTTTATAAAACTTCTTTTTTTTAGCCTCTTTATCGTCAAAATTTTGTTCCAGCATAAACACCTCCAAAAGTATATTATTCTATACTATTATACTGACCTAATCAACATATAATATTAATTTAAAAAAGGCAATAAAAAAATAAGAAACGGTAAAAATAAAATAGAGTTATATAATAATAAGTGTTGAATACTATATTCTGGTGGTATTTCATTCTTTTGTTTAAAAATGCATAACTACTTTATAATATATGTAAAAATATAAATAATTGTAATAACTGTCATTCAGAGCCTGAGCATTCAGGCGAAGAATCTTATAATGTTCTAGCTTGTAAAAATTATAGACTCTTCGGTCGCAAGCTCCCTCTGAGTGACAAAATGGTAATAGTTGCCAATATACCACTGTCATTCAGAGCCTACGATAGTAGGCGAAGAATCTATTTAAACTTTTATTTTCAAATTCTTTCCAGCTACGGACTTCTTTTTCCTGCCTATTCGTCGGGAAGTCCTTGTGTCGCAAAAAACGCTCCCCTGCACCTATATAGACTCTTCGGCTCCGCATCAAGGTGACATAAGGTGTTTCAAAAAAATGTGGGTGAAGCAGATACTATATTTTCTTGATTTTTATATGTGAAAAATATATACTATAAATAAAGTTTAATGGGGAAGTGTATGAAAAAAATTCATCTTTTAATAATAGACCCACAAAATGATTTCTGTGCTCCAGATGGTGCTTTATATGTTCAAGGTGCAGAGCATGATATGCAAAGGCTTGCTGATTTTATAGATAAATACAGGTCAAAAATAAGCGGAATAACAGTTACATTTGATTCCCACAAAAGTTTTCATATTGCAAGCCCTGTATTTTGGATAGATGCTGAAACAGGCACTCACCCAGAAGTTTTTACAGTTATTAAAAAACAGGAAGTGCTGTCTGGCAGATATTATGCAGCTGTTCCAGCTTATCAGAAATTAGCAGAATATTATGTATGGGAGCTTGAAAGTAACGGCAGATATGAGCTTTGTATATGGCCCCCGCACTGTATTATTGGTTCAAGTGGTGCAAATATATATAAACCGCTTTTTGATGCAATAGAAAGATATAATGCGGAAGTATATAATGCAGCAGAGTATATTATTAAAAGTGCCAACTCATTTACAGAGCAGTATTCTGTATTAAGGGCAGATGTTAGTATGGGCGAAAAAGATAATATATGTGCCAGTTCTCGTATAGCCCATACTGTAGCTGCAAATGATATAATATTGGTGGCAGGGGAAGCATTAAGCCATTGTGTTGCAAACTCGCTGCTTGATATTGCTAAATATGTATCTAAAGATTTACGAAAATTTATATTATTAGAAGATGCAGTATCATCAGTAAGCGGGTTTGAATATTTATCAGAAATATTTTTAGACAGGGCATCTGATTTAGGTATGAGAACTATGAAAATAGATGATATTGAGAGTATTTTTAATGAATAATTTTGAAAATAAACTTTTAAACACACCTCTTAAAGATATATTTTTAAAAACTAAACTGTTTGATGAGCTGCTTCCCTTTGATGAATATCATCTTGTTATGGCTCAGACTGATGTGCTTTTAAATATTCATAATAAAAAGGCTGTAAAGTCATATTTTTACAGGACTGCTCCGTTTGGCAGTTCGTATATTATTACAGCAGGACTTACTGCATTTTTATCAAAAGTAGAAAATTTTTCATATAAGCAGATAATTTCCTATCTGGAAAATAAAGGCTATAAAAAAAAATATATAGATTATCTTAAAACAAGGGATAAAATAGCAGTAAAAATATATGCTCTGCCGGAAAATACTGTTGCTTTTCCTAATGAGCCTATTATTGTATTAGAAACTAACCTGCATGATGCAAGAATATTAGAAGGCATTTTGCTTTCTGAAATGAATTTTGCAAGTTTAGTGGCTACAAAATGGCACAGAATAAGAAATGCAGCGTGTGCATGTCCTATTATGGAGTTTGGCAGACGCAGGGCTCAAAACAGTTTAAAGGCTTCTCTTTATTCCTATATTGCAGGTATTAACGGCACAAGCAACTGTGAAGTAAATAATATTTTTGGCATACCATCTTCTGGCACTATGGGGCATGAGTTTATTCAGTCCTTTGATACTGAATATAATGCATTTGATAAGTGGCTTGAAATTAATCCAGATAAACCTGTATTATTAATAGATACTATAAATACTCTTGAAAGTGGGTTAAAAAATGCAGTAAAAGCCTTTTTAAAGCATAAAAACCAAATGGTATCTTCTAATAACTGGGGAAAAATTGGTGTCCGTATTGACAGTGGCGATTTAGCTTATCTTGCAGTGCAGACTTATGAGCAGCTTTCAAAACAGCTTGGAACTGAAAATGTTACAATAGTTTTAAGCAACGATTTAGAAGAAAACAGCATACAGGATATTTTTACTCAGTTTAATCAGGCAGGAAAAAGCCATATAATAAAGCATATATCATTTGGTATAGGAACAAAAGGTGCAACAGCATGGGGAGACCCTGCATTGGGCGGAGTATGTAAAATATCTGAGCTTGAAAATAATTATATATTAAAAATATCTAACCATAATGAAAAAACAACTATTCCGGGTAATTTAAGAAGTGTATTTGTTAAAGATAAAAATGGTGAGTATATAACATCGCTTATATATTTTCATGATGAAGATTATAAAAATACTGGCAGATTTCTGCATATTTTTGATGACAGTAAATATATTGTAAACAGCTCATTATATGTAATAGGCGAGCCTAGACAGTCCCTTGTTTATGTAAGTGATGGCAGTATAAGTTTATTTGAAGGTAAATACAGCAGCCAGTCCCTGCTTGAAATAAGGCAGAATTCTAAGCAGGATTTAGAATGTCTTGACTGGTCATATAAAAGAATAGTTAAACCGCACAGAGCAAAGGTTAGTTTATCAGAAAAAGTATTTAATATAAAAAAATATATGACACGGAATATGCTTTTACAGATGGATAAGGATAAGGAAATATAATTTAAATAAGGCACGGTTTTTGCAAGATACTTTATAATAATATATTTTTCAGGGTAATAGTATGAAAAAATTAAAAAACTTTATTAAAGAAATGCGGTTTGAGTATAAAGTATTAAGTATTTTTATAATAATACTTCTTCTTTCAGTGCCTTATAATATCATTAAAAAGAAATTTTTTCCTGCAAATAATACTGTTGCAATATCAAGTGTTAATTATGGAGCAGGCACAGGTGGAGCAGGTGTTACAGGAAACAGCTTATCAGATATGCAGCCTTCACAGCCTGATAATAATCAGCCTTCATCTATAAGCGATGCTGTTAGTGCAGACAGACCTTTAATATTAAATGACACTGCATTACATAATGAGAATTTTAAGCAGATAATGATAGAAATTCCAGAAATAAAACATATAGAGCTTGCAACTCAGGTAGAAAACCCGACAGTATGGATATACAGCTTAAATGACGGATTAAGAAAAGATGATATTGCAGCATCATACTGCACTGTTTTGCATAATAGAGGCATTATGGCATCAAATGTTACAATATATGATGAAAGGGAAAGACGCAGCGGCAGGCTGGTAGAGCTTGGTGCTGCAAAATGTATGTAATGCTTTTATGATTAAGTTTTTAAAAAAATTATTCAAACGCAAACCAAAATATACTCTTTATGAGCTAGGCTCTATGGCAGCAGATAGAAATAATTTTGCAGCTGCTTTCAAGTGCTTTGTGGCTGACGGTAAAAAAAATAACAACCCACAGTCCCAGTTTTTAACAGGTCTTTTTCTATATTATGGCACAGGTGTAAAAAGGAATTATGAATACGCTTTACAGTGGTTTGAACTTGCTGCAGAGCAGGGAAATGCTGATGCTATGTTTTATATTGGCGAAATATATAAAAATGGCAAAGGTGTAATGAAAGATATGAATAAGGCTGCTGCATGGTATTTAAAAGCTGCAGAGCTTGACCATACAGAAGCTCAGTTTAATATAGGGTTTTGCTATAAAAATGGCAAAGGTGTTCCAAAAAATGATATAGAAGCTCTCAGGTGGCTTGAGCCAGCAGCTGAAAAAGGCAATATGAAAGCTCAGTATAATATGGGGATAATGTGTGCAGGTGGCAGGGGTATGCCTAGAGATGATGAGGCAGCTGTTGAGTGGTATAGAAAAGCTGCCATGCAGGGTTATAGTATTGCTATGTATAACTTAGGTTTTATGTATCAAAGCGGCAGGGGAGTAAAAAGAGATTATAAAGAAGCAGTTAAATGGTTTAAAAAATCGGGAGAATAGTATATGGATTTTCTAAATCTTCATACTTATGGATATTTGTTTGTATGGTTTATAATATACAGCTTTTTTGGCTGGGTGTATGAAAGTTTCTGGGCAAGTTTTAATGAAAGACAGTGGGTAAACAGAGGTTTTTTATCTGGTCCTGTTATCCCAATTTATGGCTTTGGAGCAGTTTCATTTGTGCTGCTGCTTAGTGATATTTCTAACCCTGTGTATATTTTTATTCTTGGTATGGTTATTGCATCAATTTTAGAGTATTTTACATCTTGGGCTATGGAAAAACTTTTTCATGCACGCTGGTGGGATTACAACCATTATCCTTTTAACTTAAACGGCAGAATATGTTTATATGGAGCATTACTTTTTGGCATTTTTGCTGTTGTTATTATAAAAGTGGTGCAGCCCTATGTGGCAGAATTTACATCAAGTTTTTCTGCTTATTCGCTTTATATTTTATCTGTTATATTAATGATATTATTCTTAACAGATACAATTTTAACTGTCCGCAAAGTTCTGCACTTAAAAGAGCGTATGCAGGAACTGCAAAAAGCTATTACAATATATAGAAATCAGGCAGAAGAGCGTATTGCTGAATATAAAAAATACCGCCATGAACAAAGGCAGCAGCTGCTTTTAAATATGAAAGCAGAATTTGAAGACAGCAAAATTTATGCAGTATTAAAAGAAAAATTTGGTGATTTAGACAGTCATGAAAAAAGGCTTTTAAAAGCATTCCCTAATCTTCGCTCTCAGGAATTTGATGATGCAGTTATAAGAATAAAAAATAAATTACAGGAATATAAAAGCAGGAGAGAAAAATAGTGAAGTCATATAGAAAAGAGTTAGTTATAAATTATCCAAAACGCAGGGGTTATGTAAATATTACCCCAAAAGTAGAGCAGGCACTTAGTGAAAGCGGTATAAAAGAAGGGCTTGTGCTTGTAAACTCTATGCATATAACATCAAGTGTTTTTATAAATGATGATGAAAGCGGACTTCTTTCTGATTTTGAAGTATGGCTTGAAAAATTAGCACCAGAAAAGCCGCATAACCAGTATAGGCATAACGGCTATGAAGATAATGCTGATGCTCATTTAAAAAGGCAGGTGATGGGCAGAGAAGTTGTTGTGGCTGTTACTAACGGAAAACTTGATTTTGGCACATGGGAGCAGATTTTTTATGGTGAATATGACGGTATGCGGGATAAAAGGCTTTTAATTAAGATTATTGGTGAATAATATTTTATGAAAAAATATTTTATTCTTATACTGCTGCTTTTAGTCTGCCATAAGTCTTATGGTTATGAGCAGATATATTATCCAGAAGAAGAATATTCTCCACGGTATATTATAAAAGATTTCAGTTATATAAAAGATTATAACCAGCTTTGGCAGCAGTTATCTTCTCAAATAGATATTACAGTTTATGATGATTTTATATATAAAGATTACGGCAGATATACATCTCGCAAATCAAGAGATGAAGTAATAAACTTTATTAAAAACTATAAAATACAAACGGGTGAGTTATTAAATGAAAATATGGTATATCCTGCTCTAAATTACCTTATTATGCAGAATAAAGCACTTTTAAAAGCAAGGCAGGTTTTAGATAATGTGCCGGGACATGATAAAACAAGCCTTGTATATCTTGCAGCAGGTCTTTCATATATATACAGTGACGGGCTTTATGAACTTGATAAATTAAGAAAAATTTTTAAAGAATGGCTCAGGCTTGGTGGTGATGATTTTCCAGAGATAAAAGGGGAAGAAAAACAGAAACGATATAATCTTTTTTCATATATTGCAAATATGCCTGAAAATCCATCAATTACAGAAGAATTTATTAAAATAGTAGAAAATGGATATTATGATAAGCTCGTTTTTAAAAACGGTCTTTTTGATATATTTAATGCAGATTTTTATACAGTTATAACAGGTAATGAAATATATACAGGTAATAATATTATAAAATATTTTGTAGAATATATGAATGCAGAATATATGGATATTATTACAGATAAACATTTCAGGCTTGATATAAACGGCTCAAAAGTAAACCATTACTGGACAGTATGGGATTATGAAAAAGGAAAGAAAATTAGAAAAGATAATTTTTATATACTGCCGTTTGACAAGCAGACTTTTACATTAAGTGTGCAGAAATATGGAGATAAATATATTTTGCAGATAAATTACTATAATCCAGAATATATTGATACGCCATATTATGCTGAAATTTCTATCAGTATAAAAGATATGAAGTTTACTGGAAAAACAGTATGGCCCTATACTCTTGTAAGAAATAAAGTTATTAACAGCCTTATATCTTCCCCATCTTTTGTATGTGCTGATAATATAACTGAGCAGCGTCAGATAATATGTGAAAGTTTTATTTTAAGAATGCTTGATAAAATAAGCAGCAGAAAATACTATCTTGTATACAAAAATATGAAAAACAGGCCTAAAAAAAGTAATGAATTAGCAAAGCAGAAAGAAAAATTTACTGCCAGTTTAAGCCAGTGTTATATAGACAGACAGTGTATACAGCAGGAATATGAAACATATATTAATATGCTTATTGATTTTAAGTAGTAAGTTATAATTTATTTGTTTTTAAAATCAGAAATATAAAGAAAGGTGCACCAATAATTGATGTAATAATTGATACTGGAAGTTCGGCTGGTGCAATAATTGTTCTTGAAATAGTATCACACATTACAAGAAATGCACCACCAAAAATAAATGATACAGGTATTAATATTTTATTTTTATATGAAATAAACAGCCTGATAATATGTGGAATAATCATGCCAATAAACCCTATTGGTCCTGCTGATGCAGTTATTGCTGCTATTGCAAGAGAAACTGTAAAATATAAAATAGTAACTGAATAAGTTATATTTACTCCTCTTCCTGCTGCAATATTTTCTCCCATTGAAAGAATATCTAGTTCTTTATGAAATAAATATATAATAAAAAAAGCAGCAAAGCTTACTGGAAGCATTAATAATATATTATCATTTGTTACTACTGCAAGGTTTCCAATCATATATCTAGTAATATTATATGACTGATTAATATCTGCAAAATACTGCATAAACATAATTAATGCTGATGTAAAAAAATTTACAGCAACACCAGACAGCAGTAAAGTTGTATTATTTAATTTTCTTTTTACTGCTGATAAGAAAAATACTATAAATATAGTAATTAAAGCACCTGCCATGGCAGCGACAGTCTGCCCTAATAAAGCCATAATAGTTACAGATTGAGCAAAAAATATGTATAATGCTGCACCTAGTGAAGCCCCGCCTGCTACTCCAAGTGTAAAAGGGGTTGCAATTGGATTTTTAAAAATAGATTGAAAAACAAGCCCGCTTACAGCTAAAATACCGCCAGTAATAAAACCGGCAGTTACCCTTGGCAGCCGTGTATGAAAAAATATGTAGTTATCAGTTGTATTTACATTAAAAATACTGCTTATATTAATAGAATAAGAACCAATAAATGGTGCTGTAAAGAGAACTATTAGGCATATAAGATAAGTAATTATTATTTTTATATTTTTATTCATTTTGGAACCACTGCAATTTTATTATTTTGTTTCATATATAAAAATTCCATATCAAAAAGACTTGTAAAGATATTATTATTTACCATTTCCAGTGCAGAAGCTTTTGCAAATAGTTTACCATTTTTTATACATAAAAATAAGGAGTTGGCATTAAGAGTATAGTTTAAGTCATGAGATATTTGAATAATAGAATAATTATTTTCCTGATTTAATTGCAGCAGCAGATTATTTATTTCGTATTTTGCTTTCTGGTCTAAAAAAGATGTAATTTCATCAAGCAGGATAAATTCTGCTTCTTGGGCGAGTGCTGCTGCTATATTTACTTTTTGGTATTGACCACCGCTTAATGTAGAGATATGTCTATCTTTTAGGTGGTAGATATTAGTTAAGTTCATGTAGTAATGGACTTTCTCAATATGTTCTTTTGTTAGTGTTCCAAAGTAGTCAAGGTAAGGATATCTGCCTGTTGCAACAAATTCTTCTGCTGTAAAATCAGATACATTATAATTATAACTTTGTGGCACATAGCTGATTATTTTTGCTTTTTGTTTTTTACTAATTTTATAGATATTTTTATTATTTATAGTGATTTCTCCTTCATTTGGTTTAATGATGCCTGCAAGAATATTTGCTAGTGTAGATTTACCCGCACCATTAGGTCCAATAATTGCTGTAAAATCACCTTTATTTATTTCAAAACTTATATTATTTAGAATAAGATTGTTTTTTATTTTATATGTAATATTATTAGCTTTAATCATATAATTTACCATAATATTCACTTGCAAATTTTTCAATAATCATATCAATCCGTGGCCCCGGCAGGCTTAAATATGTATCTGTCAAAATAATTATGTTATGATGTTTTAGAGCATTTAATGGTATATTCTGCCAGTCGTCTATTACATTAGCAGAATTTTCACCATGGCACATATCAAATATAAAGTCAGGGTTAATTTTTAAAAGGCTTTCTTTTGAGATTTCAGTATAGGGCGGTAAGTTACTAAGCGGGTTTGTAATATTTAACAGGGTTAAAATATCATTATATATATTATTTCCGCCTGCTGCTGTAAGGGTAGAAATCTCTGATTTATAATTTCTAAAAATAGAAATTACTGCTGTATGATTTTTATTATGTGGAACAGTTTTTTTAATCTTTTCTATTTTTTCTTTTATCTGTTTTTTTCGTTTATCTGTAATATGTTTTATATTAAATTCTTTGCCAAGTATATCATAAGATAAAAGAATATTATTTATTGTATTATTTTTTATTTCAATAACATGTATCCCCATACTTTGCAGTCTTTTTTTCTGCTGTTCCATATCCTGCTGTATTACTGCTGTATTTATTTTTAATTTAGCAATATGTTCATAGTTAATGTTATTAAAAGAGCCGATTTTTTCTTTATATTTTGCTTCTTCTGGATAGTTGCAGTATGTAGTATTTGCTATTAAGCTGTCTCCAAGTCCTATATCGTAAATATATTCTGTAATGCTTGGTGAAAGGCTTGCTATCCTTAGAGCATTTGAGCTTTGCACATTATTTTGCTGTAAAAAAATATATATGTATACTGTAAAAATTATTAGGAGTATAATAAGAGTAACAAAAAATAAAATATGTTCTTTAATTGTATTCATTGTTTACTTGCTTTCCTTTTAGTGTAAAAGTGATTGTTAAGTCAAAATCAGATTTAACAGGTATGCCATTTATAAGTGCTGGTTGAAACTTAGCAGCTTTTAATGCTTTTTCAGCTTCCTTATCAAGTCTTTTATATCCGCTTGATTTTATAATACTATATGTTATAAGTTTTCCATTTTCATCTAGTTCTATATTAAAAAATATGCTGCCTTCTTCTTTATTTCTCCTTGAAATAAGTGGATATTTTGGCTGTGGCATATAGCTTGCATAGCCTGCTGAAAATGTTTTTGTATTCTGGTATCCGTCAACTCCTTTTTTTGCTGTTTTTAATACACTTTTTTGTTTATTTGGGTTAATGCTTTTATCTATACTATTAATATTTTTTATCACTTTTTTTTCAATATTATTTGATACAGCATTGGATATTTTATCAATACCAGATTTATCTTCTGCATTTAAAACTCCATCTGATGCCTGAATTATTTCAACATCAATAAAGTTTTTTTTAGCTATTAAGCTGCTGTTTTTATTACTTTTTTTACTGCTGTAATCAATAAACAAGGCAGTATGAACAAGTATAGATATAATAAAACAGAAAATAAGAGTTTTCATATTAAATTTTAGCCTTTAATCCAGCAAATATTTCTATGCCTTTTGTGCCATAGCCATATATTTCTTCATACTGTGTATTTGTAAGGTTTGTTCCCTTTATATAAACTTGTATGTTATCATTTATTTGGTATGAAATATTTGCATTTAATAAAAAATAATCATCATTTAAGCTGCTGTTTTCATAAATTGTTGCAACACTTTCACCATTATAAATAAAACCTATATTAATTTTTAGAGCTTTTATTGGAATAATATTAATATATGCAGTTACCTGATGTTCTGGTCTTCTTGCTAATGGATTGCCGTCAATATTAAATGTTTGCAGCCAAGTATAAGCAGCTCCAAAATTAATATATTTAACAGGGTTTATTTTAAATTCTGCTTCTATACCGCGGGTATGAGTTTTTGTTTCATTATAAAATCCTGTTTTTATGGAATTATTTTCATCAATATAAGAGCCGTATGCAATCATATTATTATAGTAATTATCAAACCATGAAAGCCCGTATACTATCATTTTATCTAAAAGACCATGGGTAAATCCAGCTTCATATGCAAAACTTTCCTGTAATTTTAAGCTACTGTTGCCAAAAACTGGGTCGTAAAGCTGATAAAGTGATGGCGACATAGCACCATTTCCGGCAGCTGCTTTTATTTGTAAGTCAACAGGGGTAATATCGTATACAGATGAGATTCTGTATAGTGGTATAAAATCAGTATTATCTACTTTTAAACCTCTGAAAGCTATTACAGTATTCCAGCTGTCAAAAAGATTAATCATTGCCTGTAAGTAACCTGCATAGCTGTTTTTATTTTTATTGTTTTCAAGTATACCAGTTCTTGAATATATTTGGTTAAACTCATAATTTATGCCGGCTGTTAAAGTAAATTCATCAATGATGTAAATATTATTTTGAAAATCTGCATTCAATGAATGACCGTCAAAAATATCATTTTCATCATTTTTGATTTGAGAAGATGAGCCGTATATTCTGTCCTGATAAGTGTAGTTTATATTAAGTGAAGGCTCCCATATATCATTATAAAGATAGCTTGTTTTAAATGCAGTAGAAACTCGTTTTGTCTGCTGCATATAATCAGGGTTATCATTATTTGCACCGCCACCGTTATCTAAATCGCTTGTTCTGTCTGTATAATCTATATAAAATGATGTTTTTGATTCATCAACTGGGGCAGCACCAATATATGCGGAAAAATGCCCCATAGCATCTGGGTCGTTTTCAGTGTTGCCATATTTATAAGCAGCAGAAGATACATTTTCATCATATAAATAAGCTGCATTAATTCTATAATCTATTCTATTTTTAGAACCGTATAGTGAGGCATTTCCAGTAAAATACTGGCTTAAAATAGAGCTTTGAAGCTGGGCAGCTGCCTGCACAGGTTTATCTCCGCCTTTTTTAGTAATAATATTTATAGCACCATTCATAGCAGCAGCCCCAAGAGATGCACTAAGCGGACCTTTGACTACCTCTATTTTTTCTATATTATCAACAGGTATTGATGATAAATCTATATCATTATTTATTCCAGCAGCATCAGTTAACGGTATGCCATCAACCATAATCATAGTAGAGCCGCTGTTGCCACCGCGGATACTTAAAGAGGTCAGCTTTCCTGCTGCATTCTGCCTTATAACAAGCCCCGGAACATAGCGAAGTATTTCATCAAAAGTTGATGGGTTAACTGCCTGAATCTGCTCTTGTGTAATTGTTGTTATTCCTATGCCGGCTTTTGAAACAGCAGTAGGCACAGTAAGACCTGTTACAAATATTTCCTGCGAAAAACTGCTTTGCTGAGCATATAAAGAATTAGAAAAAAAGAAAATAGAAAATAATAAAAAAATAGATTTATATTGCTTCATACCTTCCTCCATAACTCAAGTGGATACTTGGCTTAATATGTTTGCAGGTCTCCTGACTTACTTTCAACTTAAAACACGCCTTCCCAGATATTACTACCCAGTGGCATAATGTGTTTTAATCCAGATTACAGTCGCTTGAGCGGTTAGAGCATTTCACTCTATTCCCTTTTCAAACATGGAAAGAAATATAAAATATAATCAAATATAAATCAAGTAAAAATATTTTGCTTGACAAAAATTAAAAAAATTATACCATTTAAAGCAGGTATACAAACGGAAGTGTGGTGTGATTCCACCGCTGCCCCCCGCAACTGTAATATCTGACGAGTTCATATTTATCCACCTGAGAGTTAAGCTTAATGGGAAGGAATGAATTAGGTTGAAGATTAAGCCAGGAGACGCTGTATTCTGAAAAAAATATTCTTCGGGAGGAAGGCTATGAAATCTTTTACTTATCATTTTTCAAATGTAAGATTTTGCTTCAATTTCTTTATTTAATCACTTTTAATTTTTACAATTTATTTTAAGGAGTTTTTTATGAAATCAAGTCGTAATATTATACTGCCTTTATGTGCAGCATTAGTATTATTATCTTCTTGTGCAGAAGAAACAAATAATAACAAAGCAAACATTATCCCGCCTGTAATAAGTGAAGGGCTTGCAGATAATGCTATTTTACATGACAGCCCAAAAATAGGAAAAGTATCATTTAAGCCAGCAGGTCATATTACTGGAAATGTTTTTAACTGGTCTATTGATGGGATACAGATAGCAAACAACACTATGAGAGAAATAACAGCATATTTTACAAGTTCAGGCACTTATCTTGTTACTTTAAATGTAGACGGTATAGAATATAAAGGAAATATTATTATTCCAGAAACCCAGTCTTATGAAATAGATATGGGAGATAATCATACTATTATTTCTGATAAATCTCAAAGAAGGTTATATGTTTATGGCAGTAATGATAAAGGTCAGCTTTGTATAGAAAAAGCTGTTACATCATTAAATGAACCAAGAATATTAAAATCATATGTATCAGAAATATCATCTGTTGCAGCAGGTAAAAATCATACACTTTTCACAGATAACAGCAATATATATGCCTGTGGAGATAACAGTTATGGCCAGCTTGGAACAGGTTCTAATGAAGAAATTGAAAATGTGGCAGCAGTTACTACAATAAAGGCACCAGAAGGCTTATCATACCGCAGAATATTTGTTTCAGCAGGCGGGGATATGTCTGTTGCTGGAACAGAATTTTTAGACGGCAGTGCACCAAAAATTTCAATTTATCACTGGGGATATAATGATAATATGACAGATAAAATACAAAGTTCTGCAAATTTATTAACAACATCAAATTCTCGTGATGATATATTATTTGCAACAGGAAATAATTTTTCTATTGTAAGAGCAACAAGCAGTTATAATGTATTTTCTTTTGGTGTAAATGACAAATGGCAGTTAGGAAGAATACAGGGGGCAGGAGCAGGTTATGATGCTGCTGCTGTAAATCCAGATACTCATCTAGATGGCAGTAAAACAGATATGGCATCAGGTTTTGTATTCACTCCATATGGGGAAGAGAAATTAGCTGGTGATTATTCAGACCGCTCATATTACCAAAATAATTATTTTGCAAAACTTGCAGCAGGTGATGATTTTGTTGTATCCATTAAAAAGGAAACATCAGCAGATTCTGCATGGACTAAGCAGGGTAAATATGCTGTATATGTATGGGGCAGTAATGCAAATAATGTATTAGGTTTTCAAAACTTAGATGGAAATGCAGCAGTTCGCAGGGGGACAGCTTTATTTAATGCTGTTGAGCAGGAAGCAATGGCAGCAGACCCAAACCAAGTTGTGCCTATTTTTAAAGAAATTATTGAAGTAGCAGCAGGTAAAGCAGCAGGTTATGCTGTGTCAAGTGATGGCATACTTTACGGGTGGGGCGATAACAGCAAAAATCAGCTGTCGTCAAATAAACAGGCAAACAGCGTTAATAATATAGTTTATGAAATAGCAAACCCAAATGGAGTAACAGCAGGCTATAAAAAAGTATGGGCAGGTGGTGATAGAGTTATTGCATTAGCGGGGGATAATAACTTATACACTTGGGGAGATAACCATAACGGTATATTAGGCACTGGAAACTCGCTGGAAGTTGTGGCTTCACCTGAAAAAATTTATTTTAGTTTAGCACCAGTCCAGTAAAAAAAACTATCCTGCTGTATTTACTTACAGCAGGATATATTAGTTATTTTCAAAATATTCTTTTAATTCTTTCATATTCATATTGCTGCCTAAACCAAGCATAAGTTTTGCAAGAGTTTTTTCAAGTGTCATATTTTTGCTGGATATTGCACCATATTTTTCTGATAATATACCAGCAGGATATTTATCAAGATGCACCCCGTCGTAAAGGCACTGGGTAGCACAAACTACTGCCACATTATTTTCTATTGCTTTTTGTAAGGCAGGTATAAAGTTATTTTCACAATCTGCTGTTGGCACTCCACCTGCACCATAACCTTCAATAATTATGCCCTTATACCCCATATTAATAAGCACATCAATAATATCTGGTTTAAGTGATGGCACCATTTTTAAAACAAATACTTTTTCAGAAATATTTTTATTAAAAGAAACTGTCCCTGCTGGCTTTTGAGAGACTATA
The DNA here is from genome assembly GCA_944323205.1 of uncultured Mucispirillum sp. Lineage (GTDB taxonomy): Bacteria > Chrysiogenota > Deferribacteres > Deferribacterales > Mucispirillaceae > Mucispirillum. Next base: position 117,882 of record CALURO010000007.1, on the reverse strand, counting down.
TTCCATATAATTTTTCCATTATCAGATATACCTGCATTTTCACTATTAATAGATAAATAACCTGTAAAATCTTCGCTGTATATTTTTTTTGTGCAGTCGCCCTTATGAATAATACCATTAAATACAAGAAAAACCCCAAGTTTATCACTGCATGCTGTTAAAAAAGCATCATATATATTTTTACCTGCATCAGAACCTTCTGCATTAATTGGCAGCTGTGAGCCGGTAAATACTACTGGTTTGCTAAGGTTCTCTATGGCACAAGCCAGCATAGACGAAGAATAAGCCATTGTATCTGTGCCGTGAGTTATTACAAAACCATCATAATTATTGTAATTTTTTTCTATTGTATCAAGCATTTTAATATAATGAGCAGGTGATAAATTAGAGCTGTCTATATTCATGATTTCTGCTGTATCAATAGTGCATATATTTTTTAATGCAGGCACAAGTTCTACAATATCTTTTCCTGATATACTTGGCACAAGCCCGTTTTCAGAAGGCATGCAGGCTATTGTGCCGCCTGTTGCAATCATTAAGATTTTTTTCATTTAAGTTTACCATGTCTTTAAAAATATAATAAAAAGCCCTTTTTACTTAAATAAAAAGGGCTTTATTTATTCAGTATAAATATAGTTTATATATTAAATATTTGCAGCTGCAATAACTGCTAAATTAAATATATCATCAGCAGAAGCTTCAGGCTCTGCAACCTGTAACGGTGCAGAAAAGCCTTGAATAACTTTTGCACATATTTTAAAGCCGCCAAATAATGTTAATGATTTAATTGCAGCATCAGCTGCCTGAGCGTTGCTGAATACCAGCACATTTGCATTACCGTCTGCATTAGAAAATGGGTATGCTTTTGCAAGGGCAGGGTTTAATGCAGTTTCTAAATCTAAATCACCTTCTACTTTAAGTTTTGGGTTTGTTTGTTTTGCAAGTTCTATTGCTTCCATAATTTCTTCACTGTCAATAGACTTGCCAAAGCTACCATTAGATATTACTGCAATATTTGGCTCTATACTAAGAGATTTACAAGTTTGTGCAGTCTGTAAAATTATTTCTGATAACAATGCTTCGTCCTGCTCTTTATAAAGAGACGGGTCTGCAATAATAAATGATTTATGTTTATTAGCAAGCAGCACAGCAGATGAAGCAGTGTAGTAATCTTCACTTAAATCAATAGTATCTGCAACAGCTGATAAAGTTGTTTCTAAATCTTTTAAAGCACAGCCAATAAAAGTATCTATATCGCCGTTATTTAAAACAGCACCTGCAAATCTGTTATAATGGCCATGTTTGATTTCTTGAACAGCCTGTTTGTGAGTAAGTCCAGACCGCCAGTATTTTTCATAATGTTTATGTATAATTTTATCTGTATCTTTATATGTTTCTGGGTCAATAATAACCATATCAGCAAGGCTTATATTTAATGTTTCAGCTGTTTTTTTAATTTTCTGAGTGTTACCTATAAGGCAGGCTGTGCCTAATTTAAGTTCCTGAAATTTAGCAGCAGCAGATAAAACAGCATCTTTATCTGCAAATGCAAAACCTACTTTGCCTTTATTTTTCTTTGCCTGTTTATAAGCAGAGAAAAGCATTTTCTTAGCAGGGTTCATTCTAGCTTCAAGGCTCAATCTATATTCATCAAAATCTTTTATAGGTTTTTCAGCCACACCTGTATCCATTGCAGCACGAGCAACTGCAATACTTACGGCTGTTAAAAGTCTTGGGTCAAAAGGGGTAGGGAGAATATATTCTCTGCCAAAAGTAAAGTTTTTGCCGTTATATGCCTTACTTACAACATCAGGCACGGCAGAGTGAGCAAGCTCTGCAATTGCATAAGCTGCAGCCATTTTCATTTCTTCATTAATAATAGTTGTGCGAACATCTAATGCACCTCTGAAAAGGAAAGGGAAACACATAACATTATTAATTTGGTTAGGATAGTCGCTTCTGCCTGTAGCCATAATAGCATCATTTCTTATTTTGCTTACTTCTTCAGGAGTGATTTCAGGGTCTGGGTTTGCCATAGCAAATATAATAGGATTTGCTGCCATGCTTCTAATCATATCTTCAGAAAAAGCACCTTTTTTAGAAAGGCCATATAAAACATCTGCTCCGTTTACAGCTTCTTCTAGTGTTCTGCATGTTCTATCTGTTGCAAATTTTGCTTTATATGGGTTCATGCCTTTTTCTCTGCCTTTATAAATAACTCCATTAGTATCGCATAATATAAGGTTTTCTTTTTTAACACCAAGGTTTACTATTAATGAAGCAATTGCAAGACCAGAAGCACCAGCACCATTCATAACAACTTTTATTTCATCTATTTTTTTACCAGCTACTTTTAACGCATTTAATAATGCAGCACCGCCAACAATAGCTGTTCCGTGCTGGTCATCATGGAAAACAGGTATTTTCATTGTGCGTTTAAGTTCTTCTTCTATAATAAAACATTCTGGAGCTTTTATATCTTCTAAATTAATACCGCCAAAAGTAGGCTCTAACATTTGGCATGCTTTAATAATATCATCTGTATTTTGAGAATCAAGTTCAATATCAAAAACATCAATATCTGCAAATTTTTTAAAAAGAATACCTTTTCCTTCCATGACAGGCTTGCCAGCTACTGCACCGATATTGCCAAGTCCTAAAACAGCTGTGCCGTTAGAGATAACTGCTACAAGGTTGCCTTTTGCCGTATATTTATATGCATTTTCAGGTGAAGCTTGTATTTCAAGGCATGGAACAGCAACACCGGGTGTGTAAGCAAGTGATAACTCATCTTGAGTGTCACATGGTTTTGTTGAAATAACTTCTATTTTTCCAGCAACTGGACTGCTGTGGTAATTTAAAGCGTTTTCTGCTAAGTCAGTTTTTTTATTCACAATGTCCTCCGATTTTGTGATGATTAACCCTAGATATTACCCTAAATAAATAAAAAATCAATACAAAAAAATAAAATAATAAGTAAATTTTATATAATTCCTATGTTTTAATTGATTAGCACAACATAAACTGTTAAAGATAAAAAAATATAGGACGATATAGTAAATTAATATAGACAAAAGATATTTTTAATTGTAAAAATAATAAATTATCATTGATAATTACAATAATATTTGTTATTATAGTGCAGTATAATTTATTATTTTATTGGGTTGGGTGAAGATGGATATAGGAAGTATTGTAGGTTTACTTATTGCATGGGGGTTAGTGCTTTGGTCATTAGTTATTGGTGCAGGTCTAGGGCCATATATTGACTTTCCATCATTTCTTATTACTGTTGGAGGTTCTGTTGGAGTTGTAATGTCAGCATTTCCAATTAATAAGCTGATAATAGGTTTAAAATCTGTATCAAAGGCTTTCATATATATACCACAGTCTGAACAAAATCTGATTTCTCAGCTTGTTGATTTTGCTGTTAAAGCCCGCCGTGATGGTATATTATCTCTTGAATCTGAAGAAGAAAATATGAAAGATGAGTTTTTAAAAAAGGGTATTCGTTTGGCAGTTGACGGCACAGAGCCAGAAGTTATCCGAACAGTATTAGAAATGGATTTTGAAAATATGGTGCAGCGACATGAAGCTAATATTAGTGTAATGGCTTATTTTGCAGATATTGGTCCTGCAATGGGTATGATTGGAACACTGATTGGGCTTGTTGCCATGCTTTTAAATATGAGTGACCCTGCTGCGATTGGTCCTGCAATGGCAGTTGCCTTAATTACAACATTTTACGGCTCATTAATTGCAAATATGATAGCTAACCCTATAGCTTCTAAAATGAGAATTCGTTCTATAGAAGAGCAGCATTTAAGAGAAATTATGCTGGCAGGTATTATGGCTATACAATCTGGCGATAATCCTCGTATTGTTGAGCAGAAATTAAATGCATATTTACCGCCGTCTCTGCGTAAATCTCAATTTGATTAGTGAGGGTAGGCTGTGGCTAAGAAAAAATGTCCAGAATGTCCAAAAGGTTCGCCTGCATGGATGGCTACATTTACAGATATGACAACTCTGCTTTTAACATTTTTTGTTTTGCTTATGTCTATGGCAAATTTTGATAAAGTAAAAATGGAGCAGTCTTTTGGTATATTAGCAGGCTCTTCTGGTATTATGACAAATCCTAGTGTAACACCGCTTAGCCAAATGAATATTGTAGCAAAGCGTTCTATAAAAGATACAGTTACTAAAACAGAAGACCAGATAGAAGAGCAGATAAAATCTATGATGCATGGTCAAAATATGGATAATATGGTATCAGTTGTGAAAACTGATAAAGGTTTATCTGTCCGTATATTAGATTCGGCACTTTTTAATTTAGGAAGTTCTGAGCTTCTACCGCAGGCAGGGCCTATACTTGATAGAATAATAAATATTGTAAAAGATTCTTCTTATTACATAAACATAGAAGGTCATACAGATGATACTGGCAGTCCTGATTTTAACTGGAAATTATCAACAGAGCGGGCATTATCTGTTATAGATTATTTTGTAAAAGCTGATTTTAATCCTGTTCGTCTTTCTGCTTCAGGTTATGGGCAGTATCACCCAATACTTCCTAATATTACAGCACAGAATAGAAGTATGAACAGGCGTGTTGAAATAAATATGGTTACACCTGAATTTGCAGAATCAGGTAAAAGTTCTTTTTAATATAGTATTTATTTTTGGAGGATATTATGCCGGAAGATAATGAAAATACAGAACAACGAGTAGTTAAAAAATCATCTAAATTAAAGTTTATTATAATAGGCTTAATTGTTATTCTGCTGCTTGTTGTTATATTATTTGTTGTATATATGCTTGTTTTAGCACCAAAACCTGCTGCTGACCAAACTGCTCAGCAAAATCCAGTGGCACAGGCACCAGCCCCTGCTCCGGCTCCTGCAGTTCAGGCACCATCACCTGCTATGGTTGGTGGAATGGATATGGGAGTATCTAATGCAGAAATGGGGCAGATTTATCCTATTCCAACATTAAATGTTAATCTTGCAGACCCTACTGGTATTACATATCTTGCTATTACATTAGCATTAGAGTTTGACCCTAAAAATTCAGACCTTTATGCAGAAGTGGAATCTAAAATGCCTAGAATTAATGATATGATAATTACAGTACTTTCTTCAAAAGCATATGAAGAAATATCTACTTCTCAAGGCAAATTGAACCTTAAAAATGAATTTTTAAGAAGAATAAATGCTATGCTTTCAAAGGGTAGATTATATAATGTATATATAACAGGCTTCACTGTTCAAAGAGGATAAAAAGTATGACCAGAGAAGAAATAAAAGAGATTTTTGGCGAAGTTCTTTTTAATGTTAGTGTTGAGCTTGGCAGGAAAAAAGTCACTATTGGCGAAATGCTAAGGTGGGAAAGCGGCACGATTATCCGTATGAATAAAACTTCAGGTGAGCCTGTTGATTTTCTTGTTAATGAAAAGCCGCTTGCTTATGGCGAAGTTATGGTACTTGATGAAAAATTTGGCATTCGTATTAGTGAAATATTAACAAAAGAACAGCTTGTTGAAAAATTCAAAGATGGGCTGTATGGCTAAGCAATTTTTATTTATTATAATTTTTACAGTATTTGCAGTTCACGGCTACTCAGCTGAATTAAAAGCTAATGTAGATGATAATAGGGCAGAGTATGTTTTTACATTTCAAAAAGGCTATTCTGCTTTTGAGCAGCTTTTAGACGAAACAAGTAATACTCTTATATTTACATTTGATACATCTGAAGATATATCGTTTGAAAGGCAGAATTATTTTGATATGCCTATAAAAAGTGCTTATTTATCATCAAAAGATAAGAAGCGTTTTTTTATAGAATTTAAGACTGTGCCGATAGAGCCTATCGTAAATAAAACAGACAGACAGATTTCTATAGTTTTTCCGCTGCCAGAAAAAAAGGAAGAAGTTAGTCCTGCTGCGACTGTGCCTTCTGCAAATGCGTCTATGCCTTCCTCATCAAGCTATATAAAGATGATTTCAGGGCTTATATTTGTTCTTATACTAATATTTTTATTATTTTTTGTATTAAAAGTATTTTTTAAAAAACAGCTTGTTTCAGATATTCCGGGCAGTGGCAGGCTTTTAGGCAAGGTGGATTTAGATTTAAGAAAATCACTTTATTTTTATGAAATAGGTGATATAATATATATTATTGGTATCACTGATAATGGTATGAATGTGATTGATAAAATCAGTGATGAGGCAGAATCTGCAAAAATACGCTCAGGCTTTATAAAAAAACATGACTTTAAAGGTTATATGTCATTTTTTAAAAGAAAAGCCTATTTAGATGATGATTTAACATCAAGTAATGCTATAGTAGAAGAAAAACTTAACTCTATAAGAAGCAGAAAGAAGCAGTCTTAGAGGATATTGTGGCAAAATTTATAAAAAAGAAAACAGTTAAAAAATCTTTACTTTTTGGATTATTTTTAGGTATTGCTTTTTTAGGCTTTGCAGGGGTAAGCTATGCTCAAAACCAGACTATACCTATACCAACATTTCGTTTTGGTATAGAAGGGGCTGAAACACCGCAGGATGTTGCATTTTCTTTGCAGGTAGTTTTTATATTTACTATACTTGCGCTTGCACCGTCTATTATTATGGTTATGACAAGCTTTACCCGCATTATTATTGTTTTTTCTTTCCTGCGGACTGCTATGGGGACAGCTACTATGCCGCCAAACCAAATATTAACAGGTATGGCATTACTGCTTACTTTTTATATAATGACTCCAGTTTTATCAGAAATAAATAAAAATGCTTTTGCACCTTATGTGCAGGAAGAAATTACTTTTAAACAGGCAGTGGAAGAAGCAAGAAAACCTATGCGTCAGTTCCTGCTTTCTAATACAAGAGAAAAAGATTTAATATTATTTATAGACCTTTCTCGCACAGAAAGGCCTAAAACAGTAGATGAAATACCAGATTTAGTGCTTGTTGCTGCATTTGTTATGAGCGAAGTACAGGTTGCTTTTCAGATAGGTTTTTTATTATTTCTACCATTTTTAATAATAGATTTTGTAATATCTAGTGTGCTTTTGGCAATGGGTATGATGATGCTGCCGCCTGTAATGATTTCTGTTCCTTTTAAAATACTGCTTTTTGTGTTAGTTGATGGATGGTCGCTTTTAATTACTGGGCTTGTAAAAAGCTATGTAGTATAAGGGGGAGGTTATTATGAACCCTGATATTGCTGTATCACTTGTTTCAAAAGGTTTAGAGATTGCTTTAATAATTTCTGCCCCAACATTAATAGCAGGGCTTGCAGTTGGTCTTTTAGTAAGTATTTTTCAAGCAGTAACACAAATTCAGGAAATGACACTTTCTTTTATTCCTAAAATTATTGTGATGGTTGTGTTGATAGGTGTTACTTTTCCATGGATGTTATCTACATTAATGGAATATACTGTTGCATTAATACAAAATATGAATAGTTATGTAGGTAAATAGTTTATTTTATAAATAACTAACCATCTTGTCATTCAGAGCCTGCGATAGTAGGCGAAGAATCTTATTTAACAATAATAAAAAATACTAAGCCTGTGCAAATTCTTTTTCCTCGTTATTCACTCGGGAATTTGGCAGTCCTCGCAAGCTCGTCCGTGTATTTTTTATTTAGCGGATTTCCGAAATAAATTCGTAAATCCTTACGCAAGCGACGGTGCGGTCCAGCTACGGACTTCTTTTTCCTGCCTATTCGTCGGGAAGTCCTTGCGTCGCAAAAAACGCTCCCCTGCACCTATATAGACTCTTCGCTTCGGTCTAGCCTGTGCGATTTCTGATTCCTCGCTACTCGCTCGGGAAATCGGCAGTCCTCGCAAAAACCGCTCGTCTGAGTGACATATGTTTTATATATATACCTTGTCATTCAGAGCCTGCGATAGTAGGCGAAGAATCTTATAATGTTCCAGCTAGTAAAAATTATATACTATTCTGCTTAGATATGAGAAACAGATAATTTTAAATGATTTACTATTAATCTCTGTAATGAGAACCGCATTGAACGATTTTTATAATATCATCTTCTATACAATATACAATACGGTTATAGTTATCTATACGACGGCTCCAGTATTTTGATAAATCACCCTTTAACTGCTCAGGTTTACCTATACCATTGTAACCATTTCGTTCTATATCTTTGATAAGTGTTAAAATTTTTTTTAATGTTTTTCTATCCTGCTTAGTTCAGTATTCAAAATCTTCCTATGCTTCATCTGTCCAAGCTTTAATCATGATAATTTACATCATGGATTGTTCCACCAGTAGTTTCCATTTGCTCTATTGATTTTTTTAATCTTGCAATATTTTTTTCAGAATAAAATGGGTCTGCAGATATTTCAAAAGGTATACGATGTTCTCTGCCAACTTTCTTTGCAAAAATTGTAAATGCTGCACTCATAGAGAGCCCCATCTCTTTACATACTTTTTCCATAGCTTTCTTTACTTCTGCATCCAACTTAAAATTAACACTAACTGTTTGTGCCATACTACACCTCATCTTTTAATAAAATAGTAAAAATAATATAAAATATCAATAATTATTATTTATTTTTAATATAATTTTTATATAAATTTATATACTCTTCTTCTATGGTATGAGAAACAAAATGATATTATGAAAAAAAGCAGGGTATCTAAAATATGGCTAAGTCAGACATATTAACATTCTTATAAATCGTGTTAAATTTTTTGAACTTATTTTTATTTAACACTGTCTTTGGATACAAATATATCTATATATAAGACACTTAACATTGTTTATAGATATGTCTACTTTAATAATATTGATAATATTTTCTATTGTATTATAAAAAAAAATATGTTTTATGTATAGACTATACTTTTAAGTATTATAATATAAAGGTGATTATTATGCAAAACATTCGTATTACAAAAGTGATACTATTATTAATTGTTTTTATTTTCCTTTTTTCAGGTTGCAAAAAGGAAGCAGCTAAGCAGACACAAATGCCACCTGCTGTTGTTGAAATGATGACAGTCAAGCAGGAAAATGCTCCATTTGATACAATTTTTGTTGGAATAGCAGAAGGTTCAAAGGCAGTTGATGTGCGTGCACAGGTTGGCGGTATATTAAGAGAAAGAGTATATCAGGAAGGTCAGTATGTTAATGCTGGTGATGTTCTTTTTGTGATAGAATCTGATACTTATGAAGCTGCTTTAAAAGTTGCACAAGGTAACCTTGATAATGCAAAAGCACAGTTAAGGCAGGCAAAACTTGATTATGATAGAAAATCAAACTTGTATAAAACAAGCTCTATTAGTAAAAGTGATTACGATTCTGCTGTTGCATCTTATGAAATGGCAAAAGCTCAGGTAGAAACTGCACAGGGTAATTTAAGCGATTCTAAAATCCGCTTAGGTTATGCAAATGTTGTTGCCCCTGTTTCTGGTTATACAAGCCGTGCAAATTATACAGAGGGTAACTTAATTACAACTGCAGATGCTAACCCATTAACTGTTGTAAATCAGGTTAACCCTATACATGTTACATTTTCTATACCTGCAACTACAATGTCTTCTATCAGGCTTTTAGCTTCAGAAGGTAGAGTAACTATTGCAGATAACCTTACTTCTACACTGTATTTTGGTGATGGAGTAAAATATCCTGAGCAGGGTAATATTATATTTTTTGATAAAATGATTACTTCTGCAACTGGTGATATTAAAGCAAAAGCAGAGTTTCCAAATCCATATATGGCTGTTCTTCCCGGTCAGTATGTGAGAGCAACTCTTGATGGCTATACATTTATTAATGCTATTATTATACCACAAAAAGCAGTAATCCAAAGGCAGGGACAGCAAATGGTAATCGTTGTAGATGAGCAGAATATAGCTCATTTTAAACCTGTTGAGCTTGGTATGAATTTAGGTAATAAATTTCTTGTTACAAAAGGCTTACAGGCAGGTGACAGGATAATTATAGAAGGGACAAATAAAGTAATGAGAGATGGTTCGCCTGTAATGGATAAAGCTCAAATGATGCAGATGATGCAGCAAAGAATGCAGTCTCAGGCAGCAAATAAGCCACAGTCTCAGAACACACAGCAGACACAAGGCGGAAATAATAATTCGCAGAGTCAGCAATCTAAATAGTATTTATAGATTATAAGAAGGACTATGATTTATGGAAAATAATAAAGATATAAAACCGGGATTTTTTATCCAGCGTCCTATTTTTGCAACAGTTATTTCCATTATAATAACTCTTGTGGGTATACTTGCTATACAGGTTTTACCAATAGAGCAGTATCCTAATATGACACCACCGCAGGTATCTGTTAGTGCTACATATAATGGTGCAGATGCTGATACTATTGCACAAAATGTTGCTTCTGTTTTAGAAAAGCAGATTTTTGGTGTAGATGATATGATTTATTTAAACTCTGTATCATCAAGTGCTGGTTATGTTAATATTACTGTTACATTTGCTGTTGGAACAGACCCAGATATGGCAACTGTCAATGTTACTAATAAAGTGCAGACAGCTATGGCCCAGCTTCCATCAGAAGTGCAGCAGTTAGGTATTACTATTACTAAAAGAAACCCTAAAATGCTTATGCTGCCGGTTATTGTTTCACCTGACAACAGTTACAGCAGGCTTTATTTAGCTAACTATGCAGAATTAAATATTGTTGATGAGTTAAAAAGGATTAGCGGTGTTGGTGATGTAAATGTATTTGGTAAAGATACATATTCTATCCGCCTTTGGCTTGACCCTAATAAACTTGCATATTATGGCTTAACTCCAACAGATATTGCAACAGCAGTAAGAACTCAAAATGCTCAGTTTGCAGCAGGTTCTATGGGTACTCCACCTGTTCCTGGTGGTATTGAAGTGGCATGGAATATTATTCCACCTACAAGATACAGCACTCCGGAAGAGTTTGGCGAAATAATCATTAGAAGTGATAATGAAGGTAGTATGCTGCGTTTAAAAGATGTGGCAAGAATAGAGCTCGGTGCAGAGACATATAATGTTATTGCAAAATACAATGGTATGATGGCTTCCCCTATGGGTATTTTTACAACTCCAGAAGCAAATGCATTAGAAGTTGCAGATAAAGTTAAAGCAAGGCTTGAAGAGTTATCTAAAAACTTTCCAGATGGTATAGAATACAGGATTGCTTATGATACAACAGACTTTATTGTAATATCTATTAAAGAAGTTGTTAAGACACTTTTAGAGGCATTAATTTTAGTTATTATAATTACATACTTGTTTCTGCAAAACTGGAGAACCACCATTATTCCTACTTTGGCAGTTCCAGTATCGATTGTAGGTACATTTGCTGGTATGTATGCACTTGGTTTCTCTATAAACTCTTTAACAATGTTTGCTATGGTTTTAGCTATCGGTATGGTTGTTGATGATGCTATTATTGTTGTAGAAAATGTTGAGCGTCTTATGGCAACAGGTTTAAGTGTAAAGCGAGCCACAGCTCAGGCAATGCATGAGATAACTCGTCCAGTTATTGCGGTTGTGCTTGTTTTATCATCTGTTTTTATACCTATAGCATTTATGGGTGGTTTAACAGGTGTAATGTATAAGCAGTTTGCGGTAACTATTGTTATATCAGTTGTTATTTCTGGTATTGTTGCATTAACTTTTACACCAGCATTATGTATGCTTTTATTAAAACATGGTAATGAACATAAAATACTGCCTTTAAGAGCATTTAATAAAGGCTTTGATTATGCTACAAAAGGATATCTTTGGGGTGTAAAAAATATTTTAAAAAATAATGTGATAGCCTTGATATTATATGGTGCAGCTCTTGCAGGTGTAGCTTTGCTTTTAATGAAAATGCCAACAGGGCTTGTGCCAGATGAAGACCAAGGTATGGTTATGGCAATAGGTATGCTGCCAGACGGTGCAACAGCAGATAGAACTATTGCATTTATGGATAATTTCTCTAATAAATTATTATCTGAAACTGATAATGTTAAATCAGTTATGGCAATGAGTGGCTTTGATATGATGTCATCATCAGTTAAATCAAGTGGAGCGGCAGCGTTTATAGATTTAACAGACTGGTCTCAAAGAACAAATGATGAAAATTCTTCATTTAATTTGGCGAATAAATATACTGGCTATGGTATGATGGAGCCGGGCGGTATGGTTAGAGTTATGAATCCGCCACCAATAGATGGTATGGGTAACTTTGGTGGTTTTGAAATGTGGATTCAAAACAGAGCAGGTGATACAACTGAACAGCTTTATAATTATGTAATGCAGATTGTAGCAGCAGCAAACCAGCGACCTGAATTATCAAATGTTTTTTCATCTATTAATGTAGGCTCGCCACAGCTTCAAATAGAAGTGGATAGAGAGAAAGCACTAGCTATGGGAGTTGCTTTATCTGATATATTTTCTGTGTTATCTTCTACATTTGGTCAGTCATATGTAAATGACTTTAACCTGTATGGTAGAACATATAGAGTATATATGCAGTCAGATGCAGAGTTTAGGAACTCACCAGCTGCTTTAAATGATATATATGTAAGAAGTGCATCTGGTGAAATGGTGCCTATAATCTCTCTTATTGAATATACAGAAAAGGGTGGTGCTACAACTATTGAAAGGTTTAATAACTTCCCAGCAACAAAAGTTATGGGTGCACCAGCTGATGGTTACAGTTCAGGCGATGCTATGAATGTTATTGAAGAAGTAGCCCGCTCTATTCTGCCAAATGATTATACAATAGAATGGGGTGGCCAGTCATATCAAGAGAAACAAACTCAGGGTGGCACTCAAATAGTATTTGCTTTGGCACTTATTATGGTATTTTTAATTTTAGCAGCACAATATGAAAGCTGGTCTTTACCTTTAGCCGTAATTGTGTCTATTCCGTTTGCAGCACTTGGTGCAGGGCTTAGCTCATATTTGCGTGGCTTTAGTAATGATATATATTTCCAAATTGCTATTGTAACACTTGTTGGTCTTGCTGCAAAAAATGCCATACTTATTATTGAGTTTGCAGTAGAAAAATATAAAGCAGGTGGCTGCACATTAGAAGAGGCGGCATTTACTGGTGCACAACTTAGGTTTAGGCCTATTATTATGACATCTCTTGCTATGATTTTTGGCTGTCTGCCACTGGCATTAAGTTCAGGTGCAGGTGCTGCAAGCCGTAATGTATTAGGAACAGCGGTTGTAGGTGGTATGATATTTGCAACAATTTTACTGCCACTTTTTGTACCTGTATTCTTTAAATGGATTATGTGGATATCTTTAAAATTATTTCCACGAAGACAAAATGAATTTGAATAAGATATAAAACACAACTCCCCTGTTTATAAGCAGGGGAGTTTTTTATTATAAATGTATAACTTTTTTCACCTGTTTCACAGGCTCTGAATTACAGTAGTTGTTGTTACTATTAATACTGTATTAATATTTATTATAATGAATTTTTGAGCTGTCATATCTATCAACAAACTTATGCTTATCTTCAGAATAACCTATTGCAATTACAGCAAATCGAGTAATATGTTCCGGCATATTAAAATGTTTTTTTAGTCCATTGATACGCACTTCATCTGGATATGTGCCTATCCATACAGAGCCAAGCCCAAGTTCTACAGCCTGTAACAACATATTTTGGATAGATGCAGATAAATCCTGTGGATACCATGCAAGCCCGTTTTCGCCTCTGTATGTTGTTTTTTCATTACCTAAAACAATTATAACAAGTGGAGCTTTTGCAGCAAGTACATAATGTTTATCAATAGGGGCGATACTGTCTATTATCTTTTCATCATCAAGTATTAAAAACTCCCAAGGCTGTTTATTACATGCAGAAGGTGCCTGCATAGCTGCTCGTAATAATATATCAACCTTTTCAGGCTCAACTTTTTTTTCTTTTATAAATGAGCGAATAGAGCGTCGTATAAAAATTATGCTTTCATTAATATTATTCATAAGTAACCTCATAATATTTTTGATAGACTATTATTTATATTTTTTATATAAATTTCAAGGTAAAATTATTTTGCCATATTTCTTTGATTTTTTAAAATTTATATGATATAAAATATCCAAGGAGTTTTAAAAGATGAAATTTTTAGGATTTTCCCTGCTTTTATTTTTTGGTTTAATTGCTTTTGCTACAATATTAGTTGCTGGTTTTATTAAAATAACAGGCAGTGTATTAAAAGATGTTGTATCTGTATTTAAAGGTGATAAGAAATCACAAAATAAAACTTACTATTATGGTGACAATTTTAACAGAGAGCAGGAAAGTGAGAATATTACTATAATAGATGCTGAAATAGTAAAAGACAGCCTGCTTAAACCATATATTGCAGATGTTAAGCATGCAAATAAAACTACTAATGATGAAGAAATAAAAAATTTACTTATAGAACTTACAGATATTCTTCAAAGTATGGATAACTATATTGCAAACCATAGAGATAAAGAAGATGATATAAAAATGATGGCAGAATACTATATCCCTGAAATGCTTAACCATTTAAAAACTTATCAGGAAATGTGCAGCAGCAAATTTAAAAGCAAGCATGAAGATGCTGTAAAACTTGAGCTTATAGATACTATTAAAATGATAACAGATGCTTTTGCCACTGTTTTATCAGAATTTTATGATAATATGGCACTGAATACTTCATCAAGTTTAGAAGCCTTAAAAGCAAGTATAAAAATGAAAGGTTATGTGAAATAAAAGTTAAATACTTATTAAACTTTTATTTTCAAATTCTTTCCAGCTACGGACTTTTGATGCCTTCCTATTCGGTCGGAAAGTCCTTGCGTCGCAAAAAATGCTCCCCTGCACCTATATAGACTCTTCACTTCGGTTTGAGAGACATAAGAAGCCATAAAAAAATGGGGGTACCTTTATTCTAATATTTGATTTATAAAAAATTCTATGATATTATTAGTAAAATATATAAATTATTAAGGTGTACTGGTGTATAATATAAATGATGAAAGTTCTGTTTTTGGCAGGCTTTCAAGTATGGCAGCAGTCATACTGATTTTTGCTGGGTTTGCATTTATTATATTTTCTATTATTTCTTTTAATAATATTATTTTTCTTATTTCTGGTATTATACCGGGTATTGCTTTGCTTATTGCAGGTTTTTTAATATTTTCACGATTTATCAGAGCTTTAAAGTATTATAACATATATATGTCTGGTGCTCATTCTTTGCAGGATATTTCTGATATTTTAATGGATTCTAAAAGAAATATTAAAAAAGATATTGAGAAAATGGCAGTTCTTGGTATTATGCCTAATGCTCGGTTTGATGCTTATGATAATCTAGTATTTTATAATGATATAAAAGAAGAAAATATTATTGAAGTGCCTGTTGAAGAAGAGAAAAAGAAAGAAACTTTACAGGAAATATCATCAATTAATCAGTGGAAAAAATACTTAGTAGAAATAAACAGTGCAGAAAATGAATTTAAATCGCAGGATATATCTTTTAGTCTTTACAGGCTTGGAAAAGTAGTAGGAAAGGTTTTAGAATATTTAGAAAAACACAGCGAAAAAGAAAAAGATGTAAAAAAACTTATGGACTTTCATCTTCCTTCTGCATTAAAATTAATAGCATCATATAGAGAGCTGCAGAAATCAGGTCTAAATACATTTAACATACAAAAAACAAAAGATGATGTTGTTTCTGCCTGTGATAAAATACATGAAGCATTCAGCGGCGTATTAGAAGATTTATATAACGATAATGCTATTGATGTTTCAACAGATATACAGGTATTAAAAATGATGCTTGCAAGAGAAGGATTTTTAGACAGGGATACATTTAAAACAAAAAAATAAATTTAAGGATAGAATTATGGACGAAAAAAAAGAAAATTCACTTACAGAGATAGAACAGACTGTTGCAGATATTAATAAAGATATTGCATTACAGACTTCACAGCTTGCTCCAAAAATGGATATGGAGCCATTAAACGAAGATGAATTAAAGCAGATAGAAGATTATGCATCGTCTATTGATATACATAATACAAGCACAATTATATCTTATGGAGCAGCAGCACAAAGAAAAGTTGCAGAATTTTCAGAATCAGCTCTTGGAAATGTTACATCTAAAGATTTAGGTGCAGTAGGTGAAGCGTTAACAAGTGTTATTACAGAATTAAAAGGTTTTGAAATAGATAAGGAAGAAGAAAAAGGTTTTTTCAGTTTTTTCAGACGCAGTGCTAAAAAAGGTGCAAATAGAGTGATGGCTCTTAAAACAAGCTATGAAAAGGCAGAAGCAAATATTGAAAAAGTAGTACAGGTTCTTGAAAAACATCAGGTGACACTGCTAAAAGATGTAGCTATGCTTGATAAACTTTATGAACTTAATAAAGGTTATTTTAGAGAGCTTACAATGTATATTGAAGCAGGTAAGAAAAAACTGGCATCTATTCAAGATAATGAATTGCAGGATTTAAGAGCAAAAGCACAAAAATCAGGGCTTCCTGAAGATGCTCAGGCTGTTAAAGATTTACTTGATTTATACAGCAGGTTTGAAAAGAAAATCCATGATTTAGAACTTACAAGAACAATATCTTTACAAATGGGGCCGCAAATAAGGCTTATTCAAAGCAATGATATTCAGATGAGCGAGAAAATACAGTCTACAATGGTTAATACTATACCATTATGGAAAAGCCAGATGGTTTTAGCTCTGGGAATAACTCACTCGCAGGACGCAGCAAAAGCTCACAGAGAAGTTACAGATATGACTAATAAACTGCTTACTCAAAATGCTGAAACTTTAAAAATGGCTACAATTGAAACAGCAAAAGAAGTGGAAAGGGGTATTGTAGATATTGAAACATTAAAAGAAACTAATGCAAACCTTATCTCTACTCTTGATGAAGTATTGAAAATACAGGAAGAAGGCAGACAGGGAAGAAAACAGGCTGAACTTGAATTAAATAAAATAGAAGAAGACTTGAAAAACAAACTTATGGGACTTGCAGATAAAAAAGAGTAAATTGTAAGATTTTTCGCTAGTGTTCCACTAGCTCCGAATGACAAGGTGGATATGGGTAAAAAACATATGTCACTCAGACGAGTGGTTTTTGCGAGGACTGCCGATTTCCCGAGCTATTGCTGAGGAATCAGAAATCGCACAGGCTAGACCGAAGCGAAGAGTCTATATAGGCACAGGATGTGCCGTCGCTTGCGTAAGCAGCCAAACCGATTTACTCGGTGGCTGCGTCTAAATAAAAAGTCTAGGACAGACTTTTTATTATTGATAATAAGATTCTTCGCCTACTGTCGTAGGCTCTGAATGATAATGTGTATATAGATAAAAAACATATGTCACTCAGAGCGGAGCGAAGAGTCTATATAGGCTCAGGACGAGCCGTCGCTTGCGTAAGTGCGGGAGGGGTTCCCCCGACTAAACGCCTAAATAAAAAGTCTAGGACGAGCTTGCGAGGACTGCCGATTTCCCGAGCGAATAGTGAGGAATCAGAAATCGCACAGGCTTAGGACTTTTTATTATTGATAAAAGGTAAAGCAAGAGTTTTTCATTATAGACAATCATTTAAAATTTTTGTATATTCATATATTAAATAATTAAATATACAGGTGTTTTATGGAGTTTATAAATAATATCTTAGCTTTTTTGAACAGTCATATATATTTTAAGAATAGTCTTTTTAATTATATGATAGCTGCTATTTTATTTGTTTCAATTGTTCTTGTTATTACTTTATTTATTAGATTAGTTATTAAAAGAATACCTTTGGAAGACCGTGTATCTAATGCTTTTTTAGCCGCCGTTATTGAAATTTTCCGCAAGCGGTTAATATATATATCATATGCATTAGCAGTGTATGCAGCCTTAACATATCTTACAACACCTGCCATTGTTACAAAAATTATAGATAAGGCAGTGCTTATATATATAGTATTAATATTAGTGCTTGCATTAACTGATATATTAAAAGATTTTAATACAGAAAGTCCTGAAAAAACAGGTAAAAATAAAGTACCTGCTGGTATTATTACGATTTTAAAAGCATTTGTATGGATTGCAGGGCTTTTATTTATTTTTTCTAATTTAGGATATAATGTATCAACCTTTATTACAGGTCTTGGTATTGGTGGTATCGCTGTTGCTCTTGCTGCACAAAATATATTAGGTGACTTGTTTAACTATATAGTTATACTATTTGACAAGCCGTTTTCTAAGGGCGATTTAATTCAGTTTAATACAGCAGTGGGCAGGGTAGAATATGTTGGCATTAAAAGCACAAAAATAAGAAGCTCAAATGGAGAACTGCTTTCTGTTTCAAATACTGACCTTACAAAAACTATTATACATAATTACGAACTTGCTACAAAACGAAGAAATGTATCTATAATAGGTGTAGAATATGAAACAAGTGTGGAGCTTGTACATAAGATACCATCACTTTTAGAAGAGGCAGTAAAATCTGTAAAAGAGGCAGAGTTTTCAAGAGTGCATTTTTCTGCATTTAATACATCAAGTCTTGATTTTGAGCTTGTATATTTTATACACACAAATGATTATATAGAATATACTCAAGGGGTGCAGGCAGTAAATTTTGCAATACTTGATATTTTTGCACGGGTAGGTATTAATTTTGCATATCCTGCACAAAGAATGATAAAGCAGTAATAATATTTACTTGACGATTTATAAGTATTGATTTAATTTATCGGCAGAGCGTTGTTTCAAAATTTTATGGACGAGCGAATTTTGCGAGAGCTGTCTTTTCCCGCCTGAGTAAGAAGGAAAAGAAAAGCAGCTTTAAAAAATTTTGAAAATAAGTTTAACAGCCACAGGGGAGCAAAGCGACGCAAGCATTTCCCGACGAATAGGCAGGGAATAGAAATGCGCAGCTGGGTGGTGGCGTCGCTTGCGAGAGCGACAGCCGAATTTATTTCGGCAGAGCGTTGTTTCAAAATTTTATGGACAAAATTTTGAAAATAAGTTTAATGAGGTTCTAATGTCATATTTAGCACTTGCCCGCAAATACAGACCGCAGACATTTTCAGAAGTATTATCTCAGGATTTTATTACTTCTACACTGCAAAATGCTATAACTATGGGCAGAGTAACACATGCATATCTTTTTACTGGACCACGGGGGGTGGGTAAAACATCTACAGCCCGTATTTTTGCAAAAGCATTAAACTGTCAAAATCCAGTAAATGCTTCTCCCTGTGGAGAGTGTGACAACTGTATTGAGATTACTGCCGGCACTTCTCTTGATGTGATAGAAATAGATGGTGCGTCAAACAGAGGTGTGGAAGAAATCCGCTCTTTAAGGGAAGCAGTAAAATTTGTACCTGTAAAAAGCAGATATAAAATTATAATAGTAGATGAAGTGCATATGCTTACTGAGCAGGCATTTAATGCTCTTTTAAAAACATTAGAAGAACCGCCTGAATATGTTATCTTTATATTTGCAACAACTGACCAGCATAAGATACCAGTAACTATACTTTCACGCTGCCAGAGATATGAGTTTAAAAAAATATCTTATGAAGAAATGAACTCTAATTTAAAAAGTATACTTGAAAAAGAACATATAGCATATGAAGAAGATGCATTAAATTATATTATCCGCAATTCTGATGGCTGTATGAGAGATGCACTTTCTCTGCTTGACCAAGTGATAGCTTACGGTGGTGGTAAAATAACACTGGAAGACACATCGTATCTTTTAGGTATAACAGATGCTTACTTGTCTAATGATATTTTTAGTGCAGTATTAAAAGAAGAAGCAGAAAAACTGCCGGATTTAGTCAGCATTGTAGATGAAAAAGGCATAGATTATAAATATATGACAGAATGTCTTATTGAGCATTGCAGAAATATGATGATTTATAGTATATCTAACAAACTGCCGAGTAATGATTTTACAAGCAGGGAGGAAGAGTATTATTCATCATTAAAAGAGTACAGCGAAAAAGCAAAACTTTACAGTTTATTTCAAATACTTACAAAGCTGATAAATGATTTAAAATATTCAGACTTTGCAAGATATGTTTTTGAATTTGCAGTTATAAAGGCAGCAAATATCTCATATATTATTAATATAGCAGATAGAAGTTATCAGATAACTGCACCAGTAAAAAAAGAAACATCTGCACCTGTTAATAAAATAAGTGAAAATGTAAGCGTACCAGTAAAACAGGAAGTGCCAGCACAGGATAAATCAGCAAAAATAGATGAAACACATAAACAAGAAATTACAGAGCCTGCACCTGTGCTTAAAGGCAGTGATGAAGGTATATGGACAAGAATATTAAATATTGCTTCATCAAAAAATTCTATGCTTTATGCTATGCTTAAGCATGCAAGTCTTATAAAAGATACTCCAGAACATTTAGCTATCAGCTTTCCACCTGAGCGTAAGTTTCAGTATACTCAGTTAAAATCGGGCAATTCAAAAGATATATTTGAAAATATTGTCTATATGGTAAGTGAAAAACATACGAAAATAGACATAGAGCTTGAAAGTAATATTGATGAGAGTAAAAAAAAAGCTGATATAGATATGATGGCAGAAAAAAAAAGCTCTGATATAAATGGCTTTTATAGTAATACAGAAAGTGTAGAATCAGCAAAAAGATTGCAGTCAGACAAAATAGAAAGTTTTGCTTTGCAGAGTATGAAAGAAGAAGTAAAAGATAATGTTTTTTTAAAAGAGGCAGAAAAAGAGTTAGGCGGTAGAATAATTAATATAGAAAAGAATTAAAATATATAAGAATATGAGGTGAATATTATGAATATGCAGCAGATTATGCGTCAGGCACAAAAAATGCAGAAGAAAATGGAGGAAGCACAGGCTGAAGCTGCTTCTCAGGTAGTAGAAGCAAGTGCCGGTGGCGGTATGGTATCTGTTAAAGTAAATGGAAAACAGGAACTTTTAGAAATAGTAATAGAAAAAGATGTTGTAAACCCAGACGATGTGGAAATGCTGCAGGATTTAATTGTTGCAGCAGTTAATGAAGGTATGAAAAAAGCAAATCAGCTTATGCAGGATAAACTTCAAGGCATTACTGGCGGATTAAATATCCCGGGAATGTTTTAGTAAGGGATATAGTCTATAATGCAGAATATTCAAGTCTTTGATGACTGTGTTCATGAGCTTTCAAGACTTCCGGGTGTGGGTAGAAAAACAGCTGTCCGCCTTGCACTGCATATATTAAAAATCAAGCCTGAGCAGGCATATAAACTTTCAGATGCTATTAGAAAACTGAAAGATAATATTAAATTCTGCAAAGAGTGCGGCTCTATTGCTGAGGGCGAACTATGTAAAATATGCAGTGATGAACATAGAAATAAAGATACAATATGTATAGTAGAAGAAGCCAAAGATGTATTTTTTATAGAGAATACAGGTAGATTTAATGGGCTTTATCATGTTTTAGGTGGCAAAATATCACCACTTGATGGTATTGGTCCGTCAGATTTAAGTTTTAATAAATTAATAGAGCGAGTAGAAAAACTTAATATAAAAGAAGTTATTATTGCCACAAATCCAGATGCGGACGGCGAAACGACTGCATCATACATAGGAAAAATACTACAAAATATATCTAATTTAAAAGTTACGAAACTTGCAAGCGGTATTCCTATTGGCTCTCATTTAGAATATGCAGATGAAATAACTGTTTTACGAGCATTGGAAAACAGGGTTGATTTATCATAACTTAAAAATTATCAGAAAATGTGATTTATCCTAGAAAATTATTTGTTTCGACAGAGCGTGTTTTAAAAAATCCATGGACGGATTTTTTAATAGGAGATTAAGCCACAGGAGGTGGCGTCGCTTGCGAGAGCGATAGTCGAACTTGTTTCGACAGAGCGTGTTTTAAAAAATCCATGGACGGATTTTTTAATAGGAGTTTATATGTCTAAAGAAATACTAATAAATTCAGGAATACGAGAAGTGCGTGCTGCTGTATTAACTGGCGGTAATGTATCAGAAATTTTTATAGAAAGATTAAATAAAAAAAGTGTGGCAGGCAATATATATAAAGGAAAGGTAGTAAAAGTTCTACCCGGTATGCAGTCTGCTTTTGTAGAGATTGGGCTGCAAAGGGCAGCATTTTTACATATTGCAGATATTTATACTGGAAGTTCTGATGAGCTAAGATATGAAGAAAATATATCAGATGATGACAGCGAAAGCAGTGAAGAGATAGATACTGGAGAAATCCATTCAGAGCAGCAGCATTATGCACCTATTTCTGAAATATTAACAGAGGGGCAGGAAATTATTGTGCAGGTTGCAAAAGATGCAATTGCTGCAAAAGGGGCAAGGCTTACTACTCACTTAACAATACCCGGCAGATATCTTGTTTTAATGCCGGGTTATGAACATATCGGTGTTTCAAGAAAAATTGAAAATGAAGCAGAAAGAGAGCGTTTAAAAGATATATTAACTAAACTTCGTCCAGAGGGTATGGGGCTTATTGCAAGAACTGTAAGTGACGGACTTAGTTTAGAAGAATTAATGGCAGATTTAGAATATATAAAAGGTGTATGGGCGGGGGTGGAAGCCCTTACACATACTTCTTCTGCACCATCTCTTTTATATGAAGACCATAATTTAATATATAAGATTCTTCGTGATGTTGTAACTGCTGATACCACTAGAATCTTAATAGATAATAAAGCAGATTATGATAAAATGCAGGAATTTTTTATTAACCATTTATCTAACCTTGATTTAAAAATAGAATACTATCAAGGTGACGAGCTGCTTTTTGATTTATATAATGTAGAAATAGAAGTAAACAGACTACTTGATAAAAAGGTATGGCTTCGTTCCGGTGGCTCTATTGTTATAGACCAGGCAGAAGCATTAACTGTTATAGATGTTAATACTGGTAAATATGTAGGCCGTCATAATTTTGATGATACCATATTAAAAACTAACCTTGAAGCATCAAAAGAAATTGCCCATCAGTTAAAAATGAGAAATATTGGCGGTATTATTATTGTAGATTTTATAGATATGGAAAGAGTGGAAGACAGGGAGAAAGTTTTAACCACATTAGAGCAGTATTTAAAAGAAGACAGGGCAAAAACATCAGTCGTTAATATATCACCGTTGGGGCTTGTGGAAATCACAAGAAAAAGAGTGAGAGATAGTGTAACACGAATAATCAGCGAGCCATGCCCATACTGCGAAGGCAGGGGTGTAATTAAATCAAAAATTACAGTATGTTATGAAATTATGAGAGAGCTTACTCAGCTTGCTGCTCATCATAAAGGAGCAGCTATATCAATAGAAGCTAATGTTGATGTAGCAAATTTAATATTAGAACATGAAAGAGAAACTGTTGATAATTTAGAAAATGAATATAATGTGCATATTGAAATACTGCAAAACCAAAGCGGAATATATGACAGGTATAAACTTAAAATTACAGGCTATTTAATCTAGCATATATAATAATTAATAATAGGATAATTTAATGGCAGTATATAACAGAAAAGACAGCTACTATAAAAAAGCAAAGCAGGAAGGGTATAAATCCCGTGCAGCTTATAAATTAAAAGAGTTAAATGCAAAATATAAAATCATTAAAAGTGGCTATAAAGTGCTGGACTGTGGCGCTGCCCCTGGCGGCTGGAGTCAGGTAGCCTTAGAAATAACAGGTGATAAAGGCTTTGTAGTTGGTGTTGATTTAAATATGGTTACTGGAATAAATAAAAAGAATTTTGTATGCATACAAGGTGATTTTACAACTGATGAAATATTAAATCAGGTACTTGAAGTATGTCCTTTATATGATGCTGTTATTTCTGATATTGCACCACATACAATAGGTATTAGAGATGCAGACCATACTAATTCCTTAGAGCTTGTAGAAAAAGTATATGATTTTACAATGAAAACATTAAAAAAAGGTGGCTCATTTTTATTTAAACTTTTTGAAGGGGAAGGACGAAAAGGGTTAGTAGAACGGCTTAAAAAAGATTTTAAAGATGTAAGAATAATAAAGCCAGATGCTACAAGGCAGGGTTCTATGGAAATATATATTACTGCTCTAAATAAAGTAGATTAGTTTATTGGAGAAAAAGTATGCTTGATAAAAATGAGTTAGAAGATTTATTAGTAAAATTAAGGCTTGGCACATTATCTATAGAAAATGCTGTAAATGAAATAGAGCAGAATTTTTATTCAGTAGATGATAATGATAATTTAACAGTATGGCAGAAACTGGGCTGTCCTTTTGATGAAATGGCAGAATGTAATGGAAAAGATAGTCATTATGTAGAAATGCTGATTCATCAAATGTATAAAAAATATACCAATTTCATATTAACTGGTGTTGAAGAACATGTTATGAGAGAGCTTGCTCCAAAGTTTAGTAAATGTATATTTTTGTATGATGCTGGTATAATAATTAGTATTGACAGTAAGCAGAATATTCAATATGATAAGCAGGTTTTAGTTGTAACATCGCTTGCTCATGATGATAAAATAATAAGAGAGCTTGAAGAAGTTTTTAATATATTAGGTATGCCTGTTGAGATATGCTATATATCAAAATATGAAACTGTTTCTATGCAGGTTGTAAAAAACTATCTTTCAAAAGCACAAGCAGTAATTGTTGCTTTTGATAAAGATATAAGATTGACATCTATTATATCCAACATTTCTAAAAAGCCAGTTATTTTGCTTAGCAAAAATAAAAATATAGAAGAATATATGCTTTCAAATGGGGCAGTTATGGCAAAGCCGGGTAGTGCCTTATCTGCTGCTGTGGCAGTAGCAAGAATTATTGGATAAATATTTTAGGGAGCAGATGTTTATTTATGAAAAAACAGCTTATTTCTGCATTAATTCCTGCTTATAATGAAGAAGAATGCTTGCATGAACTTTATAAAAGAGTAAGCAGTGTTTTATCAAAACTTGAAAAGTATGATTATGAAATACTAATAATAAATGACGGCTCAAAAGACAAAACATTAGAGATACTGCATGATTTAAATGCAAAAGATAAACATCTGCAGTATGTAAATCTTGCAAGGAACTATGGTAAAGAAATAGCAATGGCAGCAGGGCTTGATTATGTGAAGGGCAATGTAGTAGTTATTTTAGATGCAGATTTGCAGGATCCGCCTGAATTAATACCAGATATGCTTAAATATTATGAAGAAGGGTATGATGATGTATATGGCAAAAGAAAATCAAGAAAAGGCGAAACATGGCTTAAAAAAACAACATCAAAACTTTTTTATAAACTTTTGCAGAAATCTACAAGAGTAGATATTTTAAAAGATACTGGTGATTTTAGACTTTTAAGCCGCAGAGCAGTAGAAGCATTGAAGCAGTATAAAGAGCAAAGAAGATATACTAAAGGTTTTTTTGCTTTAATTGGTTTTAAAAAGAAAGAGTTTTTATATGATAGAGACCCGCGTATTGCAGGGCATACTAAATGGAACTATTTTAATTTATTTAATCTTGCAATAGAGGGTATTACATCATTTTCTACTTTTCCGCTAAGATTAAGTTCATTTTTAGGTATAATAGTTGCAGCTGTTGGGTTTATTTATATTGTATTTTTAATTTTAAAAACTTTAATTTTTGGAGAGCCTGTTCGCGGCTATCCTACACTACTTTCAATTATAGTATTTTTAGGCGGTATTCAGCTTTTATCCTTAGGTGTAATAGGTGAATATCTGGGTAGAATTTTTGATGAAGTAAAAAACAGACCTTTATATTTTGTAGAACAATACAGCGGTGATGAAAAAATAAATGAAGTTCATTAAAATATTTTATGATAAAACATTTTTAAAATTTATAATAGCTGGCATTATTAATACAATAATAGGGGCTGGTGTAATGTTTTCATTATACAATATATTTCACTGCTCTTACTGGGTATCTTCTGTGATGAATTATGTTGTAGGAAGTGTAGTTAGTTTTTTATTAAATAAATACTGGACATTTCAAAGTAAGGCATTTTCTTTTAAAGAAATGCTTTATTTTATAGTAAATATTGCATTATGCTTTTTTATTGCTTATGGTGCAGCAAAACCATTTGCAATGTATTTATTAAATGGATATTCTCTCAGTGTGCAGGAAAATACAGCTATGTTTATAGGTATGGTAATATTTACAGGACTTAATTATTTATCTCAAAGGTTTATTGTGTTTAAAGGTGGGAAAAATGCAGAAATTATCGGAAAAACTATCAAAAATAAGTAATAACAAAAATATTAAATTATATGTTAATTTTTTTCTTTTTATTATTTGTTTATTACTTATAATTGGGCAAAATATCAGAATAAATCCACATGATGATATTTTACATAGTCAGGCTGTTCAAAAGTTTGGTAGTGCTTGGAATTTTATGTTAGACCAGTATACAAATTGGAACAGTAGATATTTTACTTCACTTATAATGGCTTATATTATGGATAAAAATATATGGCTGTGGAGAATATTAAATACTGTTGTGTTATTTGTATTTATTATTTATTCAGCAAAGATAATTCAAGTGATATATAATTTAGATATAAAAAAATATATAATATTACTGCTTGGAATATTTGCTTCATTTGCTCTTTTATCTTCTGGTATATGGACACAAAGTATTACATGGGTCACAGGTTCTTTTAATTATTTATGGCCTGCCTGTGCTTTAAGTATATCATTATTTTATTTATTTAATTCTGTATTTAATAAAGATAAGCTGAAATTATATAAGTTTATTGTATTAATTCCTGTTGTAATGTTTGCATGTAATGTTGAGCAGTCTGCTTTAATTTGTGTGACAATGTATACTATCGCTATATTATATTATGTAGTAAAAGATAAGTTTTTTGATAAATATATTTTTTTATTATATATTATAATGATTGTATCAACATTAATCGTTTTTTCAGCACCTTCAGTTGCTGCACGATATGCTTCAGAAGTTCAAACATGGTATCCAGTATTTAATGAATTATCTATTTTACAGAAAATAGTGCAGGGGTTTCCATACACTGTGCTTTATGGTATGATTCTTAATAATTACACAGAAACTATTGTGTTATTAGTGTTTTTATTTATAATACTTAAAAATCAGTATAATAAAAAAATATATAATATTTTTGCATTGATACCTGCTTTTTATTCTATACTATTTTATATAGGCAGGATAAATACAGAGTGGCGAGATAGTTTTTTTCTGTATAATTTAAGAAAATTTTCAACAAGATATTTGGATAATAATTTAAATGAGCCATTTATTTCTGTTATATTTGGTATTTTTATATTTTTAATTATGATTTATTTTTTATTTAAAATAAATTGGAGCAGCATAGAAAGAAAATATTTAGCATTATTATTTTTTGCAGCTGCATTAATGTCTGCATTTATATTAAGTTTTTCACCGACTATATATGTATCTGGTGAAAGAATATGGTTTATTCCATATACAATGTATATGTTTGGTATTAGTATGTTATTTATTGAAGCTTTAAAGTATATTAATATAAGTTCAAAAAGTTTGTAGTTATTTTTTCATTATATTTTATAGTTGGAATTATTGATGTATTTGGTAAGGTGTATAGATAATGTCATTCATCATAATTATCCCCACATATAATGGCTGTAACACTATTGAAAGGCTTTTAAAGTCTATTAAAGAGCAGAGTGTTGTGCCAGCAAAAATATGTATTATTGATTCATCATCTACTGATAATACAGTAGAGATATGCAGAAAATATGGCTGCGATATAACTATAATAAATAAAAACAGTTTTAATCACGGTTTAACAAGGCAAATGGGGATAGATAAAAATAAAAACTATGATTATGCAGTATTTATGACGCAGGATATTTTATTGTATGATAATAATACCTTAGAAACTTTGCTTTCATCATTTAATCATGAAGATGTATCTATTGCTTACGGCAGGCAGCTGACAGATGAAACATCGTCCTTCATAGAAAAAGTAAGCAGGCAGTTTAATTATCCACCACATTCTATTATAAAATCAAAAGATGATATTGAAAAGTATGGTATATCTACTGCATTTTGCTCAGACAGCTTTGCTGTATATAAAATAAAAGATTTACTTTCCATTGGCGGCTTTCCAGAAACTGATTTTGCTGAAGATATGCTTGCAGCTGCAAAAATTATATTAATGGGAAAAAAGATTTATTATAATGCAGATGCTGAGATAATACACAGTCACCCATATTCTATAAAAAGTGAGTATACAAGGGGAAAGGCAATAGGTAAGATGCATAAGGAAAATAAATGGCTTATTGATACTTTTGGCAGGGCAGAAAGTAAGGGAAAAGAGCTTTTACACTCATTACCATTTCATAAAAAAATATTATATATGTTACAAGCTTTGCCTAAATTTTTAGGCTATAAAAGAGAAATTTAAACTTATTCAAAAAATGGAGTAAACCATTGAAAGTATTTTATCTGTAAAAGTATAAATATGTTTTTAGACTCTTCCCTTCGGTCTGAGTGACAAGGTATTAATAGTCCACCGCACTCTATGTCATTCAGAGCCTACGATAGTAGGCGAAGAATCTAATTTAACAATAATAAAAATTTCGGTCCAGCTGCGGACTTTTGATTCCTTCCTATTCGTCGGAAAGTCCTTGCGTCGCAAAAATCGCTCCCCATGAAATTTTTATTTAGGTGTTTGGTCGGGGGAGCCCCTCCCGCACTTACGCAAGCGACGGCTCGTCCTGAGCCTATCTTACAATATACCAGTTAGTAAAAATTATAGACTCTTCGGTCGCAGGCTCCCTCTGAGTGACAAATGTTTTTTGTCTATATAATTTTTTCATGAATTTTTCAATCTTATTTCTTGACAAATATTATAATAAAATATAAAATAAACAAATTTTTTAAGGAGTTTTTATGATTAAAAGAGGTATTGTTTTTATTATTTTATTATCTTTTTTATTTCCTCTTTTATTTTCATGCTCAAGTAGTAGTGGAAATTCAAGCTCCAGTAGTGTTCAGCATATTTATGAAGATTCTTCTGATAGTGCTGTTCAGGTTTCAGGCATTAAAATTGCCAGTAACTACATAGAGCTTGTAAAAGAGGCTGGTGTGGATTTACAGTATAATATAAGTGCTGTTATCCAGCCAGAAAATGCGGAGAATAAGACTCTGCACTATACTTCCAGCAATCCAGATATTGCAGAAGTTTCATCAGATGGTTATGTAACCATAAAAGATATTGGAATATTTAATGTAAAAATCCAGTCAGCATCAAGGGCGGATATTTCTCAACAGGTAGATTTTTATGTTAGAGAAAACATTAAAACTGCACTTGATATGACAAATAATCCATTATCATTTTTTGGTGCATATACTATTTCTCAATATGGTATTGACAAAGAGCCTGACACAAATATAGGTGGTAGTTTTTCCATTAATGTGGATAGGTCGGCAGAAAGCACAGTTAATGCAGAGCTTTTATTTAACGGTCTTAATATTCCTTTAAGTATGAATATTAATGGGTTATCAGATATTTCTTATGAAGAGGCTGGTCAATCTATTTTTTCATATTTAGAAGGCAGTGTAAAAGATAATGATACAATGGTTATCAAATTAAAAGCTGATGAGAATACTGCATTAATAGAAAATGGTTTATTACAGGCAGGTCAGACATTAAATTTAGCATTAAATAAAGATTATGATTTAGTGCCAGGTCAATCACATGTGGAAGAAGTGCCTGTATCTGTTACTGAGATTAAAGTAAATGATGAGCATAAACTAGACAGACTTATAAGCACAACTTACACATTAAGCCCTGTAGTGCTTCCTGTTAATGCCAGCAATAAGGCAGTAACATATTCTACAAGTAATGAGCAGGTAGCAACTGTTTCACCAACGGGTGTGGTGACTGCATTAAAAGAAGGTTCTGCAGATATTACTGTTACATCTGTATCAAATGGTGAGGTAATAGGTAAAACTGCTTTTACTGTTGTAGACAGCACAAAGCGTGTGGAAGATATAGTTTTTGATGAGATGGATACAAATATATATATAGGGACACCTGCAATGGTTAAAGCTGCAGCAGTGCCAAGTGATGCTACATATTCTGATATTACATATTATTCAAAAAATCCAACAGTTGCCACAGTAAACAGTGCAACAGGTGTAGTTACACCAAGAAGAAAAGGCACTGCCATAATTGCAGCTGTATCAGATAAGGGAAGTTTTGAGAAAACGATTACATTAAATGTAGGAATCAATGAACAACTAGAGCCAGTTAAGGGTATTATTAATATACCATCTAAACTGGAAGTTTCTCTTGAATCACAAACACCTATACAGCTTAGCGGCAAGGTTGTGCCTACTTATGCAGATAATACAACACTTATATATAAAGCAGACGAAAGTGGCAGTATATCAGTTGACGAAAACGGCCTTATTACACCTTTAAAAGTAGGGACAGGTGTAGTAACAGTTTCTTCTGCAAAATATCCTGATATTAAAAAAGAAGTATCTGTTGCTGTCAGGCAGGATGAAGAAAAAGTATATGTTACATCAATAAATGTAAATGAAGCGCCTTCTACTTTATATATAGGTCATACAGACCATACTATTATTCCAGAAATAATACCTGCAAATGCTAATGTAGACCATGAGCTTACAGCTGCTATTGATGATACTACTGTTGCCAGACTAGAGCAGGTGGGTAGCGGGTATAAAGTAACCCCTTTAAAAGAAGGCTCTGTAATAGTTACACTTGAAACAGCTAATGGTGTTACTCAGGAAGTGCAGTTAAATGTTAAAAAAGTTATGAATGTAAAAGGATATTACACTATTGATAAAGTGGAATATACTCTTGGAAATAAAACTGAAACATTTACTGCTGAAAATGATAAACTGCAGGGTGAGTTTGTTATTAATTTATTAGCAGATAAATATACTATCCAAGGCAGATTACAGTTTACTCCAAAAAGTCCGCTTGCTTCATATACTTTTAATAACTGGCGATATCTTTATGAAAGTAAAGAAATTATGCTAGATAGTGCTGACAAATATTCTTCTCAAACAAAAGAAGTGTTAGCAAGTGAAAATATTAATATTACAAGCAATAATACTATTGAATATACATATACAAAAGATAGTCTTAAAGCAGTAGTTTATCTTACAAAGGTAAATGACAGCACAAAAGAAATTCTTGATAGAACAATGTATGTAACACCAGTAAATATGGCAGCAGACCCACATAGTGCTGAGGGTTATTATGAAATGACATGGTTTTATGGGAACCCATATAGTCAAGGCCTCGCAGGGTATCAGCCAAAATTTTCTCATAGTGGTAATGATAGACCAACAAGTAGTGATATAGGTATATCATATATGTCAAATGGTCGTAAATGCTTTTTAGGTATTACTTGTATGGGTGGTGATGGAAGTGGTGGTTCTGTTGCAAACTATACAGGTGCATTTGCTGTAAAAGTCGACGGCACAGAAGCTAATGCACAAATTAGTTCTACTATGAAAGTGCAAATGAATGGTCATGAAGATGTTGATGTTGCATGGCAAAAATATTTAAGATATATTCATGGCTCATTTGACCCGATTACATTATCTCAAAGCACATCAAGCAATGGTAAAATTGTCAGTCAATCACTTAATGTAGGTCTTATTTCTGGCAATGGAGATGAAGGTTCACAAGGTGCATATTTAGCTTATACTCAGCTTGATAATAATGTAATGCAGTTTGAAATGCAGTTTTGGACAACATATCAATTTATGTATAGGGCTACAAAAGTAAGTGACAGGTATGTGGACCTAACAACTGACAGGTATTCATCAGGTGATATAAGTGGTAAAAATCCACCAGAAAAACCTTATTTAGCAATAGTTGTTCCTGTAACAAGTTTTACTGGAACAGTAACACCGATTGAAGAATAATTTTTATTTCTGCCTGTAAATAAGCAGGCAGTATTATAAATGAGAGATTATATGAAAAGATTTAAAATACTTAATAAATTATTAGTTATGCTTTTTGTGATAGCAGGAATTTATGGGTGTACAACATCGGATAATCCAACTGGTGGTGGTGTGCAGGTAGTATATCATCCTGCTGAAACAACACCACAGGTAGTTGTTTATTCTAAATATTTGCCTGTGAATATTGCAGAAACGCAGAGTTACAGCATAAATGCTTCTGTTATTCCAGAAGAAGAGTCTTCATCTGCACTTGTTTATTCAAGCAGTGATAATTCTATTGCTGCTGTATCTAATGATGGTAATGTAACTATTAATAAAGCAGGTATTGCAGTAATAAATATTGCTCTTGAAAAAGACAGCACAGTGAATAATCAAGTGATTATTAATGCATATGATACACTATCAGATGAAGAAAATAACAGCACACCAGTTATGGCAGTTGCTGTTGATACTACTTATATAAAACTGCAAAAGGGCAGCGGGCTGCAGGTATTTCCAAGTGTCCGCCCGGGTAATGCAGCAAACAAAGAGCTGGTGTATCTTTCTACTAACACTAATGTAGCAGAAGTGAAAGATGGTTTTATTCAGTCTAATAATGAGGGTAGTGCTGGAATTATAATTTATTCTAAATCAAACCCTGAAAAATATGCATTTATAAATGTAGATGTAGTTACTGCGGAAGAAGGTAATATTAGTAGTGATTGGACAGCCCCAGAAGGCACTGCTCCAATTGATTTAAATAAAGACCCTATGTCATTAATTGCAAAATATAAGATATTAAATTATTCAATTAATGGTGCAGAATTAGAAAATGCAGATGAAGCAAGCAATCTTCGTGTTAATGTTAATTTAGATGAGCTTGGTGCAGGTATTGTAAAAATATTAATGTATGTTAATCTAAATGGTAAAGAAGTAAGGCTTATTCAGAAGAAAAATCTAGGTGATTATGGCAGTATACCAGATATTTTTACATCACTTGGTGCAAAAATAACTGGTGATTATACTATGGAGTTTACTCTTGACCCAGTAAATTATACAGAGCTTGCAAGACAGGGTATGGTAAATAAAGGCGATACTCTTGTATTAAATATAGGTAAAATGGAAAGTTTAACACCTGCTGGTGGACTTGGCAGTGATATTGTATTTGATGAAAGCACTGTGCCAGTTGAAGGGGAAAATACAGATGATATTGTAACAGAAAATCCAGAAGATGATTCAAATGAAAGCACTGAAACTCCAGATAATGCTGCTCCAGAAGAAATACAAGTAGAAAGTATTAAATTTGATATATCAGAATTCAGCCCTATTAAGATTAATGAGACTGTGCAGATAAATGCAACAGTTTATCCAGAAACAGCAGATAATAAAACTCTTACATGGTCTAGTTCTAACGAAAGTGTAGCCACAGTAGATAGTGACGGTCTTGTAACTATTCATCAAAATGGCAGTGCAGTAATTACTGCAAAAGCTGTAAATGGCAAAAAAGCAGAAATGAAAATACAGCCAGCAACAACTATTGACAGCTATACTCTTGACAGCGATAAAATAGAATTAACTATGAATGTGGATGCAGAGGCTTATTTAACATATAAAGTATATCCAGAAATATTAAATGGAACAAATCTTAATGCAGAATATGTTTCTGATAATGAAGATATAGTTACTGTTGATAATACAGGTAAAATTACAGCAGTAGGAGTTGGCGAAACATTTGTGCGTGTTACAATTAATAATATTTCAAAAGAATGTTATGTTATAGTAAACCCTGAGCCTGAAAATGTAACCCCAGTTAGTGAAATACAGCTTCCTAATGGTAATGAAGGACGATATAAATTATCAGAAGGGCAGTTGACACTGGAACCAAAGGTTATACCAGAAGATGCATATAATAAAAGATTAAAATATCAGTCATCAAATACTCAAGTTGCAGATGTAGATGCTAATGGTTTAGTAACATTTAAAAAGACAGGCGAAACAAATATTACAATAACTTCTTCCAGCAACCCAGAGATACAAGCAGTATATAAGCTTATTGTAGAAACACTGCCAACAAAAATAGTATATGAAAGGTTTGATTATGGTATAGAGATTAATAAAACTGAAAGCATTATACCAATATTTGAAGGCAACCCGTCTAACACTAATGCTGTATATTCAATAGATAATCAGTCGGTAGCATCTGTAGATGCTCAAACTGGTGCAGTTACAGGTTTATCATCTGGCTCTGCCACATTAACTGCGAAAAGTGATAATGGCTTAACTGCTACTACACTTATTACTGTATATAATCCTGTAAAACAAGGTGATGTATCATCATTACAAGGCACTTATGAGATAGTAGACTTTAATCAGGCTAACGGTCATTTAGATGTTGGAACAAACGCTTATGGCGGTGTTGAAAGAATGATAGGTGAAATGACTATTGAAGTTACAGGCAATACTGTTAAGATAAAAAGTAAAATCCAAATGGACAGCAGTGCTATGAATAATTTTGGTGGTGTGCTTGGTCAAGGTATAGAGCAGGCTAGGAAAGGTCAATTCCAATATACTGAATATACTGCTGCAGAATATAATCAAAATGGTTTTGGCACAGCAGGGCAGACAAGTGCAAGAGTTACCCATGATAATGATAAGCTAAAACTTTATCAGGAGTGGAAAGAAATGGGGATTGCAACTGTTCAGGTTAATACATGGATTAAGAAAAAATCTGACAGTATAAAAGATTTGAAAAAAGATTATTTCCATTGGAGTAAAAATGGAGCAAATTATGATACACCAGCAAATGCTACAGCACATCATACTAATATAAAAGCTCCAGAAAAAGAGCCGTATTATACTTATGGTTTAATTACAAAATAATTTTATATAAGTGCGGGTGTAAAAACCCGCATTTTTATTTTTATATATATTCAGGCAGCACAGGCCATATTATATTTTCAGGAAAATCAAGCTGTTTTGTAATATCTCTTAAATTTTGCCTATACTGTAAAAGTGCATTATAATATTCATTATTTTCCTGTATTATACCGAGTGCTGCCTGTTCTTGATATTTCATAAGTATAATATCTGCTTTATTTAATAAATTATCTCTTTTTGCTCTTGCATATTCTTCTGAATATTTATCTATTATATTAACATCTGGCTCTATATATTCAGAAATACTTTCAATATGATTTTCTGCATATTCTAAAATCCACATATATTTTTCAGACATTTCATCACTGTATGAAATATGATATGGCATATTATTATAATTTACTACAAAACTTCCGTCACTTTTCTTTTGGATATTTGATATACTTTCTAAAAATATTTCTTTTTCTGATTTTATATTATTTTCCATTCTGCACCTATTGTATCCTTATTGCATAGCCGATTGTCATATATCCTTCTCCGCCTGTAAGTTTTGAACTCCCAGCATATAAAGCACAAAATGATTCCGTGTGTGGCTGGGTATAATCATAAGCCCATAGAAAATAAAAGCAAAACCATGTGCCACCTTGTGGAAGTGTAAATTGAGCATTTTCTTTAAATATTGGAATTACCTGCCCTATACCTGTTTGACTAGACCATAATGGCTTAGGCATTGCCCCATTAGTCAACCCTGTTCCACCTTTTGCAACAGGCAGTGTTCCTGTTAATTTTGCATCACTTAGCGCTAAACTATCCAGCTTTCCAAGAGCTTTACCGCCTAATGCTGCATACGCTGCAGCTGCTGTTGTCTGCCCTGTGCCGCCTTTATTAACAGGCAGTATTCCTGTTATGGCATTATTAGTAAGAGAAATATTATTAAGCAGTGATAATGCACCAAGTGATATACTTAAATTATCTGCATTAATTTGGCCGTTACTGTTTATAATATTAAGCCAGTAGGAAGGTGCAGATACTGGGTTTTGCTGATTTGATGTGCCATTAGCTTTTATACAGTAGTAAAGAGCGTTATCACTTCCTAAAACAAAAGCACCTGTTTTATATTCTGCCTTATTACTCCAGTAAACATTATTTCCTGCCATAAGGTTTAATGCATCACTTACTTTATTATTAACTGCTTCATCTACTTCTGCTTTACTGATTTTTTTAATACTGCCGTTTTCTTCTGCTATAATATTAGTAATATCAGAATATAAAGAGCTGTCAGTTACTGTTATATTATTACCAGATAAATCAAGGCTTTCAATATGTTCCTGCATTATCATTTTTTTCTGCCAGCTGCTCCATGTATTATTACTGAAATAACGCATATAACCTGTAATAAATAAATAATCAGGGCTTACAAACTGATGTATTTTATCAGGCTCTTTCTGCACAAGCATATAAGCAGTTTCTATATCGGGGCTGTTTTCTAACTGTTTTTCTATTATATATATTCCTGCATTTGTAATACTGTTATAGTTACTTATAATGCTTTGGCTGTTTATATTAGTTATTTTTATCTGCCTTGTATCAAGAGAAGTGCATTCAATAAGTAAATCATCACTGTAAACTGGATACTGGGAATTATTTTTGCCTGTTCTATATGCAAGATAATCTTTTAAAGTCTTGGGATTTACAGCTTTATCCACATTTTCATCTTGTATGATTTCATTTAAAGTGGCAAACATAACCCCAGAAAGCCCTCCATTTGATGAGCGGACAGCATTTAAACTGTTTGTCTCTTCAGCTGTTGAAAATATTATAAAAAAATAATCTGTTCTTAAAATATTATTCCATAATCCATAAGGGCATGGTGTTTTAATCCACCTGATACCATCACTGCTTGCAAGAGTAACGCCAGTTGATGAGGCAAGAGTATAAACATTTGCTCCATAGCATATATCTTTCCATGGTTCATTATAGCTTAATTTAATTTCTTTCCACTGCGGTGTTTTATTAAGTATATCTTTTTCATTACAGTATGCAAGGCGTGTTTCTCCATCATAAGCACAGGCTGTAAATCTGCCTTTACCATAAGTTAAAGAAATCCATGATGATGAAGGCATTTCTATTTCATTCCAGCTTATGCCATTATCTATACTATATATAGAAAGCGGGCTGCCAGCTACTCCCACTGCCATTATAATATTTGAAGAAGAATATACTATTTTTGAAATCTGCATACTGCTGTATTCACATACTTTCTGCCAGCTTTTACCATAATCTTCTGAAATATATATTATGCCGGATACAGTTCCAGCTATAAATTTATTATTGTTATATGTGATGCATGAAAAATTATCATCAGATATTTTGCTTTCTTCCCATTCCGCCCCGTTATTTATGCTTTTAAAACATTTACCACTATTTGAAAGCAGAATAAAAGTTCCACTGCCGTAAGCTGCAGCAGTTAAGTTATCATTTATCTTTTTTTCTTCCCAGTTTGTGCCATAATCATAAGATAAGCAGATTTTACCATCAGCAGATACTGTAATAATAGTATTACTGCCATAGGCAGAAGATATCCATAAACCCTGCGGCATATATAAAGCGTCCCATGGAGCATATTTTATTTCGCCTGCTTTTTGGTTTAGAGCATTAGTCAGCCATGATATATCTATCTGCCCGTTAAAATCAGCAGGTTTTTCAGCCATTATATCATTAAGTGAAAGTCTGCCTTTTTCCTGCACATATACAGGGCTTGTTCTGATATTTTCTGTATTTTTAGATACTTCTACTGATATATATGATGTATTATTCATTTGCAGCCCCTTTACTGTTGATTAAAGCAGCATAATGAAGTGCAGAATAGCTGCCGTTTTCTACAGGGATATTTACAGGACTGCATGCCCATTTTTTACTTATTTCAGCATATTTCCTGCATTCATCTGTTTTAGAAGATACTGCATTAATATATTTATTATAAATATTATCCATATTTAAGCGGACAGCCATATATTTTGCAGCCACTTTGTTTTCTGCCTGCTCCATAATATCTGATATATTAACACGAGCTTTATTAAAAGAATACTCAGCTTCTTTTATTTTTGTATCAGTATTTTTTTGAAATAGTGATAGTTGATTTAAATATTTTTCTGTTTCTTCCTGTATAGATTTTTTATATTCTTCTGCTTTTTGTATAATTTTAATATATTCAGATTTTAAGTTTTCTATTTCCTGCAAGCTTTTTTGTATTTCACTTAGCTGATTTAAAGCGTTTTCAATACTTTCCTGCATATTTATTAAATTATCAGTTTTTTCTGCTACAATATCTTTTATATCACTTGTAACCATTTCTATATTAGATGATACTGCCTTTAACTCATCTATATTAAAAATAGAGCCTAAATCTGTATAACTGCTGTTTTCAAAAAGATATGCTTTATCATCACTTACTAAGAAAAATGGTGATATTGTTTTTATTTTTCCGTTATCATTAATGGATATTTTTTGTGTATTCCAAGAATATAATTTCATATTACCCTCCGTTGATGAAAGATATTAGCATATATAAAAAATAAGGCTGTCCAATAAATACAAAAAAGTCCATAAATGTATATAGTGACCGAAAAAGTATATAAATATTATATAATCATGTTCCAGCTAGTAAAAATTATAGACTCTTCGGTCGCAGGCTCCCTCTGAGTGACAAAGTAGTAATGGTCAATATCCACCTTGTCATTAAGAGCCTGAGTAATCAGGCGAAGTGAACATATCCAAAGCTGATAGATATTTTTTAGAAAAAAGTGCCGAAAAAATTTCTTTTTTCAGCACTTTATAATTAATATTTAATATCAGGGTGATGAATAATAAAAGCAGAAGTAGAATATTCTGGGTGCATCTGGTTAGACTGGCTTAATGTTACCCCAATTCTTTCGCTTTGCAGCATATTTGCAAGAATTGTATTATTTTCAATATCTGGGCAGAGTGGATATCCAAAGCTAAATCGTTTACTTCTATATTTTCCTGCAACTGCATTTTCTGGAGTATCACTGCTTTTATCAATAAGGTTTAATTCTTTTCTAATAATCCTGTGGGTATATTCTGCTAATGCTTCTGTCAGCTCGGTAAAAAGCCCGTGAGCCATATAGTAGTTTTTATAGTCATTATTTTTAAAAAGTTCTGCACAATACTGGGCTGGTTTTTCCCCTAATGTAACAATCTGCATAGGCAGCACATCAAAGCTATCTTCACTGCTTGATATATAGTCTGCAAGGCTGTATTTTGGCACTGCTTTACTGTCTGGAAAATTAAATGTATGCAGCAGAGCATCATCTTTAGCATATATTTCTATAGAATTATTTATGCTTCTGCATTTAAAATAGCCATATATTGCTTTTGCTTCAACAGCTTTTTTATTAGTAATATCTTTAAACAGGTTTTTAAGCTCTGGAATAACTGTTTCATTAATTAAAAATTCATATTCTTCGCAGCTTAAATCTTTCTTTTTATAGCCCCATATATTTGAGAATAAAAAGTTTCTATTAAGATATTTATACACATCATAAATATCTGCACTAATCACTTTTGTGCCATAAAATGGTGGTGTAGGTATATCTTTAATATCTAGCTTTCTAATATCTGCCCGTTCTTCTTTTTTAACATCAAATTCTTCTATTATTTCTATAACTGGTTTTGCATTTTCTTTAACTGCTGCTTTTTTAGAGCCGTCCATTGCAGATATATTATCAAAAGCATCTTTACAGTAAAAAACTTTATCAGGCATAATAGGTGCACAGCTTTCATTTACAAACTTATTAGTTAAAGCAGCACCGCCAAGCATAATTTTAATATCAGGAAGTTCTTTTGCTATTTCTTCAAGATTTTCTTTCATAATAAGGGTAGATTTTACAAGCAGACCGCTCATACCTATTGCCTTAGCACCTACTTCTTTTGCTTTTTTTATCATTTCTGCAACTGGCACTTTTATACCAAGGTTATGCACATTAAAGCCGTTATTGCTCATAATAATATCTACTAAATTTTTACCAATATCATGAACATCGCCAGCAACTGTTGCAATAACTATTTCACCTTTTGACGAACCCTCTTGTTTTTCAAGATAAGGTTCTAATATAGATACGGCTGCTTTCATAGTTTCTGCAGATTTTAATACGAAAGGTAAAAGCATTTTTCCTTCACCAAACATATCGCCAACCTGCTGCATTGCTGGGAAAAGTATGTTATTAATAATATCTTCTGCCTTTTTATGTTCTAAAAGAGATAATATTATTGTATCAAGCTCAGTTTTATCACCTTTTATAATTTTTAAAGGCAGCATTTCTAGTGGCGGTAAATCTTTATTAATTTCTTCTGATTCTACTTTTGCATTTGCAAAATGCTCCATAAAGTTTGGCAGTGCATTATCACGAGCATATATTAAATCAAGGCAGTAATCTATATCAACTTGTGAAATATTTGCAATAGGGGTAAGTTTAGATGCATGAACTATAGCTGTATCAAGCCCTGCTTTTACTGCTTCATTTAAAAATACAGAATTTAATATCTGCCTTGAAGCAGGGGATAAGCCAAAGGAAACATTGCTGACACCAAGCGTTGTTTTTACACCCTTTAAGTTTTCTTTAATCATTTTGATAGCTTCTAATGTTTCTATTGCTGCATTTGTTAATGTTTCATCACCTGAGCCAATAGAAAATGTAAGAGTATCTATAATTAAATCTTCAGCTTTAAAGTTATACTCATTAACCCATGTATTATAAAGCCGTGCAGCTATTTGGAATTTTTTTTCAGCTGTTTGAGCCATACCATCTTCATCAATAGTTAAAGCTACAACACATGCAGGATGCTCTTTTACTACTTTAAGCATTTTATGGAGTTTTGTTCCGCCGTCTTCAAAATTTACAGAATTTATAATAGGTTTACCTGAATATCTTTCAAGGCTTGCTTTAACAGTTTCAGGGTCAGTAGAATCTATTACAAGTGGAGCTAAAAGCTGTGAATTTAAAACAGGCACTATATTTTTATAGTCTTCTATTTCATTTCTGCCAGCATAGGCAAGAGATAAATCTATAAAATGGGCTGCATCTTCCTGATTTTTACATATTGCAGTAATACCATCAATATCTTCAGC
The DNA here is from genome assembly GCA_944323205.1 of uncultured Mucispirillum sp. GTDB lineage: Bacteria > Chrysiogenota > Deferribacteres > Deferribacterales > Mucispirillaceae > Mucispirillum. Next base: position 76,906 of record CALURO010000007.1, on the reverse strand, counting down.
TAAAAGCATTTCTCTAAAAGCTTTTGAACCTGTAGCGTTTGCTCTTTCGCCAATCATAGCAGGCTTAGGGTTCTGTTCTAATGATACGGCAGTAAAAAGGCTTGCAGCTTCGCCAATATATGCTTTTTCTTCTCTTTCTGGCACATTTCTTCCCTTTGCCATTTCGCTTAACATTTTTATATGTGTGTTATCTGTTCCACAGCAGCCGCCAGCCATAGATACTGGGTATTTGTCCATTAAGTTTTTCATAATGGCAGTAAATTTTTCATCATTCATAGGGTATATAGTTTTGCCGTCAATAGTTTCAGGCATACCAGCATTTGGAGAAATATATATTCTGCCCTGCCATATATTAGATAATGATGCAATAGCAGGCTCCATCATATCAGGCCCCATTGCACAGTTAAGACCAAGAGCAAATATAGGCATACCCGCCATAACTGCAGAAATTGCAGAAATATCTGAGCCTGTTAAAAGTGTATAGTTATTTTCAACAGTAAAAGATACAAGTATCGGAGTATCAGTATTTTTTCGTCTGTTAGCTTCAATGCAGGCATTCACAGCTGCTTTTAACTGTAAAATATCCTGTGCAGTTTCTATATTATATAAATCTACTTCAACACATTCTGCCTGTTCTAAATACTGCTCATAAAGCGACTGGTAAGTAGTATGTCCAAGGCTTGCAAGTTTTGTTCCGGGCCCCATAGATAAGGAAATAAAAGTATTTTCTCTTCCCTTTGCAGCACGCCTTGCAATATCAACTGCAGCCCTGTTTATTTCAACAACCTTATCTTCTAAGCCATATTCTGCTAAGACTGATTTTACAGCACCAAATGTATTTGTAACAGCAACATTTGCTCCACTCTCAAAATAGCCTTTATGTATATCATATATAACTTCAGGATATGAAAGGCACAAAAATTCATTACAGCCATTTTTACCCTGCCATTTGTCTTCACTAATATTTACTTTTTGGATAGATGTTCCCATAGCGCCATCAAAGACAACTATATTATTTTTTGCATACTCTCTTAATGACACAGTTATACCCTCATTTATGGAATCAAAAATAATTGTTTACTATATATAAAAATAAGATTTTTGCAAGAACATATTGCATTATAAGTCAACTTTTTATATGATAAAACAGCAGTAAGAAGTATTAGATGTATATATATTTGATGTTATCAATTTATTATTTTCTAATTTTTATATAATATAAGGAGAGTTTTTTGGTTACTGATTTTAAAGAAGCTGTATCTACAAATTACACACAAAAAGTTTTTTTAAAACACAGCCTGTTTAATGCTGTTATATTATTTAAACTTGTTGCAAAAGATTTTTTTAAATATTTTTTGTTTAATATAAAACCGTTTTCAAGATATGAATTTTGGTGTTATATATCTGCTGGTTTTATTGCATTATTTTTTACAGGCTCAGTATTAACTCTTATCATCTTTGCTGTTCCTGCAGTTTCATCTATTGCAGAGTTTATTTTTTATGTATGTATAGTGGTTATGTTATTTATGTCTCTGCGTGTATTTGCAGGCAGGCTTAAAAATGCAAAAGAATATGTTTCTTATGTAGCTATTATGCCAAATAAAAATAAAATCTTTGATAAAATCAGAAATTCTTTTATAGACTTTTTTTTTAGTATCCCTTTATTTTACACTGCAGCTTTTTTAAAAATTATTATATTATCTGTATATTTATTTGGACATTTTTTTTATGGTGTGGAAAATATAGAGCTTATAGATGAACTATATAAAATAACATTGATTGATTTTATTGTTTTTGTTCTTAAAGCTATGGGGATTGTTTATTTTGTATTTTCTGTTGCTCCCTCTGTTCACAGGCTTGATTATTTAGAAAAAAGCGGCGTAGAATATTATGCTGTTTCTAAATATTATACATGGTATTCAAAAGAATATATTATAGACTATCTTTCTTTATTATCATGTTTTTTTGTGATTATAGCTGTAGGTTATATTTTTATTGTAGGTTATTCTGTATCACTGCATATAGTTATATGTGCAGCAATTATAGTTCAAGGCACAGCCTTGATGCTTTCAGGAAGGTTTTTGTCCTCATTTATGGGTTTATGTAGTATATTATTTATAATATATACAAATATTGTATTTGCTTTTTTAGGTTTTGAACAGCTTTTCATATCAAATGATGCAGTATATTTTACAATTAATTATTATCAGATATCTATAGCCATGCTTTTTATTGGTATGCTTTATTTTACCACTTTTGACAGGGATATTATAAAAATACTTGCTGTTATCAGCTTTTTTTTATCAGCATTATTTATGCTTGAAGATTCTATTGCATTTAAAGGTATGATTGTTTATGATATTTATTCGTTAAATATAGCTTTTTATGCTTTTATAGAGCTGGTATCTATTTTTATATTTTTAAGCAGGGTAGCATATAATAAAGGCAGTTATCAGTCTGATGCAAGATATGCGGCTATGCTTTGGAATGATTTTAGAGAAGTAGTCAATTTTATTAAACTAAAACATATATATATGATACTATATTATTCATCAACAGCTATGGTGATATATGCAGTATTTATGTGGTTTTTACCTTTTGTATTTAATATTTCATTTGACAATCAGATAGATTCAGATATTGTAAAAACATTTTTTCAGTTAAGACATATAATAGCATTTTATATATTGTTAGGGCTTTTCCTGCTTTTTAAAAATTATAATGATGTATTTCCTATGTTTATCATTTCAGCAGTTATTCTTGGGGAAATATATATATTACTTTTTACACCTATCAATATGCTGATTACTGATTTAAGAATATACCCTGTTGAATATATCTATGTGTTTTTATATTCAATAATGGTGGTGACATCTGTATGTATTAATAAATATAATCACTATATATCAGCAGGGTTTGGATTATCCATTATCTTACTATTGATTACAATGATAAATATTTTATTTAACAGAGATTTTAAAGAGAATATATTTATATATAATTTATTTTTTCTTGTTTTAATTGTAAGTAACCTGCTTGTAGTAATAGGCTCTTATCATAAAATCAAGGAAGAAAAAAGGCTGGAATTAGAAGAATATGCAGAATAATAGTAGTATTTTAGCACTTGAACAGGTAAGCAAATATTTTTACACATCTGATGGTTTTTTTAGTAATGGAAAGTATTTTGCAGCTCTTGATAATGTATCATTAAGTGTGGCATCAGGCTCTTCTCTTGGTATAGTTGGAGAATCTGGAAGCGGCAAAACAACTATTGCAAGGCTTATGTGTAGTATATACAAAGCCGATAAAGGCAGGGTGCTTTATGCTGGTAAAGATATTTCTACTTTATCAAAAAAAGAAAGGCAGGAATATACAAAAAATGTGCAGATGGTGTTTCAAGACCCTAATAACACACTTAATCCAAAACTTACAATAAAATCTGCATTAAGTGATGGTATAAAGCAGCACATTACAAAAGATAAAAACGAAATACAGGCACATTTAGAGCGACTTATGGAAATGGTAGGGCTGCCTGTAGAATATTTAGAAAGGTATCCCCATGAATTTTCAGGCGGGCAGCGGCAGCGTATATCAATAGCACGGGCTTTATCTATTAATCCAAAAGTGATTATTGCAGATGAACCTGTCAGCTCACTTGATGTATCAGTGCAGGCACAGATTTTAAATTTAATGAAATCCTTGCAAAAAAATGGAATTACACTTATATTAATATCCCATAGTTTAGCAGTAGTTTCAAACTTATGTGAAAATATAGCAGTTATGCAGAAAGGCACTTTGGAAGAATATGGCAATACATTAGATGTGCTTTCAAATCCAAAATCAGAATATACAAAAAGTCTTTTAGCATCATCAAGTTATACATTTATGAAAAATAATTAATAATGGAGAATATATGAATATTACACTTTATAATACAATGACTTCAAAAAAAGAAGAATTTAAGCCTATTAATGAAGGTAAAGTGGGAATGTATGTATGCGGTGTTACTGTATATGATTATACCCATATAGGACATGGCAGAAGCTCTGTTGCTTTTGATGTTATAAGAAGATTTTTTGAATATAAAGGTTATGATGTTACTTTTGTTAAAAATTTTACTGATGTTGATGATAAAATAATTAACCGTGCTAATGAAAACCATGAATTATGGAGCGACCTTTCAGAAAGGTTTATAAAAGAGCATGATAAAGATATGGACAGCCTTTATATTAAAAGGCCATCATATACTCCGATGGCTACAAAGTATATAGATAAGATGATAAACTACTGCGAAAGATTAATAGAAAAAGGCAATGCTTATGCAGTAGATGGCGATGTATATTTTAGAGTAAACTCTTTTAAAGAATACGGCAAACTTTCCGGCAGAAATTTAGAAGATATGATGGCTGGGGCAAGGGTTGATGTAAATGATAAAAAAGAAAATCCGCTTGATTTTGCACTGTGGAAAGCAGCAAAACCGGGCGAGCCTTCATGGCAGTCTCCATGGGGGCAGGGCAGACCTGGCTGGCATATAGAATGCAGCGTTATGAGTGAGGCTATTTTAGGCAGCCATATAGATATTCACGGCGGCGGGCAGGATTTAATATTTCCACACCATGAAAATGAAATAGCCCAGTCAGAAGCAATATCATGCTCTACCTTTGCAAACTACTGGATACATAACGGGTTTGTAAATATTAATAAAGAAAAAATGTCAAAATCATTAAATAACTTTTTTACTATCCGCGATATTTTAAAAATATGCCACCCAGAAGCATTAAGGCTTTTATTTTTAATGACTCATTACAGGCAGCCCCTTGAATATTCTGAAGATAAATTAAAAGAAGCATCAGCTGCACTGCAAAGAATATATATTTTCCTTGATGAAGTGGCACATTTACATGGCTCTAAAAAAGGCAAAAATATGTCTCAGGAAATATGCGATATAAAAGGCCACTTTATTAAAGAGTTTGAAGAAGCTATGAATGATGATTTTAACACTCCAAAGGCAGTTGCGGCAATTTTTGAGATTGTTAGAATGGGTAATACTATAATTGCAGGAAAACCTGATAATGAAAGTGCAGAGCATTTAAAAGAAGTAAGCAGTTATATTTTTAATATTGTTTCAAAAGTGCTGGGTATTATAAACCACAGTGCAGATGAATGGTATAAAAGTAACTTAAAAATACCACTAAGTGAAGTGGAAGCATTAATTGCAAAAAGAGCAGAAGCTAGGAAAAATAAAGATTTTGCCCTTGCAGACAGTGTCCGTGCAGAGTTAACTGAAAAAGGTGTTGAAATTATAGATACACCAGAAGGCACAAGGTTTAGAACTCTTGTATAAAAATACAGCAATTATATAATATGGGCGGCTTATTTACCATATTTAGGCCGCCTTTTTTCAAATATAAGTATATATTTCTATAAAAAGGGGAAAGTTATGAAAAAAATGTATTTATTATTTATTTTAGTTTTATTTTCTATAAATTCAGCTTATGCAGAGCCATTCAGCATCAGCAGTGTGCAGAAAACGGCAGGTGCTGCATTTGCGGATATGGACTCTGAATTACCATATAAAGATGTAATTGTAGATTATGATTACAGCAGGTTAGATGATAAAGAAAAAGTAAAAAAAGCCAATGAATTTCTTTTAAAATTAAATAAAAAAGCCAAGTATCTTAGAAATGCAGATATTACTAATATGAATAAAGGTTATGTTTACTTTTTAGCTTTTCATAAATATATAATGGAAAGTTTAGGAAGTATTAAAGATGAGAAAGTTAAAAACAGTGATGAATATCATCTTGCATATATTCTTGGATATTTAGCAAAAAACGGGCTTTATGAATATGAAAGTATTTTAAGCCATGTAAAACCTTTAAAAAATATAAGCCTTGCTCAAATGAAAAAATATATTAAGCATGAAAAAGACGATACAGAATTAGTGGAAAAAATATATAAATTGATTACAGTTTTAAATAAATATAATTTTTCAAATGATAATTTAGCTGTGGCACATTTATATGACATATTAAAAGATAATAATATTTCAGATACTGTTTTATTTGAATATGGATATTTAGACATATTAAACAGTAATCAGAATTTCTTTTCTGCCATTTCAACAGACGGCTCTGGCGGTTACTGCAGCATAGATGTTGATTTAAAAAGTATAGATGCTGTTGTTTTAAATACATTTATTGAAAATTTTTCAGATACATATAAGTCATTTAGTGATTTTGAAAAGCAGCAGAATTATGGAGAAAGTCTTTTTTACGGCATTATTTCAGATAATACTTTATCAATGGATGTAATGTATTATTTTTATCCATTTAATAAAAATGTATATGTAATAATGCCTGCAGGTACTCCAAACAACTATAATATATATCTTTTAACTATTGATAATATAGAGATGGTAGATAAAGATAATGGTCTTGATAGAAACTTGTTTATTGATAATAAGGCAGCGGTTAATACTATAAGCGGCTGGACTAGTGAAGAGTTACTGCAAAAATCTCTTAATAGTAAAGTGGGGATTGATAATGAAGAACTTGTAAAACTTGCACCAAATTCACCATTTATTAAAAACGGCAAATTTGATGATGATGCATTTATGGAATATATAAAAGAATATATTGATATACCGGCAGCTTCTAGATTTTATGTGAACTATTATAAGTTTGATATAAATAATGACGGCAAAGATGAACTTATAATGTATCCATATTTTGAACTGTCACGGACTTATAAAACAATAGGCAATATATTTTTAGCAGATGAAAAAACATTAAAAATAAAAGATGATAATAAACTGGGACATTTTTTAAAAGAATTATCCAGCAATATTGCACCTTTAAATAAAAGTAAAATTACATCATTAGTAAATAAATATGCAAAAACTAAAATACAGGAAGCCGACATTTTAGATGCAGTATCTGACGGCTTTAAGTTTTATTTATATGAATATAACGGCATGAAAAAAACAGCATTAATGAGTGGTAATATATTTGTAGATATCTTGGACAATAATGATAAGCAGGATATTAATATTAATTACTATCAAATAAATAAAAGCAGTCCAAAATTAGTATGGAGCGGTAAAACTAAAAATGGAAAGCCAGTTAATTTATTAAACTTAGATGCATCATTTGATATGAGTAAAGCATCTACACTTTCAGAAAAAGCAATAGTTAATGATGTTAATTTGAGAATGTTAGACAGATTATCAAGTGATAAATATTTTAAATCAATTAAAAATGCAGACAGTGAAGAAAAAAATATGTTATTAAATGAAAGAAGGCAGATGAATAAAGATATTAAAAACTGCAATGGTGATAAAAAATGTATATATGATATATTATATAATGATGTATTTAATAAAGGTGCATAATATATAATTAGTAGAATTATTTAAAATTTCAGCGGCTTATAAATATATAAGCCGCGTTTTTTATAGTTAAAGGTTATAACACATAATCAAATATTAATAAAATGCAGTCTATTCCATTACCAGTATCAGTAATTTTATAGTAATAAGTAAATTCTGTTTCAATAGATACTTCTTTTATAATTAAAGTATTATCATTAATCCACTTAAATGCATAACGGCTGCTTTCTGTTTCTGCAGTTCCGTCTAAAACAGGGACTTCTATCTGATTACTTATTTCTTTCGTGAAAAAACCGTTTATAGAGTTATATTTTTTGCCTAATTTTTTAACATGTTTATGAAGTGCTATATTTACATTATCATAAGTTTTACCAGATGGAAAAGTAACTGGTGCAAGGAACTGGCTGTCTACCCATATTTCAGGACCGCCACCATAAAAGCTGTGAAGTGAAGTATTTTTATTTGGTGCATACGACCATACAGGCATTCCACCTTCTGTTCTGTCTTTATTATCTACCATAAAGTCCATATATTCAGTATCTTTATTAATTACAACATCTTTGCCCTGCTGTATAAATTCTATAGTGCCTTTTATTTTTTCATTAAATACCATAGTGATAACAGCTTTATCTTTTGCAATATTATAATCTATTTTGCCGTATAATTCTGGAAAATCTCCACCAATAGATACATACTCTGGGTAGTAATCTTTATCTGCTTTATTAGGCTGTATAGTTTTTGTTATAGATTTTTTAGGCAGATTGTCTTCTAAATATTTATAAGGCGTATATCTTTCTTCTTTTAGCATTGCCACAAGTGACTGATATGCTTTTGTTATAGTTGTATTTTGAACTGCTGCTTTTCCTGCAGGTGAAACAGGTCTGCAGAATTCGTTAATAGTAAAGCCATAGAAATCAACTTTTGGACAAACTTCATGCATATCATTATACATGCTGAATTTAATTTCCTGAGCAAAAATATTAAAACTGAAAAAAGTAAATAAGAAAATAAAAAGTGTTTTTTTCATATAATTACTACCCCCTTACTGAAAATTATTCCATATTAAAATATATTATAGAATATATGTCAATAGTATGTTGTGATATGTGTATAGATATGCTATAATTATAAGTATAGTAATATTAAATAGTAAAAATTATAGGTAAAAGTATGAAAAAAATATTTATTTTATTTATTTTTATGTTTATTTTTAATACTGCTTATGCAGCAGGTTATAATGCAGCTGATATAGAAAAACAAGTAAATATATCACTTCGTTCATGCAGTGGAGAAAACCCAGTTACAGAATATGATTACAGCAAATTAAGTGATGAAGAAAAACTTAATAATGCTCTGCTTTACTATTTCAAGCTTATGGATATATCTTTATCAGTTGATTATGAAGGTACACCACAATGTGCAGCTTATTTTAGCAGTTTTCAAAATTATCTTATGGAAAGTATTGAAAGCATAAAAGATAAAAATATAAAAAACAGTAAGAAATATTATTATGCAAATATAATTTATCATTTATCAAAAAACGGGCTTTATGAATATGATAAAATAATGGAGCTTATAAAACAGCTTGGTAATATTTCACTTAAAGAAATTAATATTTTTTATAAAGAAAAACTTGATGAAAAAAATTCTAAATTGCTTGAAAACAGCTATAATGTAATAAATTTCTTAAAAAATAATACAGATATAAAAGGGGATTTACAGGCAGCCTTATTTTATGAAAAAATTATAGAGAATAAATTAGCTGGGCACTTGTTATTTGAAGCAGGTAAGTTTGATATATTTAACAGCTTTACAGATATTTTTTCTGCAATTGATGTACAGGGAAGCGGAAGATATGTATCATTATTAACTTATCTTAAAGATATAGATAATAATATATTAACTAAATTTGTAAAAACATTTTCAAAAACAAATGCAGCATATAAAGTAAATGCAGATTCTACTTATATAGATATGCTTGAATACTCAGTTGTTAAATCTGTAGATGGTCAAGATAAATTCTATATATTTCCATTTAAGGAAAGAGTTTATGTAATAAAAACCACCCCTTTATCACCTAAACTTTATGATATGTTTTTATTTACACTTGATAATCTTGGCGAAAATTATGATGACCATATTTTTATTGCAAATATTGAAGGCAGAAGAAAAGAAAGTAAGAAAATCAGCAGTATAAATTCATTAAAAGCAGCAGATTTAAAAGAAATCTCTAAAGAAGAAGTATTTAAAAATACAGAAAACTCACCTTTTATAAAGGATAAGAAAGCACTTCTTTCAAAAGACACAGATTATGAAGCTTATAATAAGGCATTAGTTGAGTATTATGCATCTTTTACAGATTATATTTATAATTTTTTTTCTAGTATGCCGGGAATGGCATATCTTGTACCGTCTAAGTTTTATAAGTTTGATATAGATAATGATGGCAAAGATGAGCTGCTTGCAGAGATACATTTAGAATCTACAACAATAGGGGAATCTGGCACATATACAATTGTATTAAATGAAAAAACATTACAATTAGAAGCTACTGGATTTAATGCTTTTTTAATCACATTTATGGGTATGGAAAATCAAATTGTAGAAAAAGAGTATATAGATAAATTTCCAGCTGTAAAAATAGATACAAAACTAACTAATAATGATATTGGTACAGGCTTTGTCAGACATTTTTATCAGAAAATATATACAGAAAACGGCAAAAATAAAATAGCATTAGTAGATGATGCAGCATATGGTATATATATTGATATATTAGCTGAAAAAGATAAACTGAAAGTCAGTGCAGATACAGTGTATGAGTATATAAGCAATCCAAAAATTGTATGGAAGGGCAAAATAGAAAATGGCAGAGCAGAAGATTTAATAAATACTAATGCCAGCTTTGATATGAGTAAAGCATCTACACTTTCAGAAAAAGCAATAGTTAATGATGTTAATTTGAGAATGTTAGACAGATTATCAAGTGATAAATATTTTAAATTAATTAAAAATGCAGAAAGTGAAGAAAAAAATAAATTATTAAATGAAAGAAGGCAGATGAATAAAAAAATTAAAAATTGCAACGGTAATAATAAGTGTATAAAAGATATACTTTATGCAGATGTATTTTAAAAGGTAAAAATAGATGACAATAAATCAGTTAAATAATAAATGCAGTGATTACAGGTTAATATTTGATAATGTATCCCTTTGTGCTGGAGATAAAGTGATACTAGAAAATGAAAGTTTTAATATAACATATAATAATATAGTAATATTAAAAGGGCAGATAGGCAGTGGGAAAAGCACCATATTAAAAGCCGTGGCAGGCTTGCAGAAATTAAAACAGGGAAATATTTATTCTTATAATAAAAATAATGAAAATGCAGGTGCAGTTTATGTACATTCTCAGCCAGAATTAAATTTTTTAACAGGCTATATAAAAGATGAATTAAAAATATTAGGTATTAAAGATTATTCTCCATTTGAAAAATATTTAAATAAATCAGTTTATGAGCTTTCAGGCGGTGCGTTAAAAAAAATATCTTTGCTTATGGCTTTGCATATAAGTAACGGCAGAATAATTTTATCAGATGAGCCACTTGATATGCTTGATGATATAGAAGCAGAAAATTTATCAAAAGTGATTATAGAATATTCTAAAAATACACCATTTATTATAGCAACACATGATAAGCATTTTGATGATTATGCAGATATTTTAATAAATTTATAAAAAATATAAAAATTTTTATATGCGACATCTATTGTCGCATATATGTGATATCGAAAAAATATTATATTATTGGAGGTGCGATATGGCATTTTACTGTAAATACTGTGGTAGAGATTATAAGGATGTTAAATATATGCTTACATGCAGCTGTCCTAAGTCACCAACTAAAAAACACGAGCTGCTTTAAACTTATAAGTAAGTGATTAGATTTCGGCTGTCTGTAATGAATAATTACAGGCAGTTTTTTATGCTTTTTGCACTTGATGAGAAATTCTATCTTGAAGAAAGTTATTAAATATTTCAAATGGATTAATGTTTAATTCTGCATTATTTATTTCTTTGATAATTTTTATAGTAGGGTGAGTTTTTAAATTAACAAGCTCAATCTTATCAGGGTTATCTTTTGAAAGCATTAATATTTTTGGTTTGCCATAATCAAATTTATTTACTTCGCATACTATACCTATTGCACCATTGCTTAATGTTACAGCTGTTCCCACAGGATATACTCCCATTATAGATACAAAAGTTTTTACAATATCTGCCTGATATTTTTTACCAGCTTCTGCATATATTTTTTTAATAGCATCAGTATTATTAAATGCTCTTGGAAATTCTGGGCTGTATGTAAGCATAGTGTTGTATGCTTCTGCAATAGCTAATACTTTTGATGGTTTTAATATGTACTGAGAGTTTATACCTGATGGATAGCCGGAACCATCGCAGCATTCGTGGTGCTGGTATATTATATTTATCACATCTTCACTAATATCTTGATATCGCTGCAGCACCTGCCCTGCATATTCCGGGTGCCTTTTAAGTGCTGCCATCTCATATTCTGAAAGGTTTGTTTTTTTATTTAATATCTGCTCTGGCACTCTTACTTTGCCTATATCATGTAAAAGCCCTGCAAGCCCTAAATCGTGCAGTTCTTTTCCTTTTATACCTACTGCCTGTCCAAGAGATACTGCATTTATACATACATTTAAGCCATGGGTATATTCATCTTTTGTCATACCTTCACTTAAAGCAATTTTTGCGAAAACTTCTGGGTTATCATTAGTCATAAATATAATATCAGAAACCACATCAACCACAGCAGGAGCGTCAATAGCTTTTCCCATTTTAAGCCCTGCCATAGATTCTGTAAAGTTTTCTTTCAGCATATGGACAAGCTCTGTAGCAGAAGATAATAGTATTGCATTAACATCATCATCTTTTGCCACCTGATATTCTACTGCTTTTTGTTTATCTTCTTTTTTAGCAGCTGCCTTTTCTTCAGGTGTATCTTCGCTCCATATATAAACATATTCCACCCCATAGTCATGCAGGCTGTGTATGTAGCCTAAGTTGGAAAGGGGGCGGCCGTATTCGTTAAATGGAACTCCAGCTTTATCACACTTGACAATAACCATACCAAGTTGTATATCCCATACACCTATTCGTTTAAGTGACGCCATTTATATTTAATTACTCCAAATTATAAATTTTCATCTGCTGTTAACTGTGCTATAGCATAAGTATTATCGGCTATTTTTTCAAGTGTATTTAGCAAATCAATAAATGCAAGCCCTGCAGGCAGTGAACATATACCAGTGTCCAGCCGTTTTAAATGGTTTTTCTTATATGTTTTGCGTATCTGGTCAATTCTTTCTTCATTTTCTGATAATTCAGTGATTTCTTTCAGCTTATCACCAGAAATATATAACTGCTCTACCTGATTACAAAAATCTTCTACTAATTTAAAAATATTATTTAATTCTTTTGAAGCATCAGCTGAAAAGATAATATGTTTATCATTTATTTTATTTTTAGTTTTAATAAGTTTTACACTTCTATCGCCTATTTGGTTTATTTCTTCTACAGCTGTGCTTATATTATGTATAATTCTTAATGATTTAGCAGAAAGTGATTTAGCAGAAAGCTTTGTTAAAAATATATTGATTTCATCATTAAATATATCTAATGTTTTAGAAATAGTTTTACCTTCTGCAGCTGCTTTCATATCATTTTCAAGGACTGCTTTTTTAGCACAGTTAAAAAGCTTAAGAGCATACTCATACATTCTAATAGTTTCTTTTTGAGCTAAGCCTACAGCTATCTCTGGTGTAGAAAGCATTTCGTCAGATAAATGCACAACTTTTGTTTCTGTTTCTTCTTTTTTATCATCTTTTATAATTTTTTCGCAAAGTTTAGCTAAAAGCGGTAAGAATGGCAGGAATATTAATGTATTAATAATATTAAACATAGTATGCAGATTTGCAATGTGTCTGCCTATATTTGGATATATTACTTCTGTTCCTTGTTTTACAGAATAAGCCACATCACTATCAGTAATAAAGTTTACAAAATTCATAAAAGGGGTTAGGAAAATAAGCATATATGATACACCAATTAAATTAAAAAGGAAGTGGCCAAGTGCTGCCTGTTTTGCTGTGCGGCTTGCATTTAATGCTGCTAAGTTTGCTGTAATGGTTGTACCAATATTTTCACCAAGCACAAGTGCAGCAGCTGCTGGAAAATCTATAATACCTGCTGTTGCCAGTGCCATTGTAATACCTATTGTTGCAGAAGAACTTTGAACAATAAGAGTTGTTACAGCACCAGCCACCACTGCAGCAACAGGGTTATGAGAAAAATATATAAAGACTGATTTAAATTCTTCTGAATTGGAAAGTGGCTTAAAAGCTTCTGTCATAGTATCCATACCAAGAAACAAAAGCCCAAACCCTAAAACAATCTGCCCTAAATAAACTATGGCAGGTTTTCTAAAGAAAATATATAAAATAGAGCCTATACCAATACAAGGCAGCGAAATAGTAGAAATATTAAAGGCTATTATCTGACCTGTAATAGTAGTACCTATATTTGCACCTAAAATAACACTTAAAGCCTGTGTTAAGCTCATAAGTCCTGCACTTACAAAGCCAACTACCATTACTGTGGTTGCGGAAGAACTTTGGATAACTGCTGTAACAATAGCACCAACCCCTGTACCTATTATTCTGTTTGTGGTAAGTTTTTCAAGTATTTTTTTTAAGCTGTCACCTGATGATTTCTGCAGCCCTTCAGACATAAACTGCATACCAGTAAGAAATAAACCAAGCCCGCCTATAAGCTGGAATATGATTGCTGTTACATTAATGTTTTCCACAAGCATTCCCTCATATTATTTTTGAATACAAATATATATTATATAAATATTATGAATTATAATGAATGTCAAATATTCTTTTTAAAGCTGCTTATAAAATATGCTGTAATTTTTTATTGCAATTATAATGAAAAATTTTTATATTAAGACTTCAAAAGTATGCAAATAATTAGAAATATTATATGATATGTTTATTTTTAATATCATCAGCAGTTAATATATTTGATATACTAAAAAAAAATAATATTTAGGGTGAATAAATATGACAGAAAAAAAAGTTCCTTTTACAAAAGAAGAAATAGAAAAAATTATTGAAAAATATCCTACGCCTTTTCATATATATGATGAAAAAGCGATATTAGATAATGCAAAAGCATTTCTTGATGCATTTAAATGGGCAGCAGGCTTTAAAGAATATTTTGCAGTAAAAGCTCTTCCTAACCCTGCCATATTAAAACTTTTAGCAGGCTTAGGCATTGGTGCAGACTGCTCATCTATTGCAGAGCTTTATTTAGCAGAAATGGCTGGTATCAGAGGTGAAGATATTATGTTTACATCTAATGATACACCAGCTCATGAGTTTAAAAAAGCTTATGAAATGGGTGCAGTTATTAACCTTGATGATATTACTCATATTGAATTTTTAGAAAAAACTTTAGGTCATCTTCCAGAGCTTTTATGTTTCAGATATAACCCTGGTCCATTAAAAGGCGGCAACGATATTATAGGCAAACCGCAGGAAGCTAAATACGGTTTAACAAGGCAGCAGATGATAGATGCTTATAAAATATCAAAAGAAAAAGGTGTAAAACGCTTTGCAATGCATACAATGGTTGCATCAAATGAATTAAATCCAGAATATTTTGCAGAAACTGCCATTATTCTTTTTCAGCTTGCTGCAGATATTTATAAAGAAACAGGCATTAAAATGGAATTTATTAACCTTGGCGGCGGCGTTGGTATCCCTTATAGACCAGAGCAGGATAGAATAGAGTGGACTGATTTATCTGCACGCATTAAAAAAGCCTATGAAGATGTATTTAACCAATTAGGTTACAGCCCAAAAATATATTTTGAATTAGGAAGGGCAATAACAGGACCTTATGGCTATCTTGTTACAAAAGCAATCCATGAAAAACATATTTATAAAGAATATATTGGGCTTGATGCCTGCATGGCAAACTTAATGCGTCCAGCTTTATATGGTGCTTATCATCATATTACAGTTATGGGCAAAGAAAATGCGCCATGTGATTATACTTATGATGTATCTGGCTCACTTTGCGAAAATAATGATAAGTTTGCAGTAGATAGAAAACTGCCTAAAATAGAAATAGGCGATATTATAGTTATTCATGATACAGGTGCTCATGGTCATGCAATGGGCTTTAACTATAACGGCAAACTTCGTTCAGCTGAATTTCTTTTAAAACAGGACGGCTCAGTGGAAATGATTAGAAGAGCTGAAACTTTAGAAGATTTATTTGCAACATTAAAATTTTAAGTATTAGATAAAAAGGAGGGAGTATGGAAAAACAGTCTTTTTTAAAAAGCTTACTATTTTTAGATAAAATGTATCTGCCTAAAATTATAAATGTATTATACATTTTATCAGTTATTGCATCAATTGCAGGTGGTATTTTTCTCTGCTTTTATGAAATGCCGGATATTTCTATATCTTATAATATGGATTTTTCTGTTGAAATGAAAAGATATGTAAAAGAAGGTATTGCTCTTATTATTTTAGGACCTATTGCAGCCCGTGTTTATGCAGAACTGCTTGTTATACTTTTTAAAATTAATGAGCAGACTGGAAAACTTGCAGATATGACTGAAAAAGAAAATCAGCAGAAAGATACTTAAAGGCTGGTGATAATATGAAAAAGCTATTTATTTTAAATGATAAGTTTATTTTGCCAATAGTTATAAATGTTTTATATATTCTGACAGTTATTTTTTCAATACTTTTTGGTATATATTTTATTTATGATGAAGTAATAGATGGATACAGCTGGAATAGAGAATTACTATTAATTGCTGGTCTGTTTTTTATTTTTGCAGCGCCTTTTATTATAAGAGTTTATGCAGAAGTGCTTGTTGTTTTATTTAAAATATATAAAAAAATGCAGCTGATTTCAGAATTAAAAGCAAAAAAATTACAAAGAGAAAATGCAGGAGAATAATAATATGAAAAATATTTTCTTTTTAAATAAATTTTATACACCTAAAATAATTAATGTAATATACTGGGTATCTGCAGTATTATATATTTTAGTTGGCTTATTTTTAGTTATAGATGGCTACGATGCAGAAGAAAGGCTGCAAGGTTTATTTTTATTTGTTTTTGGTCCTGTACTTGCAAGAGTAATGGCAGAATTAACAGTTGTTCCATTTAGAATATATGATAAAGTCTGCAAAATAGCAGATAAAATGGCAGCTGATGAAGAAAAATGCAGTGTAGAAAATACTGTAAAGGAAACATCAAAAGATATTACAGAATAATATCATAATAACTCAAATAAAGTATAAAAAGGGGTGAATTTATGAAAAAAATTTTAGTATTATTATTTATCTTAACAGCATTTCAAGTTTATGCTTTTGATGTAGATAACTTAAAAGGAGCATCTTGTAAAAAAGTATCTGATGCAGCAGCAGATGGGTTTGACCCAGATATGTGGTATGAATATGAATGTAGTTTTGATGGGAGTGTTACATTTGATAGCCTTTATAATGATGTATTAGATAATATAGAAGCTGCTTATAACAAAAAAATGATAGAGGAAGAGAGAGCTTATTCTAAAGAAGAACAAGAAAAAATAAAAAAAGAATTAACACAAGAGATAAATAATTTAAGAAAAGCAAAAAAAGATGTAGAGTATGCTTATAGTAATTTTGTATTAATTGTAATTTTTGAAAAAGATACTGTAAGATTTAGTACATGTGATGGGTATGGTGAGGAAGCTTATAACTATACTATCCAAAAAAATAATGATAACACTGTTAAGCTGTTGTTTGAATACGATAGTGGTTTTTAATTTATAAAGCTAATTATTATACATAGGCACTAATTTTTTAATTAGTGCCTTTTTTTGTATAAATTGTATTGATGAGGCAGGCTTTTTTAAAATTATCTTGTATTTTTTAATAATCTACACTAAACTTTATAAAATCTATTAAAAAGGAGAAGATAATGGATAAACAAAAAGTAATTCTTCTTATTCTTGACGGCTGGGGTTACAGAAAAGATACTGACCATAATGCTGTGCTTGAATCTAACCCAGTTAATTTTAAATCACTTATGCAGAATAATAAATGGACATTAATTGATGCTTCTGAAGAACGAGTAGGGCTGCCTGCTGGTCAAATGGGTAATTCAGAAGTTGGCCATACAAATATAGGTGCTGGTAGAATAGTATATCAAGATTTACTTCGCATTTCTAACGATATTAAATCAGGGGGAGCAAAAAATAACCCTGTTATTAAAAAATTAATGGAAGATACTAAAAATGGCAGCGGCAGACTTCATCTTTTAGGTCTTATATCTGACGGCGGTGTTCATTCTCACATTGAGCATTTTAAAGGAATATGTATGATAGCTAAAGAATACGGCATAAAAGAAGTATATATCCATGCTTTTACTGACGGCAGAGATACTCCACCTAACAGCGGTTTAGGATATATTACAGATTTAGATAACTTTTTAAAAGAAAATAATGCTGGTGTAATTTCTGATATTACAGGTAGATTTTATGCAATGGATAGAGATAAACGCTGGGACAGAGTAGAAAAAGCATGGAACCTTATTAGAAACGGTATAGGCGAGAGTGAAGCTGATACACCAGCAGATGCTATGAAAGCAAGCACAGAAACAGATGAATTTGTTAAGCCTGTAAAAATTAAAGGTGTAGATGGCACATTAAAAGACGGCGATAATGTATTTATGATGAATTTCAGAGCAGACAGAGTTCGTGAAATTGTCAGCATTATGATACAGGATAATTTTGACGGCTTTAACCGTGGAGCAAAACCAAAACTTAATGTTGTTACTATGACAGAATATGAAAAATCTTTTGGACTGCCTATTGCATACCCACCTGAAGATTTAGTAAATATTTTAGGTGAAGTAATAAGCAATAATGGTTTAAAACAGTTAAGAATTGCTGAAACAGAAAAATATGCCCATGTAACATATTTCTTTAACGGCGGTAGAGAAGAGCCTTTTAAAAATGAAGAAAGAGCATTAATTGCATCTCCAAGAGATGTGGCAACTTATGACTTAAAACCACAGATGAGCGTATATGAAGTAGAATCAAAATTTGAAGAGCTTTTTAGAAAAGGCGATATAGATGTGGTTATTATGAACTTTGCAAACCCTGATATGGTAGGTCATACTGGTGTAGAAGAAGCTGCCATAAAAGCATGCATTGCAGTAGATGAATGTTTAGGAAAAGTTATGCAGACAGCGCGCGATATGAATGCAGTTCTTTTTGTTACAGCAGACCATGGCAACTCTGAGCAAATGTGGGACTATGAAAATAATCAGCCACACACTGCACATACTTTAAACCCAGTCGTTTTTGCAGTATATAACTATGAAGGCAGTTTAAACAGAGTTCACGGTAAACTGGCAGATATTGCACCGACAATATTAAAAGTGCTGAATATTGCTCAGCCTAAAGAAATGACTGGAGAAAGCCTTTTAGCTTAAATTATGCTTAATGAAATATTTTCAGGCAAATGCCCTGCATGCAGCGGGGCAGCTGCCATTAATGCAGCCCTTTGTGATGACTGCTTATCTTTGCTGCATCCATTTAATCACTTCTGTGGTAAATGCGGGTTTCCTTTATCCCGCCCTGGTGCATCATGTTACAGGTGCAAAGGGAAGATTTCGAAAAGAATAACTAATATTTATGCTTTATATCACTATGATAAGGTGGTAAGAAGCATTGTATTAAATATAAAGTTTCATTATAATATCAGGCTTAAATATACATTAAAAAAGCTAATCAATCTTCCAAATTTTATAACAGAGTATGACGGAATTGTTACTGTTCCAAGCCATTTTTTAAGGCATTTTGTAAGATTTTACCACCCTGCAGATATTTTAGCAGAATATACTGCATATAAATTAAATATTCCAGTTTTGCATAATCTTAAAAGAGTGCGTTATACAAAATTTCAGTCGCATATTTCAAGAAATGAAAGAAAAGAAAATGTGGCACATGCATTTAAATGCAGTAAGTTTAGTGAAAATATTAAAAATATTTTACTTGTAGATGATGTATTAACAACAGGTGCCACAATAAACCAGTGCGTAAATGAAATTTACAAAGCAGGTGCCAGAAGAATAGATGTATTAGTATTTGCTAAGTAAATTGTAACATTTTATAAAATGATACATGTTTAATTATAATATTAATCACAACTTACTTCTAATCCATTTTCCCAGTTAGAAAGTTCTGCATTATTCCATTTTTTACCATTAGCACATATACCACTTACTGCTTTATTATTTTTATATGTAATTGTAGCCCAAAGCATTCCATAGGTATTGTAGCTTTTCAATTGTCCTTCTAATTTACCATTTTTATAATTTTCTTCTGTTTGTAAAGCTCCGCTTTCATAATATGATTTTGAAATCCCTTCTAATTTACCGTTTTGTAAATTCATTTCTATTTCTAAAGTACCACTTTCATAATATCCTTTTACAATTCCTTCTAATTTGCCATTTTTATAATTTTCTTCTGTTTTTAAAGCACCGCTTTCATAATATGTTTTTTTGATACCTTCTTGTATATTGTTTTGGAAATTCATTTCCACTCTTAAAGCACCACTTACATAATATAACTTTGATGTTCCATCTAGTTTACCATTTTTATAACTAGATTTAAGTTGCAAAGTTCCATTTGGGGAATATATTTCTGCTTTTCCGTGTGCTAATCCATCTTTTATTTGTACAAATGACCTTTTATCGCTAGAATCACATACTTTCCCAGTTACATCTTGTTCATATTTATCAGTAAAAAGTTTTGTAATATTATCTGTATAATAATCACATTTATTCTTTAAGCTTCCAGCATAATTTATCCCACTAGCAATACCAACTATAAGTATTGCAAACACAAATAACATTAGTATAAATTGCTTTATAGACAAGTTTTTATAGAAAATAAAATAGTAAATCGTATATATTATTACAAATCCTAGCCAACATATTATCAAAAGAAATGATTTCAAACTATTGTATCCACTAAGTCTAGTATAATTATCTAGTGATAAAGCTATTATAAGCAAAGTAATAAATAGTGATTGTAAA
Organism: uncultured Mucispirillum sp.; assembly: GCA_944323205.1. GTDB lineage: Bacteria > Chrysiogenota > Deferribacteres > Deferribacterales > Mucispirillaceae > Mucispirillum. The sequence continues at coordinate 56,307 of CALURO010000007.1, read as the reverse complement.
ATTCGTCTTAATAATAAATACTTATTTTTTGGTATCATATTTGCCACTTGGAAGCCAGCGACTGCTAAAAATATAGGTATAAAGACTGTTAAAAATACAGAAGTTGGTTCCATATTAAAGGCTGTTAATAATATAGATATAGAAACTATTAAAAATACATATCTAAACATTTTATTTTATCCTAATTTAATAGTTTATCAACGGCACATTCTTCACCGCTGTCAAAAATAAGTTTATTATCATATGAATAATTTTCATATTTCAATATGGCGTCTTCACCATAAGAATATTCATAACACCACTTAGTTACTATATATATTCCACTATTTAAATCTTTGTATAAGTTATGCTCAACTCTTTTAACATATACTTCATAATATTCTGCATAAGATAAATTAAAGTTGAATAGCAAAAACAATAATATTAATAAAATTTTTTTCATTTTAATTCTGTTATAATAGCAATCATCATTATAATAAAAACAACAGCAATTATTAGCATAAATACTTTTTTCATAATGTTTATAATAGTATTTATAGTTGCTTTATTGAACTTAATGTTTTTTAAACTAAAAAACAAAATAATAAAAAAATAAATTAAATCTAGTAAAAGTAAAACTACACCAACTTCTGCTCCGCCACTTAAAAATATTCCAGATATAATAAGCATTACTAATGCAACTACATACAGCAATACTTTCTGCCCTGTGCTTAAATTATCAAACTTTTCTTGTAAGTCCATAAAATCCCCTTTCTCTTTATTTTTTGCCATTATAGCATGGGGGGGGGAATGTCAAGAAATTATTTTATATTATGCATATATTTTTTACTGTGGATTAAATATTTAATAATTAATTTGATAACTGCTTGATAATAAGTATATTTTTTGTATTATAGATATTTAGATATATTTAATATTAACTTTTAATAAACAAATGATATTGGGTATATATTTAAACTAGTAGTGCCTTCTTTATGATTTAAAAAAAGTATAAAGACATTTGCATTTAATCATATAAATGAATCATAATTATAGATAAATAAAATTTGGGAAGTTTTGTTATAACACATTAATTCCTTATTAGGAAAAAACTGTCATATACTAACATGACTTCCCATAACTATATATTTATAAGTTAATAATATTAACCTGCCATTTCTTTTAAAGATACTTCTTTATTAGCAATAGCTTTTTCATATTCTGGGTTTATTTCAATAGCCTGTTCAAAGCATTTTATAGCTTCTGCAAGTTTGCCCCATTTATGCATTGCAACACCTTTATTATTATATGTAACAGCAATATATGGGTTTAATTCTATTGCTTTATCATAATTTACAACTGCATCTTCATAACGGTGAGCTTTATTTAAGAGAGATGCTTTTTTAGTATAGATTTCTCTTAAATCAGGTTTTAAAATAGCTGCTGATTCATATACTTTTAATGCTTCATCAATTTTATTCATTGATGCAAGACAGTCTGCTTTATGTATGTAGCATATTACTGATGATGGGTTGATTTTTAATGCTTTATCATAAGAGTTCAATGCTTCTAAGTTTTTATCTATTTTTGTAAGAGCATCGCCTTTATATAAAAATGCTTCTGAATCGTAAGGGTTCATATAAGCTGCCCTTGCACAGTATGCAATAGCTTCATAATATTTGCCAGTCATTAGAAGTGATAAACCTTTGCCAGTATATGCTCTTGCAAATTTTTTATCTATATCTATTGCTTTATCAAAATAAATAATAGATTCAGTATAAAGGTTATGCATTTGCAGCTCCTGAGCAAATTCAAAATTTTCTTGAGCTGATTTTAAAGTTTTTGGAACATATTTATAGTTAGTAGTGTCTGTTGATGTATCAACAGCACCATTTTCTATTAAAAATTCTTTAATTTCTTTAGATTTTGCTTGATTTAATGGTGTTTTGCCATCTTCTGTTGCAGAATTAACATCAGCACCTTTTTGAACAAGCAGTTTTACTATTTCAAAATTATCACAGAAAGCAGCAAGAGTTAATGGACTCATACCTTCAGGGCTTTTTTCATTAATATCTGCACCTTTATCAATTAAAAGTTTGCATGTATCATAATTGCCAGTTCTTATGGCAAGCATTAATACACTCCATCCGTTTGGTATTTTAGAGTTTGCATCAGCTCCATTTAAAAGTAATAATTTTACAAGCTGATATTTATCTTCCTGAGCAGCAATAATTATTGCATTTGCTCCATCTTTTAGTGAGCGGTTTATATCAAGTCTGAACATTCTATCAAAAATTAAATCTTCAACAGTTTCTAAATCATCTGACTGACATGCTTTTAAAAATTCATCATATCTTTCTTCAATACTTAAACCCATAATTCACTCCCTAATAATCAATAAATTCACTTTTTTACTCACTTACTGATTATATAGCAAGCTGCATGCCAGAATATGTTTTAAGCCTTAGAATTTTTAACTACATCTGCTAAAAATATAAAAAAATCTTTCAATTTACTAAATATATCAAATGTATATGAAAAAAGTTCATCGCTGTAAAAATCTTTATTTATAGGCATTTCATCATTAATATATATATGCTTATATTTTAAAAAGTCTGCTGCTGTATCATTTAATGGAGTAATACCTTTTGGCACATTTTTTAATTTTTCACCAAGTATATTAAAATAATTTGACTGCACAGTATTTTTAATATTTATAAGAGTATTTTGATACTTTTTGCTGTTTACCATAAGCCTGTATGAATAAAGTATTTCAGGGGAAAATCTTGCAATACCAACCCCAGTATAATAAAATGGCGGCTCAATATGCAGATAAAAGCATGGGTTTTCAAGTCTTGAAGCACCATGCCAGAATATTATACCAATATGAGTTTTAAAAGGCGGCTTGCCCTTATTTATACGCACATCTTTATGTATACGGAAAATAGAGCCGTCTATTTTTGGTGCATACTGAATATCAGGCACAATAGTCTTTAATTTTTCGCCCATATCTATAATATATTCTTTAGCTGCAGGAATTATTTTAGTATCATATATATGTCTGTTTTCTGCAAACCATTCTTTATTATTATTTCTTGCAAGCATCTCATAAAAACTAATCATTTCTTTTGTAAAATATATTTTTTTCATAATAAATCCTTTTAAAATAAGTGATATATGTTATATAAATAAGAGTCTGAATGCAAGAGAAAAAAGAACGATATTTCATTTCTTAAAAACATCTTGGTTAAAAATGATAAATTTTAAGATATTTTTAGTTTTTTTATTTGACAATATTGATTTTAAATTATACCATATAACATACTACAAATAAAAGCCCGCAGTGGCAATTTATCGGAGGCAAAAATGGCTGTAAAAGTTGGTATTAATGGTTTCGGACGCATAGGTAGATGCGTACTTCGTTCTGCTTTAGAACACAAATTAGATATTGATTTTGTATCAATTAATGATTTAACAGACCCTAAAACACTTGCTCATTTATTAAAATATGATTCTGTTCATGGAAACTTAAAAAATGAAATCACTTATGGTGAAGATTATATCGCTATAGATGGCAAAAAAATCCAAATCACAAAAGAAAAAGACCCTGTTAATCTTCCTTGGGGTAAATTAGGTGTTGAAGTTGTTTTAGAATCAACTGGTCTTTTCACTAAACGCCCAGATGCTGAAAAACATCTGCAGGCAGGTGCTAAAAAAGTTATTATTTCTGCCCCAGCAACTGACCCAGATATTACAGTTGTTTTAGGTGTTAACTTTGATAAATATGACAAAACTAAACATAACATCATTTCTAATGCATCATGCACAACTAACTGCCTTGCACCAGTTGCAAAAGTTATTAATGACAAATTTGGTATAGAACATGGTCTTATGACTACGGTTCACTCTTACACTAACGACCAAAGAATATTAGACCTTCCACATAAAGATTTAAGAAGAGCTAGAGCTGCAGCTGTATCTATGATACCTACATCAACAGGCGCTGCTAAAGCTGTTGGTTTAGTATTACCAGAATTAAAAGGTAAATTAGACGGTTTTGCTATCCGTGTCCCAACACCAAATGTTTCTGTTGTAGACTTAGTATGCAAAGTAAGCAAAAATGTTACTGCAGAAGAAATCAATGCTGCTATTAAAGAAGCTGCAGAAGGTCCATTAAAAGGTATCCTTGGATATTACGATGAAGAACTTGTTTCTATTGACTTCAATGGTAATGACAACTCTTCTTCTTTTGACTCTAAACTTACAAAAGTTATGGAAGGCAACATGGTAAAAGTTATCTCTTGGTATGATAACGAATGGGGCTATTCTACAAGAGCAGCTCAACTTCTTACTAAAGTATTATAATCTGATTATAATATATATTCTGCGGGGAGTTATTATGCTCCCCCATTTTTTTATCATTTCATATTAATTAAAACTTGGGAGTTAGCTTATGGTTAAAAGCATCAAAGATTTAAACTTAAAAGGTAAAAAAACATTTATCAGAGTTGATTTTAATGTACCTATAAAAGACGGCGTTGTTGGCGATGATACTCGTATTCAGGAAGCAGCAAAAACTATAAAATATGCAATAGAGCAGGGTGCTCGTGTTGCTTTATGCAGCCATCTTGGCAGACCAAAAGGGGAAAAGAAAATGGAATATTCTTTAAAACCTGTGGCTGATTATATTAATGCAAAAAATATTTTTCCTGTTAAATTTGTAGAAGACTGTGTTGGCAAGGTAGTTGAAGATGCAGTGAATAATATGAAAGACGGCGAAGTAATTTTGCTTGAAAATGTTCGTTTTTACAAAGGGGAAGAAAAAAATGACCCTGAATTTGCTCGTGAGCTTGCAAAACCATTTGAAGTATATGTAAACGATGCTTTTGGCACTTGCCACAGAAAACACGCATCAGTTTACGGCGTTGCAGAATTAATTAAAGATAAAGCAGCCGGCTTTTTAGTAGAAAAAGAAGCGCAGTATTTTGATAAATTAATCAAAAACCCAGAAAAACCATTAGCAGCCATTATCGGTGGTGCAAAAGTAAGTGATAAAATAGGAGTTATTAAAAGCCTTTTAAAAATTGCTGATGTAATATTAATCGGCGGAGCAATGGCTTATACTTTCTTAAAATATAAAGGTATTCCAACAGGTACTTCATTAGTAGAAGAAGAACAGATGGATACAGTCCGCGATGTGCTTTCTCAGGCAGAAAAATCAGGTATAAAAATCTTACTTCCAGTAGACCACATAATTTCAGATAAATTTGGCGGAGAGCCTAGTGTTTGTAATGAACAGGCTATACCAGATGGTTATATGGGGCTTGATATAGGTCCAAAATCAAGGCAGGAATATGCTGCAGCTTTAGAGCATTGCAAAACTGTTCTTTGGAATGGACCTATGGGCGTATTTGAACAGCCTGCTTATGCAGAAGGCACTTTCTCTATTGCTAAAAAACTTGCATCTCTTGGTGCAACAGTTATTGTTGGCGGCGGCGATTCTGTTTCTGCTGTTAAAAAAGCAGGTGTTGCTGATAAAATCTCTCATATTTCAACAGGTGGCGGTGCTTCATTAGAATATGTAGAGTTTGGCACTCTGCCGGGTATTGATATTTTAAGGTAATTAAAATAAAATTTATATGGAACTGGTAAGTTTTTATCAGTTCCTTTTTTTATATATTTTATTTAAATGTGTTATGGTTAATAGTTTTAGATAAAGTATATTATATGGGGTTATTAAGTGCCGAATAAGTATAAGTATTTTCCACAGAATAAAGATGAATTAATTAAACTTGTAAGTAATAAAAAGATAAAGCTTTCAAATATAGATATAAGTAAAGTAGATGATTTTTCAGAGCTTTTTATGGATAGCAGGCGGTATGATTTCAGCGGTATAGAGAACTGGAATGTATCTCATGTAACAAATATGAGTAAAATGTTTAAAAGAGCAGTATATTTTAATAGTGATTTAAATAACTGGAATGTATCTAATGTAAAAGATATGTCTTATATGTTTAGTTATGCAGAAAACTTTAATGGCAGTATATCTTTGTGGGACACATCAAAAGTAGAAAATATGAGCAATATGTTTGCTGGTGCAAAAAGTTTTAACCAAGATTTAAATAACTGGAATGTATCTAATGTAAAAGATATGTCTTGTATGTTTAGCTATGCAGAAAAATTTGATGGCAATATATCTTTGTGGGATACATCAAAAGTAGAAAATATGTATGAAATGTTTGAAGGAGCAGAAAGTTTTAATCAAAATATATCTTTATGGAATACATCATGTGTAAAAAATATGGCATCTATGTTTTATGGTGCCAAATTATTTAATGCAGATATTAGTAAATGGGATACATCTAGTGTTACAAATATGAATTTTATGTTTGCTTTAACAAAAAATTTTAATCAGAATATAAGTAATTGGGATATATCAAATGTAGAAGCAGTAACAAGTATGTTTAACAGGGCAGAAAGCTTTAATCAGGATATATCAAGCTGGAATGTATTTCATATTAAAAGTATTGCTTTTATGTTTTTTAAAGCGGGAAATTTTAATCAAGATTTATCTTCATGGAAAGTAAGCAGAGAATGTATGACTGATAAAATGTTTTCAGAAAGCAGTGTGGAAAAGCCGCCTTTTTGGTATTGCAATAAAGAATATTATAATAACCAGAACGAAAGAACAAAAGGTATAAAAGATAAATATGTGCCGCTTACTAATAGGGAATTAATAGCTGTTGCAAATAATAATGATATCCCTTTAAAAGAAATAGATGTGCAGTATGTATCAGATTTTTCAAATATTTTTGCATATAGTGAAAGAGAAGATTTCAGTGGTATAGAAAACTGGGATATATCTCATGTAACAGATATGACAGATATGTTTTGCAGTGCAGAGTGTGAAAATCTTCCTTCATGGTATGATGAGAATAAATGGGAAGAATATGAAACAGTTATTAGAATAAAAACTGATGAACAGCAGGATTGAAAGTTATTGTAATGCACTTAAATTGTTGTATGCTTTCATACTTGTTTTTATACATACATCAGTATATAATTTATTGAAAAATTTTATAAAAGATAAATATATTTTATATAAAAAGGGGGAGTGAAATGGTTTCTAATAACATTTACTCAAATAAAAAATTTATTTTATTAGTTTTTATATTACTTTTTGCATTATTTTTATTTCCAGCCTGTAAGCAGCAGCAAAACGGTCATGAAAAAGAAATAGTTGATTTATTCAAGCAGATAAAAAAAGAAAATGATATATACTTTCCTAAAAATAAAACAGAGCTGGAACTGCTTGTAAAGATAAATAATATTAAGCTTAGCTCTATCAATGTAAAAGATATAACAGATATGTCAGAACTTTTTAAAGACAGCCAAAGGAACAGCTTTGAAGGCATAGATTCATGGGATACATCTAATGTAAAAAATATGAAAGAAATGTTTAAAAATGCATTTAATTTTATGGGCGGTATTTCAAACTGGAATGTATCTAATGTGGAAAATATGGAAGGCATGTTTGAAGGCACTGTTTACTTTAATGATGATTTAAGCTCATGGGATACATCAAAAGTAAAAAATATGAAGGGAATGTTCAGTAAAAGTAAATTTAACGGCGATATATCTACTTGGAATACATCAAATGTAGATAATATGTTCCAAATGTTTGCTGATAATACGGAATTTAATGGTGATATTTCATCTTGGGATATATCAAAAGTTATTACTATATCTCAAATGTTTTCTGGTGCATCTAAATTTAATCAGAACCTTAATAAATGGAACACATCAAATGTAACAGCAATGAAATTAGTTTTTGATGGTGCAGCAGAGTTTAACGGCGATATTTCATCATGGGATACATCAAGTGTTACAAGTATGGAATATATGTTTGCTGGTGCAGTTAAATTTAATCAGGATATATCAGCATGGGATACATCTAATGTGTATTATATGGTTGGTATGTTTTCAAATGCAGAAAGTTTTAATCAGGATATATCAAGCTGGAATGTATCAAATGTAGAAAATATGGAAAATATGTTTTTAGGTGCAAAATCTTTCAGCTATTCTCTGGATAAATGGAAAGTATCTGAAAATCTGGCAGAAAATAAGATTTTTGATGAAGAAACAGGGCAGAAAATACCTTGGTGGGCATATGGCAGCAGCAATACTGGTAAATATAAGCCTGTAAGTTTAGAAGAATTAAAAGAGCTTGTAAATAACAGCGATATAAAACTTTATGAAATAGATGTTACTTATATTACAGATATGACAGGCTTATTTCAAGGCAGCACTCGTTCTAATTTTGCAGGGCTTTATATCTGGAATGTGGCAAATGTAGAAAGTATGGAAAATATGTTTGCTGATGCAGTATATTTTAATGAAGATATATCTGTATGGGATACATCAAGTGTTAAAAATATGGCAGGTATGTTTTATGGTGCTGCAAACTTTAATCAGGATATATCAGCATGGAATGTATCAAATGTAGAAAATATGGAAAATATGTTTGCTGGTGCTAAATCATTTAATGCAGATATTTCTAAGTGGGATATATCAAATGTGAAAAACTTTAAAAATATTTTAGAAGGGGCAGAAAGCTTTAATCAAAATTTAAGCAGCTGGAAAGTGCCATTTTTAAGTAAAAAATATATTTCAGACTATGTTAAATAATCAGAAATATATAAATATATTCAAATAAAATATTATCAGCAAAAGAGTATAAATTATGGTTAGTAATTTACAGCTGTTTTTTAAAAATATTCTTAATATTTTTCCTAAAAAATTATAATTTTGCTGATAATTATTTTCTTATTATTCCTTTATAAGCTTATAAACATTGTTATAACTAATGATATATTTGTGCCTGAAAGCAGATATGAACTTGAAATGCTGATACAAAATAAGAATATTCCTTTAGGCAGTATAGATATAAGAAATATTGATGATTTATCCCGCCTTTTTTATCTTTATCCAAGGAAAGATTATTCCGGTATAGAAAAATGGGATGTAAGCCATGTAAAAGATATGACAGATATGTTTTGCAGTGTAGATAGTGAAAATATCCCTTCTTGGTATATGGCAGAAAAATGGGAAGAATATGAAACACTTATTACAATAGAAAGTAAGGCGGAAGATTAATAAATAATTATACTTTAAAACTATTTTTGTAAAAATTAAAGATAAATATTTTTTAATATATATTAATAATATTGATAAATGTAAAGGAAAATAGAGAGCATAATATTTTTTATATTTTTCATACTTTAATATAGTGTTTTAATCTTGACACTTTAAAATATTACTGATAAAGTATATTGTTAGTAAAATTATGCATAATTAAGGCATATTTTATTTCAGATATATTTTGTGTAGTTTTTTAGCAGAATATACTACCAAATCATACTAAGGAGCATGGCTGATGATTTCTATCGGTTTAGATGAAACTCTTTTTATCCAACTTTTTCTTCTTATTGTAGTTATTATCATGGCTAAGTTTTTATATCTTAACCCAGTAAAAGCTACTATCGAATCTAGAGATGAAAAGATAAAACAACTTAAAGCAACAGCAGATTCAGGGCTTGCATCTGTTGAAGATTCTAAAAAAGCTTATGAAGAAAAACTTATTGCTGTAAGAGCAGAAATATCTGCTTATCAAATTAAAATGAAAGATGAAGCAGCAAAAGAAGTTGAAGCTATTATTGCAGAGGCAAAAGCAGAAATTGCAAAATCTACAGAAGCTTCCCGTAATGAATTAAAGCAGTCTTATGACACTGCTAAAAATACTTTACAAAAAGAAGCAAAAGATATTAGTGAAATAATATATAAAACCATTTCTGGTAATGTAGCATAAAAGGGGGAGCAGGTGAAAAAAGTATTTTTATTACTTACATTGCTTTCTTTTCCATTAACTGCATTTGCTGCTGGTGGTGAGCTTGACTGGAAAACATTTGGCTGGCGTGTTGCTATGTTTATTATTTTTGCAGCACTTTTATATTTTCTTACAGCTAAGCGTATAAAAGCTATGCTTATCCAAAGAACTGAAGATATTAAGGCAGCACTTGCTGAGGCTGAAACTGCTAAAGAAGAAGCTATGGCAAAAGTTAAGCAGTATGAAGCTAAAATGGTAGAGCTTGAAAAAGAGCTTGAAGAGATGAAAGCAAATGCTAAAAAAGTAGCAGAATCAGAAAGAGAAGGTATGATTGCTGACGCTAAAAAGCATGTTGAACAAATGAAACAGTTTGCCATTAATATGATAGAATCAGAAAAAGAGCGTGCTATACAAGAGCTGCACCGTGAGGCTGTAGAGCTTGCAGCAAGTCAGGCAGAGCAAAAACTTATTAAAGAAATAAACGGCAGCAAAGCCGCTAAAATATTAGATGAATACGTTAAGCGTATAGGGGAGTAGCAGGTGAGTAACAATACAATTGCGCGTCGTTACGCAGATGCTTTTTTCTCATTAATTAATGCAAACCATGCAGCAAGTGCAGCAAAAATATGGGAAGAGCTCTCTTCTCTTGCATCTCTTTGCCGCACAAGCAGTGATTTTGCGAATGTGGTAAAAAACCCAACTATATCTCATGAAGAGAAACTGGCTATATTTTCATCACTTAAAAAATCAGGTAAAATATCTGATGAACTGTATAAATTTATAGCTGTTTTAATTGAGAAAAAGCGTCTTATATTACTTGCTGATATTGATAAAGCTGTTAAAAAGTTTATCATGGAAGCAGAAAATAAACTTGAAGCAGAGGCAGTATTTGCTGAGGCTGCAAGTGATGCTGTTAAAAAAGAGCTTGTTAAAAGATTAGAATATTTAACTGGCAAGACTATTGTATTAAAAGATAAGATTGACCCATCAGTTATTGGTGGTGTAAGAGTGAAGCTTGGCAGCAGACTTTATGATGCTACAATCAAAGGTCAGCTTGATAAATTAAAAGCTTCATTAATGTAAGATTTATTAAAACTTATGGTTTCATAAGTAAAAGAATATATTCAAGGAGCATGGCTTTATGCACATAAAAGCGGAAGAAATAAGCCAGATTATACGCGACCAAATCAAAGATTTTGATAAAAAGGTTGCAATGGAAGAAGTTGGCACCGTAATCAGCGCAGGTGATGGTATTGCAAAAGTTTACGGGCTTGACAATGTTATGGCTGGGGAATTAGTTGAGTTTCCCGGCGGAATTTATGGTATGACATTGAACTTGGAAGAGGACAATGTGGGTGTTGTTATTATGGGTGATTACCTTGGTATTAAAGAAGGTGATACTGTAAAACGCACAGGTAAAATTGCATCTGTTCCTGTTGGTGAGGAGCTTGTAGGCAGGGTTGTAAACTCTCTTGGTCAACCAATTGACGGCAAAGGTCCTATTAATGCTAAGAAAACAGATGTTATTGAAAAAGTTGCCCCTGGTATCGTATTAAGAAAACCAGTTCATGAACCAGTGCAGACAGGTATTAAAGCGATTGACTCAATGATACCTATAGGCAGAGGCCAAAGGGAGCTTATTATTGGTGACCGTCAAACTGGTAAAACTGCAATTGCCCTTGATACTATTATCAACCAAAAAGGGCAGAATATGATATGCGTTTATGTTGCAATTGGTCAAAAACGCTCAACAGTTGCACAAGTTGTTCAAACATTAGAAGAGCATGGTGCTATGGATTATACAATTGTTGTGGCAGCAACAGCTTCTGACCCTGCTCCACTGCAATTTATTGCTCCACTTGCAGGCTGTACTATGGGTGAATATTTTAGAGATAATGGCAAACATGCTCTTTTAATCTATGATGATTTATCTAAACACGCTACAGCTTACAGACAAATGTCATTATTACTTCGCCGCCCACCTGGCCGTGAAGCATATCCGGGTGATGTATTCTACTTACATTCCAGATTATTAGAAAGAGCTGCTAAATTAAATGATGATTTAGGTGCTGGCTCACTAACAGCATTACCAATTATTGAAACACAGGCAGGAGATGTTTCTGCATATATCCCTACAAATGTAATTTCTATTACAGATGGACAGATATTCTTAGAAACAGACCTTTTTAACTCTGGTTTCCGTCCGGCAGTTAACGCAGGTATTTCAGTTTCTCGTGTTGGTGGTTCTGCACAGATTAAAGCGATGAAACAAGTTGCAGGTAAACTTCGTCTTGAACTTGCTCAATACAGAGAAATGGCAGCTTTTGCTCAGTTTGGCAGTGACTTAGACCCAGCTACTCAGAAACAGCTTACTCGTGGCAGCCGTTTAATGGAACTTTTAAAACAAAATAAAAATAAACCGTTCCCAGTTGAAGAGCAGATTGCTGTTATATTTGCAGCAATTAACGGCTACTTAGATGATGTGGAAGTTAAAGATGTTAGAAAGTTTGAACAAGACTATTTAGCATATCTTAAATCTGGCGGTTTAGGAATACTGGAAGAAATTGCAGAGAAAAAAGTTATTTCTGATGATTTAACTAACAAAATGAAATCTGCCCTAGAAACATTTAAAAAACAATTTACTGCATAAAATAACCGCAGATTATTCTGCGGTATGCTCACTGATAATTTTAGGAGATTAGGAGCTTTTAATGGCTAGTGCACGCGATATTAAACGAAAAATAAATTCTGTCAGCAATACGCAAAAGATAACAAAAACTATGAAAATGGTTTCTGCTGCTAAAATGCGTAAAGCTATTGAGGCTATGCAGTCAGCACGCCCATATTCAGCTAAACTGGCAGAACTGATACAAGAACTTTCTAACCGTGCAGGCGGCAATGCGGAACATGCTTTTTTTGAAGCAAAAGAAGAAGTGCGTACAATATATCTTGTTGTTGTAACAAGTGATAAAGGTTTATGCGGTGCTTTTAACTCAAATGTATTAAAAGCTGCATATAACTTTACAAAAGAAAATAAAGATAAAACTATAAAAATAGTGCCAATAGGTAAACGCGCATTTGATTTCTTTGCTAAGCGTGGTTTTGAGATTGTTGAGAAGTGGATTGGTTTTGGCGGAAAATATACTTTTAATGATGCTGTTAATGTTGGCAGACTTATTTCTAAGTCTTTTATTAACGGTAACGCTGATGAAGTTCATCTTATATATAATGAATTTAAATCTACTTCTTCCCAGGTAGTTAGAAGTAAAAAATTATTACCTCTTGCAGTTGAGAATGGTTCAGAGCCAAGCTATCCTGATTTTGAATATGAACCAGATGTAACTGTTTTATTAGACAGTTTACTGCCTCAATTTATTAATACAAGTATATTCCAAAGTATGCTTGAATCTGTTGCCGGAGAACATGGTGCAAGAATGGTTGCTATGGATAATGCAACTAGAAGTGCCGGCGAAATGATTAAAAAGCTTGTGCTTAACTACAATAAAACAAGACAAGCTACTATTACTACAGAGCTGTTAGACATTGTCAACGGTGCTGAAGCATTAAAATAATTAGGAGAACATTCATGGCTGAAAATACAGGCAAAATCCTTCAAGTTATCGGACCTGTTGTAGATGTTCAATTTTCTTCTGGTAAGTTGCCAGAAATCTACAACGCTCTTGTAATTGAAGATAAAGCTCAAAAAAGAAGTGTTATATGTGAAGTAGCACAGCACCTTGGTGAAGATACAGTTCGTGCTGTTGCGATGGCTTCTACAGATGGTTTAGTTAGAGGAATGGAAGTTTCAAATACTGGTAAACCTATATCTGTTCCAGTTGGTAAAGAAGTTCTTGGTCGTATATTAAATGTTGTTGGTGAACCTGTTGATAACAGAGGACCAATCAATGCTAAAGCTACAAGAGCTATTCACCAGCCTACTCCATCACTTGAAGACCAGGAAACAAGTGTTGCTATTTTAGAAACTGGTATTAAAGTAATTGACTTACTTGAGCCATATACTAAAGGTGGTAAGACAGGTCTGTTTGGTGGTGCAGGTGTTGGTAAAACAGTTATTATCATGGAACTTATCCATAATATTGCACACGGTCACGGTGGTTATTCAGTATTTGCGGGTGTTGGTGAAAGGACTCGTGAAGGTAACGACCTTTTCTTAGAAATGACAGAATCAAATGTTATTGACAAAGTTTCTCTTGTATATGGTCAGATGAACGAATCACCGGGTGCTCGTATGAGGGTTGCTCTTTCTGCACTTTCTATTGCAGAGCATTTTAGAGATGAAGGGCAGGATGTGTTATTATTCGTAGATAACATTTTCCGTTTCTCTCAAGCAGGTAGTGAAGTTTCTGCACTTTTAGGCCGTATGCCATCTGCCGTTGGTTATCAGCCAACATTAGGTACAGAAATGGGTGAATTACAAGAGCGTATTACATCAACTAAAAAAGGCTCTATTACATCAGTTCAAGCTGTATATGTGCCTGCCGATGACTTAACTGACCCAGCACCAGCAACAACATTTGCTCACCTTGATGCAAAAACAGTTCTTTCTCGTGCTATTGCAGAAATCGGTATTTACCCAGCGGTTGACCCGCTTGATTCTACATCAAGAATATTAGACCCTGCTTATGTTGGTGAAGAACATTATAATGTTGCCCGCGGTGTTCAGGCAGTGCTGCAGCGTTATAAAGAGCTGCAGGATATTATTGCAATCTTAGGTATGGAAGAATTATCTGATGATGATAAATTAACTGTTGCAAGAGCAAGAAAAATCCAAAGATTTTTATCACAGCCTTTCCACGTTGCAGAACAGTTCACTGGTGCACCTGGTAAATATGTATCATTAAAAGACACTATTGCTGGCTTTAAAATGATATTAGAAGGAAAATGCGATGAAATACCTGAGCAGTTATTCCTTATGAAAGGCGGAATTGATGAAGTTTTAACTGCATTTGAGCAGTCTAAACAAGGAAAATAATTATGGCTGATAAATTGTTTCTTGAACTTGTTTCACCTGAAAAGTTACTTGTATCATCAGATGTAGATAATGTTTTTGCTTTTGGAGCAGGCGGTGCATTTGGTTTATATCCTGACCACTCCCCATTTTGCACAGAGTTAGTGCCATGTGTGCTTACCTATGCAATAGGTCAAGAAACATTTAAGGTTATAGTATCTAAAGGGTTTCTTGAAGTAGCAGATAACAAAGTTAATGTATTAGCTGAAAGGGCAGTAAATGTAAAAGATATTGATACTGCAAAAATTAAAGCTGAATATGATGCATTAAGTGCAGAGTTAGCTGGTGAAATAGCTGACGATGAAATCCGCAGGGAAAAAGAAACTGCATTAAAATTCTGCGAAACAGCTTTAAATATATAATATAAACTAAAAATATTATATAAATTATTAAGGGATATACTTTATTTATTATGGTATATCCCTTTTTAATTATAATGAGTTTGATATATCAGGCTGGAATACATGTAATGTAAAAAATATGGCGGGATTTGCAAGTGGTGCATTAAGTTTTAATCAGGATTTATCTAAATGGAATGTGTCTAATGTAGAAGATATGACTTCAATGTTTAGTGAAGCAGTAAATTTTAACATCAATATAGGATTATGGGATACATCAAAAGTTATACATATGTCAAATATATTTTTTAATGCAAAAAATTTTAATCAAGATATAGGCAAGTGGAATGTATCTAATGTAGAGTATATGGAAGATATTTTTACAGGTACACCATTGGAAAACAACCCGCCTGCATGGTATCAAAATAAATTTTTTGATATATATATAGAAAGATGAATAATACAAAATAACAGGAAGCATTAATAAAAACAATCTTTTTATTAACTGTTTCACCCCCATTTTTTTATTAAAAATGTTATAACTACTTGATAATATAAGTAAAAATATAAATAATAGCAATAACTGTCATTCAGAGCCTACGATAGTAGGCGAAGAATCTATTTAAACTTTTATTTTTAAATACTTTCCAGCTACGGACTTTTGATTCCTTCCTATTCGGTCGGAAAGTCCTTGCGTCGCAAAAGACGCTCCCCCTGTATTTAAAAAACCACTCGGGCTACGGAAGTTTTTCCAGCCACTGTTTTCTGATTCCTCAGCAATAGCTCGGGAAATCGGCAGTCCTCGCAAAAACCGCTCGTCTGAGTGACATAAGGTGTTGTAAAAAATGGGGTACCCCCAAGCCTAACTTTTCATTGAGAAATATTGAAAATTATGATATTATATCCCCTTAAAATATATAAGGGATATAATATGGGAAGTTTTGTATCATATTTAAGTGATTTTAGAGATATAGTATGGGGTGTGCCTATGATTATACTGCTTTTAGGCACACATATTTATCTTACATATAAAACTGGTTTTATTCAAAGGAAAGTGCCACTTGGCATTAAACTTTCAATTACAAAAGATGATGGCTCTATTGGTGATGTGAGCCAGTTTCAAGCATTAACTACTGCTCTTGCTTCCACAATAGGCACTGGTAATATTATAGGTGTTGGCACAGCAGTATATTTAGGTGGACCTGGTGCTGTTTTTTGGTGCTGGATAACTGGTGTATTTGGCATTGCTACAAAATATGCAGAATCTTTAATCGGTGTAAAATATAGAGTTAAGTCAAAAGATGGCAGGATGCTTGGCGGTGCAATGTATGCTCTTGAAAGGGGCTTAAATATGAAAAAAATGGCTGTTGCTTTTGCCCTTTTTGCTATGCTTGCATCATTTGGTATAGGCTGTGCCACTCAAATAAATGCTATTGCAGAAGTGTTTGATTCAAACCTTGCTTTTATAGGTGTTCCCCGTATTTATATAGGTATACTTTTTGGTATTATAACGGCTCTTATTATTATCGGCGGTATAAAATCTATTGCAAAAGTATGTGCAAACTTAGTGCCTTTTATGGCTGTTTTTTATATATTAGGAAGTATTTATATACTTTTTATAAATTATGATTATCTTATTCCTGCATTAAAAGCAATAATTACTTTAGCTTTTGCTCCCGGCTCTGTGGAAGGCGGTTTAGTAGGTCAGGGTATAATAATTGCTGCAAGGTTTGGTATCGCAAGGGGGCTTTTTTCAAATGAATCAGGTCTTGGCTCTGCTCCACTTGTTGCGTCGGCTGCACAAACTAAAAACCCTGTAAGGCAGGCTCTTGTTTCTGCAACTGGTACATTCTGGGATACTGTTGTTTTTTGTCTTATTACAGGTATAGTTATAGTTTCTACAGTTATGAAATATCCTGAAGTAAATATGATAAATTTCCAAAACGGCGGTCAGATGACTACTGCTGCTTTTAACCAGATACCATACTTTGGTTCATTTATTTTAATTGTAGCTTTAACAACATTTGCCTATTCTACTATTTTAGGCTGGTCTTATTATGGGGAATGCTGTGCAGAATATCTATTTGGCAGAAAGGCGATACTGCCTTATAAACTTTTATATATTGCTGTACTAATATTTGCACCAGTGCTTGCTCTTGATATGGTATGGACTATTGCAGATATTTTAAATGCTTTTATGGCAGTGCCAAACTTAATTGCTGTGCTGCTGCTTGCATCTCAAATTTCAAAGGATACAAAATTTTATATAGAAAATATTGACCATATCCATAAGGAAGAAATACCAGTTTTAGTTAAATAATAAAATAGTAAAAATATACTTGATAAACAAATAAAAAAATAATATTATCAAATGCAGTTTTTTATATAAAGGGAAGAAAAATGGTTAATGCGGTTTTTATTGAAGGTTTGATTTATGCAATGATGGTTCTAGGAGTTTTTATGACTTTTAGAATTCTTGATTTTCCAGATATGACAGTAGACGGCTCATTTGCAACAGGTGCATGTGTTGCTGCTATGTTTATTGTTAACGGCTCTGATTTATATTTAGGCTTAGTTGTTGCAATTATTGCAGGTATTGCTGCAGGTGTTTTTACTGCTCTGCTTCATACATTATTAAAAATTCCAAATCTTTTAGCTGGTATTATTACAATGACCATGCTTTATTCTATAAATACACGCATTACTAACGGCAGCAGCTTTGTTCCACTTCCTAATAATAAATATGATACTGCAGTTACAAATGCAGACAGCGTAATTTCAGGATTTTTTGGCAGCTTTGGTGTAGAAATCAGCTCCAGTATAAGCATACTTATATTTTTCCTGCTTTTACTTATTTATATAAAAATCCTTATAGACATATTTTTTAGAACGGATTTAGGTATATCTCTTGGTGCATTAGGCTCTAATGAGCAGATGATATTATCGCAGGGTATGAATCCTAATGTATTAAAAGTATTAGGTGTTGGTATGTCTAACGGTCTTGTAGCATTAAGCGGTGCAATGTATGCTCAGTTTACAGGCAGTGCGTCAGTTCAAAGCGGGCAGGGTATAATTGTTGTTGGTCTTGCGGCTGTTATGATTGGCGAATTTTTAATCCGTTCTAATAAAATATGGCTCATTACATTAGGTGTAATAATAGGCTCTATTATCTATAAAGCAATTATTTATTTCGGTTTAAAATACGGCTATGATATAGGTCTTGGACCAAACGACTTAAAACTTATATCTGGTATATTGATAATATTAATTATTGTAGCAAGTAAACTTCAGAACAAAAAAGGCGGCAGCAAAAAAACAGCAGATAAAAAATCAAGTCCTTTTATTGACAGCATAGCTTTTGTAGTTGACGGCTTTATTAATAAAACATATAAATTTTGGTTTTTATCATTATATTTAATACTTTTTATATACCCTATGGTTCTCTTTTTTAAATACTGCCAAAGCAGCCAGAACTCAGTATGGATGCTGATTTTTGCTCTTACAGTATTATTTGCAGTATTTATACATATCAAAGTATTCTTAATGAGTAAATTTGGTGCAGAAAGCAAACTTAATATGGCATTTAAGAAAGTATCTTTTGGTATAAATAAACGCAGTAAAGCAGTAGCAGGAGCAAACACTGGTGAAGATTATAAAGGGGATAATGTTTTAGTGCTGCAGAATGTTTCTAAAAGCTTTTTTGAAGGCACACCAGATGAAAAACATGTTTTAAAAAACTTATCATTAACAGTGAATAAAGGGGATTTTATTACAATAATAGGCTCAAATGGTGCTGGTAAATCTACACTTTTTAATGTTATTGCAGGCACATATAAAGCATCATCGGGCAATATTATATATAAAATGAAGAATATTACAAAAATGCCGGAATATTTAAAAGCTGCATTTATTGGCAGGATATTTCAAAACCCACTTCTTGGAACAAGCGGCGAGATGGCATTAGAAGATAACATGATATTATGCCGTAAAAAAGGCTTTAAACTGCCAGTAATAAGCCTTAATAAAAAAGTAAGAAAAGAGTTTGCAGACCATGTTTCTCGTCTTAATATGGGGCTTGAAAAAAGGCTGGCAGATAATGTGGGGCTTTTCTCAGGTGGTCAAAGGCAGGCTCTTACTCTACTTATGACAGCTATGAGCCACCCAGAACTTGTGCTTTTAGATGAACATACTGCAGCTCTTGACCCAGATAACTCTAACAGAGTAATGGAGCTTACTTTACAGTTAAGAGAAGAGTATGGCCTTACAATGATGATGATTACTCATAATATGCAGCATGCTATAAAATACGGCAACAGGCTTTTAATGATGGATAGTGGTGAAATCATTATGGATATTTCAGGAAAAGAAAAAGAAAACTTAACTGTTGAAGCTATTATGGAAAAATTTAAAGCCATTAGAAAAGATGAGTTAACAGATGAAAAGCTGCTGCTTACAAGATAGGTGATTATGTTATTTAGCGATTTTATACAAGGATTTTTATTAGAGCTTGGTTTAGTAATGACTGTAGGGCTGCAAAGTGCTTTTATATTAAAGCAGGGTATCCGCAGGGAATATGTAGTAATTGCTGTTCTTACATGTTTTTTTAGTGAAACATTACTTGTAACAATAGGTATAGCTGGTATGGGTGCATTAGTACGCTCTATACCACACCTTTATCAGATTATTACAGGTATAGGCATAGTCTTTCTGCTTTTTTATGCAGGAAAGTCACTATATGCAGCAGTTAAGAAAAATGATTATATAGTAATAGATAACGAAGAAAAAGGGCTTGTTTCAAAAAAAGAAGTTCTGCTTTCAGGGCTTGCTTTTGCACTACTTAACCCACATGTTATTATAGATACTACTATAATGGGCTCACTTGCTGCAAATTTTTATCCACATCACTGGATATTTGGTTTAGGTGTAATAAGTGCTGCATTTGTTTGGTATGCATTTTTAGGCACAGTTGGTGCAACTATGGCAAAACCTTTAAACCACCCAAAAACATGGAAAGTGATAAATGTTTTTATTGCTGCACTTTGTCTGTATATGGCTGTGCAGTTTATGCATAACTTTAATAATCCAAGTCATGAACATAACCATATTAACTTATTTAATATATTTGGTGTAGATGACAGCTTAATAGAAAATATGCATAACCATGGTGAAGAAGCCGACCATATCCATGATGATCATTCCCATGATATTAAATAGTATATAATTTATTTTTTAAATTTTTTAATAATATCTGTTATAGAAATAATCAGTGCAAATAATGCTGGGAAAGTATTAATAAGCAGTTTATTAATACTTTCTTTATCTGTAAGCAGAAAATGGATAATAAGCAGCAGTTCAAAAAAGCCTAAAATATATACCTGCCTGTAAATTATTATATATAACATTTCTTTTAAATTATTATTTTTTTGAGTTTCTTTTATTTCCTTTATATTTTCCTTAATGATTTTTGCTTTTGTTTCATCGCTTAATTCATCAGCATCTGCATAAGTGAGCTTATATCTATTGTCAAATAAAAGAAGAAAATATATAAATAAGCAAATAAGGACTGTAACAGAGAAGAAACAGACTGCTAAGAAAAGTATCTTGTATTCTCTGCTGAATAAATATTCTGTAATAAAAAAAATCGTAAAAACTGCAGTTAAGGCAAAAACTGTCTTTTTTAAATTAAATTTATGTTTCATATTAATAATATAAAAGAAAATTTGTAAAAGTAAATAGTATCTTGTATATATTTTCTTGTATATATTTTCTTGTTATGATATGATGCATACAATTGAGGTATATATGAAGAAAATAAAAAATTATTTAATCAGTCTATACAGATATTGTTATTTAAAATTAATTATTCCAATGAAAAAGGAGCGGAATAATCCACAATATAGTGCATGGGGCACCGCTGTTGGTCTTTTCTGCGGATTTACACCTGTTGTTGGTCAGATGAATATAGTTCTGCTTATATGGTTGGTTGCTAGATTTTTTAAGTTTCATTTCAGCCTGCCAATAGGTATTGCATGGACATGGATTAGTAATTCTTTTACAAATATTCCACTATTCTATCTATATTATATAACAGGTTCCTTTATTATGGGGCAGGAAATAGGCGGATATAGTGAATTTATTGGTTTTTTTGAAAATGGGATAATAGAAGGTATTAAACAGATATTTATTTTCTGGGGTAAACCTATACTTTTTGGCAGTTTTATTTATATGATATTTTTCTCTGTCACAGGATATTTTATAAGTTACAGATATGCATGCAGGCTGAGAGATAAGTATGCTGCAAGAAAAATGCAAAACAGCAATCTGGAAGGAGCATTTTAGTAATTATAAATTAAGCAAAAAGAGGATATGAGTTTTGTGAAAAAATTATATATAGTATTATTAGTATTATTTATGCAAAGTTATGCTTTTGCATCTTATTACACACCAGATATAAATAAAGACTGTATATTAGAAAGCTATAATAAGATTAATGAATTTATAAGCAAATGTGGAGTAAATGAAAGAATAGCTAATGAAGAAGTATTTTTAGATAAAAAGTTTACAGGTAAATATCCAACTTTATTATATGCTGCAGTAGTTTTTAATGACTTAAAAATGGTAAAAAAACTTGTTACTTTAGGTGCAGATGTAAATGAATTAAACTATTTTCCAGAAAGTTCTGCACTTATGAAAGCAGTTGAAAATAATAATATAGAAATGGCTAAATATTTATTAGATAAGGGTGCAGATGTAAACCTTGTTACTCCAAAATATTATCTTTCAGCCATAGATTTTGCTGCAACTTATGAAATGGCATCATTACTATTATCCCATAATGCAAAAGTGGATAAAATAAACGGCTATACATATTATACGCCGCTGCAAAAAGCAATACTTTTAGAAAATAATCAAATGATTCAAGCATATCTTCCAAAATCTAATATTTATCAGAAAGATTATTTATTTGAAAAAGATGCTCTATATTATGCAGTTGCTGCAAGAAATATGGAAGCTGTAAAAATGCTTATTAATGCAGGAGCTAAAATTTCACCTGCAGAATATCAGGTTTATAAAGATATGGTATCTAATGAAGATATAATAAAAACGCTGTCAAATATAGTAGATAAAAATAAGAAAGAAGTAAAATTAAGAGAAAATGTTAGTGCAGCTATATTATATGATAAAATAAAATCATCTGACTATAAGTTACTTAATATATTTACAGATATACTTGAAGATGAAGAATACTATGCATTAACAGACCCATCTACAAATAATATGACTATTAATGAATATGAGCCATACAGAGATACAGTAAAATCACTTAATTTCCCTATATATGAACATAAAACAGGGTTTGATTTAAGAGCATATCATGAAGAAGAGGACCAAAAAGAATATGATGAGGACTTTGAACCATATTTAAGATATTTTCCTATGACAGCAGCTGTTACTTATGATGATGTGGAGTTATTCAAAGCTATGCTTGATGCAAACCATTTAAAAATGCAGTATCCTGTGAAATATCACACAAATCTTTTTGCTATTGCTGTTTTTAACCATAATATAGAGATTGTAAAACTTTTAATGAAATATAACTATTCACCTATTCCTTGTGCACCGCCGCTTTATAATAATGAAGGAAATGGTTATACTTCGCTTGAATACACTTGTTCTGAATTAATAATGGATATAAATAAGAATTATGAAGGTTATGATTTGACAAGTGAAGAAGTAAGTGTTTATCAAACTTTATACAGCATGTTTGCAGATTATGAGGATAATCAATACAGTTATCCTTTAGATGAATTTATACGCAGTGAAACAGATGATATAGATTTAAGTGAAGAAGAACTTTTAGAGATTGTGCAGTCAAAACCAGCAGGAGTTTTAAGCTATACAAATGATGCAGCTCAAGGGCTTTTGCATATTGCACTAAAAAAAGGCTATGATAAGCTGGCATCATACCTGATTATTAATGGGTTTGATATTTATGATAATTATGGTTTTGTACCATTAGAATTTGCAAGTGATAATAAATATATTCAGCAGCTTTTAATTATGGGCGAAAATATGTATCTTGGCAGCATACCATTCACTACTGTATTTAATAATGCGGGCGATATTGAAAAGTTAAAATTATTTATCAAATACGGGCTTGATGTAAATGTGCGAAATCAGTTTGGAAAGCCTGTTCTTTTTGAAGCTGTTGAAAAACAAAGCCTTGATAGTGTAAAACTATTAATAGAAAACGGTGCAAACTTAGATGATTTATATAAAGGTGCAAATATCTTGCAGTATGCGGAAAAACTTGGCACAAAGGATATTGCAGCTTATATTAAGGGCGAGTTGCAGAAAGCAAATATTGCATTAAAAGATGATGCACTTTTTAATTATATTATGGATAAGTATGATGACTGTAAATACCGTAATTTTTACAGCGGATATCAGGAAAGTAAACATATAAATGATATAATCCGTTCTTTTAGATATTATGAAAAAAATAAATGTGAAAAGTCGTCTTTTGAAGAAAAATATACACCTGATGAAGTAACTCCTTTATTATATGCGGTGATAATAGATGATGAAAATGTAGTAAAATTTTTACTTGAAAAAGGGGCGGACCCATCTCTTACAGCTGATGAAGACACTAATGCAGCACCTTTGACAACAGCTGTTAAAACAAGGAATGACAAAATAATCAAGATATTTCTAGAAAGAAATGTTACTTTATCTAAAAAACATTTAACAAGTCTTTTTATGTTTAGAAGTAATGAGGTATTAGATAAGTATAATATGATATCTCAAGATGATGTTCCACTTGTGCAGATTTCTGCATGCGCTAAAGACAGCAAATACCTTGCAACAGCTTTAAAAAATATAGATATAAGCAGGATAACTAAATGGAATATAGATACAAGCAAATATTTTGACGCATCTAAAAGGTCAAAATATAAACCAAACCCATTAGAGTGTGCTGTCAGCAATAATTTAGCAGATAATGTAAAACTGCTGCTTAACAGCAAAATATATGTAAAAGATGACAACGGTTTTAATGCTTTAACTTATGCAAAAGAAAAAAATGCTGACAGTAAAATAATAGATATGATTGAAAAATACTGTAAGAAAAATAAAGATAAATGTTAATAAGAAAAGCCGTCTAATACATATTAGGCGGCTTAACTCCAAATTAATTTATATAAATAGTGCCAATATAATTAATTTTATGCTTTTGCATCATATTTTTGAAGACCATCGCTGTAGCCTGCATGTTTTTGTATAAGTTTGCCAGTTTCAAGCTCAACAACATCGCCATTTGCTTTTCTAATTTCTGTAGCAGGCTCGCTTCCGCTTACCTGTGATGTTTCAATAGTAATAACAGCCTGCACACCTATTGCAACCATTGCGTTGGAATTTTTTTCCTCTTCAGTTAATTCTTTACTGCCAGCACCGCCAATCTGCACACTTGATTGATACATAGCAAAGCCATATTTAACTATTAAAGAGTTACTGTTTGTATTATTTTCATCTGGGTTTAAGTCAAGAGTATCTATTGCATTTTCATCATTTGCAGCTTCTGGCAGTGCATTAGAAACACTGTAGCTTTCTGTGCGCACATAAGTATGGGTAATATTACCATTTTCATCCATTGATACAGCCATTTGCTGAGCGATAACACTGTATTCTGTGCCGTCATCTAATGTGCCACTTTCTCTTTTAGCGGAGTTAAAAAATTCTTCTAATTTTGCATTAATTTCTTCTGCAAATTCTGGGTCTGCTTCCATTTTTTCCTGTAATTTTTCAGGCAGATATACTGCATAAGAGCGTTCTTCTACAGTCATAGTGTTGCCGCCAAAAAGTATATCGGAAGTATTTTCCCAGTCACCTAATTTAAATTCAGGAAGATAGCCGTTATCTGTAGTGTTATATTTCCAGTCAAATTTAGGTTTTTCTATAATTTCAGCTTCTACTTCTTCTACTTCTGTAGTGCCTGAAATATCTACACTGTCCATATTAATCGGCAATGTAACAGGAGTATTGGCAGAAGAATTAGCAGCTGTTGTGCTGTCATCATCGTCATCTGTTGCATTTACATCATTACTAGGGTTTTGTAAAGTATTTAAATAATTAAGATACATGCTGTTATTTATTATCATAAAAAGCCTCCGCTTTAATTCTGATAATTTTATAGCAAGCCCTGTGCCAAAAAAAGATGAAATAAAAATATGTAATATGTTCCATAAAATATTATATAAATTATGTATTGCATTCCATAAAAAATAATATATAATATGTAATATATTCCATAAAAATATTTCATATATAATACAGGTGCAGTATGCTGGAAAATTTTTTTATAGAAAGTAAAAGATTTATTAAAAAAAATAATCTACCATATAAAAGGTATTTTATAGAAACCCATGATTTATCTCATAGATTGTCTATTATACAAGGTGCCAGAGGAATAGGGAAGACAACAACAATTGCTCAGTATTTATCTAATTATGAATTAGATAAAGTGCTGTATATAAGTCTTGATAATATCTTAATAAGTGATAATCAAAAAATTGTAGAAATAGCAGAAGAGTTTGAAAAAAATGGTGGTCAGATTTTATGTTTAGATGAAATACATAAATATCCAAACTGGTCTCAAGAATTAAAAAACATCTATGATAAATATGATAATCTTAAAATAATAGTTTCTGGAAGTTCTGCTATGCATATACATAAGGGAAGTTATGATTTAAGCAGAAGAGCGGTAGTATATAAGATGGAAGGAATGAGTTTTAGAGAGTTTTTAAACCTGCATTTTCAATATTCATTTAATAACTACAGCTTAGAAAATATAATAGAAAATCATGAAGAAATAGCAGAATTAATTATAAATAAGCTTCGTAATACTAAAATACTTCCTTTATTTAAAAAATATTTAGACTATGGATATTATCCATATTCAATTACTATGGATAATAAAGATGATTTTTATAAAACATTGCAACAGAGTTTAAATACAACTATAGAAAGCGATTTACTATCAATATATCCTAATTTAAGCGGTGTAAGCATAAATAAAATTAAAAAACTGTTTTCAAGTATAATTTCCAGCGTTCCATTTAAGCCTAATTTTTCACAATTACAAAAAATACTTGATATAAAAGATATTAGAACATTAAAAGAATATTTATTATATCTTGATGATGCTGGAATAATAAAAATGCTGATGGCAGATAGCATGGCTTATAAAAATATTGATAAGCCAGAAAAAATATATATGGCAGATACTAATCTTATGAATTTAGCTGATAAAGATATCGGAAGTATGCGGGAAACTTTTTTCTTTAATCAGTTAAGCTGTTATTATTCGATAATATCTAGCAATAAAGGTATTTTCAGTAATAAGTCTGGTGACTTTATATGTGAAGAAAAATATATATTTGAAGTTGGTGGCAAAAATAAAGATTTCAATCAAATTAAGGACACAGATAATTCATTCCTAGCATTAGATGATATAGAGATAGGATATAAGAAAAAAATTCCATTATGGATATTTGGTTTTCTATATTAAAAAAGCCCTCAAAATGAGGGCTTTATATTTATAAGTTTTAATAATAAACTTATTTTGTAACGCTTTTTACTAATTCTGCAAATGCTTCAGGAGCGTTTATAGCCATTTCTGAAAGGACTTTACGGTTTAAGTCAATACCTGCTTTTTTCAGATTACCCATAAGTTTGCTGTATGAAGTATTGTTTAATTTAGCAGCAGCAGAAAGACGAGTAATCCATAACCTTCTCATGTCTCTTTTTTTCCTGCGTCTGTCTCTGTATGCATAGCATAAAGCTCTTTCAACAGAAGGGCGGGCAATATTATAAACTGTCCTTCTTCTGCCTCTGAAACCTTTTGCTAATGCAAGTATATTTTTTCTTCTTCTTCTGGTTTTATAACCACCTTTAGCTCTAGGCACTTGTTCCTCCTTGTTAAGTCTTTTGACTTAGGTTATTTTGTTTTGCCTGTCATACGGCGGCCTAATGCCGTATACATAGCGAGATTAAAGTTATAAGATAATATAAAATACTATCTTATGCATAAGGCATAATGCGGCGCATATTTGCTGCCACTGTGCCAGTGATAACGCCTGTTTCTTTTAACTGGCGTTTACGCTTTCTACTCATACCAGTAGCTATGTGTCTCATTCCTTGTTTTTTGAAAATGAGTTTACCATTAGCACTGATTTTAAAGCGTTTTTTTGCACCCTTATGGGTTTTCACTTTGTGCGTAGCCATGTTTACTCCTTTATAGTTTGTAAGCTTTACAAAATTAAGCGTTTATTTAGTTGCCTTTGGGGCAATAATCATTATTTGCTGTTTACCTAATACTTCAGGCTTTTTTTCTATGGTGCCTAAATCTTCTATATCTATAGAGATTTTATTTAAAAGTTCGGTGCCAGAGTCAAGAAACATTATTTCTCTGCCACGGTAGCGAATAACTATCTTAACTTTATCGCCATCAGTTAAAAAGCGTCTTATATGTTTTAGTTTAACATTATAATCATGCTCTTCAATTTTAGGGCGGAATTTAATTTCTTTAACATCAACCTGATGTTGACGCTGTTTTTTACGAGCCTCTTTTTCCTTTTTGTTTTTTTCAAACTTATATTTGCTGTAGTCCATAATACGACATACAGGAGGCTTTGCATTAGCGGCAACTTCCACTAAATCCAGTCCCTTATTTCTAGCAGCATCTAGTGCTTCATGCAACGATAAGATACCAAGAGCCTGTCCATTATCATCAATAAGGCGGACTTCTGCGGCTGTTATCTCATCATTAACCCTTTCTTTGTCTCCATCTTTAACTGACGGTATGATACACCTCCATAAGAGAATAATTCCCTTAAAAACCTTTCTAGCCTATATATAATATTATTCAGCCCATAATTCAAGAGATTTTGAATCTACTAATGATTTTAATACACTAATATATGTAGAAAAATCAAGATTATTTTTTGTTTCTCCGTTTCTTAATCTAACAGATACTTTATTTTCATTCATCTCATTGTTACCAACTACTATCATGTGAGGCACTTTTTCCATTTGTGCTTCTCTGATTTTGTAGCCTATTTTCTCATTTCTTAAATCTTTTTCTACTCTTATGCCAGCCTGTTTTAATTCTCTGTATAATTTTTCTGCATATTCTGCACTTTCATCAGTAATATTCATTATTTTTACCTGAACAGGCGAAATCCATACAGGGAAAGCACCTGCAAAGTGTTCAATTAATACACCTAAAAATCTATCAACAGAGCCTAAAATAACCCTGTGCAGCATAACAGGGCGGTGTTTTTCGCCGTCCTGACCTATATAGCTTAAATCAAACCTTTCTGGCAGGTTAAAGTCGCACTGGATTGTAGCACACTGCCAAAGTCTGCCGATAGCATCTTTTAATTTGATGTCAATTTTTGGTCCATAGAATGCACCATCGCCTTCGTTGATTGTATAATCTAACCCTTTAGTTTCTAGTGCATCAATTAATGCTTTTGTTGCAGTATCCCATATTTCTACTGAGCCGATAAATTTTTCTTCTGGTCTTGTAGATACTGTATGTATAAATTCAAAGCCAAATATATCCATTACAGTTTTAACAAAATCTAAGATATTTGTAATTTCTTCTAAAAGCTGGTCCTGACGGCAGAAAATGTGAGCATCATCCTGAGTAAATGCTCTAACCCGCATAAGACCGTGTAAAACGCCTGATTTTTCGTGCCTATGTACTGTGCCAAGTTCAAAATATCTTAATGGTAAATCTCTGTAACTATGTAAGTCATTTTTATATATCATAATATGAGATAAGCAGTTCATTGGTTTAATACCAAACTCCATACCGTCTATCTCAGTAAAATACATATTTTCTTTGTAGTTATCATAGTGGCCAGAGCATACCCATAAATCTTTTTTAAGGATAGTAGGACCGTAAACTATGTCATAGCCTCTTTTAATATGTTCTTCTCTTTCAAACTGTTCTAAAACAGCTCTAAGCATACCACCTTTTGGAAGATAAATTGGGAAACCTGCCCCTGCATCTTCTTCTATAGTAAAAAGTTTAAGCTGTTTGCCAAGGCGTCTGTGGTCGCGTTTTTTAGCTTCTTCAAGCATATTTAAATAGTCATCAAGTTCTTTTTTAGAAAACCATGAAGTGCCGTATATTCTTTGCAGCTGTTTATTTTTTTCATCGCCACGCCAGTAAGCACCAGCAACTGATAAAAGTTTGAAATGTTTTATTTTACCAGTAGATGATACATGTGGTCCGCGACAAAGGTCAGTAAAATCTCCCTGTTCATAAAGAGATACTGTATCTACACCTAAATCTTTAATAATTTCTACTTTATATTTTTCATCTTCTTTTGTAAAACGGTCTATTGCTTCACCAGCAGAAATTTCTTGTCTTGTGATTAATATATTTTCAGCAGAGATTTTAGCCATTTCTTTTTCTATTTTTTCTAAATCTTCTACAGTAAATGGAGTATCTCTGTCAAAGTCATAGTAGAAACCGTTTTCTACAACTGGCCCGATAGTAACTTTTGTTTCTGGATAAAGCCTTAAAACAGCCTGAGCCATTAAGTGAGCAGTAGAGTGTCTAAGTATTTCTAATGCTTCTTCATCAGATTCCGTTAATATTTTTATATTATCTCCGTTATGGAGTGCAGTATTTAAATCAACAAGTTTGTTATTAATAACGCCTGCTACTGCTTTTTTAGCAAGGCTGTTAGAGATTTTTTTAGCAGCATCTAATATAGTAGAATTATCTTCTAATTCTAAACTGCCACCATCTGGTAATGTTATATTCATAATTAGCTCCTTATACATTTGCAGTTGTATGAGCTGCACGCTTGAAAGCCTATATAGTAAATAAAGTTTATAATAGTAAAAATATGATTAGTCAATAAAAATAATGTGTGTTTAAGAATTTATTTAGAACAAATTTATATATATCAAAAGATGATGAAAAAGTGGCAGAAATTATCTTCTGCCACTTTAAGTTTAATTATTTATTTTGTATCAAAGCCATCAAATGTGCTGCTAAAAGTTCTATCTTTTAATATAATATGAAATTTAGCAGCATTTTTATGAATTTCAGGGTTATATTGGTCCCAGTCAATTACAAGCTGCTCGTTACTTCTGTAATAAAGTCTTGCAGAGCCAAAAGAGAATATAGTATATATATCGTATGTAGATTTACCACTATTTCTTACAGGAATATATAAATCGTTATGACCAACATAATAATTTATACCAGAACTTTTTACAGCTATATCTTCATTTTCTGGTCTTCCCTGCATACAGCCATATTTTTCACAAAAACCATAGTTACTAATATAACCATTCATATTTTTAGTTATCAGTTCAATGCCATTTTTACCATTTGGTTGCACATCTATCTGATGTATCCCCTTTAAACCTTCATTATTTTTTATATCTCCAGTAGAGCTTATAACATCAAACATTATTTTAATATACATTCTATCACTATAAGTTGCCATATCTGATGGATTAATATCATCATGAACAGGAGGCTCTTTGTCGTATGGGTCTTTAACATTAACAATCACTTCTTCAAACATCTCTGGGTGAAATTTTGATGTTACTGTTATAGTTGCTACTCCAACATTATCAGGTCTAAATTTACTGCCAGAAACATTATATAAAATATCACTATTACTAGATGAGTAATTAAAATCTTTTTCGTTAGTATCTGTTGGATTATATGTAACATTAAATTTATCTGTTAATAAAAAAGCCTGCTCACCTTTATCAACTGTAATAGATTTTGGTGTTATGCTGAAATTTTCAAGTGGTATTTTTTTATCAACTGTTTTTATCATAATTCCAGTGCTTTCGTTAGAAATACTATTATTATTTTTTGATTTTATATAAATATTGCTTGGAGATTGTGTTTGAATACCAGTAACTTCACAAGTGTCTTTATTTAGTTTTATGTAAGCAGGGTTACCTGCAACACCACACTCAAACTCCCGTTCTGTTGTATTAACTGGTGTAAATTTTGGTGTTAATTTATATGTTTCACCCATTTGTAAAATAAGGCTTGTTTCTTCAAAACCTATCGCCTGCACAGGTATTGTTTCGCCTTTTTCTGCTGCACTATTAGTTATAGTTAATGGAATAGATTTTTTTATTTCAGGGTTACTGTCAGACTGCACAGTAATAGTGCCTATTCCTGTATTTTGTGCTGTTACATTGCCATTACCGTCAATTGATGCAAGGCTTGATGGCTCAACTGAGTAATAAACTAAACGGTTAGCTGCATTTTGCGGTCTAGCATCACCTTGTATTTCAGCACTTATTTTATCAGTTAAATCAAGTGTTAATTCATCTATTTCTTGTTTGTATGATTTAATAGGATTATTTTCTTCATCAACAGTATTCATACAGCTTTTAATTAAAATACTTGTTACATTTTCTACTTGGGGTGGAGTATTATCGTCATTATCGCCACTGTCCGAGCCGTCACCTGTGTTATCGCCAGTATTGCCACTGTCAGAGCCATCGCCTGTGTTATCGCCAGTATTGCCACTGTCAGAGCCATCGCCTGTGTTATCGCCAGTATCGCCACTGTCCGAGCCGTCGCCTGTATTATCATCAGTATCGCCACTGCCAGAGCCGTCGCCAGTATTATCATCAGTATTGCCGCTGTCAGAGCCGTCGCCTGTATTATCACCAGTATTACCGTTATCAGAGCCACTACCAGTGTTGTCACCAGTGTTGCTTCCACCCTGCTCTGTGCTGTTTGTTGTATTTTTATCAGTGAAATTTTCACCACAACCAAAAATCATGAAAATAACAATTAAAAGTGTTAAAAGTTTATTCATACCAAATCACTTCCTTATTTTATATTTATAAATATAATAAAAATAATTTCAAATATCAAGAAATAAATTTACTTGTTTCACCCCCATTTTTTAAAAACACCTTATGTCACTCAGACGAGCGGTTTTTGCGAGGACTGCCGATTTCCCGAGCGAATAGCGAGGAATCAGAAATCGCACAGGCTAGACCGGAGCGAAGAGTCTATAATTTTTACTAGCTGAAACATTATAAGATTCTTCGCCTACTATTGTAGGCTCTGAATGACAGTTATTACAATTATTTATATTTTTACATATATTATCAAGTAGTTATAGCATTTTTTAATAAAAAAATGGGGGGCAATGCAGATAAATTCAATAACTAATATTATTTTTGGCTGTTTTAAATCATTTTTATAAGATAAATAACTAAATAGAAAATTTATTTTGGTGGAAAATACCTAAGAGCTATTTTTTTGCCAATAATCTGCCCGGCAATACCAAAAGCCATGAATATAAACACATACCAAAAAGAGAAACCTGCTGCCCGCCTAAGTATTGCTGCAACTGGAATTGGTGCATGTATGCTTATAAACCACATAATACTGTATGATGTAAAACGGCTTCTAATCATACCAAATGGCAGGTTAAGAAAAAAACATATAATTCCTATTTTAAAAATTGTAAAAATTGTTTCATAACTCATAATATTTATGTTATACTTATTTTATCTTAATTTGTAAAGGTGATTTATGAGTAAAAAATTAGTAATCTATTTAATATCTACATTATTATTTTTTGCAGGCTGTGATAAAAATAGTGAAATTAAAGAAAATTTAGATATACAGCAGGATAATCTTTCTAATAACAGTAAAGAATTTGCAGAGCTTGAAGCTGTATCTGAAAATGGAGAAGTAATCCAAAATGCACAGGTTCCTAAATCAGAAGGGGAAGGGATAGATGTAATAAAATCAGTCCAGGCAGATAAAAATATTCCTGCTGCTGCAAATGAAAATGATGTGGCAGTATTTTTCAGAGCAATATATGATAATGATACTGCAAAAATCAGTGAATTTCTAAATAATGGCTTTGATATAAATGCAATGAATAAAACTGGAGAAAATGCAGTAAATGTTGCTATAGCTTCAGGCAGTTATTATGTTCTGCAGTTTTTAATTGATAACGGAGCAAACTTAAACAGCACATCAGATACTGGCATACCACCATTAAGTCAGGCAATTTTAGAATATAACAAGCAGGCAATAGACATACTTCTTAACAGCAAAAAAGTTGATATGTATTATGTATGGGGCGATATGTGGACTGGTTCACCTTTATATATAGCTTGTTCAAAAGCAAATGTTTATGCTCTTGAAAAAATGGTGAAAAATGGTGTTGATTTAAATTATGATTTTAGTGAATATAATGCTCTACCTTTAATGCATTATGCTCTAAATTACAGAGAATTTATAAAAAATGAAGAATATAGGGAGTTAATAGCATTTTTAATATTAAATAAAGTAAATATTAATGCAAAAAATAATCAAGGGCAGACTCCATTAATGGCAGCTCTAAAAAATGGTGATATAGATGCCTTTAATGCATTAATTGCAGGCGGGGCGGATACTTCATTAAAAGATAATAACGGCAAAACTGCACTTTTTTATGCAGAAAGTTTAAAAGGCTCATCAACACTGCCTGATAATGAATATAAAAAAATCATTAATTTACTATCGCAGGATAATGGGACAAAGTAATATTATATATTAATTATTATTAAGTAAGTGCATATGGCTTTTTTAGATAAGTTTAGTATAAAGTTCTTGCAATTAATATAATATTAAATATAGTATTAACATTATCTAAAAAATATTTGGCTGATTAAAAAATGGAGCATTAAATGTATTCAAATTCCTATGGAGAATCTTTTAGAATAACCACATTTGGAGAAAGCCATGGTGCAGCAGTCGGTGTTATAATAGACGGCTGTCCAGCTGGCTTGGAATTAAATGATGATGACATACAAAAAGAGCTTGATAGAAGAAAACCGGGGCAGAGTAAAGTTTCTACTCTCCGTAAAGAAGATGATAAGGTAGAAATCTTATCAGGTGTATTTGAAGGCAAAACAACAGGTACTCCAATAGCATTAATGGTAAGGAACACAAGCCAGAGAAGTCAGGATTATAATGATATAAAAGATTTATTCCGCCCAGGTCATGCAGATTTTACATATTTTAAAAAGTTTGGTATTAGAGATTACAGGGGTGGAGGCAGGGCATCTGCTAGAGAAACAATTGGCAGAGTGGCAGCAGGTGCAGTGGCTAAAAAAATACTGGCATTAAAAGGTATTGATATTTTTGGCTATATTATACAGATTGAAAATATCAGGTCAGAAAATTTTGAAAGAGAGTTTATAGAGCAGAACCCAGTGCGTACAGCAGACAGAAATGCTTATCCATTAATGGAAGAAGCTATTTTAAAAGCTAAGTATGAGCTTGATTCTGTAGGCGGTGTGGTGGAACTTTGTATAAAAAATGTGCCGGCAGGATTAGGCGAGCCAGTATTTGACAGACTTAATGCAAGGCTTGCTTATGCAATTATGAGTATACCAGCAGTAAAAGGTGTAGAGTTTGGTGCAGGGTTTAAGGCTGCTGCTATGCGTGGAAGTGAAAATAATGATGAGATTACACAAGATGGCTTTCTTTCTAATAATGCAGGCGGCACTCTTGGAGGCATATCTTCTGGTCAGGATATAGTATTAAGGTTTGCAGTAAAACCAACATCATCTATATTAACACCAAAAAAGACAGTAGATAAAAATGGCGAGCTGAGAGAAATTATAACAAAAGGCAGGCATGACCCGTGTGTTGCTCCCCGTGGGGTTGTTGTTGCAGAAGCAATGGCAGCTTTAACAATTGTAGATATGATGATGATACATGTTGGAAGGAATATTATATGAAAAAATTTTTATCTTTTGTAGTAATATTGGCGGTAATATTCAGCTGGGGCTGCTCTACTGCTTATCAAAAATACAGCCAGAGAATAGAGATTTCAGCAACCCCAAAGGAAATTTTTGATATAGATATAGAGCTTAGGTTTGTTTCTGCAACATCTCTTGAAAAAAAAGAGATGAGGAAAAGGTTAGCTAAGCAGGGGCTGCAGGTATTTACAGGCTATACAAGAGGTATGATACAAGGTACAGTTATACCAGATAAGCAGTTTATTGCATCTATCCGCAGTTTTGTTATAAGGTATAAACCTTATGTAAATAATAATGAAAAGCAGATATTTGATGAAATATTAAAAGCTCTTGATGAACTTGATTTATATCTTGATAAAGCAGAGAATTAATCTTTGCCATAAATAAGTTTAAGGATTTTAACTGATTCAAGTCCTGTAATGTCTATTACAAGCTGGGAAAAATCTTCTAAAGAAAGACTGCTGCCCTTTATAAACCAGTGAATAAGCAGACTTACCATTCCAGAAACATAATATTCTATATAATATTCTATATTTGGTTTATGGCATTTTGCTTTTTTTGCTTCATTTAAAAGATTTTCTTTAAGCATTTTTTTCATACGAACCATAAATCTTGGATTATCGTTTTTAGTAAAAAGTACTCGCAGATATTTTTCATTTTTTTTGTAATTATTGATTATTATTGAAAGTTTATCTTGATTATATGTTTCATCTATAATAAAGGCCTGTATAAGCTGGGAAATTTCTTTTATTTCAAGCATAACATCTCTTTCAATGCTGTCAAACATTTCATATATGTTTTTATAGTATGAGTAAAAAACTCCCCTGTTATATCCTGCTAAATCTGTTATTTCTGCAATTCTTATTTTATTTATATCTTTTTCAGAATACAGCTTCCAAAATGCATTTTTTAGAATTTCAGGTGTTTTTAATTTGTTTTTATTATCCATAAAGTTGTCCTTTAATGTATATTACATTTTATTTTAAAAAAATTCAACAAAAAAAGATTATTTGTTAAATAAAAAATATTTGTTACTAAAAATTATTAGATTTATAAATATGTTATAGAATAAAAATTTTTATTGATTGTTGTATAATAAAATGTTATATAGCCCATATGGAAAAGGAAATGAAGCACATAAAATATAAAGAGTTTTTAGATGGTATAAGGCTTTTTCTGCCAATTGCTGCAGGATACCTGCCCTTAGGGTTTGCCTGCGGTATAGTATGTGCTGAGGCAGGAATGAGTGTTGTGCAGATATTTATAATGTCGCTGCTTGTTTATGCTGGAGCAGGTCAATATATTGCAGGCGGAATGATTGCAGCTGGTGCATCGCCCATATCTATTATTATTACTACATTTATAGTTAATTCCCGCCATATTTTATATACATCTGTTTTATACCAATATATATCTAAATGGAGCTTTTTTAAACAGTCGCTTTTTGCAGCACAAATTACTGATGAAGTATTTGCTATGCACTTAAATTTTATAGAAAAAAATAATATTAATACTGTTACTGCATTTACTTTAAATATTACTGCCCATTCTATATGGGTAATAAGCAGCACTATTGGTGGAATATCTGCAAGTCTTATTCCTGATAGTTCAAAATTTGGACTTGATTTTACATTATATGCTTTATTTATTGCTTTAATTATTCCTCGTCTTGTAAATACTGCTCAATGGGCTGCATTTATCACTGGCGGGCTGATTGCAGTAATTTTTGCACTTTTAAATATGGTTTATATTGGAGTAATTGCTGGTGCTGTAGCTGGAGCATTTGCTGGATATTACACAGGCAGGAGGCTTCACAATGTTTAGTAGTAATCCACTGGAATATATTTATATAATAATTATTGGCATGGGGGCAGTTACATATTTTTCGCGGGAACTGCCATTTGTAATATTAAAAGGTAAAAAATTAAAACCAGCTATTGTTGAATGGCTGGGTTATATTCCAATTGCTGTTCTTGCTGCACTTCTTATTCCTGCACTGATTGTGGATAGTGAAAGTAAGAAATTATTTATTTCTTTAGATAATTTATTTCTAATTTCAGGTATATGCACATTTTTATTTGGTATTTTTGTTAAAAATTTATTTGCTGTAATTATTTTTGGTGTTACACTGCTTGCTTTGCTTAGGTATTTTGTATAAAAAGCCTAGTGGTACCCCATTTTTTATTCAAAAATGCTATAACTACTTGATAATATATGTAAAAAATAAGTAGTCGTAATAACTGTCATTCAGAGCCTGCGATAGTAGGCGAAGAATCTATTTAAACTTTTATTTTTAAATACATCCCTGTATTTAAAAAACCATGCAACTACGGAAGTAAATTCCTTGTTGCTCTCGCAAGCGACGGTGCATCCTGCACCTATATAGACTCTTCGCTCCGGTCTAGCCTGTGCGATTTCTGATTCCTTCCTATTCGGCGACTGAAAGGAGGACAGCTTTTTCCAACGAATAGGCAGGAAATAAAAAAGCTGGCTGGACGGGAAATCGGCAGTCCTCGCAAAAACCGCTCGTCTGAGTGACATAGGGTGTTATAAAAAATGGTGTACCCTCAGATAAAAAGCCTATTGCATAATGTATAAAAATGTGTTATTAATCACAAGATATTAAGTTTTAATTATTTTTTGGAAAAGGTGGCTAAAATGGGTTTGTTAGAAAGATATAGAAGAAGTGTAGCATTAAAAGTTCTTATTCCTCAGGTTATCATAATTGCTGTTTCGCTTATTATTGTTATAGTTGTAGCTGTTGTTGGTATTAATGGTTTAAAACAACAGACTATTGAAAATGAAGTAAAACTTATCCATACAAGGATTACAACTATCATTGAAATGCGTAAAAATCTTATGTTAGTAGGTGCTGCAAGTTTATCAAAAGACAGTTTAATTACTGATGCTGTTGCAGAAGGCGATACTGCTTCACTTACAAATCTTCTTGAGTTATCAAAGGAAGAGATACTAAATAAGATTGTGCATGTTTCTAATAAAGATAACAGCACTTCTAATGTCTCTATACAGGTCACAGATAGAAATGGTAAAATTATTGCTGCTACACCAATTAAAAATCGAGATGGAAGCTTATTTCAAGTAGTTGGAGATGATGTATCAAATAGCTGGTATTTTAAAAAAATGTCTGCTAAAAGTGGATATATGGCTTCTGTTGACTATGGCAGGCAGGGAATTGTTTTAAGAGGCACTGCCCCTATTATAAAAGACGGTGCAATGGTTGGTATAATAATGCTTGTTGAAGATATACAAGATTCAGTTAGAGAATTTGTATTATCAAATGGTTATATATATATGCTAAACCTTGCAGCCCAGTATAACAGCTATGCAAAAGATGTTAAAAGCAATCTTTTTTATAATGATGGATTAGTTATTAATAGTTATGAAATAAAAACAGAACTTTTAGAAGTGGCTAAAAATGCAAATTTAAATAAGGATACATTTACTTTATTACTTAGTAATCATTTTTTTATGCCTGTTAATTTTACTACTTCGCCTACAACTTCATCTGATGCCACAATTAATGAAGGTATGTATATAGGGACTATGTATCTTGCTACTCCAGAAAATAAAATTTTTGAAATGGTAGATAAAGCCACTACTGTTGCAGTTGAACTGCTTATTGTCTTTTTATTAGCTTTTATTATATCAACAATTATTATTATGGTGCTTTTTGCTGTTAATGTAATAAGACCTGTTAAAAACTTAGCTGTTGCATTAAGAGATTTGTCTGAAGGTGATGGTAATTTAAGAACTCGTTTAGGGTTTAAAAGTGTAGATGAATTTGGCAGAGCAGCAGGATATGTTGATAAATTTATAGAAAAAATACAAAAAACAATTGTTGTTGCTATTGATGCATCAACAGAAACTTCTTCTGCTTCAGAAGAGCTTTCATCTACTTCTTATGAGCTTTCAAGCACAATTGCTGAGCAAATGCAGCTTGTATCAGATACTGAAGATTTAATTTCAGATATTGGTAAAAATCTTGATATTACAGAAGAGAGAGCTATCAGCACTACTGAAGATTTAGAAGAAACTTGTAAAATATTTAACCATTTTGTAGAAAGTTTAAGTGCACTTGTAGCAAGTGTTAATGAAGAAAACGAGCAACAGAAAATTGTTTCAGGTAAAATGAATGAAGTTACAGACAGAGTTAAAGAAATTACAGCAGTTTTAACAATTATTTCAGAAATTGCAGACCAAACAAACCTGCTTGCACTTAATGCATCTATTGAGGCTGCAAG
The DNA here is from genome assembly GCA_944323205.1 of uncultured Mucispirillum sp. Taxonomy (GTDB): domain Bacteria; phylum Chrysiogenota; class Deferribacteres; order Deferribacterales; family Mucispirillaceae; genus Mucispirillum. The sequence continues at coordinate 16,977 of CALURO010000007.1, read as the reverse complement.
AGCAGGTGAACATGGAAAAGGTTTTGCAGTTGTTGCTGATGAAGTAAGAAAACTTGCAGAAAGAACTCAAGATTCTCTTGATAATATTAATAAAATGGCAAAAATGATTATTCAAAGTGTTGAAGAAACATATCAACTTGTAGAAGCATCATCTGATGGTATAAAAGAAGTTTCAAATAGTGCAGATAAACTCATTGTAGAAGGTAATGATACAATTGTTCGTCTTACAAAATCTACTGAAGTTTCAAGTGATGTAGTTAAGAAAACATCATATATTGCAGTAAAAGTAAAAGATTTAATAGAGGGTGCTCATTCACTTGTTGATTTATCTTCTAATAATAAAGTTGCTGGTGAAAATGTAAGTCAGGTTTCTGAACACTTAGCATTTAAAGCAGGAGAGCTTAATAAAGTGCTGGGTAAATTCCAAGTTTAAAATTTAAAGATTATAAGATTTCATAGCTGTGTTGAATAGTATATCAGCACAGCTTTTTATTTTTATAATAATATTATTATTAAGATAGCGAGAGCGACAGGCGAACTTGTTTCGACGGAGCGTATTTTAAAAATTTCAGGGGGAGCGATTTTTGCGATGCAAGGACTTCCCGACGAATAGGCAGGAAAAAGAAGTCCGCAGCTGGATTGAAATTTTTAATAAGAATTTAGCTATAGGATATAGCGTCACTTGCGAGAGCGACAGGCGAACTTGTTTCGACGGAGCGTATTTTAAAAATTTCAGGGGGAGCGATTTTTGCGACGCAAGGACTTCCCGACGAATAGGCAGGAAAAAGAAGTCCGCAGCTGGATTGAAATTTTTAATAAGAATTTAGCTATAGGATATAGCGTCACTTGCGAGAGCGACAGGCGAACTTGTTTCGACGGAGCGTATTTTAAAAATTTCAGGGGGAGCGATTTTTGCGACGCAAGGACTTCCCGACGAATAGGCAGGAAAAAGAAGTCCGCAGCTGGATTGAAATTTTTAATAAGAATTTAATAGGTTTAATATGGACGAAAGTTTTTTAAAAAGTCTTAATGTTTTATATGTGGAAGATGAAGTAGATATTATTGCACTTGTAGAAAAAAGATTTGCACCAAAATTTAATCAATTTATATCTGTTTCTTCTGCAGAGAAAGCATTAGAAACATTTAAAAATAATCATTTTGATTTGATTTTGACAGACTATCTTTTACCCGGAATTAACGGTATGGAGTTTGCCAAAGAAGTTTTGAAAATAAAGTCAAAAGTTCCAATTATTTTAATTACAGGCTATGTAGATATGCAGTTCCTTGTTGAAGCTATTAATATGGGTATTACTCAGTTTGTATCTAAACCTATACAATTTAAGCTTCTTAGAAATGCTATTAATAATGCTGTTGAATCTGTTGTATTAGAGCATCTTTTAAACAAAAGCAGGGAGCAGGAATTAGAGCTTTTAAAATATAAAGATATGTATAATACTATGCAGCATGATGCAACTTTAAGAAAAGAGATGCATATTATGCGTAATGATATGTTTAAAAAATATTATCATGACGGTGATAATCCTATTACATATAATGGCTGGCAGCTGGAAGTATTTTATAGAAGTTTAGATATTGTAAGCGGTGATACTTACACATGCAGGACTCTTGATAATGGCAATTTTATTATTTTCATTGCAGATGCTATGGGTAAAGGTATTTCTGCATCTATTACATCTTTAGTCTCTGTTTCTCTTATTAACTATATTATAAAACAGCAAAATAATCACAAAAATATTTCTGGTGAAGAAGAAATAAGGATTATTGTAGAGCAGTGTGTATCTTTTATGCGAGAAAATCTTGTGGAAGATGAAGTATTATGTGCAATATTTGCATATTTTGATTTTAAAGAAAATAAATTTAGATATGCATCTTTTTCAATGCCTAGAATACTTTACCAAACAACATCTGGGATAATAGAAAAACTGCCATCTAATAATCTGCCTATTATGCCTTATGTGGTTGATATATATATAGATTCTGTTGATTTATCAGATATATCAAAATTGGCACTATTTACAGACGGTATAGTAGAGTCAGAAACAAATGAAGGTGTATTATATTCAGCTTATTTAAATGAAGATTTTTTAAAATCGCCGTTTCTTAAATCATTTTTAAATAATGTATATAGTCATTTAGATGGATTTAGTGATGATACTACTGTATTTTTTATTAGAAGACCATTTACAAATATAATAAAAGAGCAGGTATATTATTTCCCTACAAGATATGATAAACTTGATGATGTTTCAGATACTATTCGTCAAGAAATGGTAGACTGCGGTATAGATGCAGATGAGCATGATTCTTTTTTTACAGCAGTTTCTGAATGTATAATGAATGCTTACGAGCATGGAAATCTTGCAATTACATTTGATATTAAGCACGAATTAATAAAAAATGGTATTTATGAAGAAGAACTCTTGAAAAAAGAACAAAATAATGATAAGATAATAACAGTTAGATTTGTATACTGTGATGATAATGAGAGTAAATATATTATTGTGGGTATTCGCGATGAAGGTGCAGGGTATCCAGAAACAGTTTTTAAAAATGCTATCGGTGATACAACTAAATTTAACGGTCGTGGTATTAAGATAATTGACTATTATACAGACATTTTCTTTTTTTCAGAAGATAGAAGAGAAATATTTATTGGTATAAAAGTTAAATAAAGATATAAATTTTTTTTTGAGGTATAATATGGATATACACAGAAATGGTTCAGAAATCATAATCAATGGCAATATAAAAAACACCAGTGATTATCAATCTATTAAAGACAATGTTAATGCACTTGTGCAGTCAGGAGCAAAAAGTATTATTGTGAAAACACCAGAAAGTTTTTCTATGACATCTTCTGTTATTGGCTTTTTCATTAAAGTAATCTTTCAAGATAAAGTTTCTATCCATGTATATGTGAAAGATGATAGACTTTACAGCCTGCTTGAAGATTTAAATTTAATTGAAACATTTAAGGTTCAAAAATATTAATTTGTATATAGAGTTTATATTCATTTTTCTTATTACATTTTCTACTTATTTAAGCCTGCATATCAGCAGGCTTTATTTTTATCATTATATTTGAGGTAGTATTATGAAAACAATCGGTTTAATAGGCGGCATGAGCTGGGAAAGCACATCTTTATATTATAAAACTATTAATGAGTATATTAAAAATAAATTAGGCGGTCTTTATTCTGCAAAATGTATATTATACAGTGTAAATTTTGAAGAAATAAGCAGACTGCAGAAATCAGGTGATTGGGAAAAATGTGGAGAAATACTTGGAGATATAGCAAAAAAATTAGAAACAGCAGGGGCAGATTATATTGTAATATGCACAAACACTATGCATAAAGTAGTACCTGAAATGAAAAAATATATAAATATTCCTGTTATTCACATAGCTGAAGCAGCTTATGGCAGAATTGCACCAAAGGGTATAAAAAATATAGGCTTATTAGGCACAAAATATACTATGCAGCAGGATTTTTATAAAAGTATATTAATAGATAAAGGCTTAAATGTAATAATACCAGATGAAGAAGATATAGAATTTATTAATAATGTTATTTTTAATGAATTATGCTGTGGTGAAATCAATCCAAAATCAAAGCAGAAATTTATAGAAATAGTAGAAAAACTAAAAAAGAAAGGGGCAGAAGGGGTTATTTTAGGCTGCACTGAAATAGTAATGCTTATATCTCAAAAAGATATAGATATTCCAGTATTTGATACTACAGCAATACATGCAGAAACAGCAGCACAGATGAGTATAGACTAAAATTATTAAATTGCCTTTTTTACAGCAAAATGGTATATTATAGAGCAACAGGTGATATTATGAATAAAGTAAAAATAACAGTATTAAAAACAACTTTAGATAAAGAGCTGGCAGAAGAATATGGAGCCGCTGGACTTGATAAATGCCCTATGCATACAGAAGGTCAGTTTTTTTATGCAGACTATGCAAAGCCTGATAATTTTTGTGATGAAGCATGGAAAGCGATTTATCAGTATGTTTTTGCTTTATCGCATGGAGCTGGCAGCGGTCTTTTTTATTATGGAGACTGGATAAGAAAACCGGGAGTTGCTGTATGCAGCTGTAATGATGGCTTACGCCCTGTTATTTTTAAACTTGAAGCAACTAATGAAAAATCAGAAATTAATTATACACCAGTAAGATAGTAATGGAGTTAAAAATGATATTAGAAGCAGATGAAGCAGTTGAGATTGTTTTAAAACATATAGAGCCAATAAGTATAGAACGAGTATCTATATTTGATGCAGTAAACAGGGTAAGTGCAGAAAGTGTGGTTTCAAGAAGAAATTTGCCACCTTTTGATACATCAGCAATGGACGGCTATGCAATAAAGGCAGAAGATACAGCTTCGGGCAGTGCATCTTTAAAAGTTAGAGGTGTTATTGCAGCAGGTGATAATGTTGCAGGGCTTTCTATTAATAATGGTGAATGTTACAGAATAATGACTGGTGCATTTTTACCTTATGGAGCAGACAGCGTTATTCAGCATGAACTTACAGATAACGGTAAGGAAATAGTAAATATTTCTCAGCAGGTTAAAAAAGGCTTTTGCGTCCGCTATAAAGGGGAAGATTTAAAAGAAGGCAGTGTAATTGACAGAATAGGCGAAAGGTTCACTGCCTACCACATAGGCAGATATGTATCAGCTGGTATATTTTATACATCAGTATATAGAAAGCCACGAATAGCATTAATATCTACAGGTAATGAAATAGCAGACCCTGCAATACAGGATAATCCTGACATGATATTTGACTCTAACAGCCAGATGGCTAAAATATTTTTCCAGCAGTTAGGAGCAGAGGTATCATATATTGGAGTTATTCCTGATGATAAAGAAGCACTGCTTAATACATTTAAATCATTAAAAAACTTTGATATGATTGTTACTTCAGCAGGTATTAGTGCTGGCGATTTTGACTATATGAATTTAATAGCAGACCAGCTTGGCATAAAGTGGCTTTTTAGTAAAATTAACCAAAAACCAGGGCAGCATATGGCTTTTGGGTTTATGGGAAATACACCAGTTTTTGCCTGTCCCGGTAATCCAGTTAGTGCAATGTTTTGTAATTTTTATTATACGAAACCAGCTCTCTTAAAAATGATGGGGTTAAAAGAATACAGAAATAAGCCTGTAAAAGTGATTTTAGCAAGTGATGTTGTTAAGAAAAAAGGCAGAGTGCAGTTTGACAGAGTGCAGATAAAAATAGAAAACGGAGTAATGAAAGCATATCCTTTCACTACTCAGGATTCTCACATTATAGAATCACTTGTTGCTGCTAATGCTTATGCAAAATTTACAAATGAAATGGTAGGCACTGTAAAAGCCGGCACAGAGCTTTATGCTTATGTGTTTAATGCAGAACAGGTGCTTGGTTAATGAATATATCTTATGCAGTGCTTAGCGGTGGAAAGGCTAAGCGTTTTGGCAGTGATAAAACAAAAGCACTGTATAAAGAAAAGCCCTTATATTTATACTGCCTTGAAACTGGGTTATCTGTAAGCAGTGATGTTATGCATATATCAAAAGATGCTGAAAAATATAAGCCGTTTTTAGAAAATGTGCAGTATCTGCAGGACGATTTAGAAGAGATATGTCCTATGAGCGGATTAATAAAGGCAGCACAGTCTGCAAAGAATGATGATATATTTGTAGTTTCTGCAGATGCTCCATTAATAGAAAAAGAGTTTGTAAAATTTTTATATAGTAATTTTTATGACTGTGATGGTATCATACCTGTTATAAATGGTAAAAGTTATACTTTAATGAGCTTTTATAAAAGAAAAGTGCTGCTTGCAATGATATATGATTATAAAAATAAAAACTATAAAATTACAAAAAGTCTTGAAAAGTTTAATATAAAGTATATTAATGAAGATATAATTTTTTCATCAGGTTTTAATGACACTATGTTTATAAATATTAATTTTCAGGAAGATTTAAATAAATTGGAGGCAAGTTATGAGTAGATTAATTAAAGTAATAATTGCACTAGCTATATTATTATTAATAGCTTTTATAGCAAGAAGTGTGTTTTTTAAAACATCTGATATTCCAGTAGATGAAATTGTAAAAGATGCTGTAAATCAGGCTGAAGATGCTGTTGACACATCATTAAAACAGGCAGAAAGTGCAGTAGATAATGCTTTAGAACAGGCAGATAAAGCAGTAGAAAAATCTATTAACAGTGCAGAAAAGGATATAAAAGAACAATTAAATAAATAAAAGGTGTATTATGAAAAAAATTATGTTAATTGCATTAATTAGTATTATGGCATATACTGGCATCGTTTATGCAGAAAATGCAAAAAGTGATAATAAAACTATCTCTCAGGAAGAAAAAACTGATGCATTTTTTAAAAATATTGTTAATACAATAGATAAAACTGCAAAAGATTCTACAGAAAAAGTAGCTGATGAAATAAAAAAGCTTGGTGAATAATACAATATAGCCATTAAACTTATGGACTTATTCAAAAAGCATATTCTGCTGTAATTTTTGGAATAAGTCCAGCTACTCATTTTTCTTATAACTTAAAACAGCAAGTATATTCAGCACTACTGCAAATATTACTAATATGATTAATTCTCTATACATATCAGAAAAAACAGCACCTTTTAAATATATACTTCTAACTGCATGGCCATAATATTTAAGCGGGTTAAATGCGGCAATCCACTGCCCCCATTCAGGCATATATGCAACTGGTGTAAAAAGGTTGCTCATAAAAAATAATATCATAACAAAGAAAAACATTACAAACATTGCCTGCTGCATAGAATATGAATAATTAGAAATTATAAGCCCAAGCCCTGAAGATACAAATACATATACTAATGTAAAAATATATAATGATAATACACCGCCTTTTGCATCAAGATGATATAAAAATTTTGTAATAATAATACATATTGTAAAAACTATTATACCCATTATAAGATATGGTATAAGTTTAGAAAGTATAAATATAAATTTATTAACTGGTGTTACATTTATCTGCTCCATAGTGCCTTTTTCTTTTTCGCTTACAATATTTAGTGTAGGCAGAAAGCATGTTATCATTGTTACAAGCATAACCATTATAGCTGGTATCATAAAGTTTTTATAGTTTAGTGTCTGGTTAAATTCATTCAGCGGAATAATATTAATTGCAGGTGCCATATTAATAAAAGCTAGTTTTTCCTGCAGTTCTAGAGAATAATCATATATTATATTTGAAAGAAAGCTTGCTCCCACGCTTCCCTTAAATATATCTACTGCGTTTGCAGAAATTATTACATTTGCAGCGCCTTCTTTTACAATATTTTTTTCAAAATCTTTCTCTATTTCAAGTATAATATATGTATCACCTTTTTCTATACTTTTTAGAGCATCACTATAATTACTGCTGTAATCTGAAAGTATAAAATAACCTGATGATGTTATTTTATTAATTAGTTCAGCAGAATACTGGCTTTTATCATTATCTACAATAGATATTGTAATATCCTGCACCTGTCTGTTTGTGGCAAGTGGGAAAATAATCATCATAACAAGTGGCATAATTAAAACCATTCTTGGCATAACAGGGTTTCTCATAAATTGTTTAAATTCTTTTTCCAGCAGAAATTTCAGCATAATATTACCCTAACCGCACTTTAAATTTCTTAATACTTGCTATCACTAAAACTGCAAGCATAATATTTAATATAATAATTTCTTTTGTAATATTCATAAACCCCTGACCTTCTATCATTATTTTTTTTACAGCAGTAAAATACCATGAAGCAGGCACAAAATCAGCAATTACCTGTAAAAATTTCGGCATACTATCCAGCGGAAAAAGCATACCTGAAAGCAGCATAACAGGAAGCATCATACCCATACCTGCAATAAGCATTGCAGCAGCCTGATTTGCCACAAGAGAAGATATAAATATTCCAACAGTTAGTGAAACAAATATAAATAAAAATGATACTCCCATAAGCAGTGTAAAACTTCCCCTTACAGGCATATCAAGCAGCATTACGGCTAATGCAATAATAGTCAGCAGATTTATTGTTGATATAATAAAGTAAGGCACAATTTTAGATATTATTATATAAGCCGGCTTCATTGGGGAAACAAGCAGAAGTTCCATTGTTCCAAACTCTTTTTCTCTTACTATTGAAATAGATGTCATCATAGCACATATTAATGTAAGCACAAGTGCCATAACACCCGGCACAAAGTTATATGAGCCTTTAAGTTCTGGATTATAAAGCATTTTAAGCTCAGTATTTATGCGGACAGGGGAGGCTGCACCTGCAATTTCATTTTGAAATGATGAAATAATCGCAGAAATATAGCTTGTAACAGTGCTTGCCTGGTTTGGGTCTGATGCATCATTAATTATCTGCACAGCAGGCGTTCCGCCCTTATATATTTCATTTGAAAATCCGTCGCTGAATACGATAACAGTATCAATTTTTTCTTTTATAAAATAAGAAGATATATTTATCGGGTTATTTATCGTTTTTACAATATCAAAATACTCGCTTGCACTAATGCGTGCAGTAATTTTTTCAGCTAATTCATCGCCATACTGATAAGATACTGCTACACGAATATTTTTTACTTCCAAAGTCATAGCAAATCCAAACAGCATAATCTGCACAACAGGCATAATAAGAAGTATTAATATTGTTCTTTTATCTCTTATTATATGCAGCACTTCTTTTTTGATAAATGATAAAAGCTGTTTCATATTTATTCCTGATTAAAAGTGCCTGCAACTAATTTTCTGAATACTTCGTCCATAGTTGCTGCATTATATTCTTTTTTCATATCTTTTGGAGCAGCAAGGGCAGCAATTTTTCCCTGCACCATAATAGATATTCTGTCACAGTATTCTGCTTCGTCCATATAGTGAGTAGTAACAAATATAGTAATACCATTATCTGCTGCTTCATATATCATTTCCCAAAACTGTCTTCTAGCTTCCGGGTCTACACCCCCTGTAGGTTCATCAAGAAAAACTATTTTTGGCTCATGGAAAACTGCCACAGAAAAGGCAAGTTTTTGTTTCCAGCCTGTAGGGATATATTTTACAAGAGTATCTTTTCTGTCAGTTAATTCAAGTCTTTCAAGAATCTGGGCAGATTTCTCTTTAATCTTCTTTAAAGGCATACCATAAATCCCTGCAAAAAGCTTAATATTTTCTGATACAGTTAAATCTTCATAAAGAGAAAATTTCTGGCTCATATATCCTATATTTTTTTTAATTTTTTCATATTCTTTTGATATATCATAGCCTGCCACACTGCCGCTTCCAGCAGTAGGTTTTGAAAGCCCGCAGAGCATACGCATAGCTGTAGTCTTGCCAGCACCATTTGCACCAAGAAATCCAAATATTTCGCCTTTTTCCACATAAAAGCTGATATTATCTACAGCAGTAAAAGAGCCGAATTTTTTTGTAAGATTATTTGTAACGATTACCTGCTCCATATATAACAATCCTCAATAGCAGGTGATATCCTGTATATTTCTATATTTTTATGGTCTAAATTTTTAAGCTGATTATTTATATCTTCTATTTTATCTTCATCATCAATCACGGCATGAATTTCTGCACCAAAAGCAAATGCACTTTTGATTTGACTGCATTTTCTCACATCTTTTAAAAGCTGCCGCATATTATCAGCTTTTAATGCAATTAATGTCTGCTTAAAATTATTTATTATATTTTCAGGTGTATCCACATCAATAAAAGCACCATTTTTAATAAGTGCAATCCTGTCACATCTGGAAGCTTCGTCCATATAAGGGGTAGAAACTATAATTGTTATCCCCATATTTTTAAGGTCATAAAGCATATCCCAGAATTCTTTTCGTGATACTGGGTCTACACCTGTTGTAGGCTCATCTAAAAAAAGCACTTCAGGCTTATGAATTAATGCACAGCTTAATGCGAGTTTTTGTTTCATACCCCCAGAAAGTTTACCAGCTTTTCTGTTTTTAAATGGTGCAATATGGCTGTATATACCTTTTACTAAATGGTAGTTTTCTTCTATTGTTGTATTAAAAACAGAAGCAAAAAAGTTAAGATTTTCTTCTACTGTTAAATCCTGATAAAGAGCAAACCTGCCAGGCATATAGCCAATATTTTTTCTTATTTCCATATAGTCTTTTAAAATACTTCTGTTATTAATAAGCACAGAGCCATTATCTGGAATAGTTAATGTGGTCATTATACGAAAAAGGGTGGTTTTCCCAGCACCATCTGGACCTATTATTCCAAAAAGCTCTCCCTTTTCTGCATGGAACGATACATCATTTAAAGCCTGCACTTTTTTAAATGCTTTTGAAATATTTTCAACTTTTACCATATCTATTCTGCATTAATATTATTAAATATTACTTCCCCATACATTCCTTTTCTAAGATAGCCGTCATTTTTTACCTGTATTTTAACGGCATACACAAGGTTAGATCGTTCATCTCTTGTAGGGATAGTTTTTGGAGTAAATTCTGCTTTGTCAGAAATCCATATAATTTTTCCAGTATATTTTTTCATACTGTCTTTGCCAAAATCTGCCATAATTTCTGCACTGTCACCAAGTTTTACCTGTGTTAAAATATCAGCAGTTACATAAGCCCGCAAAATAAGGATTGAAACATCAGCCATTTTAAAAAGCGGTTTTCCAGTTTGAGCAAATTCAAAAGCATTTGCATATTTTGTAAGTATAACACCATTTATGGGAGCTTTAATATATGATTTTTGTATATTATCTTCAATCTGAGCAATCTGTATTTTTAAGCCGTTTATTTCATTTTCTACTGCTTTATTATTCTGCTGCATTGTATCAAGAGTAGCAGAGCGTTTTTTTAGTGCTGCAGTATATGCAGCTTTTACATCATCAAGCTGTTTCTGGTTTGCTGCATTAGATTTCACAAGGTTTGTAAAACGGGTTACTTCTTTTTTATATCTATTTATCTCTTCATCAATAGGTGCAAGCTGAGTATCAATATTAATCAGCTTTGCTTCCGCAGAATATATTGCATTCTGCAGCTGTAATTTTTTAAGCTGAAGCTGCTTATTATCAATATTTCCAACTACCATATCCTTTTCTAATACTAATCCTTCTTCCACATCAAACTTTGTAATTTCACCAGAAGCAAGTGCAGAAACAATCACATCTTCTGTTTCAAATACACCAGAAGCATGGCTTATATTATTTTCCTTACTGCAGCCTGCCATAAATATTATAAATATTAATAATGCAATTTTTCGCATAGTTTCTCTCCGCCTTACTGATTTATTATATTTTTCATTTCATATACTGCCTGTAAAAGCTCTATTTCGTGGAGTATTTTGCTTTGTTTTGCAAGATTTTCAGCAGTAACTTCCCGCATATAGTCATTTACAGTCATTGTTCCTTGCTTCATTTTAATTTCAGATGATGTTTTTATATTTGTTCTAAGTTTCACTATCTCATCATCATAAATCATAGTATCTTTAATCTGCTTAATTTTTGCCTGCTGGTTTTGAATATCAATATTTGTGTTAAATAAAAAAGTCTGTTTTTCAAGCTCTAATGATTTTTTATTTAACTCTATAATCTTTTTATTTCTTTCGCCTGTATAAAATCCTGCAATAGTCCAGTCCATTTTAATTCCTGCTATATAGTAGGGCTGGAAACTGTCATCTAACATATCAAGCCCAGGTCTGCCATATCCTGCAGAAAAGAATATATCAAATGTTGGTATATACGATGCATTTATATTTTTTTTACTGGCTTCTAAAATATCTATTTTATCACTTAAATAAGTAAGTTCAGGTCTTTTTACTGTATAGTCAGTGATTTCAGTATATTCTGGTTTTATAAGTCCATTATCAATATTTGTCCCTGTTAATATTTCAAGAGCATGAAGATAGCTTTCTTTTACAGCTTCTATTTTAGCTTTATTTTGTTTAGTTTTTACCTGTTCTATTGCAACAGCATCTAAATCAGAAGTATTTGCAACACCATTTCTTATACTTTGTTTTATCATATTATATGTCCGCTCTAAATCCTGAGAGTATATATCATTCTGACTAAGCTGTTCGTCAAGTAAAAGTATGCTGAAAAAAAGCTGGTTTACTCTGTATTTTAAATTATAAAGCTGCACTTCAAGTGAGCTTTCTTCACTTTTTGACTGTGCTTTTATATTTTCTTTTTCTGCTTCAATTTTACCACCATCCCATATTGGCTGTACAATATCTACAGATATTTTATACTGGTCATTTGATAAAACTGGTATATCAAAATAAGGTACATCAAAAGGTATTTTTGTAACATCAGACTGATAACTTGCACGGGCAGAAAAAAGTACTTTTGGAATATAACCCATATTGGCATTAGTAATGCTGTAATCTCTTGTTTTAGTGATTAAATCAGCTTTTTTAATCTGTGGATAATTATTTTTTGCTAAAACATAACATTCTTCTAATGATATTTGAGCAAAAACATTGCCTGCATTAAGTATAATAATGGTAAAAGCAAGTAATAGTTTATTCATTTTTCAATACCTTTTAAAATAAATGATTTTATATGTTTAATTTTTTCTTCATTATTTGTTTTATCAAGCAGGAAATCAAAAGCGTTAATAGGTATAAATATATTGCTTACAATAGCGGGATAAACAAGCTTTGGCAGTAAATCTTTATTAATTATGCCGTCTTTCTGCCCTTGAATAATTTTTTTAGTAAAAAGGGCAAGTTTATCAAAAGGGATATAAGGCAGAATATGTTTTGCCAGATTACTGTCATGATGCAGAAAATTTTTGCTCCACATTTTTGCAATATATGGATGTTTTATTGCAATTATAGTAACACTGTCAATAACAGTTTCCACCATATCAAGTGGATTTTCTTTGCTAATGGAAGTATGTAGAATATCTTTAAATATTGGCACAAGAAAATCAGTTGCAATATTATCTATTAATTTTTCTTTAGAGCCAAAGTAATAATGCACCATAGCACTTGTTGTGCCGCAGTTTTTGGCAATATCTTTTAAAGAAACAGAGTTAAAATCATTATCAGCAAAAAGCTGAATAGCAGAAATCATTAAATCATGCTTAATATTTTTACAGCTTCCTGCTGGTCTTCCCGGCTGCTTTTGCATATATATACTCTCATTATAATTTATAATAATTAATTAATCGATTAATTAATTAAAGTCAAGCATAATTTTGTAAAAAAAATGTATTAATTTAGTAATGTAATATATTATAACTTGCACACCGCCTTATTTTATGATAGAAAAAGTTGAAAAAATTAAGAAAAAATGTTTTTCTTATATATCCTACTAAAAAATAATAAAGGTGAAAATAATGGGTAAACTTAAAGTATGTGTTCATGGTCTTGGAAACATTGGCAGGTATTCTATTGAAGCAATAGAAGCAGCATCAGATATGGAATGTGTTGGTGTTGTTCGCAGACCGTCATCTATTGGCAAAAATAAAGTGGATTTAAGAGGGGTTGATGAATATTCATCTGTTGAAGAATTAATAAAAGCTAAAGGAAAACCAGATGTATGTTTAATAGCAACTCCATCACGCCATGCTTTTGATGATGATTCTTTGTATTTAAAACATGGTATTAATACTGTTGACAGCTTTGATATACACACAGAAATTCCAGAAATAGTGGAAAAATTAGAAAAAGTTGCAAAAGAACATAATGCAGTATCTGTTACCGCTGCCGGCTGGGACCCGGGCAGTGACTCTGTTATGAGAGCTATGCTTGAAGCTATGATGCCAGTTGGTGTTACTTTTACAAACTTTGGCAGAGGCAGAAGTATGGGACACTCTGCAGCAGCAAGGGCAGTAGAAGGTATAAAAGATGCTGTTTCTATTACTATCCCTATGGGTGGCGGCAGACATTCAAGGCTTGTATATGTTGTTTTAGAAGACGGTGTATCTTTAGAAGAAGCAAAAAGCCGACTTGCAGCAGATGACTATTTTGCTCATGATCCGCTTGATGTTAAAGCTGTTGTAAATTCAGAAGAGCTTGCAATGGTATGTGATTCTTCACACGGCGTATTAATGGAAAGACAGGGCGCATCAGGCTTAACTGATAACCAAAGAATGACTTTTAAAATGGAAATTAATAACCCAGCTCTTACTTCTCAAATTATGGTATCTTGTGCAAGAGCTGCTACAAGATTAAGTGCCGGCTGCTATACTATGATTGATATTCCACCAGTATTATACTTAAATATGGACAGAAAAACAGCCATTAAAAAATTAGTTTAATTATAAACTGTTAAATAAAATATTTTAAATTTAAGGTGCAGGAAATAACTGCACCTTTTTTGTGTTTTTTCTCTTCCTTTTTAACAAATAACTCTGTAATATAAATATATTCTTTTTCTGTGGAGTATATATGAAATTATCATCTTTTTTATATTTTGCTTCCTTTGGTATTAAAACTATACTTTTTAAAAAGAAAAAACCTATTGTTGGCACTGTCATTGTAACAGATAAATGCAACCTTAAATGCAGGCACTGTTCAGTAAATAATATTTCATCAGTTATATATCCATATAATCAAATACGCAGTGAAATGCAGCAGTTATATAATATGGGAGTGCGTATATTATTTTTCTGCGGCGGGGAAACATTTTTATGGAAAGATGGCGGTAAAACAATAAGAGATTTAGTGATTGAAGCAAAAGAAATGGGCTTTCTTATAGTAAATGTTGTTACAAACGGCACATTTCCTTTAAATCTTCCAGAAGCAGATTTAATTTTATTAAGTTTAGACGGCAGTAAAGCTAATCATAATGAAATTCGCGGCAATACTTATGATATAATAATGGAAAATATTAATAATGCAGCATCAGATAATATATGCTTTTATATGGCTGTTAATAAAATAAATAAAGATGATATCAAAGATGTATGCAGAAAGGCTGCTGATATGAAAAATGTCCGTGCAGTGTCTTTTAATTTTCATACACCTTATCCAGATACAGAACACCTTGCATTAAGCATGGAAGAAAAAGCTGAATGCTGTGAAGACATTTTGCAGATGATGAAAGAAAAAGCTCCAATATTTAATCTAAAAAGTGCACTTCCTTATATTATTAATAATGATTTTCCAACTCCATGTCATCAGTGTGTAGTAATAGAAAATGGTGTTGTAAGCACCTGTGGCAGATGTATTCATATACCAGATATATGCAGTAAATGCGGCTATTTTTTTGTGGCAGAATATACGCTTCTTTTTCGCGGAAATATTAAAATAATTATAGATATGCTTCGTACATATTTAAAATATATATAAGGTGCAGTAATGAGTGTTGTTACAACATTAACTAGAATGTGGCTTACAAAATCTTTTAAACCATTTACCTTTAAAAATGAATATGATGAAAAACTGCCTTATGAAGAATGTGAAAGTCTTGGGCTTTATATTCATATACCATTCTGCATGAGTATATGTAATTTCTGCCCTTACTGTAAGGTATTATACTCAAAAGAATTATGTGATGAATATATAGATGCACTGATTAAAGAGATACATATAACTGGCAGTAGCAGTGGGGAGAAAAAACAGGTAACAAGCCTTTATTTTGGCGGTGGAACACCAGTTTTGGCAGGGAACAGGCTTAGTGAAATAATTGAAACAGTAAATAAGTATTTTATAATTACTGAAGGTATCGGAATAGAGCTGCACCCAGAAAATGTAACTTATGAAACATTAAGTATGCTGCAAAAAGCAGGCATAACAAAAATAAGCATTGGAATACAGTCATTCAGCAGTAAATATCAAAATATTTTAGGCAGAAATGCAGTTAATATTGATGAATTAAAAACAGCACTAAGTAAAGTACATTTTGAAACAGTATCTATGGATTTTATTTTTGCACTTCCTAACCAAAGTTTTGAAGATTTAAAAGATGATGTTGATAAGGCATTTTATGCTGGAGCAAACCATATTGCAATATATCCTTTTATAGATTTTACCTATACAAAAAGCAGTGTAGAAGCTATGTCAAAAAATGAAAAAAGAAAGTTATTAGATGATATTACAGCATATTTTTTTGAAAAAGGATATGTTAGAAATTCAATATGGACTTTTGCTGACAGCAAAAATACTGGTTATTCATCAATGACGCGTGATAATTTTTTAGGTTTTGGATGTTCAGCAACTACTCTTTTGAAAAATCAGTTTAAAATAAATACATTTGATATAAAATCATACTGCAGCCGAATAAATGAAAATAAGCTGCCAACATCTTTAACAATAAGATTTACAAAAAGGCAGCGAATGATTTACTGGCTTTTTTGGACAGCTTACAGCACAAAAGTTAATGCAGATGATTTTAAAAAATTTTTTGGGGTATCTATTGAGAAAATGTATGGCTTTGAGCTTTGGCTTGCAAAAGTTTTTGGATTTATAGTAAAAAAAGATAATATTTATGAGATGACTTTAAAAGGTGCATTTTATTATCATTATTATGAGAACTTTTATACTCTATCATATATAGATAAAATGTGGGGTATTATGAAAGATAATCCATTTCCAAAAGAGATTAAATTATAAATTTAAAAGTGTCTTTTGTAAACTATTGATATTTTAGGGAAAATAAATTTTTTAAATTTTTTTAAAAAAAGTAGTTGACAAATTAGATGAAGTTTGATAGAAAATACTTCCCTTGATGATAAGGCACTTTTAAAAAGAGTGTTTTAAAAGGGAAATGATGCTTTAAAAATGACTTGTTTAAGAGCTTAGAAAAAAAAGTTTTGAATAACATAAAAAAAGTTCTTGACAATGTTTATAAAAAGTATTAGGTTAATTATCCCTGTGCGAGAGAATGTATGGGGAGATGGTAAAGTATTGACAACAGAATAGGTTAAATTGTGATAGACAGCTTAGTAATTAGTTAGGTAAGAATTTTTTGG
>CALURO010000006.1 GCA_944323205.1 uncultured Mucispirillum sp. | reverse complement strand
GTAATAGCATTACAGCTTTTTGCATACCGTATTGCAAAACTTAATAACAG
Source organism: uncultured Mucispirillum sp. (assembly GCA_944323205.1). Taxonomy (GTDB): domain Bacteria; phylum Chrysiogenota; class Deferribacteres; order Deferribacterales; family Mucispirillaceae; genus Mucispirillum. The sequence continues at coordinate 201,141 of CALURO010000006.1, read as the reverse complement.
AGAGATAGACCAGCCAAGAAATCTGGCGAAAAGTGTTACTGTGGAATAGTTATGTATAAGTTTGGCTTAAAGCTCTGGTCTGTAAATAAAAACTATATAGATACTGCAAAGAAACTTTATGATGAAAATATTTATGACTATATAGAGCTTTACGCTATTCCATCATCTTTTGATGAATATGCGCACTTATGGAAATCGTTAAATATTCCTTATATTATCCATGCACCGCATTTTATGCACGGCATCAATTTTTCATCTAAGGAAAAACTGAATAGTAATATGGAGCTTGCTTATGAAGCATTAAAATATGCAGATTATCTTAATGCTGATAAAATAATATTTCACCCGGGTATAAAAGGGGATTACAGGCAGACTGCACACCAGATTAAAATGATTAATGATAAAAGAATATTAATAGAAAATAAACCATACCATGTGGCAGTAGAAACAGATACTCTTTTATTAACTGATATTTGTGTCGGCTATAATCCTGAGCAGATAAAGTATATTATGCAGGAAAGCGGAGCAGGCTTATGTTTAGATATTGGTCATGGAATATGTGCTGCAAACAGCCTGCATATTGATTATATATCTTTTTTAAAAGAATTTATCAGTTTAAATCCATATATGTTTCATATTAGTGATGGAGAAATAAATGGCACTCAGGATAAGCACTATAATATAGGCAAAGGAACTTTTGATTTTAATACACTTTTTTCTATTATTCCAGAAAATGCGATAATATCAGTTGAAACTGAAAAATCTTCAAAAGATAACCTTGATGATTTTATTTATGATATGGAGCTTTTAAAAAGTTACTGTAAATCAAAATAATCAGATTGCATACATATATTATATAGTATATAATTCAGATTGTATATTATTTAAACCAATAATTATATATTTTATTACGAGGGGGTAAGATGTTTTTTTCTAAAAAAAATTATACTGTTAGTATTCCAGACAGGCATATTAATCTAGAAGTAAAGTCAGGCACTAATTTATATAAACTTCTAATTGATGAAAATCTTATAAACCCTACATTATGCAATGGTGCAGGTCAGTGCGGTAAATGTAAAATGCGATATATTAGTCCAAACCCGCCGAAACCTGTATATAAAGAAACACTTATACTTGCCAAAGTAAATATTGATGCAGGATATCGCCTTGCCTGTCAGCAGGTGGTAAAAAAGAATATTGAGATAGATATCAGCGAAATATCATCATCTGCTAATTTTTTTAATACAGAAAATAAATTAGAAGCAAAACAAGATGAGGCAGAAGAAAGTAAGCAGGAAGAAAATATGCAGGAAGAAATAGAAGAAGCACCTGCTTTTCAGGAAGAAATAGATGAGACAGTATCCATTAATGATTTCAGCCCAGAGCAAAGCCATAAAAGTTCTTTTGACATAAGAAAGGAAGAAGGTCCAACTGATGGAATACTGCTTATTCAGCAAAGAAGTGGTATCAGATATTACTGTTATTCTGCTGCTATTGATAATATAGTATCTGAAGGTCTGCACCCATATAATGAGCCTTTAAGGGACATTATAGATAACGATATGCTGCCGGATTTTCTGTATTCTGAACTTAAAATTAGGGATATAGAGAGAGTTATGGTATTAATTGAAGGCAATGACAGTTATGGTGCTGAATCAAAAATGGATATGTTTAGATATCTTAATTTTGAAATAGGCACTCAGCAGTATGAAATGATAATGCCGCGAGGCAGTAAAAGCTATGATATTACCCACTTTTTTAGGCTTTTAAATGCAGATAAGTCTAACCAGTTAATATTTTCTCTTGATATGCTTAACAGAAGCCATTATGCTACGCCGAAACTTTTTACTGATATGCACTTTCCATTTTTAAGGAATAATAATTTAGTGGCAGTAAAACCAAGGGGCTTAAACCCAATAACATCATTTAATGAAAAGTTAGAGCCTGCATCTATTGAAAGCAAAGAAAAAGATATAGACGGTATTACATTAACGGCACTTTTACAGTTTGTAAAATTAATGCTTAAAAATGGTATTATTAACAGTAAATTTCAGCTTCGTCCACGAAATGAGCTTGCAAAACAAAATGTCCCTTTAGGTATGTCTGTCCGGGTATATGGGCAGGAAAAGCCGGAAGGCTATTATATATACAGGGACAGGTTTGCTGAAATTGTTATTACTCAAAACGAGCTTAATGAGCTTTATCAAATAAGGTCATATATCCGCTCAGTAATAGATTACACAAGAGACTGTATAGGTGTGGTAGACGGGCTTATTTTTTATACTACACAAACTCATGATGATTTAATAAACTTAATGATTGATTTAGAGTTTATACCAAAAGAGTTTGCAAATAAAGTAATATACCGCCCTGGAGAAGCTACTGTGCAGGCTGTAAAATTATTTAAGGAAAAAGATGTGCCTACATTTTTGCAGGTGCATTTTAATAATGTAAAAAGAATAGATTTACTTGATGATACAGACTTTCAAAAGGCTGCTGTATCAAATTTTTTAGAAATATAAGGAGTTTATAAATGAGTAATCCCGTATTTAGCGATGGAGCATTTGAAAGGGCAGGTCGCAGCTCTAGTGTAGATAGTATGACAGTAAACGGCTCTATTATGAAAACTTTTATTTTAGGGCTTGTATTTATTATAACAAGCTTTGTGGTAATATCTTATATGCCTAATTTTGATGGTTCTATAAGTGCAGTAATGATGGCATCTATTATAGGTTCTTTTGTGGTTGGCTTGATTATTTCTTTTAAGCCTGCAACTGCACCAGTTTTATCTATAGTTTATGCTATACTTGAAAGTGTTGCTGTAACAATTATTTCTATACTTTTAAACCAGCAGTATAATGGTATTGTGTTTGAAGCAGTTACTTATACAATGATTGCATTTTTTACAATGCTTATTCTTTATAGATTTGGTGTAATTAAAGCAACAGAAACATTTAAATCTGTAATTATAACTGCAACTGCAGCTATTGCTGTATCTTATATCATATTATTTATATTATCATTTTTTAATATACGCCCTGAATGGTTTTACGGCAATTCTGCATTAAGTATTATTATTAATGCTGTAATTATTGTTGTGGCTGCTTTAAATTTAATTCTTGATTTTGACTTTATAGAGCAGGGCTCATCAAGAAATATGCCTAAATATATGGAATGGTATGCAGCATTTGGCTTAATCTTAACTATTATATGGCTCTATCTTGAAATATTAAGAATATTAAGTAAAATTAAAAGCAGATAAAAATAAAATCATACTGTCAAAAAAGTTATTGATTATTTTAAACTTATAATAAGAAATATTATATAAATTAAAAATTAATCTGTTTAACTAAACTTGGAGCGTGTATCCAAGTTTAGTTACCATTATAGCCTAATAAAATGCTGGTTTTACTGAACCAGCATTTTTATACATTTTGATTATAAATTATTCTGAATTATTTACAGGCTTCTTTATAGCCTAATTTACATGCTTTATTAAGGTAATTCTTAGCCATATTAGTATTTTTTATAATACCATATTTGCCAGTATTTAAAAGATATCCGATAGTGTAGCAGCCGGAAGCATAACTCATCTTGCATGATTTTTCAAAAAAACTTAATGCTTTATCTGTATCGTGTGGAACACCTTTGCTGTATAAATATAATGCACCAGCATAAAGGCATGATTCTGGATTTCCTGCATTACATTCATTTATGAGCATTTTATTTGATTTACTGTAATATGCTTCTGACTGGTCTATATCTTCTGGTATAATTCTGCTTTCAGAATAAAGCTTACCCATCATATAGCATGCTCTGCCGTTTCCTATTTCGCATGATTTAATATAATATCTTGCAGCTTTTACATGGTCTATCTGATGAGAAAGCCCCATATAGTATATATTTGCAAGAATATAGCATGCTTCGCCGTTTTTCTCATTACAGCCTTTTTCTGATAATGCAAATGCCTGAATATAGTCTTTATTTTGATATGCAGAAAGACCGTAGTCCTGCTTATTTTTATTACATGCAGATATTAAAGAAAATAAAATTATAACTAAAATAAATTTTTTCATTTTTTCACCATTGATTATATTACTTTAAAGTGCATGCAGAAATAAAGCCAAGCTGGCATGCTTTATCATAATACCTAAAAGCAGAGCCTTCATTTTCTTCAACACCATATCCAATAGAATACATATCCCCAAGCAGTTTACAGCCGTATGGGTTATTAAAATCGCATGAAGTTAAAATATAATCATAACTTTTTTCTTTATCTATTCTTGAAACTTTTGTATATCTTTTATACATATTTCCAAGATATACACACATATTAGATGCACCGCTTTTACACATTTTATCAGCCTGAGCAACAATACTTTCTACATTATTAAGCTCTATAAATTTATAAGTATTATACATATCAATTAACTTTAAGCAGCCCTCAGTGTTATGGTTTGCACATGATTTCTCATAGAAAGAAAATGCTTCCGTTTTATTATCCATTTTATAAAAATAATAATCACCTGTAATAAGGCAGCCTTTGCCGTTACCCATACTGCATGATTTTTTAATATAATTTAAGCCTTCTTCATGTGGGTCATAAATACAGCCGTTTACATACATAAGACCTAACTGCATACAGTCACTGCTTTTATTATCATTACAGTTTTGTAAAAAAGCAGTAGATGCTATTTGGTAATACTCATCTCTTTTTTTATCATTTGCTCTTACTGCTCTGCCTTCATCATAAAGTTTACCAAGATACATGCAGGAGGCAGGGTGTTTATTAACACAGCCTTTTGTAAAAAGTTTTAATGCAGTGCTGTCATTCTGCTCTACATATTTTCCTTCAAGGTATATAACCCCCAGCAGATTGCAGCTTTCAAAATCTAATTCATCGCTTTTTTTTTCAGCAATCTGTAATGCTGCTGCAATATTGCCGTTATCATATGCAGTCTGAGCACTATTTAGATAGTATTCTGGTATATATAAATAGGCATCAGCACCCTTGAATGCAGCACAGCTTGAAATAAAAACAATAAAAAATATTAAAAATATAAAAATTTTACTTTTCATTTTTCCTACTTTTGTTTTAAGATATATAATAAGTGTATAATAAAAGATATAATTTATCAATTATAAAGATTGCTTTATACAAATTTTTGAGGAACTAATGAAAAAAATAATAGCGTTGATTGTATTTATGTTATTTTTTTATCCGATACAGTCATTTTGCAAGCCAGTTTTTAATATTCTAGATAGTGAGTGTATCGTATTTATTCAAGGCTCTGAGCTTGCAGGCAGTATCGGTGCGCCTTTGGAAGTGTTTTTAAATACAGTAAATAAAGCAAATCTTCAAGTGTGGTATATTAAAAGCGACCAGTATTCCCGCATTAAGTTTAATAATAATACATATCTAGAACTTAATAATAAAGATAAATCATCTAGTATCTATTTATATAAAAAAGGCAGGTCTTACTATAATATAGATTTAAACGATGAAAATTTAAATGTAAAAGTAAATAAGTATTTCGGCAGGCAGATATTTCCAGTATTTGATAAACGCAGTAAAACTATATATGAAAAAGAATATCAGGGAGCAATATATATAGATTACAGCGAGCAGGAATTGTATGAACTAAGTAATGGGTATCTTGATGAGCAGGAATATGAAGTATATATGCAGACTCAAAGGCAGATGAAAAATAAATTAAGAACTAATATGCAGATATTAAAAATACCATATAAAGAAGCTCAGGGAAATATAAAAACCATAATATTTCCAAACAGATATAATGTAGATTTAGAAGATAAGGGCGGCAATGTTATATTATTTATTCAAGGAAGAAAACCTTATGTTGTGCCGCTTTCTTCATTAGATATTACAACCTTGAATAGATTTTTCAGCAGAGGCAGGTAGTATGGTATCTTTATTTAAAATGAGTAAGTCTGTAAATTATTTTGTAAAAGCATACTGTAAAGATGGTGAGATAGTAACAGGTATTGTTGCAGCTTATACAAGACCTGAAGATAACCCAAATGAAAGAACTGGTTTTATAGAAATTGATAAAAAAAGCCATTATATAGTTTTAAAGCAGTATGAGCTGGATAAACTTGAAGTGTATGATGCCTCAGGTAGAATGGTAAATACAGAGCCTTCTGCATTTGATAAGTTTAAATATTTTATGCTTGGTAGAGATATTAATAAATAACAAAAGGAGTTATAATGAAAAAAATTATTGTTATGGGAGTTGGCAACTATATATTATCTGATGAGGGAGTTGGTATACATGTTATTAGAGAGCTTGAACAAATGCAGTGGCCTGAAAATGTGGAAATATATGACTGTGGAACTACTGGTATATTATCATTTCATAAATTTGTAGAAGCAGATATTTTAATAGCTGTAGATGCAGTAGCTTTAAAAGAAGAGCCGGGCACTATTAGAGTGTATGATAAAGAAGATATTATGCTTTCTAAAGTGCCAATGAAAATTTCACCACATCAAATAGGTTTTCAGGAAACACTTTTTCAAGCAGAGCTTCATTCCCATGCTCCAGAAGTCGTTACATTAATAGGTATTGTGCCAGAATCTTATGCAGCTGGAACAGAGCTTTCTGAATGTATTGCAGAAAAACTCCCTGAAATAGTAAAAATAACTATTGAATATATTAATAAATATATAGAAGAATATAAAAACTGCTAACAGTATTGAGAAATCTGCTATTTTTGAGCAACATTTATAGTATCAACTGCCTTTTGCAGTTTAGCATATTCTTTTAAGACTTTATTGCTGTATGCTTTTGGCACTTTGTTTTCACGCTTTGCTCTGAACATATTTGCAGGTCCCATATTATAAGCAGCAAGAGCGTATTCCAGGTTACCGTTTGTTTTATTTAAAAGGTATTCCATATATGCAGTACCAAGAGCGATATTTGTTTCTGCATCAAAAAGATTGCCGTTTTCAGGTATGCTTTTATCAGTTTTTTTGTTAATATATCGTGCAGTATCTGGTAAAAGCTGCATTAAACCTTTTGCACCTTTATGTGACTGTGCATTTGTGTTAAAAGTGCTTTCTATCTGAATAAGAGCAATAACAAGCAGTGGGTCAAGGTTGTGTATATCAGCCTGTTCTGTAATTATAGAAGCAAGCTCTATACGCTCTTTAGCGCTTAATCTTCTAGCAGAGCTTTGCTGCAGTGCAAAGTCTGTTATGAGTATATTTTGATGGTTTGCAATAGTCTTATTTTTCTCGTATATTTCAAGAGAAAGTTTATTAAGACGCATAGTGTTTTGCATAAGAGAAATTTTATATTCATCATTTTTTTTGTCAATATATGGGGACAGAAGTATAGGCAGGACTGTTAAACATCCAAGCAGTACAGCTATTAAATAAAATGGCGGAGTAATGTGAAAGAAAAAATTTTCTAACTTTGACAAAATAGACTTTATTTTCATAATTATATAATTAATACAAAATCACTTAGTGTCAAGTGAAAAATGAAATATTAGACAATTTTACACATTTTATATATTTTTTTAAAGGTGGATAGTGGAATATACATTCAACAGTATGATTTTTAATGATATAACAATATGTCAGCTTAAAAATAACGGATTCCGTTTTGGCTGCGATTCGCCAGTTCTTGCATGGTTTACTAATGCAAAGGAAAAGTGGCATATTGCAGATGTAGGCAGTGGAAGCGGTGTGATTGCTGCATTAATTGCAAGGGCATATAATGCAAAAGTAACAGCAATAGAAATGCAGGCAGAAATGTTTGAATGTTTAAAACAGACTGTATCATTATGTAATATGCAGGATAAAATATCAGTAATTAATGCAGATATAAGGCAGATGAAAAAAGAAAAACTTTATGATGCAGTAGTATGCAACCCGCCATACAGGCATGCAGGCACTGGCAAAACTGCAAAAGACGAAGTGGCAAATAAGGCACGCTTTACAATCACTATGAATATAGAAGATGTGGTTAAGTTTGCAAAAGGCAGCCTAAAACATCAAGGGAGATTATTTTTTTCATATGATGCAGATATGCTTATAGAAGCACTTCATATATGTAAAATAAATAACTTACAGCCTAAAAGAATATTATCTCTGCATAAAGATATATCATCAAAAGCAAAACTTGTTTTTGTAGAGTGTATTTTGGCAGGCGGTGAAGAATTATGCATTGAACCGCCCCTTTTCCAGCAGGGCAAAAAAGAAGTAACAGAAAGATATGATAATATATTTAAAGGAATATGGGAAAGTTAGAGGGAAGGGTATTTAACTTCTTCTATAAGCTCATAAACATTAGTGGCATTATTTATTTCATATAATTTTTGATTTTTATATGGTTTAAATTCTTTTTTTGCTAATTCAATGGCAGTATTTTCAGAGCCAATTTTGTTTAAAATATTATATATATTATCATCATTTTTATTATAATGTTTAATATATTTTTCAAGCTCTTTAATACACTGCTGAGATGCTGGCAGATGCATGTTTTCCTGAAAAGTAACAGTAGTATTAAAATGTTTTAAAAACCAGTATTCAATACAAGGGGCTGAAAATATTATATGGCAGTTATTTCTTTTAGCAGTGTTTTTTACTTTTTGAAGAGTTTTATCTGTTTCTCTATCCTTATCAAGTACAATATATGTTTTTGAATATTGAGCTTTTGCCTTTTTTCGTTGTATTTCATATTCTAAATTATCAAGCTCGCAGTGTAATACTGATATTTGAATATTATCCTGCATTTCCTGTGGCAGACTGTTTTTAAAACCATTAAAATAGTTTATTTCTGTTTTTTCTCCATTAGTAAGAATAAGAAACCTGCCATATTTTAAATCTTTAAACCCTGTTCTACGGGTAAAGTTATTATTTCTGCCCATTATTTTCACCAAATTCTACTTGAAATTGTTTTAATTTAGGCACTCCGCCAAATTTACCAAGCATATAATTTTTCATAAAATTTAAATCTTTACGCATTGTTTTTCCGTCCTGCCCTTTAAGGTCTACAAATGAATAAAGTTCAGATACGCCATCAGAATTTTTTTCTGTAAACCATATTTCATCTCGTCTTAAGATTTCAGAATCCATAAGCCATACATCATGAGTAGTAAATATCAACTGTGCATTATTTGGGTTTGTTTCTGGGTCTGCAAATAAATTAATAATTGCTCGCATAAGTAATGGGTGTAGTTTTGCATTTAACTCATCAACAATTAATATGCCGCCTTGTTTTAATGTATGATAGAAATGCAGAAATAATGTAATCATTTTTTGAGTTCCAGAAGATTCAAGAGCTAATGGTATCCTTTTCTTTTTATCGCTGTCAATCATTTTATGATAAGTATATATTATATAAGAAGGGCTATCTTCATCATTATTTTTTTCTTCAATATAATAATCAACTATTGAAGTATCAAAACTAGATATATATTTTATAAATAAGTTTTTTATTGTTCCAGATTTCAACTCTGATGATACTATACTTTTTGAAAGAATCATGTCTAAATAATTATCACCAAAATTAGCAATAAATATATTATCAAACCACTCATTAATGTTCATGCATAATTTATTATTAAGCATAGCACCAAGAGAAACAATAAGAGAAGTTTTTTTAAGAGAAGTTTTAATGTTTTCTTTTATTCCTTTTTGCTTAAGTTCACACATATCCATTTCATAATTTTTTCTTGTAATAATATCTTCATGTTTATTATTGGCTTTAACTTGTTTTAACCATTCTTCCCTAAAACCATTTTTATCTATAACAAAGCCATATATATACTTTTTTTTGTTTGTAAGCATAAAAGTTATTTCAAAAAATGATGAAAAATTATCAGCATTTTCTATAAAGCTAAAGTTGATAATATCACTATATGGGAACTCTAAAATTTCATCTTTTATTTTTGTGCCAAATATAACAGAAGTGCTTATACACATTCCCATAAACTGCAAAGCATTTATTACATTTGATTTACCGCTGGCATTTGCTCCATAAATAGCAGTAATAGGGAGTACTTTTTCCTTACCAGCTTTTCTTATATGGTAAGAAAGCTCTTTAATTTTTGTAGCACGCATATCTAATATATTTTCATCTTTAAAAGACCTAAAATTTTTAAAAGTAAATTGTAATAACATAATATCACCTTATAAATAAGAATAAATTTAAGAAATAATAAAATAATTATATAATATATATATTATATACTATGCACAAATATATGTCAAGTGAGAAGTTACTTGTTTTATTGGTAATAAAACTACTGAATTTTGTAAAAATTATACATTAAGTGAGATAAAATCTCATAAAATATAATTTTTCTATTGTAAAAAATATTTTTTATCATATATTAAAGTTTAAAATATAAATTATAAAAGAAATAGGAGGACAAATGATGTCTGATAATTTAATTAACTTTAAAGAGTTTACTAGAAAATTTAAGTATGTTAAGGATTTGGGGCGAGGTGGTGGAGGTCGTATTATACATGTATATGACGAACTTATGAATGCACATTTCGCTATTAAAAAATACGAGCCACATGATAATAATAAAGATATTCTTTCTTATGATAAGTTTTTGGAAGAGATTAGGTTGTTATATCATATGGACCATCCAAATATTGTTCGTATATATAATTATTATGAATATCCAAATAGTAATGTGGCTTATATTCAAATGGAGTATGTAGATGGTAGACCTATAACAGAATGTATTTATGATACATCATTAGACTGGAATAGAATATTTCAAGAATCTATAAATGCTTTTAAGTATTTAGAAGAAAAAGGAATACTACACAGGGATATAAGACCTGCTAACATTTTAATTGATAATAGTGGTAATGTAAAAATTATAGATTTTGGTTTTGGTAAAGAAGTTGTAAACGGGAACGATGGAACTAATCAAAACAGTATTGTTTTAAACTGGTTTGCACCAGAGCCAAATGAGGTTAAAAATAAAGGTAAATATTGTCATGCTACAGATATATATTATCTTGGTTATTTGTTTATAGATATAGTTACTAAAATAGATAATTTTAAATATAAACATATTGTAGAAAAAATGATAAAATATAATGAAGAAGATAGATATAAATCATTCAATCTAATATATGAAGAAATAGTTTCTAATACAGGCATATCACAAGAATTTTTAGAAGAAGATGCGAATGTATATTTAGAATTTGCAAGAGCAATTGATAATGTTCTTATAGAACATTATGGTAGTATTCAAAAGAAACTATAGAAGAAAACTTATCTTATTTACTAACATGTTCAATGCTTGAAAATTATATACAATCAAATGAAATGTTATTAAGATGTTTTTTAGCAAATAAATTTAATGTTAAAAGTGTGTATATATCTACAGATACTGTAAGGAATTTTTATCAATTGTGGAGTAAAATGTCTGATAATAAAAAAGATATTATAATAAATCATTTGAGAGTCAGGTTTAGTAAAAAATTTATTTTACCACTTTCTATGTATGATTTTGTATAGCATAATTACTACTTGTTATATCATATATATTATGGTAGATTTTCAAATAAAATATAGTTGGAGATATTATGGCTTATAATAATGAAATAAATGCAGCATGGGATGATAACCCTGTAGATGTTACAAAGGAAGTTAATTTTATATGGTCTATAGCCAACAGGCTTAGGGGTGCATATAAAAGTGATAAATATAAAGATGTAATAATACCTATGGTTATTATCCGCCGTTTTGAGTGTGCATTAGCCAGCACAAAGCAGGCAGTTTTAGATACATATAGTCATAACCCTGGTTATCCTGCAAAGGCAATGTACCAGGTCTCCGGCTATCATTTTTATAATACAAGTAAGTTTGACTTAACAAAATTATTAAATGATGCAGATAATATTGCAAGTAACTTTAAAAGTTATATTAATGGTTTTTCAGATAACATTAAAACAATAATAACTGATTTAAAGTTTATGGATAAAATAGATACATTAGATAATAAAAATAGACTTTACAGTATAATAAAGGCTTTTTCTGAGATAGATTTAGACCCAAAAACAATAGATAATATTAAAATGGGCTATATATTTGAAGAATTAATCAGAAAGTTTTCTGAAAATGCAAAGGCTGGAGAACACTATACTGGCAGAGATATTATTAAGCTGATGGTAAATATTCTTTTATCAGAAGGCTGCGATGATATATTTAAGGAAAATAAAGTTATAACAATTTTAGACCAGGCATGTGGAACAGGCGGTATGCTTTCTACTGCCCATGATTTTATAAAACATTTAAACCCAACGGCAGATATTAAGCTTTTTGGTCAGGAAATAAATGATGAATCTTATGCAATATGTTTAGCAGAAATGTTAATCAAGGGGCAGGATGCTGAAAATATCGCATTTCAAGATACAATGGTAAAAGACTGCTTTCCACATATAAAAATGCGTTTTGTCATAGAAAACCCACCTTTTGGAGAGAAATGGGGTGGAAAAGAGGCAGGGGACGGAGTAGAGCAGGCTGTAAAAGAAGAATATAAAAAAGGTTCTTCTAGCAGGTTTCCTGCTGGTCTGCCTGGTGTAGAGGATATGCAGTTACTGTTTGTGCAATCTGCTGTAAATAAAATGGATAATGAAAACGGCAGGGCAGCTATTATTGAAAGTGGAAGTCCAATGTTTGCAGGTAAAATTAATTCTGGGGAAAGCCAGATAAGAAAATACTTACTAGAAAATGATTTGATAGAAGCCATAATAGCTTTACCAACAGAGTTATTTTATAATACAGGTATTGCAACATATATATGGATACTTTCTAAAAATAAAAGTGCAGCTAGAAAAGGCAAAATACAGCTTATAGATGCCAGTAGTTTTTATCACAGATTAAGAAAATCTTTAGGTAATAAAAGAAATGAAATAACGCCAGAAGATAGAAAAGCAGTAACAAAACTTTATGCAGATTTTAAAGAAAATGAGTTCTGTAAAATCTTTAATAATGATGAATTTATATATAAAGAATATACTATAATGCAGCCGCTGCAAAGAAGCTATAGCATTACAGAAGAAAGAATAGAAAATTTAATAGCTGATAATAAACTGAAATTATTATATGATGAAGGTAAAGTGTATGAGCTTGAAAATAAAGATGAATTAACATCAAAAGAGCAAAGCACATTAGAAAAGTTTTATAATAATAAGCCACTGTATGATAAAATAATGGAAACATTAAAAAGTAATATTTCTGATAACATATATTTATCTATAGATGAGTTTATGCCTGTAATTAATAAAGTTTTAGAAAGTCTATCGTTAGATAAAAAGATAATAGAAAAAATTACAGATGGTCTTTCTATAATGGATAAAAAAGCAGTTATCCAGAAAGATAAAAAAGGCAATATACGATATGATACTGCAACAAAAGATACAGAAATTATAAAACTTGAAGAAAATATTGATGAATACATGGTAAAAGAAGTGCTGCCATATATACAAGATGCTAAAGCATTTTTTGAAGAAGATTTATCTAAGAAAAATCCAGTTATAAAAACAGGAGCAGAAATACCATTTACTAAATATTTTTATAAATATGCTAAACCTGCCCCAAGTGCAGACTTGCAGCAGGAAATATTACTGCTGGAAAAAGCATCAGCAGAAAAATTTAGCAGGCTTTTTTCATAGGTGCAAAAATGTATGAAATGAAAGAAAGCGGTATAGAGTGGATAGGGCAAATACCAAAACACTGGGAAGTAACAAAGATTAAAAAATATTTCATTAATAAAAAGCAAATTGCTGGTATAAAATCGGATAATTATGAACGATTAGCATTGACTTTACATGGAGTTGTTAAAAGGTCAAAAGAAGATGTTGAAGGACTTCAACCTACAGATTTTAGTACATACCAAATAGTTAACAAAGATGACTTAATCTTTAAATTGATAGATTTACAAAATATATCAACAAGTAGAGTTGGGCTTTCACCATATACAGGTATAGTTTCTTCAGCTTATATTCGGCTAGAAAGCTGTAGTGATGTTTCTTCAAATTATGCGGAATATTTTTTTAAAATGATGTGGTATAATAAAATTTTTAATTATCTTGGGGATAGTGGAGTAAGAAGCAGTTTAAATGCATCCGAATTAATGAATTTATTAATGATTTTTCCATCGCTTAATGAGCAGAAAAAAATATCTGATTTTTTAGATAATAAAGTAACAGAAATAGATAACTTGATAGATGATACAAAAAAGCTGATAAAAAAGTATAAAGAGTATAAATATTCTTTAATAACAGAAACTGTTATAAAAGGGTTGTATAGTAGTCTAGAAATGAAAGAAAGCGGTATAGAGTGGATAGGGCAAATACCAAAACACTGGGAAGTAACAAAGATTAAAAAATATTTCATTAATAAAAAGCAAATTGCTGGTATAAAATCGGATAATTATGAACGATTAGCATTGACTTTACATGGAGTTGTTAAAAGGTCAAAAGAAGATGTTGAAGGACTTCAACCTACAGATTTTAGTACATACCAAATAGTTAACAAAGATGACTTAATCTTTAAATTGATAGATTTACAAAATATATCAACAAGTAGAGTTGGGCTTTCACCATATACAGGTATAGTTTCTTCAGCTTATATTCGGCTAGAAAGCTGTAGTGATGTTTCTTCAAATTATGCGGAATATTTTTTTAAAATGATGTGGTATAATAAAATTTTTAATTATCTTGGGGATAGTGGAGTAAGAAGCAGTCTAAATGCATTCGAATTAATGAATTTATTAATGATTTTTCCACCACTTGATGAGCAGGAAGAAATAGTAAAATATTTAGACGATAAATGCTCACAGATAGACAGCATTATAGAAGAAAAACAGTCATTAATAGAAAAACTTGAAGAATATAAAAAATCTTTAATATATGAATATGTAACTGGTAAAAAACAGGTGTAAGATGAATGATATATTAACAGAAAAAGAGTTTCAACACTTTATTATAGATTATCTTAAAACTAATAATGGATATGTTATTAGAAACAGTAAAGATTATAATAAGCAGTTTGCTATAGATGAAGAAATGCTTTTTCAGTTCCTGTATTCTACCCAAAAAGTTACAATGGATAAGCTTGAAAAAATATATAAAGATAAATTAAAAGAAACATTAGTTTCATATATTAATAATGAGATTAATAAAAAAAACAGCAGCCTTATTAATGTATTAAGAAATGGGATAGAAATAAATAATACTATACTTTATTTAATGTATTCAAAACCTGCTACAAGCTATAATGCAGAAGGATATGAAAACTATAAAAAAAATATTTTTTCTGTAATGGAAGAAGTTGAAATCAGTGAAAAAGAGCGTATAGATTTAGTTATTTTCTTAAATGGGTTTGCGATTATTACTTTTGAATTAAAATGCAACCATTCTGGGCAGTCTTATGAAGATGCTATATATCAATATAGAACATCAAGAGATATTAAAAACAGGCTTTTTCTGTTTAAAGCAGGTGCTCTCGTTCATTTTGCAATGGATTTGTGCCAGGTATATATGACTACAAAACTTCAGGGAACAGCTACTTTTTTCCTGCCATTTAATATGGGAAGTGATAACGGTATAAACAGCGGTGCTGGAAACCCAGTATATAAAGATAAATACAGCGTTTATTATATGTGGGAAGATATTTTAACTAAAGATACACTGCTTGATTTAATAAAAAAATTTATCTTTATAGAAACAAAATCAAAAGAAGATGAAAATGGAAAAATAAAATATACTGAAAATATTATATTTCCTAGATATCATCAGTTAGATGCAGTCCGCAGACTGCTTGAAGATACTTATATTTCTGGAACAGATAATAATTATCTTATCCAGCATTCTGCAGGCAGCGGAAAAACAAATACTATAGCATGGCTTGCTCACAGGCTTGCTTCACTGCATAATAAAGATAATAATGTAATATTTAATACTGTAATCATTACTACAGACAGGGTTGTAGTAGACAGGCAACTGCAAAATGCGATAAGAGCTATAGAGCATAAGTCTGGGCTTGTAAGAGTTATGGATGATAACTGCACATCAAATGATTTGGCATATGCATTAAATGGCAATACTAAAATTATTGTAACAACAATACATAAGTTTAATTATATCTTAGATATTGTTAATAACTTAAAAAATAAAACATTTGCTTTTATTATTGATGAGGCACATTCTTCCACATCTGGTAAAATGATGATTTCAGCTGCAAAAGCTTTAACATCTGAAAATAAAGATGATAAAGATATGGAAGATATGATAGCTGAAGAAATAGAAAAATCTGGTAAACAGCCTAATATCTCTATATTCGCTTTTACTGCAACACCAAAAGCAAAAACTTTAAGACTTTTTGGCAGATTAAATGAAAAAGGCAGTTATGAAGCATTTCATATATATTCTATGAAACAGGCAATAGAAGAAGGCTTTATTTTAGATGTATTACAAAACTACATTACTTATGAAACATATTTTAAAATAAATAAAACAATTATAGATGACCCAGTATATAAAATTTCAGAAGCAAAACGGAAAATAGCCAGATTTATACAGCTGCATGATGAAAATATCGCACAAAAAATAGAAATTATTATAGAGCACTTCAGGCAGCATGTAATGCACCAGTTAAATGGTATGGCAAAAGCTATGGTTGTAACATCTTCCAGAATGGAAGCTGTAAAATATAAAAATGCTTTTGAAAAATATATACAAGAACATCAGTATAGCGATATTAAAGCACTTGTTGCTTTTTCTGGTAAGTTAAAAATTGATGACATAGAATATTCTGAAGCAGGTATAAACAATATTTCTGAAGACAGACTGCCTAATGAATTTAATAAAGATGAATATAAAGTTTTGCTTGTTGCAAATAAATACCAAACAGGCTTTGACCAGCCAAAATTATGTGCCATGTATATATTAAAACACTTAAGCGGAGTATCTGCTGTGCAAACATTATCACGGCTTAACAGGATTATGCCGCCTTATGAAAAGAAAACATTTATATTAGATTTTGCTAATAAAATAGAAGATATTATACAGGCTTTTAAACCATACTATACAGCAACAATACTTTCTGCCAGTTTTTCTGCTTCATCAATATATGATTTAGAAAGTAAAATAGAAGTATATTGCATTTTTAACCCAAAAGATATAGAAGAAGCAAACCAAATATTATACAGTGGAAAAATTACTGCAAAAGATAAAAAATACCTTACATATTTAATAGAAAGTGCAAAAATTAAATTTGAACAACTTGAGCAGGAAAAGCAAAAAGAATTTATGCAGCTTTTAAAAAGTTTTATTAATCTTTATGAATTTATAATGCAGGCATCATGTCTTGAAGATATAGGACTTCATAAAAAATATAGATTTATAAATTATTTTATATCTTTTGTTAATATAAGACATGCGGGTAATGGTTTTGATTTAGAAGGTAAAATACAGGCAACAGATTTTATACAGAAAAAAACAGGTGAATATACTGATACTAGAATTACACCAGACCCTGTAATAAAATTACCTGTTGCAGATAAATTTATAATAACACCTGCAAAAGAAGAACTTTTATCTAAAATTATTGATGAAATAAATGCCAGAACAGGAAGTGCATTTAATACGGATGTGGCAGTTAAATCTATACTGCAGATAAAAGATATATTACTTAAATCTAAAGAACTAAAACTTAGTGCGAAAAATAATACATTAAAAGATTTTGAATTTGCTCTTTATTCTAATGTTGATAAAGCATTATTAGATGGTTATAATCAAAATAATGATTTTTTTAAAATTTTATTAGATGATGAAAATCTTGCAAAAGAAGTAATTGGCATATTTACAGATGAAATATATAATACCTTACGAGATGAAGAAGTAAAAATATAGCTGCCTGATTTTTTTATTTACAACTTATATAAAATATGGTATATGCTTTTTCTCTTGACGATTATTATTATATTTATTATAATCACGAGCAAATGTTTATGATTATATAAAATGAGTTAGTGATGATTATATATTATGAGCAGGTGCATGAGGAAGGCTTTATAATAGATGAGGCTTTTTCATTTTCCGAAGGTGATGATAAATTTGATATTAAATCTTTTTCCGGCCGTGTAGATAAAGCTGGGGACGCTTATGTGGTTACAGGTAAACTTAATCTACACTTTTCATGTCCATGTGACAGATGTTTAGAGCCTGTTAATATGGATATAGAAGAAGACTTAATACTTACTCTTTCCCCGCTTGGGGAATATCCGCCAATGGATACAGATGGTGAAGATGGCCTTTCTGATGAAGAAGCTGGTATGTATGTTACACCAAAAGACCATTTTGATATACATGAGCTTTTAAGGGAAGAAGCTCTGCTTTTAGCACCTGAAAAAAGGCTTTGCAGGCAGGACTGCAAGGGAATATGTCAGGGCTGCGGTGCATCGCTTAACACTGAAAAATGCGCATGCACAAAACAGACAGATTCACGCTGGGCTGCACTTGATAAATTAAAGTAGTAAATAAGCCGTTTTTGGTAAACAATATAAAATATAACCATTTTGGTAAAACAGGGAGAGCAAAAATGCCTAATCCAAAACACAAGACAACAAAAAGCAAAGTAGGTATGAGAAGGTCTCATCACCACCCATCTACACTTCTTGGTGTTAAATGTGAAAACTGTGGTGAGTTAAAACAAGCTCATACTGTATGCCCTAGCTGCGGCACATATAAGGGCCGTAAAGTAGTGGCAGATACTAAAGAAGTATAGTCATGGTTATCGCTGTTGATGCTATGGGCGGTGATAATGCCCCAGGCGAAGTTGTAAAAGGTGCTGTTAAGGCTGTTAATGAAACACCAAATTTAGAAGTGATTTTAGTAGGAGATAAAGCAGTTATAGAAAAAGAGCTTACTGCCTGCTCTAAACAGAAACAGCCTAAAATACAGATAGTGCATACTGATGAGTTTATTGCTATGGACGACCATCCGTCAGAAATAGTGCGTAGTAAACGCAAATCGTCTATGCATATAGGATTAAAGCTGGTAAAAGACGGTAAGGCTGCTGGCTTTTTTACAGCTGGCAACAGCGGTGCAGCTATGGCTGTTTCAATGGTAGTATTAGGTCTGCTTGAAGGAGTTGCCCGGCCTGCCATTGGCACAATACTTCCATCTTCAAATGAACGAGGTTATTTTTTCATGCTTGATGTTGGTGCAAATGTAGACTGTCGTCCAGAACACTTAGTTACATTTGCAATCATGGGCTCAGCATATGCAAAAAAAGTGCTTCATATAGATAATCCAACAGTAGGCCTTTTAAGTAATGGTGAAGAAGAAGGAAAAGGTGATATGCTTACAAAAGCAGTGTATCCTATCCTTAAAAAAACTGATGTTATTAAATTTACTGGCAATGTAGAAGGCAAAGCATTATTTAAAGGCGAAGCGGATGTTGTAGTATGCGATGGTTTTGCAGGTAATATTGCATTAAAAGTAAGCCAGTCTGTAGCAAAATATATGACATCTATGCTTAAACAGGAACTTTTATCATCTACTGTATCTAAAATAGGCGCATTACTTTCTAAAAAAGCATTTGAAAGTTTAAAAAAGAAAACAGACGGTGCTCAGTATGGCGGTGCACCACTGCTTGGTGTTAAAGGTGTATGTGTAATAGGTCACGGCTCATCTAATGATACAGCAGTAGCAAACGGTATAAGAGTTGCTATGCGTGCAGCAGAAAGTAAAATGAATGAATCTATTATTGGTGATGTTAAAGAATCACTTGCAAGTATATTAAACTATTAGCATTTTTATGTTAATATTATATATAAAATGAATTATTGATATTATATAAATTTTACTGTATAATATCAGTATAAATAAAAAGAATAAGGCTTAAAATTGGGCAGATACTCTGCCAAATGTTGTTTGTAAAATTAAATAAGAAAAAATACGCTTACATTATAAGAAAAAATGTTTCGTCTTTATACGGCAGATAATGCCACCATTCTAGTTTTTTCTAGTCTTAATTTTTATATTATATCTCTTATCTTGTAAGCCATATTAAATGGAGAAACTTATGTCAGTAGCTGTTGTATTTCCCGGACAAGGGGCACAATTTGTAGGTATGGGTAAAGATTTTTACGATAAGTTTGATACTGTAAAAGAGTTTTACTCAAATGCAGACAGAGCATTAGGTTACAGTCTGTCTGATATTATGTTTAATGGGCCGGAAAATGATTTAAAACTTACTCAAAACACTCAGCCTGCTCTTGTAACAATGAGTGCATCTATATGGTCTCTTATTAAAGATAAGGTGCAGCCTTCTTTTTTTGCAGGTCATTCATTAGGCGAATACAGTGCAGTTTATGCAGCGGGTGGTTTATCATTTGAAGAAACTGTTAAGGCAGTGCATAATAGAGGCAGGTTTATGCAAAGTGCTGTTCCTGTTGGTGCTGGTGCTATGAGTGCTGTTCTTGGGCTTGATGAAGATACTGTAAGCAGAGTGTGTGCTGGTGTTTCAAAATCAGGATTTATTGTAGAGCCTGCCAATTTTAACTGTTCTGGACAGGTAGTTATTGCAGGAAGTGCAGATGCTGTTGCTGCAGCTGGTGATGAGCTTAAAAATGCAGGTGCAAAAAGAGTTATACCACTGCCTGTTTCTGCTCCATTCCACTGTTCGCTTATGCAGCCAGCTAAAGATGCTATGGCAGAATATTTAAATAACATTACTATAAATGATTTAAATATTCCTGTAATGAATAATATTGATGCAGCAGTTGAAAAAACAGGTGCAGATGTAAAAGATGCATTTATTCGTCAGGTTGCAGGCACTGTAAAATGGACTCAGTCAGTTGAAAATATGATTGCAGCAGGTGTTACTACTTTTATAGAAGTAGGTGCAGGTTCTGTATTAACAGGCTTGATTAAAAAAATTAATAAAACAGTTGAAACTATAAATATATCAACTGTAAATGATTTAGGTAAATTATAAAATGAAAGATATGTTAAAAGGTAAAGTTGCACTGGTAACTGGTGCATCTCGTGGTATAGGCAGGGCTATAGCATTAGCTTTAGCAGAAAATGGTGCTGCTGTTGCAGTTAACTATTCCAGCAGTGAATCTTCTGCTTTGGAAGTTGCAGAGCTTATTAGAAAAAACGGCGGCAAAGCAGAAATATTTAAAGCAGGTATTAATATTGAGACAGAAGTAGAAGAAATGTTTTCTGCCATAGAAAAAAGTCTTGGACCTGTAGATATTTTAGTTAATAATGCAGGTATTACAAAAGATAATCTTCTTATGCGTATGAAAACAGATGAGTGGGACAGTGTTATAGATGTTAACTTAAAAGGCACATTTTTATGCACAAGAAGGGCTGTAAGAGGTATGATGAAAAACCGTTACGGCAAAATTATAAACATATCAAGTGTTGTAGGTTTTACTGGTAATGCAGGTCAGTTTAACTATTCTGCTGCAAAAGCAGGTGTTATTGGTATGACAAAAACTGCAGCATTAGAGTTTGCCTCCCGTGGTATTAGAGTAAATGCTGTTGCTCCGGGGTTTGTAGAAACAGATATGACTGCATCACTTCCTGATGATGTGAAAACTACATATATGGAAAAAATACCTTTAAAATCATTAGGCAGACCGGAAGATATTGCGAATGCAGTAGTATATCTTGCAAGTCCGCTTTCTGATTATATGACTGGTCAGACACTGCATTTAAACGGTGGTATGTATTTACAATAAAATAAACCCGAAAGGGATAAAATATTATTTCTGTGAGGAGGAAATAAAATGGCAGATATTGAACAAAGAGTGAAAGAAATTATTGCAGAACAGCTAAAAGTTGATGATGTAGCTAATGTTGCAAATGATGCATCTTTTATTGATGATTTAGGTGCAGATTCTCTTGATACAGTTCAGCTTATTATGGAACTTGAAAGCGAATTTAACATTGATATTCCTGATGATGAATCTACGAAAATCAAAACAGTTCAAGATGCAATTGATTTTATTAAAGCTAATGTAAAATAATTATGGGCGGTATATCCGCCCTTTTATTTATAATGTTTAAATCTTTATCATAAGTTTTATATATTATAATTTATAATTGTAATATATAAGTCTTATTCTTGATTTTTATTTTGGAGGAGCCGTGAAACATAGAGTTGTCATAACAGGTATGGGGTGTGTTACACCTTTAGGTAATTCAGTTAAGGAAACATGGGAAAACTTAATTGCTGGTAAAAGTGGGGCAGGTTTTATTACAAAGTTTGATGTATCAGAATTTCCAGTAAAAATTGCAGCTGAAGTTAAAAATTTTAATCCAGAAGATTATATTGATAAAAAAGATGTTAAAAAATATGATTATTTCTGCTTTTATGCACTTGCAGCAGCAGAGGAAGCCATAAAACAGGCTGGTCTTGATACTTATGAATTTGACCATGACAGGGCAGGCTGCTGTATAGGTGCTGGTATTGGCGGTTTTAAAGTAATTGAAGATACTCAGGAAGCATACCTTTCAGGCGGTTATAAAAAAGTATCGCCATTTTTTATTCCGGGAGCTATTATTAATATTGCAAACGGTCTTGTATCTATAAAATATTCTTTGAAAGGTCCAAATATAAGCATAGTAACAGCATGTGCAACAGGCACTCACTCAATAGGTGATGCTGCCCGTATTATTGAAAGGGGCGATGCAGATATTATGGTATCAGGCGGCTCTGAAGCTGCTATCACTCCACTTGCTGTTGCAGGCTTTGCTAATATGAGAGCATTATCAAGGCGTAATGATGAGCCTGAAAAAGCCAGCCGTCCGTTTGATAAAGACAGAGATGGTTTCTTAATAGGCGAAGGCGGCGGTGTGCTTGTGCTTGAAAGTTTGGAGCATGCAAAAGCAAGAGGTGCAAAAATATTAGGTGAAGTAGTTGGCTATGGTATGAGTAGTGATGCCTATCATATTACTCTCCCAGCAGGTGACGGCAATGGTGCAAGAAGATGTATGGCGGCAGCTATAAAAGATGCAGATATTACTCCAGATAAAATAGGCTATATTAATACTCACGGCACATCAACTCCAGCAGGTGATGTATTAGAAAGTATGGCTATTAAAGATGTTTTTGGAGAGGCTGCAAAAATAGTAAAAATAAGCTCAACTAAATCTATGACTGGTCATCTTCTTGGTGCAGCTGGTGCAGTTGAGAGTATTATCTCTATGATGGCAGTAAATGAAGGTATTGTTCCGCCAACTATTAATTTAGAAAATCAAGACGAAAAATGTGACTTAGACTATACGCCAAATAAAGCAGTAAAACACGAAATGGAATATGGTTTATCTAACTCATTTGGTTTTGGTGGCACAAATGCATCTTTAGTATTAAAAAAATATGTTGAATAGTATCTCAGCTGTATATATTGCAAATATTGAAGATAAAATAAATTATACATTTAATGATAAGGGGCTGCTTTTACGGTCCCTTACTCATTCTTCTTATGCTCATGATAATAATCTTGATTATAACTATGAACGGCTTGAATTTTTAGGCGATGCAGTAGTAGAGCTTGTAATCACAGAATATCTTGTTAAAAAATACCCAGATTTTCAAGAGGGTGATTTATCAATATTAAGAGCATACATAGTTAATTCATCGGCTCTTTTTGAAATATCTAAAAAAATTGATTTAAGCAGTAATATTTTACTTGGCAAAAGTGAATTTAATGGTGTTGATAACATAAAAAAAGCAATAGTTGCAGATATTTTTGAAGCAGTAATGGCAGCAGTTTATTTAGACGGCGGCTATAATAAGGTAAAATCAATAATATTAAATTTACTTGAAGACTTTATAATAAATGCAGTGCAAAGTAACTCTTTTCGTGATGCAAAAACACAGTTGCAGCAGTTATGCCAGCGAGATTTTGGCAGACTGCCGGAATACACATTAATTTCTGCAACAGGTCCTGAGCATAAGAAAACATTTTTTGTGGAAGTAGATGTTTGTGGTGTTATGAAAACACAAGGTCAGGGCAGAAGTAAAAAAGAGGCAGAAAAGCAGGCAGCAATGCTTGCTTTAAAGCAGTATCAAAATCACAATGGTTAAATAATAGTGGCTAAAATATTACCAGTATTTCTTCCTTTTGCTTCCTGCGGTAATAAATGTATATTTTGTGACCAGCAGGCAATAAGCGGTGTAAAATCAGAAAGTAATCTTATAAATCTGGCAGAAAATCAAATAAAACAGTGGCTTTCTTACGGCATAGTTTATGATGAGCTGGCATTTTATGGTGGTAATTTTGCAGCTGTAAAAAGGCAGGAAAGGGAAACTCTTTACAGGCTTGCTTATGATAACGGGTTCAAGCGGATACGCTTTTCTACAAGGCCTGATACAATAAACAGTGAAACGCTGGCAGAGATAAAGGATTATAACATATCACTTGTGGAGCTTGGCATACAAAGCCTTGATGATAATGTATTATCAGCAAACGGCAGACCTTATACAAATGTGCAGGCAGAAAAAGCAGTAGATGATATATTGAATATAACAGAGTGTGGTGTTCAGCTTATGGCTGGCATGTATAAACAGAGTTTATATTCCTGTATAGATGATGCAGCTCTTCTTTCCAAAAAAGATATTAAAACAGCAAGAATATATCCAACTCAGGTATTAAAAAATACAGCACTTTACGGATTATATTTAAGTGGAAAATATAAGGGGACAGATTTATCAGATATGATACTTGCAGCAGGCGGCATGTATGCTCACTTTATGGCAGAAAATGTGCAGGTTATCCGTATGGGGCTGCCGGAAGATGCAGCAGAAAATGGGCAGATTGCAACAGGTGCACACCATAAATCATTTGGTGATATTGTAAAAACATTTATAATGCTCTTATATATGGATATGGGTGGCAGAGTTCGTTATTCCGGCTTTAAAAAAACAGGCAGAAAGTTATTCAGCAGAAATTATGAAATATATCCAGATATTAAAGAAAATGATTTTAAAGATATATGTATAGAAATAAGGAGAAACTACCTTGAGGATAGTAAGCGGTTTATTAAAGGGCAGGCAGCTTCATTCGCCTGTAAGCTCAAAAGTGCGGCCTACAACAGATAAGCTCCGTTCAGCAGTATTTTCTATATTATCTGATATGCAGGAATACCCTGAAGTATTAGATGCATTTGCAGGTACTGGAGCATTAGGGATAGAGGCATACAGCAGAGGTGCGTCACATATTGATTTTATAGATAAAGATGTATCATTATTAAAAATAAATACATCCTTAATGGAAAAAGGAACATATAATATATATAAAGGTGATTATTTAAAAATATGCAGCACATTAAACAAACAGTATGATTTAATTATTTTTGACCCGCCATATAATATATATAAAACTAATGAAATACTTGCAGCAGTTATAAGAAGCAGTATATTAAAAGATGACGGTATTATTTTATATGAAGAATTTTATAAAACTGAATTTATAAACCATGATAAATTTAAGATAACAGATGAACGCAGATATGGTGATACTATAATAAGATTTCTGTGTTATATTAAGGAGTAATTGTATGACAGGAGTATATCCGGGCTCATTTGACCCTTTTACACTAGGTCATAAAGATATAGTAGAGCGGGCAGCAAAATTTTGTAATAAGCTCTATATTGCAGTATCAGAAAATATTAATAAAAAGCATTTATTTTCACTTGAAGAAAGGGTTGCAATGATAAGTGAGGTATTTGCAGATAATGATAATATTATAGTGGAATCTTTCAGTGGTCTTCTAGTAGATTATATGCAGTCAAAGCAGGCATCATATATTATACGCGGGTTAAGGGCCGTATCAGATTTTGAATATGAATTTCAAATGGCTTTTGCAAACAGAAGCATAAATAATAATGTGGAAACAATATTTATGGTGCCGGGCAGCAGATATCTATTTTTAAGCTCTACCATAGTGCGTGATATAGCATATAATAAGGGTGATGTTTCTAACCTTGTGCCTGAAGTAGTAAATAAAAGACTGATGGAAATATACGGCATAAAAAAATAATAACTTTTTCAATAGTCTAAAATTATGTATTAATTATGTGTTTTCAAAAAAATAAATTATTAATATTTCTTATAAAGATATATACTTACAAAAATATTTAGACTATACTAGTTTTAATATATATTTTATTTACAGTATTTTGTAGAAGTTATCTGATTTTGTAAATTAATTATGCAGCTGCTATATTAGGCAATAACTTATGAAATAATCAGTAGTAATTAGGATAGGGGTGGGGTAATGGAATTTGCAATGCTTTATGATGTAGAGAAATGTATTGCCTGTAGAGGCTGCTCAGTAGCCTGTAAACAGTGGAAAAATCTTCCAGCTGAGGATACAACTTTTAAAGGAACACTTGAGTCAAATGGTTTAAGTGATAAAACATACACTTATATTAAAATGAAAGAATTTGTAGAAAATGATAAAGTAAAGTGGGAGTTTCTTAAATATCAGTGTATGCACTGTGGAAAACCAGATTGTATGAAAGTATGTCCTGTAGATGCTATAAGTAAAACTTCATACGGTATTGTGATAGTTGATGAAAGTAAATGTGTTGGCTGTAATCTGTGTGGCGGTAATGATGGGTGTAAATATAAAGTCCCGCATGTCAGCAGTTCTGATAGGAAAGCTAAAAAATGCAATATGTGTATAGACAGGGTAGAAAAATATATTGAAAACGGCTATGACAGGAAATATATGCCAGCCTGTGCTAAAACATGCACTGCAGATGCAATCCTTTTTGGCCCTCGTGAAGAGATGGTGAAAATAGCTAATGAACGGCTTGAAGTTTTAAAGAAAAAATATAAAGATGCATGTACATATAATGTGGAAACAAATGACTGGAAAGGTGGTGGTGCAATGATGTATGTTCTTCCATATAGACCAGCTTTTTATGGTCTTAGATAATATAAAAAATAAACTTATCAAAAAAGCTGAGTAAGCTGCCAAAAGAGTATTTTTTCTATAAAAGTATCAGTATGTTTTCAGATATATTTATTGAATATCAATATAATATAATTTTTTCTGCTTCACCCCCATTTTTTTATAATAATATTTCGCAGGTATTTATATTATTTAAGAAAATAGCATTTTTATATATAACTGAGCCTTATTATATTACTATGTTATAAACTATCGAACCTGTGCAAAACTCATATATCAATCTTTTTGTTATTTTAAACCTGTTACACTTTTATATAAAAATTCATCCCTGAATTTTTATAACCACGCATATCCGAAATAAATTCGTATATGCTTGCTGAAGAAAATACTTCCTGTATTTTTTGCTCCAATTGTATAAACATTCTCAATTTTTTCTATCAGCCACTTTTTTTATTTCCTCCTTACTCAGTCGGGCGTAGTGTCCTCGTAAAAAACACTCGCATTGCTGCAGCAACCAGCAATGCTCAAACAACTGGTGAGCAAATCATTCCGAAAAAATTGTTCATATACAATTAAGTCGCAAAGGTAATAAAATAACAGGGGTAGTTAATAAATAAGGAATTATTTATTATTAATATATTTATATTGAAAGTATCAGTGAATAAAATTATATAAGTTAAGGTTTGTATATTATAAGATTCTTCGCTATCGCTCTGAATGACAGTTATTACAATTATTTCTATTTTTACATAGATTATAAAGTAGTTATTCCATTTTTTAATAAAAAATGGTGTACCCTAGCTAAGTTTATTATAAATTAGCATTTTTAATCATAGCTCAAAAAAATGGGGGTGAAGCAGAATATAATTTTTTCAGTATTTACAAATATTTATAAGTAAATAATACTGCGTTTTATTTTGTATCTATCAAAATCATTGTAATAATATATGAAATTTTTTTTATTTATTTTTTTCCTGTTGTAGTAAACAGAGCTGTTATATAGATATATATACAGCTATTATATAAATTATTAAAAATGTGTATAATAATCTATTATATCCTATTTAAAAAATATATAACTATGTTATAAAATATTTGAAATCATAGAATTATATATGTTTACTTATTATGATTATTTATTATAAATTATTAATAAATAATGAAAAATAAATAAAATAATGTTTTAATACTGTTTTCTATATAAAATATTATAGTTGTAATAATAAAAAAAATGTGATAGTTTAATAATAGGAAAAAGATTGTTTTTGTATATTTATACAACAGTCAGATTTTCTACCTTTCTTGAAGTAAAATATGCTAAGCATTCTTTCTCCAAGTAATATTGGGAGGTGCTACTTTGGAAGTTAGCAGAAGAAATTTACTCAAAGCAACGATAGCTGGAGCTGGCTTGTCGCTTGCAGGCTGCGGTTATGATAAAGCAGTAGAGTCTGTTCAGACTGCAGTGAAAGCTTTTAAGCTTGATGACGCAAAAGAATACACATCTATTTGCACATTTTGTGCCTGCGGCTGCGGTATGGTTGGATATGTAAAAGACGGCAAGATGATTAATCTTGAAGGCGATTCTGACCATATTGTAAATGAAGGCGGTCTTTGCAGTAAAGGGGCATCTATGTCTGTCATTCCAAACTCAGAGGGCAGAAACCTTACGCCTAAATACAGAGCTTCAAACAGCGATAAATGGATTGATATCTCGTGGGATGAGGCCATTGATAAAATCGCGTCAAAAATTAAGCAGGTTCGTGATGATAACTGGATAGCTCAGGAAACCGATAACGGCAAAACATATAATGTGAATAGGTGCGATGCATTAGGTTTTGTTGGCGGTGCTCAAGTTCATAATGAAGAATGTTATCTTATGGCTAAAATGACTAGAATGTTAGGTGTGTCATTTTTAGAACATCAGGCTCGTCTTTGCCATTCCTCAACAGTGCCAGCATTAACTGCAGCTTTTGGAAGAGGTGCAATGACAAACAGCTGGCAGGATTTAAAAAATGCTAAGGTAATATTAATTGAAGGTTCAAATGCTGCTGAAAATCACCCAATGAGTGCTAAATGGATTATGAGAGCAAAAGCACAGGGAGCTATAGTTATACATGTAGACCCACGATATACTAGAACATCAAAATTAGCAGATATTCATGCTCAAATCCGCCCTGGAACAGATATTGCTTTCCTTGGCGCAATTATTAATTATATTCTTGAAACAGAAAGGTATGATGAAGAGTATCTTTTAGACCATACTAATGCAGCATATCTTGTAACAAAAGATTATTCTTTTGATGAAGGTTTATTTTCTGGCTATGATGAAGAAAAACATTCTTATGACAAGAAGAAATGGGCTTATCAGTTAAATGATTCAGGTAAACCAATAGTTGCAGATTTAACCCACCCAGACAGCGTTATGATGAAAATGCGTGAGTTTTACAAACGCTATGATTTAGAAACTGCATCAAAGATTACAGGTATCCCTGCCAAAGATATTGAAAATATTGCAGAAATTATGATAAATAACCGTCCTGGAACAGTTATGTATGCTCTTGGTATGACACAGCATACAGTAGGTGTTCAAAATATCCGCAGTTTTACAGTTATGCAGTTTTTACTTGGCAATGTGGGTAAACCGGGTTCTGGTATTAATGCACTTCGCGGTGAGCCAAATGTTCAAGGCTCTACTGACTTTGCAGTCCTTTTTAACTATTTCCCTGGTTATTTAAATACACCTAACCATAAACAGCAGACTCTTGATGACTGGACAAAAGATTCAGGAACTTTCCGCAGAAAGTTTATGGTAAACTTAATGAAATCATGGTTTGGAGAAAATGCAAATGCAGAAAATGATTTTTGTTATCCATTAATGCCAAAAATCAATGCAAACCAAAACTATTCAATATATAGAATATTTGAAACTGCTATAGAAAGTAAGATGAAATTTTTATATATTATGGGGCAGAATCCGCTTGTTACAAGCCCTAATTTAAATATAGTGCAGGCAGGGCTTGAAAAACTTGAAATGCTTGTTGTAGCAGACCCATTTATGACAGAAACAGCATGTTTTTGGGAGAAAAGAGAAGGTGTTGACCCATCTAAAATAGGTACAGAAGTTATTTTATTACCTGCAGCATCATTTTTAGAAAAAGAAGGTACATTAATAAACTCAAGCCGTCTTGTTCAGTGGAGAAATGCTGGTTTAGAGCCATTAGGTCAGTCAAAACCTGATATTGAAATTATAGATATGCTTTTCCAAAAAATCAGAGAGAAATATGCGTCATCTGATGAAGAAAAAGATAAAGTATTTAAACTTGCTAACTGGAATTATCCCGCAGACAACAGGTCAGATGCAGTATTAAGAGAAATCAACGGCTATAATACAAAAACTGGTAAACCTCTTAATGGTATAGGCGAAATACAGGCAGATGGCTCAACATCAACAGGCTGCTGGGTTTATGCTGGTGTTTATGCAAATGGAGAAAACCAAACATTAAGAAAGGATTTTCAAACAGACCCTGGCGGTTTTGGTATATTCCCAAAATACGCTTGGACTTGGCCTGGCAATATTCATATTCTTTATAACAGGGCATCATGCGATAAAAACGGCAACCCATATGATGAAAATAATAAACTTATATGGTGGGATGAAAACGGGAAAAAATGGGCTGGTTATGATATACCAGATGTTCCAGCTGCAACAGATGGTCCAGATACAGCAAACGGTCAAAAACCTTTCCGTATGTCAGCAGAAGGTGTAGGTCGTCTTTTTGGCGGCACTTATGCAGACCCTGAAGCACAAGGCGTATTACCAAGAGATGTATCATATGTTACAAGTGACGGCCCGTTCCCAGAATTTTATGAGCCTGTGGAAAGCCCAACAAAAAATATTTTACATGAGAACGAGCCTACTAATCCATGTTTAAAATATCCTAGGTTAGAAAGTTATCAACCAATAGGTAATAAAAATGATTTTCCTTATGTGCTTTGCACATCAGCAGTTTCTGAACACTGGTGTTCTGGTGCTTATACAAGAAATGTGCCATGGCTTAATGAGCTTGTAAAAGAAACATTTATTGAAATGCCACATGCACTGGCTGAAAAACTTAACATTAAAAACGGCGAAAAAGTAAAAGTCAGCTCTGCAAGAGGCGAAGTGGAAGTTAAAGCAATGTTAACTAACCGTATCCAGACATTAACTATTAATGATGAAGAATGTTTTGTTGTATGGATGCCTTATAACTGGGGCTTTAAAGGTTTAAGCACTGCTGCAAGCACAAACCTTTTAACAATTGATGCAGGCGATCCAAATACATGGATACAGGAAACTAAAGCATGCCTTGTTAATGTAGAGAAAGCAGGAGCATAGAAATAATGGAAAATACTTTAAAAGCAGTAGAAAAATGGGTTGAAAAGCACCCTTATTTAAAAGATATTGCTGCTTTAAATACAGCTTTTGGAAATATGACTGCAAACTGCAGTATTAGTTTAGACATAAAAGATATACAGCAGTCAAAAGAGCAGTTTATTCAAGGCACACCTTTATTTTTAACAGGTGTTGATTTTGGAATATATGATAAAGCTGGTGCAGTATTTTATAAAATATGTAAAAATAAAGATGAAAGCCTTACAGCTGATTTTCCAGAAAAAATGCAGAATATTTTTAAAGCTTTAAGCAGTCTATCGCAGGATGACTGCAAAAACATTGTAAAAGCCGTATTTGAAGGCGGTGATACATTTCTTAATGAAATATCTGATAAATTAGGTATTGCAAAAGAACAGCTTGAATATTTTGTATGGGTATCAGTTAAAAAAGCATTAAGCAGTGTAAGGATAGAAATCGAAAAATTTATCAGTGAGAACAACTGGCAGAAAGGGATATGTCCAGTATGTGGAAATATGGCATCTACTGCCTTTTTTAAGCATACAAAAAGGGGCAGACAGCGTTTTCTCCATTGTGACCACTGTGGCACAGAGTGGGTTTATAAGCGGATAGGCTGCCCATACTGTGAAAATATTGACCAGAAAAAGATGAGTATAAAAGACAGTGAAGATGAGCCTGATATGCGTATTGACTTATGCCATAAATGTAACAGCTACTTAAAAACATATATTGGCGGAGATAATAACAGTGCAGGCAAAGAAGGCTGGGCATCTATTCATCTTGATATACTAATGGAGGATACTGGCTTTACTGCAAATGGAAGCCTTGTGAAACCATAAAATATGATATACTTAGACAATGCTGCAACAAGTTTTCCAAAGCCTGAAAATGTAAGTAAAAAGGTTATAGAAATAGTAACAGAAGGCACAGGCACGCCGGGCAGGGGCAGCCATAATACAGCTGCTAAGGCTGTAAAAGGTGTGCAGGATGTAAGAAAAAGTTTTAGAGACTTTTTTAATCTGCTGGAAGATTTCCGTATAATATTTACTTACAGTGCAACAGATGCTTTGAATATGGCAATAAAAGGTTTTTTAAACCAGGGTGACCATGTAGTTATAACTATGACAGAGCATAACTCAGTATCAAGGCCTTTAAAGGCAATGGCAAGGGACGGGGTAATCAGTTTAGATATTGCCCCGTGTGATAAGTATGGTTATGTAGTAGTTGATGAATTTAGAAAACTTGTAACAGATAAAACAAAGCTGGCAGTAGTATGTCACAGCTCAAATGTAACTGGAGCATTGCAGCCTGTGGAAACATTAGGGCAGATAGTTAGAGAAAAAGGCGGCTATTTGCTTTTAGATGCAGCCCAGACTGCAGGAATAGTGCCAATAGATATGCGGAATATGCCAATAGATATGCTTGCAGCAGCAGGTCATAAAAGCCTGTATGGACTGCAGGGGACAGGAATATTAGTGCTGGGGGAAAGAATATTTAAACTTCGTCCTTTTAGAGAGGGCGGCACAGGGTTTGACTCTCAGTCAGAATATCAGCCTGTTAACTGGCCGGAAGCATTTGAATCAGGCACACATAATGTCCCAGGTATTATCTCTATGGGAGAAGGGCTGAAATTTATTAATAAAACGGGCATGAAAAATATAGCTGAAAGGGAGCTTTATCACATTGAAAGACTGTGGGAATATTTATCTCACTTTGATAATATAAAACTTTATGGTCCAGAGCCTGATATGGCAAGGACTGCGGTGATTTCTTTTAATGTTTTAGGGTGGGAAGCAGAAGATATAGGTGCGGTATTAAACCAAAACTATGATATACAGACAAGGTCAGGCTTGCAATGCTCCCCATTAACTCATCAGTTTTTAGGCACTTTCCCTGTGGGGACAGTACGATTAAGCCCGGGATATTTTACAACAGATAAAGATATTGATACATTTTGCAATGCAATACGCCGCATCGCTGGTGTTGATGTGCCGGTGTATTAAAAATTAGGAGGATAATATGTCCGTAGAAATTGCTATGCTGCATGATGTGGAGAAATGCTCTGCATGCAGAGGCTGCTCAGTAGCCTGTAAACAGTGGAAAAATCTGCCTGCTGATATAACCCCTTTTGATGGTGAATATCAGTCACACAAAGATTTAAGCAGTAAAACATATACAATTATTCGTATGACAGAAACTATGGTAAATGATAAAGTAAGGTGGGATTTTCTTAAATTTCAGTGTATGCACTGCGGTATTGCAGGCTGTGTTCTTGGCTGCCCTACAAATGCACTTCAAAAAGAAGAAACAGGTATAGTTTCTCATGATAACGATAAATGTATAGGGTGCGGATACTGCGAAATAAACTGCACTTTTGGTGTGCCGCATGTAGATCCTGAAACAAAAAAATCTACTAAATGCAACTTATGTATAGACAGGGTAGAAAAATATATTGAAAATGGCTATGACAGAAAATATATGCCGTCATGTGCTAAAACCTGCACAGCTGATGCAATCCTTTTTGGCACTCGTGAAGAAATGGTGAAAATAGCTAATGAAAGGCTTGCAGTTTTAAAGAAAAAATATCCAGATGCATGCACATACAATGTGGAAACAGATAATTCTATTAAGGGTGGTGCTATGATGTATGTTCTACCATACAAACCATCTGTTTATGGACTGCCAGATGAACCGCAGCTTGCTTCTTCATTAAGTGTATGGAAAGATAAAATACAGCCTGCTGGTAAAGTCTTAATCGGTGCTGCTGTTGTGGCAGTTGCTGGTGCTGCTGTTGTAAATACTGTAACAGGCGGCGGAAAACATGGAGGTGATGACCATGAGTAATGAAAAATATGTAAAACGATTCAGCAAATTTATAGTTATAGCTCACTGGACTAATGCAGTCAGCTTTATTATGCTTGTATTAACTGGGCTTCCATTGTTTTTAGGTGTAAAAATGCCTGATTTTCTACAGATAGTTCATAGAGTGTTTGCAGTAACTTTTTTACTTCCAACTCCGTTTATGATATTAATGGACAGGCAGGGTTTTATAAACTGGACAAAAAATGCATGGAGCTGGAAAAGTTATGATTTTAAATTTTTAGCAATGTTTCCATTAGAATTAATTGGCAAGGCTAAAAATATTCCAAAACAGGGCTTTTTTAACGGCGGTCAGAAACTAAACTCAGTGCTTACAATTTTAGGTGCTATTACTATGGTTATAACTGGCTTTATTATGTGGTTTAAAGAGTTATTTCCAGTAGAAGTTGTAAGGTGGGCATACCCTGTGCATGATGCTGGTATGGCAGTAATGGTTGCAGTAATTATCGGCCATATTTATTTAAGTATAGGCCACCCTGCAAGCCGTCCATCTTTTATGGGTATGACAAAAGGTGTAGTTCCTGAAAGCTATGCAAAAGCACACCATGGCAGATGGTATGATGAATTAAAAGAAAAAAATGAAATATAAAATTATCAAGGGCGGGTTTATTACCCGCTCTTACCAAATATTTATTCTTTTTATAGTTAAACAAAAAGTTTTAATTTGTTAATTTTATAAAATAACTGCTTCACTCCCATTTTTCTATTAAAAAATGCTATAATTACTTGATAATATATGTAAAAATATAAATAATTGTAATAACTGTACTTACGCAAGCGATGGTGCATCCTGCACCTATATAGACTCTTCGCTTCGCTCTGAGTGACAAGGTATATATAGATAAAAAACATATGTCACTCAGAGGGAGCCTGCGACCGAAGAGTCTATAATTTTTACTAATTGGAACATTATAAGACTCTTCGCTTCGGTCTAGCTTGTGCGATTTCTGATTCCTCAGCAATAGCTCGGGAAATCGGCAGTCCTCGCATAAACCGCTCGTCTGAGTGACATAAGGTGTTGTAAAAAAACGGGGTACACCCAGTTTTCTATACTGCTTGATTATTTAATGATAATACTTTATACTTCAT
This sequence comes from uncultured Mucispirillum sp., assembly GCA_944323205.1. GTDB lineage: Bacteria > Chrysiogenota > Deferribacteres > Deferribacterales > Mucispirillaceae > Mucispirillum. Next base: position 165,838 of record CALURO010000006.1, on the reverse strand, counting down.
ATATAATTTATATGGAGTAAAATATGAAAAGTATTGTGCCTGCCGTGCGGGAATTTTTTAAAAGCGGTGAAACATTAAGTATCAAATTTAGAATAGAACAACTTAAAGCATTAAAAAAATCAATTTTAAAATATGATGAAGCAATTATGCAGGCACTGCATGAAGATTTAAATAAATCTTCTTTTGAAGCAGTTATGACAGAAACTGGTTTAGTTATGGAAGAATTAAATTATTATATAAAACATCTTAAAAAAATAGCTAAACCTAAAAAAGTAAAAGTTCCACTAACTTTGCAGCCCGGCAGAAGCCATATACACTATGAACCTTACGGTGTAGTATTAATTATTTCACCATGGAATTATCCAGTTCAGCTTACCTTATCACCATTAATCGCTGCAATTGCAGCAGGTAACTGTGCTGTTGTAAAACTTTCAGAATTTTCTGAAAATACATCTTTAATACTTTCTCAGATAATAAATGAAACATTTTCTAGGGAATATGTAAGAGTAGTAAGGGGTGATGCTGTTGCAGGAGCTGCATTATTATTAGAAAAATTTGATTATATATTTTTTACAGGTAATCAAAATGTAGGCAAAATAGTAATGAAATCAGCAGGTAGTAATTTAACACCTGTTACCCTTGAACTTGGTGGCAAAAGTCCGTGTATTATAGATAAAAGTGCTGATATAAAAGATGCTGCAAAAAAAATCATATGGGGCAAATCTTTAAATGCTGGTCAGACCTGCGTTGCACCAGATTATATTTTATGCCATTCAAGAGTAAAAAGTGAATTAATAGGGGCTTTAATTGCAGAAAGCTCTATGCTTTTTGGTGCTAATTCTTCAGAGCATGACGAGTTTCCAAAAATTATATCAAAAAGACATTTTGAAAGAGCAGCCAGATTAATAGACAGCTCCAAGGTAGTTTTTGGCGGTGCTTTAAATATGCAGAAACTTAAAATAGATTTAACTATTATGGATAATGTATCTTATAATGATAAAATTATGCAGGAAGAAATATTTGCACCAATTCTGCCTGTAATAGAATATACTAATATTGATGATGTAATATTACAGTTTAAATCTCTTGAAAAGCCTTTGGCATTATATGTTTTTACTAATGATAAGCAGGTAGAAAATAAAATAATAAATAATATATCTTTTGGCGGTGGAGCAGTAAATGATGTAGTTGTTCATATTAGTAACAGCTATGCACCTTTTGGTGGCGTTGGTGCCAGCGGAATAGGAGCATATCATGGAAAATACAGCTTTGAAACATTTTCTCACCAAAAGCATATATATAAAAAATATTCTTTTTTTGATAATAAGTTACGGTTTTTTCCAAAAGGGAATAAAGAAAAATTAGTAAGATTTTGGTTTTACAGATAAATTCCTGCTTTTCTTTATGGAAAAACTTGTGTAATATTACATTGCTTAAAAAATATAAAAGGACAGGTTATGGACGCAAAAGAAATTAATCATATTGCTAGACTTGCTCGCTTAAAATTTGATGAAAGCGCAGTAGATAGTATGGCAAAAGACTTAAATGATATTTTAAAATGGATGGATATTTTACAAAGTGCAGATACATCTTCTGTTACTGGTATAGAAGAAACTGCACCTTTAAGACAGCGTGAAGATAAAGTTACTGTTGGCAGCTTATCAGAAAAACTTATGAAAAATGCTTATGAGCCATACGAACATTTTTTTACTGTTCCTAAGGTGGTGGAATAATGGCAGATTTAACATCATTATCAATAGCAGAACTTTCAAAAGGTTTTAATAATAAAGAGTTTTCTTCAACAGAAGTAACAAAAGCCTATATAGAAAATATGGAACAGGGCAGAAAATACAATGCATTTATCACAGAAACTGCAGAATATGCTTTAAAACAGGCGCTGGAAAGTGATAAAAGAATATCAAAAGGAGAAAGGCTTTCTGATTTAGACGGTGTGCCGTTAGGTATTAAAGATTTATTTTGCACAGAAAATATTAGAACTACTGCTGCCAGCAAAATATTAGAAAATTTTATCCCGCCTTATGAATCTACTGTTACATCAAAACTTTTGCGTGCTGGCAGTGTTTTCATTGGTAAAACTAACCTTGATGAATTTGCAATGGGTGGTGCTAACTTAACAAGCTATTTTGGTCAGGCTGTAAATCCTGTAAAAAGGCAGGACGGAACAGAAGTTGTTACAGGTGGCTCTTCCGGTGGTTCTGCTGCTGCAGTTGCTGCTGATATGTGTGCTGGTGCTACTGGAACAGATACAGGCGGCTCTATCCGTCAGCCTGCTGCATTCTGTGGTATTGTGGGGATAAAACCAACTTACGGCAGATGCTCTCGATATGGTATAATTGCCTATGCTTCATCACTTGACCAGGCAGGCCCTATGACTAAGACTGTAGAAGATGCAGCAATTATGCTTGAAAAAATGGCTGGTTTTGATGAACTTGATTCAACTAGTGCAGATATTTCTGTACCTGATTTTAAAGCCACACTTAAAAACGGTGTGAAAGGCTTAAAAATAGGTATGCCAAAAGAATTTTTAAATAATGACTTAAATTCTGAAATAGCTTCTGCATGGCAGGAAGGAAAAGAAATATTAGAAAAAGCAGGGGCAGAAGTAAAAGAAGTATCGCTTCCTAATATGAAATATGCACTTGCAACATACTATATTATTGCTCCAGCTGAGGCATCATCTAACTTAGCAAGATATGACGGTGTCCGTTTTGGTTTAAGAGTAGACGGCTCATCACTTGATGAAATGTATGAAAATACAAGAAGTGCCGGTTTTGGTGCAGAAGTGCAAAGGCGTATTATGATAGGAACTTATGTGCTTTCTGCTGGATATTATGATGCATACTATTTAAAAGCATTAAATGTTCGTAAGCTGATTAGGCAGGATTATATTAATGCATTTAAAGAAGTAGATGCAGTTTTAACACCAGTTGCCCCTACAACAGCTTTTACAATAGAAGAAAGTAAAACATTTGACCCAGTTACAAACTATTTACAGGATGCTTTTACTGTGCCTGTAAATTTAGCGAAACTTCCTGCAATCTCTGTGCCTGTAAAAAAAGCCAGCAATGGTCTTCCTATTGGTTTACAGCTTATAGGAAGAGATTTTGATGAGGAAACTCTTTTTAAAGGTGCTTATGTACTGGAACAAAATAATAGTTGGAGCAGAAAATAATGAGTTACATAATAAAAGGAAGAACATGCGACTATGAAGTAGTAATAGGGCTTGAAGTTCACTGTCAAGTTATATCAAATGCAAAACTTTTTTCAGGTGCGTCTGCTGCAAGCGGTGGCACACCTAATGACCATGTAGCATTTATTGATGCAGGCTTTCCGGGTATGCTTCCAGTTGTAAATAAATTTTGTGTAGAACAGGCTGTAAAAACAGGTCTAGGCTTAAATGCAGTTATTAATAAAGAATCTGTTTTTGCAAGAAAAAACTATTTTTATGCAGATTTGCCACAGGGTTATCAAATAAGCCAGTTTGATAAACCAATAGTCGGCAACGGGTATCTTGAAATAGAACTTGAAGACGGCTCTACTAAAAAAATAGGTATAGAAAGGCTGCATTTAGAACAGGATGCAGGTAAATCAATACATGATATGCTGCCGGGTAAAAGCTGTATAGATTTAAACCGCTCTGGTGTTGCATTAATGGAGATTGTATCAAAACCTGATATGAGCTCCCCTTATGAAGCTGGGGCATATCTTACTAAATTAAGAAGTATTGTTCGCTATCTTGAAACATGTGACGGCAATATGAATGAAGGCTCTATGCGTTGTGATGCTAATGTATCTGTGCGTCCTGCTGGTTCAAAAGAACTTAGAACAAGATGCGAAATAAAAAATGTTAACTCTATCCGCTATCTTATGCAGGCAATAGAATATGAAGCAAACCGCCATGTAGATGCTTATGATAATGGTGAAGAAATATATCAAGAAACAAGGCTTTTTAATGCTAATAAAAGAGAAACAAGAAGTATGCGCGGCAAAGAAAATGCAAATGATTACAGATATTTTCCAGATCCTGATTTAGCTTTTCCATTAATTGTTACAGATGAGCTTTTAGAGAAAGTTAAAAAAAGTATGCCAGAAATGCCTGAAGAAAAATCTAAACGCTTTATGGCAGATTATAAATTAAGTGAAGATGACGCCAAAAGACTTGTGTCAGAAAAGTCTGTTGCAGAATATTTTGAAGAAGCTATGCAGGAAAAAGGCAGTGACGCTAAAAAAACTGCAACATTGATACTTGTTGAGCTTGCTGCTATTATGAGCGACAAACAGATAGAAAATATTAGAGATTTAAAAACTACTGCTTCCCGCTTAGGCAGAATTACTGCATTAGTAGAAGATGGCACAATAGGTTTAAGAATAGCCAAAGAGCTTTTACCTATGATAGAAGAAACAGATAAAGAGCCTGAAACTATTATTGAAGAAAAAGGCTTAAAACAGGTATCAGATACAAAAGAAATAGAAAAAATTATTGATAAAATTATTGCTGATAACCCTAAAAATGTAGAAGACTATAAAGGCGGCAAAGAAAAACTTTTTGGCTTTTTTGTAGGTCAGGCTATGAAAGCTACTCAGGGTAAGGCTAACCCTGGTATTATTAATAATATTTTAAAAGAAAAATTAAAATAAATTTTAATGCAGTCCCAATTTTATGTGCCCTTAAAAATAATATTTTAAGGGCATTTTTATTATATCTAATATTATCAATATATTATCCTTATTATTTATCATAGAACATATTTATAAAATTTAAAAAATTTTAGTAGACAAAATATCTTTCACTTTTTATGATACATATAACTATATGCATGCAAATACAGAATTAACAGGTATGATTCAGATTTCTGTTGAAGTATCAAAAGTTTCCCATCAGCTCCAAATTGAAAGGGGATTAACAGCTGGTTATATGACAGACAGGTCACAAAATACAAAAGAAGCAATTGATAACCAAAGACTTAATTCTGATGATGCTATTAATAATTTTTTTAATTTTGTAAAAATAACAGAAATCGGCCAGCAGATGATGAGTATGCATTCTTATGCTGATGAAATAGAAAATCATGTTACAGAGTTAAGAAACGCTTTATCTATATTTAAACTTAATAAGCAGCTTTAAAAATATATAAGTCTCATACTATTATATATTAATAATGGGGCTTTTATTTAATAGTTAACTTAATCATTTTTTTATAGAAAAAAATTATATAATAATATACAATTAAATCCGCATACAATGAAAATATTGTATTAATAACATTTAATGATTGATTAGTAACAAGGTGTATTTATGATGAATAAAGATGTTAGAGAGTTTATTGAACATAATCCTGTGCTTATGCTTGCAAATATTGGGCTGGATGGGCTTCCTAAAATAAGACCTATGATAACACTTGGTATTTTTAAAGAAACACTATGGTTTGCAGTTACTGAAAGAAAACTTGTATATCAAGAGCTGCAAAAAAATAATAATTTAGAATTATGCTCAGCTGCATTAAGCAGGTGGATAAGAATAAAAGGAAAGGCAGTTTTTGAACATGATAAATCATTGATTACCCATATTTTAGAAAATTCTGATATAATGGACAAATTTTATAAAAATAAAAATGAAAAAGAAGATAATGTAAAAGTCTTCTATATTGAAATAGAACATGGAGAGTTATCTGATTTTGAACGAGATTTAAAAATAGAGTTTTAGTATAATTTTTTAATGGCATTTTGGTTTGTTAAAAATTATTTCTTATTATTATATTACTTACAAAAAAGGTGGTGGGATTTATGTGTATGTTATCTGATTGGAGATTCTTCAATAGCACTTTAACAATAGGCCATCTGCAGGTTAAGACAACAAACTTAGAGTACATCTTAAACCAGTTTAAAGTTGATTGATTATATTATATTTAACATTGAATGTTATAAAAAACCTTTCCCCTATTAATGGTTTATAGGGGAAAGGTGTTGAGAAGAGGTATGAGAAATATATTACTACTAATCTACTAGATGTATCAAATGCCCATATCCTTGGGCTTGCATTTCTTCTATTGGTATAAATTTTAGGGCAGCACTGTTAATACAGTAACGCATACCGCCTTTATCTTTTGGACCATCATTAAATACATGGCCTAAATGAGCATCACCTGATTTACTTCTAACTTCTGTTCTAACCATTCCATGGCTTGTATCTCTGTTTTCTTTTAAATCAGTGCCATCTATTGGTTTTGTAAAGCTAGGCCAGCCGCTTCCTGAATCAAACTTATCACTTGATGAAAAAAGTGGTTCGCCTGTTGTTATATCAACATATATTCCTTTTTTCTTGTTATCCCAGTATTCATTTTTAAACGGCGGCTCAGTTCCATTATTTTGTGTAACATTATACTGCATATCTGTTAAAGTCTTTTTCAATTCTGCTTTATTTGGTGCAGAATAATTTTTTCTACTTTTGCTTGTATCTACTGCTTTTGCAGCATATTCAAATTTATCTTTTTCTATATGGCAGTAGCCATCAGGATTTTTATCTAAATATTTCTGATGATATTCTTCAGCCTTGTAGTAGTTTATAAGAGGCATAAGCTCTATTGCAATTTTTTTACCTTTATACTGAGCTGCAAGTTTTTGCAGTGATTTTTCAGCAACTGGTTTATCTGCTTCATCAATATAGTAAATACCTGTTCTATACTGAGTTCCACTATCATTACCCTGTTTATTGACTGATAATGGGTCAATTACTTTGTAATACATATCCAGTATAAAAGGCAGACTCACTACTTTATGGTCATATACAATATGCACTGTCTCTGCATGATTTGTATTTCTGTATACCACATCTTCATAAGTTGGGTTTTCTGTATATCCGTTTGCATATCCTACATCAGTTGAAATAACACCATTTATTGATGCAAAATATTTTTCTACACCCCAGAAACAGCCACCTGCTAAATAAATTTCTTTATATCCCTTTTTCATATCTGATTTTAAACTCTCTATATTAGAAGGCATATTTTTTTTATCCACTGCTGCAGCCATTCCGTTTTTATATAATAAAATTGTTATTACTGTAAGGACAGATAAAATCAGAACTGCAAATTTTTTCATAAATTTCTCATTGTAATTTATAAGAAACTTATATACTACAACTAAATATTTGAAAATATTTTAAAGAAATATCTACATAATTTATACATAATAATAGTAATAATTATTGTTTTCTATTGCATATGCTGGCAGAGATGAAAATTATCTAAGTGAAGTGAAATAAAAAGTATTAAGTAAATTATAATAAAATCCGATAAAGAATATAGTAGTATATGTATTATATCTGCATGGACGCAGTAAGCATTTAAGCATGGAGGCTTTTATGGATTTATTTATACCCTATATAACAGTGCAGCCTGTAAGCCCTGTAAATGATAATATTGAAACAAAACAAAATTATAATACAATGGCTGTTCCCCAAAACAGCGAATTCCAAAAAATATATTTTGAAGAGCTTGCAAGAAAATGCTATGAAGAAGACGGCAACTTTAATGCAATATCAAATATGGCTCGTATTCATTATGAAGAATATTATGGTGGTGGCTCTACACCTTTAAAAAGATGGAAAATATATTTTTCTAAATATAATATATTAGTAAATATTGAAGATAATAATGGTCAGCTGCATATAAAAGCTGCATAAATAATATTATAAATAAGGATAATTGAAAAGCCCTGTATAAATAATACAGGGCTTTCATGTTTTATAAATAAAAAAGCTTATCTTAAAGCAATGATTCTTGCCATATCTGGTCTACCCGGCTCTTTATTAGGCTCCATTTTTACAAGCACTCTTATATAATTTTCAAGTCTGCCATACATATTAGTTTCAGCATTACGCATTTCTTCTATGATAGCATCTTTATTAACGGCGTCATAGTCTACTACACCTACATGAGTAGTGCCACTTTCAAGTTCTATAACAATAAGTTTACCTTTTATGCGGATAATAGATGCTTTTAGCGGGTCGCCTTCTAATTCATCTATATTTTTATTTTTCTGTTCTAAAAGATTATGTCTGTATTCTGAAATCAATGTCATTATTTTATTTAAATCTTGTTTCTGCATACCGTATGGAGAAACTTGATAGGCAATAGTATCATCTATATCATTAAAGGAATTTTTTATAACAACACAGGCATTATCTAGTATATTTGTAATAAGCTGATTTTCTTCCAGCTTTTCATTTTCATGCAGGCTAAGGTTAATATGAAGATAAAGTGCTTTATCAGCTAGTAAAAGCATATCTGGTTTTCGTTTAATGAAAGAAGCAGCCTTACTGTCATCTGTATTTATTGTAACATGAACACCTAATTTTGCACCATTTTCATTTTCTACAATAAAATTAAGTTTACCTGCATTGTCCTGACTGCTGAGAGAAGTGATAGATTTAAATTTATCCTTAAGATAAAACTGTAATAGATAGTCGATTACATATCCTTGACCTATATATTTACTGCTTTGTACCATAAAAAAAACTCCTTAATAATAGCAGATATGAATATATGTACCTAAATAGAAAAATAAGACAACATATTATCAATGTGTATATAATATTATAATAAAATTCTAGGAATTTATATATATTTTTTTTTCAAAAGTCAATCAATAAAAACCTGTGGGTACCCCATTTTTTATTAAAAAATGCTATAACTACTTGATAATATATGTAAAAATAGAAATAATCTCAGTTAACTGTCATTCAGAGCCTGCGATAGTAGGCGAAGAATCTTATAATGTTCTAGTTAGTAAAAATTATAGACTCTTCGCTTCGCTCTGAGTGACATAAGGTGTTGTAAAAAAAATGGGGTACCCCTAGATAAAAACAAATTCAAAACAAAACAGCACATTTTATTAAATTTATTTATGCTGATTTTATTATAAACATAAAATTTATTATAAATCCATTAAATTAATAGGAGGAAACATTATAACAACATTCGCATACTTATAATAAAAAAAATGTTATGTTTTTAAATCTGTATTATAAAATGACTTGCAACTAAATTTAATTTTCAAACCTGCTTGGTGTAATATCCATACTAGGAATCATCATTTCAATAACACCATCTTTATTTTTACGAAGAATTGAAACAGGACCTAAAAACCCTTTATTATCAAAAACAGTGCCAACAAATAATATATTATCAATATATAAAAAAACTGCTTTATATAGTTTGCTGTCTTGTGGATTACTGTATACCATTGTCTTTTCAGGAATCTTTTTTAGGCTTGGTAAATCTTGAAAGTAAAGTTTGTCAAGTGTAGGAAATAAGTCATTAAAATTCTTTGCAGTATACAGCTGTTTGTAATTAGTGCCATCTTCACTAAACATGAAACATTTTGTCATATTATTACTGTAATAATATAATTGGGAACAATCAAGTGTTTCGTATTTGAAATTTTTTTCCATTGCAAGAAATTTACTGGCAAACTCTTTCGCATATTGTAAAATTTTTGCATCAGTAATTTCTGCTGCATAACTGAAATGAAAAGAGCATAAAATAATTGTAAATACTAAAAAAATTTTTTTCATTAGTCTTCTCCTTATATTATTATAATATATTTTTATAAATAAAATACATCGCTTTAATATTTGTTAAAATATATATCATTTATTGCAGCTGTATATAAAATTTATTTTAATCAATTATAAATAAGCGGTTTTATATTATATAGCAGTTTAATATATCAAATTTATTATAAAACAGGCACAAAATGTGCGAAAAAACATATAATACAATTATTTTTAACTATAAACTATCATCTAAATTATCATGGTTAATTTTAATCCTTCCGTATTTCTTATAATAGTATATATATTATTTTTATAAAAAGCAATATTAGTTGTATCTGTGGGTACCCCATTTTTTATTAAAAAATACTATAACTACTTGATAATATATGTAAAAATAGAAATAATCTCAGTTAACTGTCATTCAGAGCCTGCAATAGTAGGCGAAGAATCTTATAATGTTCCAGCTAGTAAAAATTATAGACTCTTCGCTCCGCTCTGAGAGACATAAGATGTTGTAAAAAAAAATGGGGTACCCCTAGTAGTTGTATTATTAGTTAAAATACTATTATGCAAATGGTAACTTATAAATTTTTGAAGTGTAATATTAAGGAGTAAACAAGACTAAAATTTTAAAGATGATATTTATATGCCTGTAAAATAAAGTTTATTATAATTTTATTTATATTTTTCTGAACAATTATCTATAATAGAGTAAAAAGTAATAATAAGATAATGTTTGTTAATGAATATATTTTTTATTTTAATAATAAAATATAGTAAAATAATATATTATAATATACAGTATTATATTGAGTTAATGAAAAAAATATATTATATTTATTTTCTAAGAGGCTATTTATGAAAAAAAATGTTATATTATTAATATTTGTTTCACTGATTTCTGCATGTAATAAAGACAGTAGCAAAATAGATATAGATAATACAGCTGATTATAATACCGATAATAAACCAGCAGTAAGCCAGAAAGAAATAAATGATAAGCATGAACAAATTGTATCACCAGAAAAAAATCCACGAAAAGCTTTGGAGCAGCTTGGTTTTTGGAATAAGAAATATTATATACTTGAATATAATCCACTATATGGCTACTGTTATCAGCATTTATTTCCATCTATGGATACATCTCAGGAAAAAGATGTTATTTCTTTTCATGTAAAAACACTATCTTTTGAGCCTATGGTTATTTTTATTGTAAATAAGATAGCATATAAAAATGGTGAGTTTGAGCTTTCAGGCACTATTAATGATAAAAAATATATAGTTCAGATAAAAGTGCAGGACGGTAAAACTATAAATGTACGACTTGGCGAGTTTGGTATTAATGAATCTTATGATTTAGCAAGCGGGATAGCGTATTCGTCATTTATAAATACATATAACCGACAGGAAGACCCTGTGTTTGATTTATCAGTCTATGATACATGTGAAGAGCAGGATATTGCTATTATTTCAGATATTTCAGATAAATTAACTGATGATAAAGTGCAGGAACAGCACGGTATAGATATAAAAACTGAAAATGGCTTAGACTGCTGGGGCAAATGGGCAAATATTAATGATAAAAAGCATGTATATTACGAGCTTGATAAAAACAATCTTTTATTTAAAGATTACAGCGAGCAGATATTTGCAGATGGTGAAGTAAGAATAAATAATATAGAAGATATGGCATATAAAAACGGTATATTTTATTTTAATTTTGAAGATAATGAGTTAATAGGTCATATGTGCCTGCCAATAGATAATAATACATCTATGTGGGTGCTTGATGATGTAAATTTAGGTGTTTTTGTAAAGCATAAATAAAATTTATTTTATAACTTATTGATATATAAAGAATTTAAAATTTTTAAAAAAGTATAAAAAACTGCTTGACAAAATATAGAAAATCGTGTTTTATATAAATCTCTTAAATAGAGTAAATGCCCGCCCGAGTGGCGGAATTGGTAGACGCAAGGGACTTAAAATCCCTCGGGTATTTCACCTGTGCCGGTTCGATTCCGGCCTCGGGCATAAAATTAAGCCTTCCTTATGGAAGGCTTTTTATTTCAATATATTTTTAATTTATTTATTATGCTGCAGTTTTACAGAGCAGAATTCGCCACACATAGCACATTCTGCCTTGTCTTTATGACTTTCTCTTCTTTTATCTATTATATCTTTATCAAGTGCATATTCTTTCATACCCTGCCAGTCAAGTTTCTGGCGCATTTTAGACATATTATTCTGCATATCAACAGCATATTTTCGTTTAAGAGCGGTGTCACCTGCCATTGCTGCAATTTTAGAAGCCATTACACCATTATATACATCTTCTTTATTTGGCAGTGTTAAATGTTCTGCAGGTGTTAAATAGCACAGGAAATCTGCTCCCGCCATAACTGCAGCTGCTGCACCTATTGCTCCAGATATATGGTCATAACCTGGGCTGTTATCAATAACCAGCGGCCCTAAAATATAAAGGGGAGCATTATGAGTTAATTTTTTTATTGTTTTTATCTGGCTTTCCACTTCATCTAAGCTCACATGTCCGGGGCCTTCTATCATTACCTGCACACCATTTTCAAAGGCATACTTTGCCTGCATACCTAGATGAGATACTTCATTAATCTGTGGATAATCTCCAGCATCAGCACATGCTCCCGGACGCAGGCTGTCACCTAATGAAAGAGTAATATTATATTTTTTTGCGATTTTTACTATTCTGTCAAACTCTGTAAAAAGCGGATTTTCTTTATTATTTTTTAAAATCCATCTGCTAATCATTGAGCCGCCGCGGGAAACAACACCTAAAAGTCTGTTTTTTTCAGCATATGATGCAGCTTCACAAGTTATACCTGTATGTATAGTCATAAAGTCTACACCCATTTCTGCCTGTTTTTCTATTTCATCAAACACTTCTTCAAAATCAAGCTGTTCTATTGTTCTGCCTTTATCAGCATTATGTTTTGCAGCTGCATAAAGCGGAACAGTGCCTATTGGAATATTAGATGAATTAATCATATCTTTTCTGATTACATCTAAATCACCGCCTGTTGATAAGTCCATATAAGTATCTGCCCCAGCTTTTTCTAAAATACGCAGTTTTTCCATTTCTTCTTTATGTGAGCATATAAGTGGCGAAGTGCCGATATTTGCATTAACTTTTATTTTAGCAGGCTGACCTATTAAAACTGGCTTTACATTTTTATGGTTAATATTTCCAAGCAGCACCATAGTGCCATTATTTATACCATTAATTATAGTATCTTTAGAAATACAGTCATTTTTTTCAAGGAAATTAATATTATTTTCTAATATTGTATTTAACAGCTTGTTTTTAAGCAGCATATATTGCTCCAACGGCAAATAATTTTGCCATATATATTTTTTAATTATCTTTTTCTCTTATTTCTACACGCCTTATTTTGCCACTGATAGTTTTTGGCAGTTTGTCAACTATTTCTACTATTCTAGGATACTTATAAGGTGCAGTAGTCTTTTTAACATAATTTTGAATATCTTTTATCATTTCTTCATGATTACAGTTTTTATATTCATCAGCAAGCACAACTGTTGCTTTAATAACCTGTCCCCTTAATTCATCAGGTGCACCAGTAACAGCACATTCTACAATTGCTTTATGTGTCATTAATACACTTTCTACTTCAAAAGGACTTATTCTGTATCCTGAACTTTTTATAATATCATCAGCTCTGCCAACAAACCAAAAATAGCCGTCTTTATCTCGCCATGCAATATCGCCTGTGTAATAAATATTATTATTCCATACAGTATTTGTTCTTTCTTTATCTTTATAATATTCTTTAAAAAGTCCAAGTGGTTTCTTTTTATCTGTTCTTATAACAATCTGTCCGTGTTCGCCAACATCTGCACTTTTGCCGTCGTTTGTAATAATATCTACATCATATTGTGGGTTAGGAAGCCCCATAGAGCCGGGTTTTGGTTCCACCCATGGCAGAGTAACAACAGTTAAAGTTGTTTCTGTCTGTCCAAAGCCTTCTCTTAATTTTATTCCTGTCATTTCATAAAATGTATCATATACAGCAGGGTTTAATGCTTCCCCGGCAATAGTGCACCATTTAAGTGAGGAAAGGTCTGTATTCATAATATCTTCCCTTATTAAAAAGCGGAAAACAGTAGGCGGTGCACAGAAAGAAGTTATTTTATATTTTTCAATAGCTTTTAATATTTCTGCTGGTGTAAATTTTTCATGGTCATATACAAAAATATTAGCACCAGCTATCCACTGTCCATAAAGTTTACCCCATACGGCTTTTCCCCAGCCTGTATCAGATATAGTTAAATGCAGGCTGTTTTCGTCAAGATTATGCCAGTATTTACCTGTTATAATATGACCTAGAGGATATAAGAAATCATGTGCTGCCATTTTAGGGTTAGCTGTTGTGCCTGATGTAAAGTAAATTAGTGATATATCATCATTATTATTAACATGAGCAGGGCGCACAAATTCTGGTGCTTCATTTATTCCTTTATGGAAATCTTCCCAGCCTTCAGGGATTTCTGGGCCAATAGATACTGTATGTTTCAATGCAGGGGAGGCCGGTTTTGCCTTATTTACATGCTCTATAATCTGCTTATCACCACAGGCAACAATCATTTTAATATCAGCAGCATTATTTCTGTAAACAATATCTTTATCAGTTAAAAGATGAGTAGCAGGTATAGCTATTGCTCCCAGCTTATGCAGGCCAAGCATAGAAAACCAAAATTCAAACCTGCGTTTTAGTATAAGCATAACTGTATCGCCTTTTTTTATACCAAGTTTGGCAAAAAAAGATGCAGTCATATCTGAGAATTTTTTAAAGTCTGCAAATGTAAAATCAATTCTTCTGCCTTCATCATTTGTCCACAGCATAGCTTTTTTTTCAGGCATCTCCATTGCCCATGCATCAACTACATCATAGGCAAAATTAAAATTATTAGGAATCATTACTTCATAATTATCAGCAAAATCCTGCTGAGAAATAAACGAAATTTTTTTTAAAAATTTTTTTAACATATCTTTCTTCTTTCCCAATATAATCTTTGTTTTAAAAAATATATATAACTGTTTTTTTTATCTTTCAAGTAATTTTTTTGGCTTACTATGATTTATTTTAATAAGTTTGTAATTTTTTTTTGTTTATAGTATGTCAGATAAATATGAAGAAAGTATGTAAGTAAAAGGTTTATATATTGAAGATATTTTATATTTTAAATAAGATAATTTTGGTATAAAATAAAGAGGTAAAAATAATGAATACAGTTACTTTTCAAGGCAATGTTTTACATTTAGAAGGTAATATGCCTGCACTTAACTCTAAAATTAAAGATTTTTCATTACTTGCTAATGATTTATCTACTAAAACTCAAAAAGATTATGAAGGCAAGGTATTAGTGCTTGTTGCAGTTCCATCTCTTGATACTGGTGTATGTGATATGGAAGTTAGAAAATTCAATGAAAAAGCAGCATCTTTATCAGATGATGTTCGCATAGTTGCAGTAAGCCTTGATTTACCATTTGCACAAGGCAGGTGGTGTGGTGCAGCTGGTGTGAAAAATGTGGAAACATTATCAGACCATTACAGCGCAGAGTTTGGTAAAAATTATGGTATTTTAATAAAAGAATTAAGACTTCTTGCAAGAAGTATTTTTGTATATGATAAAACTGGCAGTTTAGTATATTCTGAGCTTGTGTCGGAAGTTACTCATGAGCCAAACTATGATGCAGCATTAGAAGCAGTTAAAAAAGCATTATAATTTAAAAATTCATCAAGTTATTACACATAGTAAAGGGGCAGTGAAAAGCTGTCCTTTATTTATATAAATTTGTCGCCTTTATGAACATATTTTATTTTTTTGTTTTATTTTAAAACTTTTTTGTGATAAAAGAAATCATTTCCTATTATATACAAATAAAAGGTTAAAAATGAAATATTTATATAGTGTTTTAATACTGGTTTTACTTTACGGCTGTGTTCATACAATGACTGATGATGAAATAAAGTCAGCATACAGTCTTCCTGATACTTTTAGAAATACATCATATATTGATGATTTAAACAGTAACAAAGTAACTTTATCATATAAAGACCCTGTTGCAGAAATGAAATCTATGCTGCCAGATGACAGTTTTATTTCTATTTTAGATATGGCATCGCAGGAAAACCCTGATTTGCTGATATTATTATCTAGAATCAAACAGGCACGCTATCAATTAAAAAGTGCAACTGGTGCTATGATACCACAGGTTTCAGGCTCTCTTGATTATTCTTATGGAGAAAGTAGTGACGGTTTAAACGGCAGCCTTAATTTATCATGGGAAGTAGATATTTATGGCAAGCTTGATGCACTTCGCAGGTCTCAAAAAGAATTAATAAAATATGCAGAAGAAAATTATATAAATGGCCAGGTGACATTAGCAGCAGATGCAGCATCTTATTATTTTTCTATAAGGAAGGCAGCCGCTCAGGTTTTTTTTGCCAGTAAAATGCTTGAAAATTATAAGATGATACTTGATATTTATACACAAATGCGAAGTGTAGGGCTTGTAGATGAATCAACCTATATTGAAACAACTATGGATTATTTAAATGGTCAAAATAATGTTCAGCAGTATCAGTTAGAATTAGAGCAGAATAAAAATGCACTTTACGCTCTTATAAATAATAAAGACATAAATCTTACTACTGATATGGTATATAATACTGCATTTTCTCCAGCTATTCCAAAAATACATGATATTCCTGCGGAAGTAATATTAAATAGACCTGATGTGCGAGCATCAGTTTATACATTAAACAGTGAACTTTATAACCATTATAATAAAAAAATGTCACTTCTTCCAAGCCTTTCTATTAACGGGAACTTAGGTCAGCTGCTTGCATCATCTACTGGTATCGGTGATTTAGTATGGCAGATAGGTATGTCCCTTGCAGCACCGATTTTAAACAGACAGGAATTATATGCTCAACTTAAAATGCAGGAAGAAACAGTTAAGCAGGCAGAATTAACATTACAGAAATCTATAAATACAGCAGTAAGTGATATAGAAGATGCCAGTTTTGCAATGTCATCATCTAATAAATCTTACGGCAATACAAAGGATATTTTAGAAAATGCGAAAATATCTATGGAAATATTAGAATCACGCTGGAAAGCAGGACTGATAGATGATGTAGAATATTTAAATGCACAAAATGATTTTCTAAATACATATATATCCTTTTATTCTGCATGGTATGAGAATATATCATCATCAATAATGCTTTATAAAGCCTTTGGTGGCAGCTTTTCACCGAAACAGCAGCAGGGAGAATTATAATGCTCAACACAGAAGAAATGTATAAAACACTTCGTCCTAAAAGGACTAAAAAATCCATTATTATTACATCTGCTGTAGTTATTTTAATAATATCAGCTGTTTTATACTATATATTTAGGGATAAGGGTCCTGCATATATATATACTACAGAAAAAGCACATATAGGTAATGTATCATCACTTGTCAGTGCAACAGGCACCATTTCTGCTACTAATGAAGTATTAATAGGCAGTCAGGTTTCAGGCACTATTTCTGCGGTATTTGTAGAAGAAAACGACGAAGTGAAAAAAGGTGATATTTTAGCGATAATTAACCCTGATACTATAAACCAGACTATTGCCCGTTATGAAGCTCAGCTTAATTCTGCCAAAGCTACTCTTAATTCTTCGCGGGTGCAGTATAATAATAAAAAACTGAATTATGACAGGTTAAAACAGGTCTATGATGCAACAGGTGGCAAATCTCCTTCTAAAACAGAGCTTGATAATGCAAAAATGGAGCTTGATACTGCACAAGCTGATGTTTTAGTAAAAGAAGCATCTATTATAGAAGTGGAAACAAACTTAAACAGTTCAAAAATTGATTTAAAAAACTCGATTATTACAAGCCCTATTGACGGTGTTGTTTTAACAAGAAGTATAGATGCAGGTCAGACTGTTGCCGCATCATTTTCTACACCAGAGCTTTTTGTAATAGCAGAAAATTTAGAGAAAATGAAGTTAGTTGTAAATGTATCAGAAGCAGATGTGGGGAAAGTGGCAGAAAACCAAAAAGTCCGCTTTACTGTTGATACTTTCCCAGAAGATGAGTTTGTATCAACTATATATAGAGTAAATAAAGGCTCTACGGAGTCAGATGATAATATTGTCAGCTATGAAACAACTATATATATAGATAATAAAGACTTAAAACTTCGCTCAGGAATGAGTGCCACAGCAGATATTGAAACAGAAGCGGCAGAAAATGCTATGCTTATACCTGTGGCAGCCTTATTTTTTCATCCTATTGTAGAAGATACATCTGAAGCAGGCAAAAGACCAGCTATGCTGCAAGGCCCACCGGGAAGAAGACAGCAATCCAATAAGGTAAATACAGATGTATCAAAAAATGCAGAAGTTTATGTATTAGTAAATGGTGTTCCTGAACTTAGGAAAATTGTAACAGGTGTAAGTGATGGCAAAAATGTGCAGGTGCTTGAAGGCATAACTCCTGATGATAACATTATTACAAGTATGAAAAGAAGAATATGAGTGATTTTATTAAGTTAAGAAATATTGTAAAAGTATATGGCAGTGGCGAAAATTCATTCCTTGCATTAAAGGGTATTGATTTAGATATTAATGAGGGTGAATTTGTTGCACTTATGGGGCCATCAGGCAGTGGAAAATCTACTATGGCAAATATTTTAGGCTGCCTTGATAAAGCTACAAAAGGCTCATATTTCTTTAACGGGGTAGATGTATTTTCTCTTAACAGGAATGAAACAGCACTTTTAAGAAGAAACTATATAGGTTTTATCTTTCAAGGCTTTAATCTGCTTGCAAGAACTACCGCTCTTGAAAATGTGGAACTGCCTTTATTATACAGGGGAGTGCCTAAAAAACAAAGGCGTGAAAAAGCAAGACAGGCTCTTGATATGGTCGGTCTTTTAGAATGGGAAAAGCATACAAGTGCTCAGCTTTCAGGTGGTCAGCAGCAGCGGGTAGCAATAGCAAGAGCTATCGCATCAAATCCATTATTTTTGTTAGCAGATGAGCCGACAGGAAACTTAGATACAAAACGAAGTGTAGAGATTATGGAAATACTTTCTAATCTAAATAAAGAGTTAGGCATAACTATATTAATGGTTACTCATGAGCCTGATATGGCACAGTATGCCACAAGGGAAGTCCATTTTAGAGATGGCGAGATAAACACAGCGGAGGCTGTTTTAAGATGATATTTAATGCTGTATTTTTAGCCGTTAGACAAATCAGCAGAAACTATTTAAGGGCTTTTTTAACTATGCTTGGTGTTATTATTGGTGTTGGTGCTGTTATTATTATGATTAATTTAGGCAACGGCACTCAGGCTATGATTAAAGAAGCTATAGAAAGTCTTGGCAGCAACCTTTTGATGATACATGCACCGCCCCATTTAAACCCAAGCGGCACAAGTAAAAGCCGTAATTTCACTATGAAAGAAGTAGAAACTATTGAAGACAGAGTGCCGGGTATCAGAGCTATTGCACCAACTAATGTAAGCACAGCAGTTGCAAAATATATGAATAAAAATGTTCAGACTTCTGTATCAGGTGTAACAGATGGTTATTTTACAGCAGTGGACTGGAAAATTGCAGAGGGCAGAAATTTTGAAAATAAAGAATATGTTGCAGGTACAAATACATGTATTATAGGTGAAAGTGTTAGAAAAAATCTGCTGGGGCAGATAAGCCCGATAGGTGCAAGATTAAAGGTAGGCTCAGTTGTATGTGATGTTGTTGGAGTGCTTGAAAGTAAAGGTCAGGGCGGCAGAGGAAACGACCAGGATGATGTTATTTTAATGCCGCTTAAAGCTTTTCAAAGAAGCATAAGCCCTAGTGATTCAATATATAACATTAAAACAATAATGGTATCTTTAAATGAAGATGTAGATTATAAAGTAGCATCAGAGCAGATTGCAGTAATATTAAGGCATATGCGTAATATTCCTGATAAATCAAAGGATACTTTTGAAATACAAAGCACGAAAGAGATACAGCAGACAGTAGAAAAATCTATCGGCGGTATGACTGTATTTATTGGAGCAGTTGCAGGTGTCAGCCTGCTTGTTGGTGGTATAGGTATTATGAATATTATGCTTGTATCTGTAACAGAAAGAACGAGAGAAATAGGCACACGGCTTGCAATCGGTGCATTAGAAAAGGAAGTGCTTTTACAGTTTTTAGTAGAAAGTGCCACAATAAGTGCAGTAGGCGGGTTAATAGGTGTAATATTTGGCTTTTTTATGACACTACTGCTTTCTGCAAAACTGCATATTCCATTTACATTTGATGTAAAGATTGCTACAATTTCATTTATTTTTTCGGGCTTTATAGGAATAGTTTTTGGATATCTGCCTGCAAGAAAAGCATCACGATTAAACCCTATAGATGCACTTCATCATGAGTAAAAAAGAGCAGGTTTATTTGTTTTTATCTAAATATACCACAGTCATTTAGGCGAGCATTTAGCAAGCTAAGAATTTAAAAATATGCGGTGTAAATTTACTAATATTTATAATTATTATAAATCTTCAGTTTTAAAAGCAGTATATCTTTCGTAATAGTAGCTGTGGTCTATACCATTCATATATATTTCTCTGCTGTTAACATTGCTTGTCAATGCATTTTTTAAAAGATACTTAATCTCACCAGCTTATAAAAATTATGGACTTTTTAGCTACGGTATGAGATGCAGATATTAAAGTTTTACCCACCTTGTCATTCAGAGCGATAGCGAAGAATCTTATTAAACAATAATAAAAAATACATCCGTGTATTTTTTATTTAGCGGATTTCCGAAATAAATTCGTAAATCCTTATATAAAATAATTTTTTTATCAAATTTTTGACTATCTTAAATGTTCATAACATTCAAGCATATAAAAATTATGGACTTTTTAGCTACGGTATGAGATATAGATATCATAGTTCCACCCACCTTGTCATTCAGAGCGATAGCGAAGAATCTATTTAAACTTTTATTTTTAAATACTTTCCAGCTACGCATTTCTATTTCCTCCTTATCCAGTCGGGAAATGCTTGCGTCGCAAAAGACGCTCCCCTGTATTTAAAAAACTACGCAACTACGGAAATAAATTCCTTGTTGCTCTCGCAAGCGACGGTACATCCTGCACCTATATATACTTTTCAGCTCCGCCTTTGAGTTACATAGTATATCACAAATTTACCTTGTAATTTTTTTCTTTTTGGTGTTTATATTATCTAGGCTTTATGCCTAGTAGCACAGTGCGGGCTGGTGGTTAGCTGCCTTTCTTTTTATCCATTCGGATTAACCGTTCGGAATAAATTAGGAGGTGGCTTATGATATATGAAAGTCATATCACATATTTAATATGTGTGCTTATAATAGCAGTCATATTTTTTTATATAAAAAAATAACCACCTAACTTGCTCTGCAGGTGGTTATTTTAAGATATTTCTTTAAAATTTCACATCAGGGGCTGACCGATCCAGTCCCCTGTGCTACTTTTAATATAGTTAATATTTTATATAATTTCAAGTCTTTTTTGCTCTGCATATAAAATAATTTTTTTATCAAATTTTTGACTATCTTAAATGTTCATAACATTCAAGCTTATAAAGTTTACAGACTCTCCGCCTTTGAGTTACATAGTATATCATAAATTTACCTTGTAATTTTTTTCTTTTTGGTGTTTATATTATACAGGGCTATCTAGTTGAATATGTCCTGCACAGGTGCGACTGGGTCGGTTGGTTCTCCCTTTTCGACTAACCATATTTTTATGGTAAAGGGGGTGTCTTATGGTAACAGAAGACTATATCAGCTTTATTGCTTTTGTATGTATTTTGGCTACTATAATTTTCTTGTTAAAAAAGAAATAACCACCTAGACCGACTAAGTGGTTATTTTAGTTAAGCTAATTAATTAGATAGCCCTCGAGGACTGCTACCCCAGTCCCCTGTGCTACTTTTAATATAGTTAATATTTTATATAATTTCAAGTCTTTTTTGCTCTGCATATAAAATAATTTTTGTTTTTAAGATTTTTACTAACTAGTATGTTATAAGATTCTTCGCTATCGCTCTGAATGACAAGGTGGGTATGGATAAAAAAACATATGTCACTCAGACGAGCGGTTTATGCGAGGACTGCCGATTTCCCGTCCAGCCAGCTTTTTTATTTCCTGCCTATTCGTTGGAAAAAGCTGTCCTCCTTTCAGTCGCCGAATAGGGAGGAATCAGAAATCGCACAGGCTAGACCGAGCCGAAGAGTCTATAAAGGTTACTAGCCTGTATGTTAAAGATAGGCTCAGGACGAGCCGTCGCTTGCGAGAGCAACAAGGAATTTACTTCCGTAGTTGCGTGGTTTTTTAAATACAGGGATGTATTTAAAAATAAAAGTTTAAACAGATTCTTCGCTACGCTCTGAATGACAAGGTGGATATGGATAAAAAAACATATGTCATTTTGAATGACAGTGGTTATTGGGAGCTATTACTACTTTGTCTGTAACAAATTCATAATGACAGTGATATGTTTGACAAATGTAAGAATAATATAAAAATTTAACAATTGTAAAATATAGTATCAAATATCCAAAAATGCTGTAAAAGTATGATAAAAAAGCGGTTTATAATAATCTTTTAAAAAAAGTTATATATTTTATCAAAAAAAACTTGTCATATGAAAAGAGATGTGGTAATATAATGAACAAAATCTATAATAGGAGAATTGCTATGAAAAGATTTATTAACTTAGTAATGACACTGTTAGCAATACCTATGATATTACTTAGTTGCGACGCAGTGCAGGACGGTGGGGGGATAGACTCTTCTGGTGGTGATAATTCAGGTGGTAGTTCACTGGCTGATAGAATAATTGACAAGCATAATGGACTTAGTGTCACTTTTTCTTTCGATGCTGGTACACTTGAGATGCCTGATCATGCATCATATTTTTGGGTTTTTGGTGACGGGCAAACAAGCGAAGAAGTAGCACCAACTCATGTTTATGAGCAGGCGGGAGAAAAAACTGTTAAAGTAACGGTAACTGGCACAAAAATGGATGGTAGCTCTATAAAACATGTAGCTACTAGAACAATCACAGTAAAAGAACCCGATGTTGAAGCATCTAATTCTTATCTTTATGCAGAAAAAAATAAAGAAAATCATTTACAATATTCATTTTACACACCTATGGTATTTGCAGGTGTTCCTTCAGAAAATGTTACATATGAATGGTATGCAGATAATAAATCAGCAGTAACAGCTGAAACACAAAGCAATGTTTTTGGCTATATATATGATAAATATGGCAAAACATATACAGCACAAGTTACTGCCAAATCTGGGACAGGTTTAGAAAGTTATGCAACTGTTAATATAACAACTCCAAGCCCAGAAGTAAACCTTATATGTACTACACAAGGCTTAACTGTAACATGTTATCCAGAAATAACTCTTGATGGTGAAAAAGTAGACGATATCCCAATGGATTTTGAATGGGATTGTGGTGACGGCACTTATAGAAAAACAAGTGGCACAGAGCCAAACACATGTATATATGATGAAAGCAGTGGTAATGAACAGACTATTAAAGTTGAAGGAAGCTCTGATAAATTAGAAAAACCTGTTACAGATGAAAAAACTGTTTACATATCAAGTATCTTAAGTGTAGGACAGGTTGAATGTACTATGGCTGGTAAGTCTGACCATTTAACTTGGGATTGTAACATAATTACAACTGTTTCAGAAGAAGGACAAGGTGGCACACTTGAATACAGGTGGCATTTTGGCGAAGATAATGCTGACTGGACAAGCTGGGAATTAATTAATCCGGGCAATAACTCTAAAATTCATACATATGCAAAATATAGAAATAGTAACAGCCCAGATTATAATGTGCAGGTAGAAGTGCGATATAAAGCTAATAATGGAACAGAAACTGTGCAGACATCAGAAACAGCTGAGACAACTGAATATTTTGAGCAAGGCTCGTCTTCTGATAAAATCACTATTCTAGCCCCTACTGTTCGAATAGAACAGCAGGCTGGAGATAATAATCGTTTTGAAAGAACATTTACAGCTTTCTTTAACAATGACTATATTCCAAAAGGTGCTTTAAAATATACATGGAATTTTGGTGATGGTAACACAGAACAAACTGATACTTCTAGTGCAACCCATACTTATAATCGTAATGGTGCTTATAAAGTTACAGTAAGTGTTGAATCTGCTGAAAGTGAAAAAGTATTTCCAAATGGATATATAGAAGCAGCTGAACTGGGCTTTACAATTGATGAAAATATAGAGATAAAAAATGAAGCTAATGCTATTAAGAAAACACAAGATCCAAATAATCCATTAATATGGGATTTTAGACTAGAAGGTGTTACTTCTTCTACTGGCAACCTAGTGTACACATGGAAAAAAGACGGTCAAGTTATAGACACTAACAGCACAGAGCTGAATGATGTAACATTTGATAAATTTGGTAAATCATATACTGTAACTGTAGAAATATCTATTGAAGGAACTGATATTACAAAAACAGTATCTACTGATGTTACAATAGATATACCAACTGTAAAAATCAATGTTCCAAGCCCTATAATGACAGGAAAAGATGCAGTATTTACTAACACTATTACATATGGCAGTGTAGATGTAAAAAATCTTCTTACTAGCCCTGTAGTATATAGCTGGGTAGTTGATAATGATCCACTTAAAACTGATTCGGTAACTAAAAACTGGCAAAATCCAGGAGAAGGCAAAGCAGCTACTCTTACTGTTACAGCAGGCAATGTAGAAAGGCCTATGATTGCACCACAGAAAACATTTAATGTTCTTCAATCACAATTATTTGGTGATGTCAGAATTGAATGTAATAATAATGACCGTTTATCAGAATATGATACTATCCGTTGGACATGCACAGGCACAGCAATGGATAAAAATAATGGAGAAATGAAGGTTGAGCCTAATGCTTATCGTTATGAATGGTATGCTGAGCCAGCTGTTAGTGATACAGGAGACACTGTAAAAATAACATTAAATAAAGAAAAAGCTAGAATTATTTTAGACTGGCCAACTGATAAAAAAGCAAAAAATACACCTTCACAAACCTATAAGATATGTGCTAAGGTTTTTGATACAAATAATGCAGTTAGTCCAATAGCTACAAAGTGTCAAGAAAACATTACAGTTCAAAGAAAAGTAAGCTATACAGCTAAAGTTAAAGGTAATAATGAAAAAGGCGAAAATGTTCAGAATATTATTGAGGTAACAGCTCTTAATGGCCCTGTAAATGCAACATATAAATGGGTGCATAAGATTGACACTTACTATAGTACTAATAATATATCACAAAGTGATACACAGGTTCCAATATCAGGATTAAGTACTAAAGGTGAAATAAGTTTGAGCAACCAAGTAAATAATATAGGATTTATTGGAAAAATTATAGGAAACCCATTTGCAGGTGCGAACGGCATAGGTCTTGAAGTATCTGGTAACGGGTTATCTAGACCAGTTAAAATTTATGGCCTGCAAAATGATAACCAAATGCTTGGTCCATCATTTACATGGTGTTCGAATAGTTATCATATTATCCATAGTAGAGCATATGAAGAAACAGCAAATGAACAGAATCCTAATATGCCTTGGGGTGATATAAATCGGAATGGAAGATATGAAGATGGTGAAGGTAATCTTATATACATATGGGGTATTACAGGTGTAAATACAAAAGCGGACATGTCAAGAGAACAAGGAGTATTTGCAAGAATTACAGTATTATCTCAAAATGCAAAATCTTTGCGTAGAGATGGACTTTTATGGGTAGGAGGTAATATAGCTACTATAAATGATAAATTAGAGATTAATAAGTCAGGTAATTCTTCAGCACCAGCTAATGCTTTAGTATTTTATTTAGATAGGAATAATGCTGCTAAAAATGGTGGAACATTTAATGTCTTATTGAAAGTAAAAGATACAAGCAGAAATGGTGGTCAACAATTTATCGATTATGGAACTTGTAGTAGTACTTATAGTACATCAATTGAATGGTAAATAAATTAACTAACCAATGAGTAATAACTAAGTAGACCCTCCCCTGAAATTGCGACTAATTCTCAGTGATGGGGGGGGGATTTTTATAAAGGAGTATTAAGAATGACAAAAAGATTAAAGAAAAATATTTTATTAATAGTAGTATGTTTAATAAGTTTTTATCCGGGCTTAATTTTAGCCCAGCAAAATGGTCAGCTTCCAGACGGCATGCAGCTGCAGGAAGGCGAAGAAGCAGTATGGTATACAATCAAACCGGGTGACTATCTAAAAGGCATAGCTGATATGTATGGCACAACATATCAGGAACTGCATAAAATCAACCCATATATCAAAGATGTAAATCGTATATATCCGGGTAATAAGGTCCTTTTTATCGATAGAAAGGGAGTAGAGAAAGCAAGGCGGGCAAGAGAAGCGGCAGAAGCAGCCAAACGGGAGAGAGAGCAGGCAGCACTTGATGCAGAAAGGCAAAGGCTTGCAGAAGAGCGGGAAAGAATGGCAGAAGAACAAAGGCTTGCAGAAGAGAGGAGACTAGCAGAAGAGCGTGCAAGACTTGATGAAGAGAAAGCAGCCGAAGAGAGACGCCTTGCAGAAGAAAGAAGAAGATTAGATGAAGAAAGACGCCGTATGGAAGAAGCAAGGAACAAGCCAGTAAGCACCGAAGAAGAATACCCAATGTATATAGCATTTCGTGGTTTTGCGAAACTTCCGGGCGATATTAATGCAATGGATGTAGCACCATTTGGCTATGGCGGTGGCTTTGACTGGAATATCCAAATCAATAAATGGTTTGCATTTATGTTCTCACTTGATGGCAGTTACTTATATGGTAATAACCACACAGTAACAGATAAAGGTCAGTCATTAACAGAGGCAGAAAGCATAGGCTTTGCAGTTAAACCATATTTTCTTATACAAAGAAATATATCATTGCAGGACAGCGGTATCCAGCCATATATAGGTGTAGGCCCAAGCTATACATTATCATTGCAGAATGTAATAGAATCACAAACAAGCAACTGCAATTTAATCAAAAACCATATGGGAGTATCAGCAGTTACAGGCTTTAACTATGTATATAAAGATTTTCTTTTTGGTATCAACCTTGAATATAACTATGTATTACCATTAAGCCTAGACGAGCAGGTGATACATACAGACTTATCAAGTGGCTTTACAGCAGGTATCCGTTTAGGTTACAGGTTTAAGGAGTAAATAAAAAGGTAATGTGATATACATTGTGTCATTAAGAGTGCTGGATATGGTTAAAAAACATATGCCATTTTGAATGACAGTGGTTGTTGGAATTATTACTATTTTGTCACTCAGACGAGCGGTTTTTGCGAGGACTGCCGATTTCCCGACCGAATAGGGAGGAATCAGAAATCGCACAGGCTAGCTAGCTTGCGACCGAAGAGTCTATAAAGGTTGCTAACTTATATGTTGTAAGATTCTTCGCTATCGCTCTGAATGACAAGGTGGTTGTGGACTATTACCATTTTGTCACTCAGAGGGAGCTTGCGACCGAAGAGTCTATAAAGGTTACTAGCCTGTATGTTGTAAGCTTCTTCGCCTACTATCGCAGGCTCTGAATGACAAGGTGGTTGTGGACTATTACTATTTTGTCACTCAGACGAGCGGTTTTTGCGAGGACTGCCGATTTCCCGACCGAATAGGGAGGAATCAGAAATCGCACAGGCTAGCTAGCTTGCGACCGAAGAGTCTATAAAGGTTAGCAGCTTGAATGTTGTAAGCTTCTTCGCCTACTATCGTAGGCTCTGAATGACAAGGTGGATGTGTTCAATAATGACACAGTGTATAAAAAACATTTTATTATAGTTTTAATAATATTTGTATTATGTATGGAGTAGATATATGATGAGAAAGTCGTTAAAAATACTTCTTGCCACTATGATATTAATACCTTTTGTTTTTTCCTGTGAAAAAAGGTATCATATATCTCCAAAAGAAGGAGATGCGGGAGCATACTGGGGCACAGAAGGTGTTATGCCAACAATTGGCTTTGTATATAAAGAAAGTGTGACTAAGGGTGCTAATGACGGTAATGAAACTCAAATGGAACAAGCCCATTTGATATATTCATTAAGTGCAGACCTTATAGTAGATGATTACAGCAAACTAGAGGGCGGCACATGTGAATGGTCAGCAGAAGATGGCAGCGGTGTAAGTTTTCAAAGTACAGGTGGTTTAACAGCAGTAAGTGATCTTAAAGCTAACCCAGATACAGGCAGTTATGAATGTGACCCTGTTAATGTAGAGCTTCTAAAAAATGGCACAGAAACTGACTTTGACCCAGACGGAGTAGTGGTAGTAAAGTTTAAAGACGGCAATGGCGAATATGTTACTCAAACAATAAGTATAGATGCAATAACTTCAGCATCAACTGACCAGAATATAACTGGTGATAATGATTCAGATGCTACTACATCAGCCAGCCGACCAGCCAACATAGGCGAGGCATACTCAGCTAATGTGGTATTAAACACAGCAGACAGGCATAATATAATAACAGTAGCAACATCACCATCAACAGTTCTTTTTCACAGAAAAGATGGTCTGTTTCAGGCAGGCTTTACAGCATATAGAGGCATGCTTGACTTACAGACAAAGATAGGCTCAGCAATGTATGAAGCGGCAGTAAAAGCTCCCGGCGGTGCAGAGCATGTAAGTTATCTTAATTCAGAGAACAACTGGGCAGATAATATTACTAAGGATAATAATACAATAACAGCATGGCTTGCTAACGGTGATACTGTAAATGAAGCAAATGGTATAAACAGTAAGGCAGCCTTTGTAGCATCTTATGGGCCGCCTATAGCTCTGCCGGCATTTAGAAATGATAAAGCTATCAATTATAACAGGCTCCGTGTAGCACTTCTTCGTCATAATAACTACCCAGTAATTATTACTGATGACAAAAAAATGTATACCATAGGAGCAGTAACCAACTTTACAACAGAAGAGTTAGTAAACGATTACCAGTATCACATTAAAGCCAATAACAGCTGGTTTGGTTACTCTGGTATAGATATAAGCGATAACCCAGCAGATTTATATAAAATGCATGCTGGCCGAGTTATAACGAATAACGGTGTAGACGGCAGGTTTGTTAACACTATTGCCTTAACATCAGATTTAGATACAACCATAGCATTAAATGAAACAGATAAGGAATATTATATTATAGGCAATGCCAACTATAACGAAACCTTTTGCAACGAAAAATCAGAGTTTGAAAATAATGTATTTAACCATAATAAAGGCTGCACATATCAGGCAGAAAGTAAAGGCAAGATAGGAGCAGTAAAAGTACCCGGTCTTCAAAGGATATTAGGTGCCGGTCTAACAGCAGTGGCAACAGATACAGAAATATATTATACAGGCCCTAACGGCAAAGGTTATATAGTAGATTTAGATAAAGATTCTGAAAACTATTATAGAATCAAACGAGGGGAGACAGTTCAGCCTAAATTAGTTACTTTTGAATGTACCGAGCATGACCATTCAGCAGAAGAGCTTTATGCAGTAGGCTTTGCATTTGCAAATATGAACCATGCACTTCTTCCTACTATGCTTTTAAACGACGGCAGTATAGTATTTACCATGAGATATTATCAAGATGGTCAGGTAAAAGAAAGACTGCATCATTTTTATGTTAATGCAGACGGTATAACAAATGACCCAAATGCAGAAGGCAACATAAAAATCACTCATCTTTTGGGGCCAACTCACGGATATTCATTAGAAACAGGGAAAATGTATTACTGGACAGATATCCCAGCACTTGGAGTATCTTATAATCCTAGCACAAATGCAGAAGATAATGATTTTCTGTCATTTGTAGAGGCAGACCCTGTGTCATATATAGATACATTTGAAGCGGCAGAAAAAGCAAATTTATTTAAGTTTGTATATGGTGAGATGGACATAGATGGTGCGGCTACAAGGTTAGCTAATGAACAAGTAATGCCAAACTTTGCAGTTCTTCCATATAACCCTTATAACGAAGCACGGGAGACAGTAAGCTATAACGATGATAACACAATGAATATTACCACTCTTCCTTACAGACCGTATAGGACGAATGCATTTTTATTTGTGAATATGAATGCAGGTTCAAAATATTCATATATATATTTTCCACATTATTTTTACGGCCTTTATGACCAAAGTAAAAGGAAATACAGTGATTTAGTAATGAAAAAACATGGTATTACAGCTGCAGAAGTGAAACATGGTTCAATATCCAAAGTGTTTGGTGTCGGTATAAGAAACAGTGCAGGCTTTAAATACAGCCCTAACGGCAGGAACACAACATTTTTTGCAAATAAAAAAGGTGTTTTTACTTTTGTAGATTATGATGTCCGCAAAACTAAATCAAGCTGTCCAGATGGTGAAGCAGCCTGTGTTAATGATGAATTTAAGGAAACTATGCCAGATTTCTTTTTTAGAAAAAATAAAGGCACAGATGGTTTACCATCAGCAGATGGAAGACACAAGTTTTTTGCAACCCCATTTGTAATGGAAGCTAGAATGAGTAACTTTCCTGATACAAGGGATTATATGACTACTGGTTTTCAGCCGCAGCTTTTAACAAGCTCTATGATGTATGAAATAGAAAGGCTTCCGGGTGGGTTTAGTCAGGATATTACAGTATCACACCCAGTATTACCGGGATATGTGCTTGAATACTGGTATAACAATATAAAAGGAAGGTTTACTAATGGAAATACTTCTTTTGGAACCGATTTTAATGCTTTTACAAAACCAAATAGTGGTGGTATCGATGGAATTAGTAACCAGTATAACTATGGTATAGGTCTTTACAGGTATTATACAGTAAATGCAACACCAGTATGGCGTGCAAGGAAAAACAATACAGAAATATTACAGTATCTAACAAGATATGGAGTATATATGCCATTATCACATGGAACAACTGCTGAAAATATTTGGAAAAATGCAGTAAAACTTTTTAATGATAATCAATTAGAAGATGGAGCAATTGATAGTGAAAACTTGGTTACCCAAAGGCACTATGTTACATCATTATATGCATTATATGATAAAGATGCAATTGCAGCAGGAACAGATTTAGGAGCAAAAGTATTTGGCGATATAACAAACAATAGCAGCACTGGCAGGAATGATATTACAACAAACGGTATAGGCTATATAGCAGATACAGGCAACTATATGTGGCGAAACCATGCACCAGATACAACTGGTACAGGCCATATTCAATTAAATGCATTTGACTTTGTAGTATATCATAATGGCAAATAATTAATATTATCACAGCAGATGCAGTAAAATATACTGTATCTGCTGTGTATGGTTATTGGGATAAAAAAACATATATGACTAATAGGCGGAGCCGAAAAGTCTATAAAGGTTGCTAACTGGTATGTTAAAGATAGGCTCAGGACGAGCCGTCGCTTGCGAGAGCAACAAGGAATTTACTTCCGTAGTTGCGTGGTTTTTTAAATACAGGATGTATTTAAAAATAAAAGTTTAAACAGATTCTTCGCTAGTGTTCCACTAGCTCTGAATGACAGTGGTTGTTGGAATTATTACTATTTTGTCACTCAGACGAGCGGTTTTTGCGAGGACTGCCGATTTCCCGACCGAATAGGGAGGAATCAGAAATCGCACAGTCTAGCTAGCTTGCGACCGAAGAGTCTATAAAGGTTGCTAGCCTGTATGTTATAAGATTCTTCGCTATCGCTCTGAATGACAAGGTGGGTATGGATAAAAAAAACATATGTCACTCAGAGGCGGAGCCGAAGAGTCTATAAAGGTTACTAGCTTGCATGTTGTAAGATTCTTCGCTAGTGTTCCACTAGCTCTGAATGACAAGGTATTTATTGACTATTACTACCTATTATAGAAGAGGTATCAATTGAAATATATTACAAACTTATTTATAATATTTGTTTTTTTAACTTTTTCGGGCTGTAAATCGAATGAAGAAGAGCTTGTCAATAAGTATTTTTTTGAAATGGGTACAATAGTTCATGTAGCAATAGAAGCAGGTAAGGAAGAAGAATATTATAAAATAGTAACATTTATCAAGGAGCTGACAAATAAGATAAATAATGACCAGATAAAAATAGGAGAAAGCCGTGCAGGCAGTAAAGTATCAGTATCAGATGAATTTATAGAGTTATATCAATATGCGAGCAAATATTATAAAATGAGTAATGGCATATATGACCCTACATCTATTACAGTATCAAGAGAATATGGCTTTCCAGATAAGCCATTAAGTATGCCATCACAGGAAGCATTAGACAAAGCTAAAAAAGCAGCCGGTTTTGAAAATATTAAACTAGAAGATGGTTTTATAATCAAATATGCAGATACTTATATAGATGTAAGTGCCAATTCAAAAGGCTATATAGTAGATAAGACAGTAGAGTATATGAAAGAAGAAGGTTTTAAAAACTTTATAATAAGTGCAGGAGGGGATTTATATACCCAAGGTATGAAATATGGTAAATTACCTTATACTATCTCTATAGAAGACCCTGATAAAAAAGGCAGTGCTGCAGAAATAATTAAACTAAGTAATAAAGCAGTAGCCACAAGCGGGAACTATGAAAGATATTTTATAACATCAGATAATAAAAGGATAACCCATATATTCAGCGGAGTAAGTTTTGAACCATGCAATAATTATAAATCAGTAAGTGTAATAGCGG
Organism: uncultured Mucispirillum sp.; assembly: GCA_944323205.1. Taxonomy (GTDB): domain Bacteria; phylum Chrysiogenota; class Deferribacteres; order Deferribacterales; family Mucispirillaceae; genus Mucispirillum. The sequence continues at coordinate 133,395 of CALURO010000006.1, read as the reverse complement.
ATACAACCGAACAGGCAGACGCTTATGCAACACTTTATTTTTTATCAGATATAGCTGAAATAAAAAAATACTGCAATTTAAATAAAACACCAGTATTTATAATAACATTAGATAATAAGAGAGTAAAACTCTGCCAGTGGGAAGAGTATGAAAGATAATTGTATCATTAATTATGTAATTTGATAAAAGTAATATATAAAAAGACTAAAAATGGTATGTGCAGGGATAAAGTAATAAGTATGTATAAAAAAAGAAATTTTAATGGCTAAAACTCATATTCTCTACCACCACAAATAAAAAATATACATACCAAAAGTTATAGCATTTATATAATGTATCTACATCTTATTCTTTTCCTGCATATACCTTTAAATTTATAAATGGAGTAACAAAATGGGATATAAACATAGACAGCTGGCCAATACCTTATTACAATATCCCTACTTAAATAAGTATATCAATGATGTATATACTTATTATATGCTTCCCGAAAATATACTGTATATATTAAGTAATAAGAAGAATTATAAAATAGCATATGAAATAATGGAATCACTGCTTCAGCTTTTTATGTCAGAAGTAGAGCATGAAAAAATCCTTAGCGGCAGCCCATCTAATATAATGAATATAATGTATAAAAGAGCTCTTGAAATATCACAGGAGCTTGTAAGAAAGCTGCAAAAAATCTACCCGGAAGGAGATTATTCCTTTCTAAATAATACAGAAAGTATGCCCCTGAAAGAACAGCTGGTGTATTATAATAAAGTAATAACGAATATCAATAAGACCCCTAAGCAGTTTAAATTTAAAACATATGATGATATGCATATAGACTATGAATTTGATTTTTCAAAATTACGTAAATATGTTAAACTGTTTTACTATATAGTGCAGCTTTATGAAAATATATATTACAGTATATGCGAAAAAGAAATAAAAGATAATTTTGGCAGTTATAATAGATATTTAGAATATTATTATAAATTTTTAACACATTTTATAATAAGCTTTAAAATGGACTCATTAATAGAATGTGATAATAATATAATAGCCTATACAGTATATCACTTAAATAGAAGTGAAAGATATTTAGAAAGGGCAGTAGTAAGTATAGTAAAATATATAATAGGGTTTATAGTAGAAAATATAAAAATAGAAAACGAACTTATGCACCAGCTTTTGGCTATAAAACAACAAAACTTTTTTGATATATCAATAAATACAAGCAAAAGAATAAAAGACTATATTATCTGGATACAACACTTTGAAATGATTTATGATAAAAAAAATATCAATTATATCCTAGATAAAATCACAGAAATAATATAAATGGTAGTGGTAGGATATTATCATCTTTTTACTCGTAGGCAAGCTTCTAACAAAGCCGAAGAGTCTGTAAATTTTACTAACTTGTATATTAGAAGATTCTTCGCTATCGCTCTGAATGACAAGGTGGATATGGATAAAAACATATGCCATTCTGAATGACAGTGGTTGTTGGAATTATTATTACTTTTTCGCTAAATTTCTTGTTAAATTTTTACGATATGGTATAATATCATAAAATCAAGGAGGATATTATGCTGTGGGCTAATGTTGGGATTGTTATTGTAGTTTTAATTTTGGCAAGTATATATTTTCTTCCATATAGAAGGTTAAAAGGAAAAGTATTTAAAAAACTTTTACCAGACCCAGCAGGTATTACTGCTATGGAATATAAGACATCAGCATACAGCTTGCAGTTAGAAAAACGGAACGGTGTATGGTATGTAATAGATTCTGACTGGGAAGCTGATAAATCAAAAGTAACAAGACTTTTAAACAGACTTCGTGATTTAAATGTTGATGAAAGAGTTACAGGCTCTCAGGACGACCCAGAATTTAATATAGGCAGTAATGGCTATTTAATATTAGATTATTCAGGAAAAATTACTACTATATCAATAGGCAACAGGGTAGAGCATGATAAAGACTATATTTATATTACAAAAACAGGTGACCCTGATATATTAGTCGTTCATTCAGGTGCATTAAGCCTATTGCCAAAAGATGTGATAAGTTTTTCCGATACAGTTATCTTTCAGGCATACTATCCGCAGATAAAAAGTATGGAAGCAAGCCTAGGTAATGATTATTTTACCCTGCACCGCACAGATAACGGCTGGCTTTTAGACGGTAAAACTATTATAAAAGAAGAAAAAGCCCAGAGTTTTATAGAAACACTGCTTGCGGCAGAAGCTCTAGGGTTTGTAGAAGATGATAATATAAAACTGCCACAAAGACCTACAGCCACTATTACAATGAAAGTAAACAGACGCGGTGTTACCAGGTATTTTTTTGCAATACCAAGCCTGCAGGATAAATTTTTAATGCCATTAAAGGGCAGAATATTATATGTAGAAAAAGATACTATCAAACAAATCTTTGCTTTTACAGGCAGATAAACATATTTTATTTAATAAATAAGCCTTACAGCATATAAAAATTATCTATAAAGCTTTTTTTATATTACTTTAATAAAAAATATAATCTTTATTATCAATTAGTTATATTGTTTATCTAAAAAAATAATCTTATAAACAGTAATTACTCTTTATTTTCTTGCAAAATATTATTATAATCATTTCATATTTTTTATAATACTACTTATATATGTTTGGAGGATAAATTGAATAATAAAGTAGCGGTTATAGGCGGTGGCAGTTTTGGAACAGCTTTAGCAACACTTGCTGCAACAGATGGCAGAGAAGTAGTAATGTATGTTAGAGAAGATGAGATAATAAAAGCTATAAATGAAGCTCATGTAAACCCTGTATTTTTACCTGATTTACTGCTTCCTAAAAATGTGTCAGCAAAACCAATGGATGATATAAAAAACTGCGACGCAGAATATATAATATGGTCAGTGCCTTCTCAGTTTACAAGAAGTATGGCAAAAACTTATGGAAAAAGTTTAGCAGGTAAAAATATTCTGCTTGCTACAAAAGGGGTAGAAATATCTACTGGTCAGCTTATGCTTTCAGTAATATCAAGCGAAGTAGTGGCAAAATATTCTGTGCTTTCAGGCCCTTCTTTTGCAAAAGAGCTGGCTCAGCAAAAGCCTACTTCTGTATCTATTGCTTCATATTCTGCAACACTTGCTAAATGGTGGCAGGAAACTCTATCTTGTGAATATTTTAGAGTATATACAACTGATGATATGATAGGGCTTGAAGTGGGTGGTGCTGTTAAAAATGTAATCGCTATTGCAACAGGATTAAGCGACGGTATGGGGCTTGATAATAATGCAAGGGCTGCATTAATTACTAGAGGGCTTGCAGAGATTACACGCTTTGGGCTTGCATATGGTGCAAAAAGAGAAACATTTGTTGGGCTTTCCGGGCTTGGTGATTTAGTATTAACCTGCACTGGTGAGCAGTCAAGAAATTACAGTGTGGGCAAACTTTTAGCACAAGGAAAAGATATTGATGAAATAACTCAGTCTATGAAAATGGTGGCAGAAGGTGTGCCTACTGCAAAAGCTGTTTATTTAGCAGCTCAGGAAAGAGGTGTGCAGATGCCGATATGCACAGAAGTATATAAAATAGTATATGAAAGAAAAAATCCAAAAGATTCTGTAAAAGATTTAATGACAAGGCCATTAACTATGGAAATGCCATATTAAGATAATTAATAATAAAGATAAAAGGAGAATACTATGTCAGCTGTAAGTAATGATAGTAAAATTTGGATGAATGGGAAATTAGTATCAAAAGAAGATGCGAAAGTATCTGTTTTAACTCATACTCTTCACTATGGTGTAGGTGTATTTGAAGGTATCCGCTGCTACAAAACTGAAAACGGCTCAGCAGTATTTCGTTTAAAAGAGCATATGCAAAGACTGCTTGATTCTGCACGCATTTTCATGATTAACCCAGGATATACTCTTGATGAATTATGCAAAGCAACAGTTGAAACAGTTAAAGCAAATAATTTAGAAGAATGTTATATCCGTCCAATTATTTATCTTGGCGATGGTGGTCTTGGTATTAAAATAGACGAAAAATATCCAGTAGAAACAGCTATTGCTGCATGGAACTGGGGTGCTTATCTTGGTGAAGAAGGATTATCAAAAGGTATTAAAGTGTGCACTTCTTCTTTTAACAGATTCCATGTAAACTCAACAGCTACCCGCTCTAAAACATGTGGTAACTATGTAGCAAGTGTTTTAGCAAAAAGAGAAGCGGTTATCAGTGGTTATGATGAAGCATTATTCTTAGATACAGAAGGGTATGTGGCAGAAGGCAGTGGCGAAAATGTGTTTATTGTTAAAAACGGCAGACTTATTACTACCCCTATGACTTCTATTTTACGAGGTATTACAAGAGATTCTATTATGACTCTTGCTCGTGATTTAGGATATGAAGTTATTGAGCAGCGTTTTACAAAAGATGATTTTTATCTTGCAGATGAAGCATTTTTTACTGGAACAGCAGCAGAAGTTACCCCTATCAGCCAGCTTGACGGCAGAATTATAGGCACTGGTGTAAGAGGGGAAATCACTGGTAAATTACAAGCTGCTTTTTTTGATATAGTTAAAGGCAAAAATAAAAAATATACTGACTGGTTATATCCTGTAAAATAATATATGGCAGAAAATTTTAATAAAGATAGAGTTACCGTTTTAATAGACGGTAACTCTGTAATATACAGAGCTTTTTACAATGTTCCCCCTTTAACAGCTGGCGGCGTTCCAACAGGTGTTATCCATGTGTTTTTATCTGTTTTAGAAAAGTTAAGAAAAAACCCTGAAATATCTGATATTATTATAATATTTGATGCAAAAGGCAAAAACCGCCGCCATGAAATGTTTGAAAGTTATAAGGCTACAAGACAGGCGATGCCTGAAGATTTAATAGTGCAGCTAAATATATTAAAAGAAATGCTGCCTTATACTGGGTATCCTATCTACTGTGTTGAAGGTTATGAAGCTGATGATGTTATAAATACATTATCCCAGACTATTAATAACAGAGTATGGATAGTAACTAAAGATAAAGATTTACATCAGCTTGTAAATGATAAAGTGCAGATATATGACTATCAAAAAGATGAAGTAATAGACAGGGAAAAGGTTTATGAAAAATTTGGCTTATATCCTGAGTCTATTCCTGATATGCTTGCATTAATGGGCGATACCAGTGATAATATACCGGGTATTGCAGGGATAGGACCAAAAACAGCTAAAACTCTGCTTGATGATTATAAAAGCCTTGATAATATTTTTAATAATGTAGAAAATTTAAAAGGCAAAACAAAAGAAAAAATTATGCAGGGTAAAGATAGTGCATATCTTAGCCGTGAGCTTGTAAAACTTTTCTTTATTGATAATATCCAATGCTCTCATGTAGAAAGAGATGAAGAAAAACTTAAACATTACTATGAACTTTATCAGTTAAAACAGCAGCTTTCATCATTAAGTAATGTATCAATAGAAGCTGCAGCACTAGAATATAAGCAGGTAAATAATCCTGTGATTATGGCTTACTTAAATGATAAAATATATGCAGTTGATGAAACATCTTATTACGAGTATGAAAAAGGCGAGCCCGTATATTACTACGATATAAAATCACTTATTAAAAAAGGCATAAATATTCCAGAAAAAGCCTTTGATATTTTACTTGCTGATTATCTTTTAGACCCAGATGCCGGCGGTATAAGGCAGTTAAAAGATGAAAGCGAAGGAGAATTTTTTGCAAAACTTTATAATAAAAGCAGGGATTTATTTAGCAAATTAAAAGAAAATTCTCTTGATAAGCTGTATTATGAAATGGAACTTCCTGTTGCTTATATTTTAGCAGATATGGAGCAGACTGGTATTATGATTAATGCGGAAAACATTAAATCAGTTGCTGCTAAATTAAAAACTTTCATAGATTTAGAATATAATAAAATAAAAGATATGGCAGGCTTTGAATTAAACCCTAACTCGCCAAAGCAGTTATCATCATATCTTTATGATAAGCTGGGCTTAAAAGGTGCTAAGAAAAATAAAAGCGGCTATTCTACAGATGAAGATACATTAAAAGATTTAAGAATAACTTATCCAGAATATGACAGTCTTATTTCTTCCATATTAAAATACAGGGAGATAAATAAACTTTATTCTACATATACACTTAATCTGCTGGAATATGCAAAAGATGGCAGAATCCATACAGAATTTAAACAGACAGGCACAGCAACAGGCAGGCTTTCTTCCAGCAACCCTAATATGCAGAATATTCCACAAAAAGGGGAATATGCAGAAATTTTAAGAAGCTCCTTTACTGCGGGTAGTGGCTGTAAACTGGTTTCTCTTGACTATTCGCAGATAGAACTAAGAATACTTGCTCATTTATCTCATGATGAAAACCTGATTAAAGCATTTAATGAAAATAAAGATATACACACTATGACAGCCCAGAAAATATTTCACTTATCATCATCTGATGAAGTAACACATGAAATAAGGCGTATAGCAAAAGCAGTGAATTTTGGCATACTGTATGGTCTTTCTTCCTTTGGACTTGCAAGAGATACAAAAGTTACAAGAAAAGAAGCCCAAAGTTTTATTGAAGGATATTTCGCTCTTTATCCAAAAGTAAAAATATTTATAGATGAAATAATCAAGCAGACAAGGGAAAAAGGCTACTGCAGCACAATCTTAGGCAGGAAAAGAAATATCCATGATATTAACAGCCGTAACGCAAATATCCGCACCCGTGCTGAAAGAATGGCAGTAAATGCACCAATACAGGGAAGTGCTGCTGATATAATAAAGCTTGCAATGATTGAGTGTGATAAATATATTAAAGAAAATGGTATAGATGCAAAATGTATTCTGCAAATCCATGATGAGCTGATTTTTGAAGTAAATGAAAATATTGTATCAGAATTTACTGATATTATGAAAAATATTATGGAAAGAGCAGTATCCTTATCAGTTCCGCTTTTAGTAAATGCAGAAACTGGTGATAACTGGGGGCAGCTGTAAAAATATTTGGGAGCATTAAATGTCTAACATAAGCACCTTGTTAAAAGAAAATTATGACCTTAAAAACGAGCTTGAAAGTATGGTTATGCGTGTTAAAGAAAATGAAGCTAAGCATAATGGTTTTAAAGTTGTACAGTTTTCTATGCTTTTAAGTGATAATTTGGAAGAAATAGACAGTAAGCCTATGCACTATATTGAAGAAATCTTTGATATTGAAAGGGCAGTGCTTTTTATTAAAAAAGACTCTATGGCTGTGGTGCAGAATTATGCAAATAAAGGTTCAAGAGTGCGTGTTATTGAAAGCGACGCTTTTTCATATACTTTTTTAGGAACAGATACCCGCTCTGGAACAGATAAATCAGTTATTCATAAAGATTTTCAGCTGATGCCATCAGATTTAAATTATTCTTATGTGCTATCCCCTGTGACAGATAACGGAAGAATAGTTGCAGCACTTGGGTTTTATTCCAGCGATAAAAGCAGATTTTCAAGTGATTATAATTTTGATTTTATAGAAGAGTTTGCATTAATTGCATCTATTGCTCTTAAAAAGCTGGATAATGCCTTTTTACTGGAAATGCAGGCAAATACAGACTACTTAACAGCTCTGCCTAATAAATTTATATTTGACTTAACAGGCAAATCAAGTTTTGAAGAATTTAAGAAAAACGGCAGAAACTTTACTTTTATATTGCTTGATTTAAATAACTATAAGTATATTAACGATAAATTAGGTCATTTAGCAGGGGACGAAATCCTTAAAATGATATCTTATGCTATGCGCAGCCAGATAGGTGATTATGATATACTTGGCAGATTTGGCGGCGATGAATTCTATCTTTTTACTGAAATCACCGATAAAAATATGCTGCATGATTATATAGTAAAAATGCAGAATGCTGTTGAAGGAATAGTGTATGAAGAAGATGAAAATATGATATTTGGCTTCAGCGGCGGAGTAGTTACTGCAAATGAAAGAGATTTTACCAGCTTTGAAGATATTGTCCGCCTTGCAGATACAAGACTTTATGAAGCTAAAACTCATACAAAAAAAGAGCGGGGTATATCTATAGAAAGTGTTATCGTGGGGATATAATATGATAATAAATAAACATGATAAAAAGTTAGAAGAAATTAAAAACCGCGGAGCAGTTATGGAGGGTGATTACCTGCATATTGCTTCTGATATTATATCAAATGTGCGAAAAAATGGAGATAAGGCATTATTTGAGTATACTAAGAAATTTGATAACTTTGATATTAATAAGGATAATATTAAAGTAAGCCGTCAGGAAATAGAAGAAGCCTATAATAACACTGACAAAAAATTAATCAAAAGCATAAAAAGGGCTCATAATAACATACTTTCTTTCCATAAACTGCAAATGGAAAAAACATGGCTTATAGAAACAGAAACGGGTGCAATGCTTGGGCAGAAAATTACTCCACTTGACAGTGCTGGTATATATGTGCCGGGCGGCAAGGCTGCATATTTTTCTTCTGTATTAATGAATGCTCTTCCAGCTGTGGCAGCAGGTGTGAAAAACATATCTATGGCAAGCCCTGCAGTAAATGGTAAAATAAACAGTGCTGTTTTAGTTGCAGCAGATATATGCGGCATTAAAGATATTTATAAAGTTGGTGGAGCACAGGCAATAGCTGCCCTTGCTTACGGCACAGAATCTGTGAAAAAAGTAGATAAAATCACAGGTCCGGGCAATATATATGTGGCAATGGCTAAAAAGCTGGTTTTTGGTGCTGTTGATATTGATATGATAGCAGGGCCAAGCGAAATATTAATAATAGCAGGTGAAAATGCTGAGCCAAAATATGTGGCTTCTGATATGCTTGCCCAATGCGAACATGATGAGCTTGCTTCAGCTGTTACAATAGTATGGAATAAAGAGCTGGCTGAAAAAATAGAAAAAGAAGTATATGCACAGCTTGAAAAACTTCCTAAAAAACATATTGCAGAAGTATCTGTAAAAAAACATTCTGCTATTGTGCTTGTAGATAATTTAGATGAGGCCTGCGAAATAGCAAATAATATTGCACCTGAGCATTTAGAGTTATATATTGATGATGCTTTAAGCTATATAGGTAAAATTCGCCATGCTGGAGCAATTTTTGTTGGCGGTAACTCCCCTGAGGCAGCAGGCGACTACTTTGCAGGTCCTAACCATGTACTTCCAACTGGGGGCAGTGCAAAATTTTTCTCACCACTTGGCACTTATGATTTCTTTAAGCGTTCAAGTATTATTTACTATAATAAAGCAGCTTTACAGGCAGGAAGTGATGATATTATCACAATGGCAGAAAACGAAAACCTGCAGGGACATGCAAACAGTATAAAATTCAGAGTTTAAAATATTTATAAGAATATCATAACTGATTTTAAATTATTTAAAGAGCCAGTAAAAACTGGCTCATATTATGCTGCTGTTGAATTAATTAGCAGATTTAGTCCATTTATACTGTCTTAACGCACCTAATTCATTTAACTGATTAATAACTGTTTGGTCAATAGCTTCTATATTGCCAAAATACTGTTCTTCTTCATCTCGTGTTAAAAATACAATAAGTATAGTGCCGTCATTTGGAATAGTTTGTCCTGTAATTGCTAAATGATATCTCCCACTCCCACTATTAGTCATAGATGCAGCACTGCTTAAATCATAATTCTTGTTGCCGATAGTAAGGTCTCCATTTAATGTATCAGCATTATAATCAGATGTTAATGTTGCTGTAAAAGAAGGGTGGATACCCATAGATGTGCTTAACAGTATCGGATAGTATTGACCTGATGCTGTTCTTGGATTTGTAAGATGCATATAACCCCATGCATATGTATCGCGAGTAGCTTCTACAGTTGTTATATTTTCATCTGTTGCTATATTGCTTAAATCATATGATGGCACGCTGGAACCGCCATCATTATTGTTATCAGCACAACCTGCAAGTGCTGCAACAATTAAAGCCATAAAAAATAGCATTAAAAATTTCTTCATAATAAACTCCGTTAATAAAATTTAGAAGCTTCTTTTTTGTGCACGTACCTATTTTAGCATGGGGGGGGGAATGTCAAGTTTTTTTTTAAAAAATTATTATTAAATTTATAAATCTTATAAGCTGCTGCTTAATGTGCTGTAAATGTTTATAGATTTTATAATAACTTTTTGCATAATTTTTTTTAAAAAATTATGTAAAAATAAAAAAGGAAGTGTAAAATTTTTCTCACCACTTGGCACTTATGATTTTTTTAAGCGTTCAAGTATTATTTATTATAATAAAGCAGCTTTACAGGCAGGAAGTGATGATATTATCACAATGGCAGAACATGAAAACCTGCAGGGGCATGTAGAGAGTATAAAGTGCAGAGTTTAAAAATATTTATAAGATAATAGATGAGTGAGAGAATGTGGAAAAAATAATTTTTTGACAATCTCTTTTAATATGTGTATTTTATCATACTTTTTTATATCTTATCCAAATTTTTTAGATAAATTTATTTTATGTGTTAAAAAATTAAGCTCTGCAATATGCAGAGCTTAAAGATTATATTAAAATAAAAAATAAATATTATGTGTATTTGAAGTATCTAAAATCTATACCCTGCTTCAAAACCAACTCTAATGCTTTGTAATGCACCCTTATGAACAGTATCTACTACAGGTGATACTAAATAATCAATACGGCCGCCAGTATAAAAGTTTTCTTTAAAATTATACCTTAAACCTACATTGAATGTAAAACCAAAACCACCATTAGTTGTATTTGTTACATCATAATGATTGGCAGTTATTAATACACCTACACCACCCCATGGCACAAGCCCTGCTTCGTTTCTTTCTGTTTCTCTTTGGAATATTAAAGATGGTGCTAGTGCAAAATAAGTAAAGTTTGAATTTACTCCATTATTTAATTTTTTTGCAGCACCTGCCACAGAAACATCAAGCCCAAAAGCTAAATATTTAGAAAAGCTTAATTTTGATGTTAATGCAGCCCCACCACCATGATGAAATTGGTTATAAGTGCCTATATTTGATTTTGCAATAGAAGCATCGTAAAAAACGGAAACACCTGCTGTTACTGGATATTGAAATTTACTTTTATATTCTTCATTAAGCCAGCTTCTATTATCGCCAATTATTTGCATTTTTAAATTATCATTATTTTGAGCATAACTAAAAACAGCTACCATGGTAAATAATAATGTTAATATAATTTTCTTCATTGTTCTATCCTCATTACCATAAAATCAACTAATCTTGTCTTTTCTGCATCATATCCCAGCCAAGCACAATCTCAATAACATGTCTTTCATCTGGGATTTGACCAGCATATGCTCCAAGCTCTTCTGTATAATATGCATAATTTAACCTGATTAACCAAATATCTAAACCTGCACCAGCTGTCCAGTAGCCTTGATGCAGCCCAGTTCTTAAAAATATCCTGTTCCAAAAACCTATTTCTGCACCAATATTTACTCTTTTACCAAAAGACTGGTCATCGCCATTTGTAAATAATATGTCATTGAAATCTACCACTATATTTGAAGATATCATTTTCCAGTTAGGTGATATTGCAAAACTTAAATTTAATGATGGGTCTATTCTGTTATATGATTTCATGGTTTGATAACCTATATCATTAAGAGATACACCTACACGAGGATTTAAAACTTTTCTAAGCCAAGGAAGTTCATACATTACACCTGCACTTAAAAATATACCCCAGCCTGTATTATTTAAAACATCATTTAAAAGAGCATTTGTATCAATGCCAGCTGCATCTACAGCATTATACATTCCTTGATAACCTACTCTATAAAGACCATAAAGTGATACACCAAAATGCAGAGATTTATCTTCTAAAAATGAGTGTGCATATGTAACAACTGCACCTGCGTCACCTCTGACTTTTGCACCAACAGTTGGGTTAACATTATTGTATGTTAAAAGATTTACATTAGCATTTACAAAAAAACCAAATGACCAGTTTTTGTATGTAAAAGCAGTATACCAGTTAATAGGTGCAATATTATTGTATGAGCCTAAAAGGTTACCTATAGTATTGCCAAGATTATTAGTATTAAAACCACCGCTTAATACATCTGTCCCAGTAGATAATATATTATTATTAACACCAATAGTTAAAGGTACCAAATCTAACTGCCAGTGCATTTTGTTTCTTGCAAGCCCTGCTGGGTTATAAAAAGCAGCCCACTTATCATCACTTACACCATAAAAAGCATTACCCATACCCATAGCTCTTACAGAAGACATTACTCGTGAATATTCCATTGAAACATTCTGTGCATAGCCTGTAAAAACAGGGATAAGTATAAAAAAACTAACAAATAAAAATTTATTTATAATTTTAATATTCATAGCTATCACTCGCTCCATTTATATTTCCTGTTTCATATATATTGCCGCCTGTATTACCAGTATTACCAGTATTATTTGATGAGCCGATACTTGTTAAATAATTATTTAAGCCATCTCTTAGTGATTGAGTAGTGAAAGAGTTAGAACTTGTGTCTTTAAGGTCTGCTAACACTTCATTTACACCATCGATATTACCTACAATACTTGTAAAATTACCCAAATTACTATCAAGAGTGCCTAAAGTATTTGCTAAATCTTTTAAGGTATCATCGTTTAAATCTTGTGCTAATGTAGTTAAATTTAGACCCTTACTTTCAATTTGATTAACAACTTCTTGTATACCTGCCTGAGAAGTAATATCAATATTGCTTATATCTATTTGTGCTCTATCAGCTAATGTGTTTACAGTATTTGATAAATTTGTTACAGTTCCAAAAGCACCTGATAAAGAACATACAAAGGCAGTGCTGTTATCTAATACTGCCTGGTTAGTGCTTTGCTGTACACTGCAGATTGATGTCCCATCTGTATTTATATTTATTTTTCCACCTAATCTTGTGCATGTTACAGTATTGCAGACATTAGCAGCCTTATTAAAATAGGATTTAACAGTATTTACTTGTTCTATACTTCCATTATCTATGCCTATTATAGAATAAATCATTTGATACATATCGCTTGTATTAGCTGTATTATTTCCAAAAAAGAAATCTAGGCCATTTATTATATTAAAGCCACCTTTACCTAATAATGCAGCAACATAATTATGAGCTGCTTCATCAGAAAAATAAGTATAATTATCTGATGAATAAATACTTAATATAGTATCATAATCTTTATCCATAAATGCTTTTTTGATTGTAGCATCTAATGCTTCAGGTGATTTATCATTACCACCTATTTCAAAAATACTTTCTCCACAGCCACTAACAGCCATAGTAAAAAGTAATAATAAAAAAACCAGTAATTTATTTTTCATAAATCCTCCTAAAAATACTATGACAATTCTAGTCATTTAAGAGCTTAAATGTCAAGTATTTTTTTTGAAAACTTAAATATTCTAAAATAATAATGTGTGGTAAATATTTCATTATTATCTCTACTATATAAATATTATATATAAGCGACAAAGAGTGTCTTTTTACTGCTTCACCCCATTTTTTTAAAACACCGTGTGTCACCTTGATGCGAAGTGCTAGCGGAGCCGAAGAGTCTATAATTTTTACTAGCTGGAACATTATAAGATTCTTCGCCTACTATCGCAGGCTCTGAATGACAAGGGTAGGATGCCCGTCCGCTTGCGAGAGCAACAAGGCGAGCGGTTTTTGCGAGGACACTAGTTTTCCCGAGCGAGTAGCGAGGAATCAGAAAACAGTGGCTGGAAAAACTTCCGTAGCCCGAGTGGTTTTTTAAATACAGGGATGTATTTAAAAATAAAAGTTAATGTATCCAGCTATATTATATTTATTATACTAATCAAAATCAAAAATATCGCTTAAAAAGCTTCTTTTTTTATGTTTACCATAATGGCTGTGTTTATCGTGATATTTATAGTCATCATCGTAATATTTTTTATTTTCATAATGTCTTTCTTCGCGGTATTCTTTTTGTGGTGCAGGTTCTCTGTATGTTTCCTGCTGAGAAGCCATATTACGCTCAATTATTTTATCAAGCTCGCCTCTGTCAAGCCATACACCACGGCATTGTGGACAGTAGTCTATTTCGATACCGTTTCTTTCACTCATTATTAAATCTTTTTCAATACATATTGGGCATTTCATAAAATATCCTCCATTTACTGATATATTTTTTTCTTTAAATCAGATAAAATCTGCATAGCCTGTATAGGTGTAATATTATCTATATCCATAGATTTAAGCTCATCTATTACAGGGTGAGAATCATCAAAAACAAGTATAGGCTGAACAAACCTTTGTTTCTGCTTAGGCTGCTCTTTTTCCTGCATAATGGCAATATCTTCATGGTTTTCTAAATCAGAAAGCACTTCATTTGCTCTTTTTATTACACTTTCAGGCAGACCTGCCATTTTACCCACATATATACCATAGCTTTTATCAGCCGTACCTTTTATAACTTTTCTTAAAAATATTACTTCATTATTCCATTCTTCTACACTTACAGTATAGTTTTGAGCACCTTTACCTTTTTCACCTATTTCTGTAAGTTCAAAATAATGGGTAGCAAATAATGTTTTTGCACCAATATTATTTAATATATGTTCTGCCACTGCCCAGGCAATAGAAATACCATCAAAAGTAGAAGTCCCCCTGCCTATTTCATCAAGTATAATAAGAGAATTTTTTGTAGCATTTTTCAAAATATTGGCAGTTTCTACCATTTCTACCATAAATGTAGATTCGCCACGGGAAAGGTTATCGCTTGCTCCAACACGGGTAAAAATCCTGTCAAGAAGCGGGATTTCTGCCATATCTGCAGGCACAAAGCAGCCACAGTGTGCCATAACTGCAATTAATGCACTAGAACGAAGATATGTACTTTTACCGCTCATATTAGGCCCTGTTATAATTAAAAGCCTGTTTTCATCATTATCTAAATAAAAATCGTTTGGTACAAAAGCATTTTTACTTTTATTTTCTACAACAGGGTGTCTACCTTCTTTTATATTTATTATACCGTTTTCTATTATTTTTGGTCTGCTGTAATTATTTTTTATACTTATATCTGCAAAAGCTGCAATAGTATCTATCTCTGCAATAAGTTTTGCAAGCTGTCTTAAATTTTCTGCCCTGTTAGAAGCTTCTTTTCTAATATCCTGAAATAATGAATACTCAATATCTGCAAGTTTTTCTTCTGCATTAAGTATGTTATTTTCCAGTTCTCTTAATTCTTCTGTAATAAAACGCTCGCTGTTTGCAAGTGTTTGTTTTCTTTCAAAGTATGCTGGCATTTTAGAAGCATTTATCCTTGATACTTCAAAATAATAACCAAACACTTTATTATAACCTATTTTAAGCTGGCTTATACCAGTTGCCTTTCTTTCTCTTTCTTCTATTTCTAATAGTAATGATTTGCCATTATGCTTAATATCCCTAAGCTCATCTACATGGCTGTTATATCCGCTTTTTATAATACCGCCATCTTTAATGGCAGCAGGGGGCTCATCATTTATTGATTTTTCAATTAAAAAATACAGTTCTTCCTGAGTATTCAGCTTGTATTTTGAAAAAATATCTGGTACTGATTGAAGCATAGCATCAAGCTCTGGAATATTTTTTATAGATAGTTTAAGCCATATTAAATCTTTTGGTGTAGCTCTGCCTGATATAATCCTTGATGTAATACGCTCTATATCAAATATATTAGATAAAAGCCCCCTTACTGTGCTTAAAAACGACGGATTGTTTATAAAGTATTCCACAATATCAAGCCTTGTATTAATACTTATAATATTTCTCAGTGGTCTTAATAGTGTATTTTTTAAAAATCTTGCACCCATAGGGGTAGAAGTCTGGTTAAGAATATTAAATAATGTATTATCTTTACCAGCTGTTGAATTTGTAAGCTCCAAAGTAGAAGCTGCCACATTATCTATTATTAAGTTGTCTGCATCATTTAATGTAACAGGCAGCATTAGTTTTGTAGTAAGTATTAAATCATCAAGATAATCAAGTATCATAGCAAGCGCCCAGATATATCCTTTATCTTCAATGAATAATGCTTTTTCACTTGTAACAGAATAATGGGTAAGCACTCTGTTTAATGCAGTATTATAATGCTTTCCTGAATTTCTTATAGTAACAGGTATATTATTTATATCTACATCAATGTTTGCAATAACTTCTTTGGCTTCCATTGTATAAGCATTTTCTTCTAATTTATCTACCGGTATAGTTTTTAAATATGTTTCTCCAGTAGTAACATCAACTGCTGCCATATATATCTTATCAAGTTCTGCATAAAGGCTTATTAAAAAGTTATTATCAAAAGTAACAACTGCTTCATCTTCTATTGCAGTTGCTGGAGTAACTACACGAGTAACACCTCTTTTTACCACCCCTTTAACCATTTTAGGGTCTTCTAGCTGCTCACATATCGCTACCTTTTTGCCTGCTTTTAAAAGTTTCACAAGATATGGCATGTAAGAATGGTAAGGTATGCCGCATAAAGGTATCTGGTTTTCTGATGATTTATTACGGCATGTAAGAGCAATGCCTAATATTTTGGAAGCTGTAAGAGCATCATCACCAAACATTTCATAAAAATCGCCCATGCGGAAAAAAAGAATAGAGTCTGGATACTGCTCTTTTATATCATAAAACTGTGCCATTGCCGGCGTAACTTTTTTTGGTCTTTCCATCTCTGCCTTAACTACTATTATTTTGGATAAATACTGTCATAAGCACTGCATTTTGGACAGTCATCTTTATACTGGTTTGTTTCAAAACCGCAGTTTCTGCATTTAAAAGAATATGCATCTTTTACTATATGCTCTATAAGTTTATTATTAAATTTTTCTGCATATACTTTTGCTGCTATGATTTTAGAATCAGGCTGCTCAATATATGATTCTAAAACTGTTTTTGCCATTTCTTTTTCACCATTATATTCATACTTTTCAGCTAATGCTGTATGTATAAATGGGTTTACTGCACCAGCTGATGTCTGTTGCTTTAAAAGGGTAGTAAGCTCGGCTTCTTTACCTGCTGCAATATATGCTTTTTCTATATTTTTAAAATCATTCATATCTCTAAGCAGTCCTTCCTCTATAATAGACTGAAACTCATCAACTGCCTTTTGCACTTTATCTGTTTTTAATAATAAAAGCCCTTTTATAATTCTAGCAGGGCGGCACTGCTTATTTTCTTCTAAAGCTGATTTAATATGCTTAAAAGAAGCCTGTGGGTTGGCAGCATTAACAGCTTTTTCTACCATGCATTTTTCAAAAAATCCAGGAAGATATTTACCTGTTATTTTGTGATATTTTATATGGTATTGCAGAGCTTTATCGTAGCTTTGGGAATAAAGGGCACTTTTTGCCATAGTTATTATATTATCAGGGTTATTCATTACCTGATGTTCGTTTTGCAGAAGCGATACCGCCTTTGCATACTGTCCTGCAAGCATATAATCTTCAGCTAATTCGCCTATTAAAGCGTTTCTAAAATCTTTATCAAGTTCCTGATTACCAAGCATCATTTCATGTATTTGAGCTGCACGGGTAAAATCACTTTTTCTTCTATATAAAAAACCAAGTATTAAATATATTTCAGGGTTTGCAGCCCCTTTAAATGCTACATTTTTCAGCTTTTCTATAGCTGTATTATCATCACCATTAAAAAAGGCAGAAATAGCATTTACAAAAGAAATATCTGCTTTCTTAGGCTTATGCACAGCATTTCTTCTTGTTAAGAAAAAAATAAAAACTACTGCTATTATTAAAGCTAGTGATATGCTTGCAATCTCTGTATAGCTCATAATATTACCTTAATGCATCTTTTATATCATTTTGAGCATTTTCTGCTGGTGTTTCTGTTTTATTTATTTCTCCTTCTGTATTATTTTCCTGTTTTACAGGCTCATTTGAAATAGTTAATTTCTGTAATCTTTCTATTTCCTGCTGGTCTGTTTTAATTTCTTTATTAAGTTTTTTTATCCTGCTTTTTAATGAAAGGCTTTCACCCCATACTGCTAATGCACCAATAACTATACCTATAAAAAGAGTAATTATTACAAGCAGAAAAAGTGGAATATTATATGCTGCTATATTCATAAGCGGCTTAAATGTAACAGTTTCCACATTGCTTACAGAAAATATTATAAGATAGCCGATAAACACTGCCTGTATAACTAATTTAAATATTCTTATCATTTTTAAGCTCCTCCTGCAAAGCAGTATAAAGTTTTTTATATGTTGCTTCCAAATGTTCAGAAATAACTCTAGTTTCACCAATAACAGGCATAAAGTTAGTATCGCCTGTCCATCTTGGCACAATATGCATATGCAAATGGTCAGCAATACCAGCACCGCCCGACCTGCCTACATTCATTCCTATATTAAAGCCCTCTGGATTAAGTGTTTTTTTCATAACTTTTGTCATAAGGCGGACAAATTTCATCATTTCAAGGGATTCTTCATCTGTTAATGTGGTGATATCAGAAGTATGTCTGTAAGGAATAACCATTACATGACCATTATTATAAGGAAACAGATTCATTATAATAAAACAGTGGCAGCCTCTGTGTAATATTAAAACTTCCTCATCTTTTATGTTTTTAGGTGCATTACAGAATACACAGCCTGTATCTTTATGCTCACCTGTAATATAAGCCATTCGCCATGTGGCCCATAATCTATCCATAAATACTCCAGTGTATAATTTGTATAGTTTATATTACAGGTTAAATTACATTCTTGCAAGTTTTTTTATTTAAAACCCTTTGATAAAAATGTTATTATAAGTATAGAACAGGCTATTAGAGTAAAAGCAACTGTTAAGTTAGTCATTTCTGAAACAAACCCCATAATAGATGGTCCAAACAGTGTGCCAAAATATCCAATAGTTGCAACAGCAGAAACAGCTATACTTAAAGGCATATTTCCTTTATATCTGCCTGATGCAGAAATTGTTACAGGCACCATATTTGCAAGGCCTGCTCCAGCTAATGTAAAGCCAATAAATGAAGCATAGCTGTATGGAATATAAAGCATAATTAATATACCTAATGCAGCAGTCAGACTGCTTGCAAAAAGTATAGTTTTTATGGAAAACTTATCAGATATTTTATCTCCAAGCAGTCTGAATATTCCCATAGTAATATAAAAAAGAGAAAAGGAATACCCTGCATACTGTGGCTCTATATTTCTTACTTCACGCATAAATAATGCACTCCAGTCAAGAATAACACCCTCTGCTACAAAAGCTATGAAACATATCATACCTAATATAAAAAGTATCCGTGTAGGTTTTATAAAAAGTTTCTGTGGCACTTCGCCACCGTAATTTAAAAGGGCAGGGATACTAAATATCAGTAGTATAAAAATAAGCCCTGTAATGATGAATACTGTATTTACAGGGGTTAAATGCTTTAAAAGATATGTTACAATTAATATACCAAAAAATACACCAAAGCTGTACATGCTGTGAAAGCCTGCCATTAAATGCTTTTTCATACCTTCTTCTACTAATGCTCCCTGTATATTCAGTGTAACATCAAGCATTCCAAGCCCTGCACCAAATAAAAACATAAATACTGCCATAATAAATATACTTTTTGATACTGAAAGCACTAAAAGGCATATAATAATAAGAAAGGTAGATAAAATAACAGTTTTTCTGCAGCCTATTTTTGCAGCAGTAAGACCTGTAAAAAACATACTTACTACTGCACCAAAAGCAATCTGCAAAAGTAAAAGTCCAAGTTCTGCTTTATCTATAAGAAGCCTGTCTTTAACAAAAGGCACAAGCATTGCCCACAAACCAAAAGCAAAGCCTAATATAATATATCCTAAGTATGTGCCTATCCTGTGGCGTAAGGAAATATTATTCACTATCTTTTCCTAATAGAGTTTTTGAAGTGGTATCTATTATATTTGTATATGTATCAAGCATATTATCAATTTCTTCTTTATTTATTTGTTTTAGTATTTCCTGCTCTGTTTTTTCAAAAGCAAGTCGGACAATATTGATTATTTTTTTACCGCTTTCTGTCAGGGTGATATTTATTTTTCGCCTGTCTTTTGTAGAATGGTCTCTTGTAATATATCCTTTTTGTTCCAGTTTATCAAGCATTGAAGTAATACTCTGCTTTGGAATAAGCAGCTCTTCTGATAGTTTTGTAGGCTCACTTTTACCATCACTTTCATCAATTGACAAAAGCAGGTGTGCATCCATATAGGCTATATTATATTTTTTGCACCATTTAGTAAATATTAAGTTTTCCATTCTTACAAGATAATAGTGCCTTGATATAAAACTATGATTATTCATTTTTTTCCTGCTGTTTATTTATAAACTATTTTTCTTTTAGTATCAAGGAAAAAATACCAGTAAGTATAAGGGCTGTGCATATGAATATGAAAGCAGCTAAAAGATTTGATATGTGTGAAATATAGCCAATAATTACTGGTCCAAGCAGTGTGCCGGAATAACCTATTGTAGTAACCGCAGCTATTGCAGCATTAAATGACATACTGCCTTTTGCAGCATCTACCATAGATATGCAGGCTGGTATGATATTTGCAGCACCTAATCCTGCAATAATAAACCCTGTATATATAGATAATTTACTATTACAGATACTTAAAAACATTAAAATTGTACCTAAATTTAAATCATCAATATTTAGTCTTGATTTAATATATGGAATACTAATACCCCATAATGCCATACAGGCACCTATTATAAGAAAACCTGCATATATTTTTGTTCTGTGGCGAACTTCCTGTGTTATTTTTTTCATAAATGCACCTTTATATTATATTATCAGATAATCCTATTTAAGACTATCTGATTTGTGTATAATATATTAAAAAATTAAAGTCAAGGAAAAATAATTAATTATAACATTGGTTATTATTTCAGGTTATTATGTATTAATAACTTAAAAGTTATTGACATTATAAAGTAAAACTATATAATAAGTAATAAGGAGTTTGTATTGTATAAGATTTATTTTTATAGAGATGAAAAAGGCAGAGAGCCTGTTAAAGAATATATTGATAACTTATCGAGAAAAAAAGATAAAAATAGTCAAATTAAAGCAAATAAGATAAATGACTATC
Organism: uncultured Mucispirillum sp.; assembly: GCA_944323205.1. GTDB lineage: Bacteria > Chrysiogenota > Deferribacteres > Deferribacterales > Mucispirillaceae > Mucispirillum. The sequence goes on along the minus strand of CALURO010000006.1, from coordinate 112,223 downwards.
TTACTCTTTTAATGAATTGTGGAACTCAAAATCGGACAACCTGTTATAAAATATATTGGAAATAATTTATGGGAATTGAGACCAATAAGAGATAGAATATTTTTTGTAAGTTGGGAAAATAACAGTTATGTTTTACTACATCATTTTATGAAGAAGACACAAAAGACACCAAAGAATGAAATAGAAAAAGCAAAAAGAAATTTACAAGATTTAATAGAAAGAGGAGTTATTTATGAATAGTATAGCAGAAAAGATAAAAAACAATCCAGCTATTGGTTCTTCTTGGGAAGATGTTAGAAAAGAACTATTTACACCAGAAGAAAATGCAGAAAGTGATTTAAGAGTTGCCTTGATTTTAGAATTAATAAATGCAAGACGAGAAAAAGGTATTTCACAAAAGGAACTTGAAGAGTTAACAGGAGTAAAACAACCTGTAATAGCTAGAATAGAAAAAGGAACATCTATACCTAATGTCAGCACTCTCATTAAACTCTTAGTTCCATTAGGTAAAACTTTAACGATTGCACCACTTCAAAAATAGTTTATAATTACATATTATTTTTAATTATAGTACAGAGTATCAAAAAATATTTTGAGCCTGTGAAAAAAGTCTGTAAATAGTGTAATTTTAAGTTTTCTATGATATAATAAAAAATATATGAAAGTAACTTAAGTATGGCACGAGAAAAGAAACCTGCACATAAAATAGTAATGACGGAGGATAAGCGTCAAATTTTCCCTTGTCAAAACAATATAAATATATTATGTTTATGGGTTGATAAGTAGACTTATCAATATTGTTTTTATTTGTGGCGCAATTTTTTAAAAAAACTAATTTATTTTATTCTGTCTTTATCCGCCACGCCATTATTTTTTATATGAGGTTTTTTATTATGGCGAAACGAGCTTATATTAAGCACATTACATCTTACTACCCAAATAACTTTGAGTTTAATAATCCAGAGAACCGTATTACAAGCAAAATAGGTGTATCAAGACGGCCTATTGCACTTCCAAGCGAATGTGCATCAGATTTAGCTGTAGAAGCAGCAAAAATTATGTTTGAAAAATATAATGTTAATAAGGAAGATATTGATGCACTTGTATTATGCACAGAAACACCAGACTATATTATGCCTGCAACATCATGTATAATACACGGCAGGCTGGGTTTAAAAACAAACTGTATGTGCCTTGATTATAATCATGGCTGCACAGGTTATATTTATGGGCTGTCTATAGCTAAAGCATTAATAGAATCAGGACAGGCAAATAATGTATTATTATTAACGGCTGATACATTAAGCAAGCTTCTACACCCAAAAGATATGAGGACTAAACCTCTTTTTGGTGATGCGGCAGCTGCTACATTAGTTTCCTTTACATATTCAAGAACAGAGTATCTTCGCGGCTTTCAGTTTGGAACAAATGGCATAGATTTTATGAAGATTATTGTAAACTATGGTATGATGCGAATGAAATATTCATCAAAAGAAGAAGCATTTAGAGAGATAGAAGACCAGTATGGTAATGTAAGAACAGATGCTACTGTATATATGGACGGTAAAGGTGTTGTGCAGTTTACTCAAACAGTAGTCCCTCCAATGCTTAATTCTATATTAGAAAAAAATATGCTTAGTCTTGATGATATAGATAACTTTATTTTTCATCAGGCAAATAAATTTATGCTTCAAACTATCCAAAAAGCATGTAAAATACCAGATGATGGCAGATACTTTAATGACTGTGAAGATACAGGCAATACTGCTTCTGCCACTATACCTATAGCTATTAATAAAATGCAGTCTTTGAATATCCCACTTGGCAAAAGAGCTTTATTAATGGGCTTTGGTGTTGGTTTAAGCTGGGGTGGCTGCATTGCAGATTTAACACTTATGGACCCGGAAGAAGAAATTTAAAATTTTTTTAAAAAAGTTGTTGACAACTTAAATAAAATATGGTTTACTCTTCAAACATTGAAAGGGTAACCTTTCAAACATTCCCCGATAGCTCAGTCGGTAGAGCAAGTGACTGTTAATCACTGGGTCGGCGGTTCGAGCCCGTCTCGGGGAGCTTCTTTTAAGCCTTGATAATTCAAGGCTTTTTTTGTTTCTTATTTATTTCAATAAATCTTGAAAAGATTTTTTGGTCGGAAATTGGTCGGAATTTTTATGAATTGTTGCAGCTATCAGTTTCAATTTTTTATAATACCACTTATTTACTCTTATTTTATAATACTAAAAATTTTATAACTGTTTACCTGCTTAAAATAAGTAAATTCTAAAAACACTGCTTAAGTTATCGCAATCGTTTTTAGAATTTACTGAGCTTTCTAAAAAGCCTTATAATCTCAATAATTGCTAGCACAACCATTGAAATATTGGCCATTGAGAGCTTTTCTTTTTCACCCACTTTTTAACATTCTTCGTTTATTTCATCTTTACAGCTGATTATGATTTTTACTATAAATACCTTATTTATTAAGGCTTTTATGGTATTTTATAGTATTTTATTAGGCATACAGTTTGAAATATGAGTTTATTTAATTTGTTATTGGTTTTTATATATTTTTTACATAGCCAAATATTTTGATTTAATAATATCTATAGTTCTGCATGCAGGGTTATCATCATTTTTTTCAGTGCATAGTTTTTTATAATATTTTAGTGCAGTTTCATAATATATAACAGCAGTGTTATAATCCTGTTCTACATCATCACCGCTTATATAAATATCAGCAAGATTTACACATATTTCATTATTCATTTCACATGCTTTTTTTATATATAATATACCTTTTTCTATATCTTTTTTTACTTCTGTCATACTTTCATTAAAGCCAGTAAGGTAAGTATTTCCAAGCACAAGGCAGGCATAAGCAAGGTTATTTTGGCAGGCTTTATCAGTATATGAAATAAAAGCAGTTATATTATCAGCATTAATTTTTGCCTGATAATAACAGCTTGCTGCATCGCCTAAATCACATGCTTTTGATGAGGCTTCATCAGCTTTAACTAAATCTATATTTACACCTAATCCGTTTTCATATAAATAACTTAAAGTTTTGCAGGCATCTTTACTGTTTTTCTGGCAGTAAATATCTGCTAAAAGAAATGATTTTTTATAATATTCTAAAGATTTACTGTTATCAGCACTAACTATTGTACCTTTTTTATAAATATCAGCTAAAAACATACATGCTTTTAAGTTTTCTTTTTCGCATGCTTTATTATAAAACGGCAGAGCCTTATTATATTCTTTATTTTGATAAAGTGCTTTTGCTTCAGATAAATATTCGTCGCCTGTTTTAGAGCAACCGAATAATACAGTAAGTAATAATATTATTAATAACAGTAATTTTTTTTTCATAAAATATCGCATGTGCTGGCTGGTAAATTTTAAAGTATTTTTATTTAAATATTAATTTTACTTCTTTATCATCAATATTTTTTATAATATTTACAAGTTCTTTATAATTAGGTAATAATTCTTTATTATGTTTCACAAAAACTGCAAAAGTTAAAATATCATCTTTATCTGTAAGCTCAGATAATATATTAAGTAATAAATCATATTCTTTTTCATTTAAAAGTATATTACAGTAATATTCTATGTTGGTTTGTTTTTTCATATACTCATATATTTTAGATTTTTCTTCTTCAAATACATTTGTTTTTTTGGCATATGTTAAAGCATCAGATACAATTTCCTCAGCAAAAACTTCATCATTATAAACATAAGGCATAATTTCTTTTATTATATGAAAAAACTTTTTACTATCAGGCATTATTTCTGTATATAAGTCTTTGCTAAATAAATATATATTATACATAGCATCTTGAATATTATTTATATTTTTTACAGCTTCATTTAATTTCTTTTCAAATAGAGTATAGTTTTCATAATACAATAGAGTATTCATAATTAAAACTATATCTTCGCCAAAATCGGTATATTCTACAAATTTATTAAATTCATCTTTTTGCTTATTTGCAAGCATTACTGCTGCATTAAAAGCATTTAAGTGATTTTCATAACCAAGCGAAACAATAATATCTTTAATATACTGCTGATTTTTTGTATTTGAAAAGAGTGTAGCATTAAAAAGCATTTGAAAAAGTTGATATTCCTCATCAAATTCTTTATTTTTTACTACATAGTCTAAGATAAGTTGTATACATGTATTTTTCTTAAGCTTATCGCTGTTATCTAAATTATTAGAGAATATTGTATTAAGTGTATTGCTAAAATCATCTTTTATATCAAGATAATCAGATATTTTATCATATTGAGCTGGTTCTAATTTATCAAGTGCATAATTGACTAAATCAATACTCATAACAGCAATGGATATATTAGTAACAAGTTTATTACTGTTATTAGCATCTATTGATGTATATAATATTCTAAAATAGTCCATAATAAGATGGATTCTACCATTTATACTTAATTTTTCATTATCTATTATTTTGAAAAAATTGGCTCTAAAAAAATTAATTTTATCATCAATATCATATTTAATAATTTTACTGCATATGTTGATAGCTTGACTATAATCTTTATCAGCAATTTGTAAAATTATATCTATCAGTTCAGACTTACTTAGATTTTTTAGATTGCTATAAAGAATATAGAAAATATCAAATTTATCAGTATAATCAATTTTACTGTTTAAAATATTAATATCTTTTATAAGTGTGTGATTATTTTTTTTAAAATTTTTTAAAATATCTTGCATTATATAGATTCCATTTCCTTTATACGAAATAAATAATTAATTCTTTTTTTAACTATAATCAATTGTATAAAATTAGTAAAGAGTTATTTCTCCAGCGGACTTACTCAAAAAATTTTATTAATCACCAAAAGTATTTTTTCTATAAAACAGTATTTATTAAATATCGATACCTTATTATACTGAGTTGAGTTTTTTCACTATACTCAGCATAGAGATATATGGGGCAGCTTACTGTATTATACCTAATTTAAAAGTCCATTTATTTCAAAAAATTTCTGTATCTGTCTAAAATATTCAAATACAATTTTTTCATAAGCTATATAGAAAAGCTGCATAGAGGCTACAAGCATAAGCACACCTATTGTAATTTTTACAGGGAAACCTATTACCATAATATTCATCTGTGGCACAAGCCTTGCGAGTATACCCATAATTACATTTGTAACCATAAGTGCAATAAAAACTGGTGCTGTAATCTGCAAAGCTACTATAAATATTTTAATAAATGTAGTTAATATAAACATTAATGCATCTTTATTAAAGGTAAAATCACCAACAGGCATAAAATCAAATGACTGGCTTACTGCCCGCATAAATATGTGATGACCATATATACCAAGATATATTAATGTGCCTAGAATGTTATAAATCTGACCAGTAAATGAAACATTTGCATTTGTAGTTGGGTCTATAACGCTTACCATGCTGAAACCTATCTGATAGTCTACAAGGTAGCCGCCAAGCTGCAGACCAGAAAACAGCAGGCTTGTCATACCGCCTATACAAACACCGATTAATATTTCTTTTGCAACACTAACTACAAGCCATAAAATATTAGGGTCTGTAACAGTAACAGGAGTAACAACCGGCAGTAAAATTAATGATATAATTAAAACTAAAATCATACGGACAGGGTTTAATAATGATGAACTGCTGAAAACTGGTGCTGTAAAAAATAAGCCACCCATACGCATAATTATTAAAAAATATGTAAGCAGACGGCTTGGTTCAAACAGGTCTGTAAACCCCATAATAATTACCTAGAAATTATTATATTTTGATATATATTCTTTAATACCATCATATATACCTTTTGCCACTTTTTTTCTATATGCTGATGATTTTAATTTAGACGCATCACCATTATTTGATAAAAATCCTGTTTCTACAAGTATAGCAGGCATAGTTGCCCCAACAAGTACATAAAATGGAGCCTGTTTTACTCCAAGGTTTTGTTTTGATGTGGCATTAACACTTTTTACAAGGCAGCTTTGCACAGAGCCTGCAAGAGAAACAGACTCTTCCAGCTTAGAATATTTTAATATATCTTTTAATATACCTTGTAAATCTGAAATAGACTTAGTAGTGGCCTGATTTTCAAGGGCTGCTACTTCAAGGGCTGCCCTGTCGTTTGTAACATTAAATACAAATGTTTCAAGCCCTGTTGCTGCTTTATTTTTTGCAGCATTTGCATGTATTGATACAAAAATATCTGCTTTTAATTTATTAGCTATAGCTGTTCTTTCTTCCAGCGGTATAAAAATATCTCTGTCTCTTGTTAAGTGAATATTTAAATCAGAATCAGCTTTTAAATATTCATAAAGATATTTACTTATTTCAAGAACAATATCTTTTTCTTTTAAGCCGTTATAAACTGCACCAGGGTCTTTTCCGCCATGTCCCGGGTCAATAACAATTGTTCTTATTTTAAGCCCTAATGCAGCACCTAGGGTAATATCCTTTGGTAAATCATCTGGGCGTTTTGTTTTCATATCTGTTGATGGTCTATTAGCAGTTTGTGTATTAGATGCAATAACAGGTCTTTTAACTTCTTCGTTTCTTTTAGAGGAAAATACATCAACAACTATCCTGCTCGGGTTACTCATTTGAAAAACAGTAAAATCTTTTACATTTTCAGAATCAAGCACAATCCGTGTTCGTTTTTCCTGTGGATGATATCCAAGGCGCACAGCACTTAAAAGCCCATCTTTAATAGATAAATTTCTTGAAACATTACTTCCAAGTATTGAGTTATTAATATCAATAGTTAAACGTGGCGGTTTATGAAGTGCTGCATCCGCTTTCAGCCAGTGGCTTGAATATTCTGCATTATTTGATAAATCTATAACTATCCTTGTATAATCCTGGTCAGAAAAATATCTTATGCCGTGTACATTTACTGTTTTGCCTGATGCAGTAGCTCCAGAATCCTGTCCTGCTGATACTGATACTACATCTTTATCATCTTCTTCTGCGATATTTTTTACTGGCTCTTTTATCGGTGCTTTAACAGGCTGTTTTACTTGATTATTTGCAGTAATAACAGGGTTAGGTCTTGTAATAGTAGAACGGTTATTTGTGCCAAGAGAAGCAAGCTTTTTTTCAGCTTCGCGGGCTTCTGCACTGTTTGGGTGTTTTTGTATCAGCTTATTTAAAGTAAATTTTGCAGAAGTAGTGTCACGCCTTGCAAGAAAAATATCTGCACTTTCTAAATAAGCACGCCTTGCAGCAGCAGAAGAAAAAGCACCCTGTACCATTCTATAATAGTTAAGTGATTTGTCTAAATCTATCTGCATATTAAAACGCTCAAAGGAACGCCTGTATGCTCTTGCTGCTCCTAGAAGTGCATCATCTGCATATTTGCCTGATGGATTATCTGCATAAATTTTATAAAACTTATCTCCCATTGTAGTATAAGATTTTCTGCCGATTTGTGCAGTTCTGTCAAGAAGTGTTAAATCCTTATACATATTATCAATCTGGCTGGCATATACAAAAACTGATGATACCATAAGATAAAATATGACAAAAAATGATAATCTAAATTTATTTATAATATACATTTACACCTGCAATAATACTTGTAAAATTAAATAATTATATTATCAATATTATTTGAAAATATCAATTATTTATTTTGCAAGTATAATATATTTTTGGTTTATTGTAAAAATAATTATCAAAAAAAGTTTTTTTTCTTAAAAAACCATGCCAGTATAAATGAAACTGCAAACATGGCAAATACACTTACTGCAAACCCATGTGGATATGATGAAAAGGGTATTTTTTCAAAGTTCATGCCAAAAATACCGCCTAAAACCATTGGTGGCAGCATTAATGTGGAAAGCATAGTAAGTATATTTATAAATTTATTAGATTTTAACTGTATTCTTGATATATTTTCATCATATACTGAGCGGATAGAGTCTTTACAGTATAAAATAGATTCATTTAAATATGCAGCATGTTCAACTAAATCTTCATAATATGGCACAATAGAAATATTTTCATTACTTTGTTCTAGGCAAAGCCTTAAAAGCTGGTTTGCAATATCGTAAGATGCTCTAGTATGTCTTGATAAAAAATTGATATGTCTTTTTAATTTAAAAAGCTCAGAAGAATCACATGGGCATGTAACATCTTGTGCCATAGTATCTTCTAAACTGTCAACTGATAAGTTAATAGAATTTAATATTATTAGATAGTTATCTATCACAGCATCAATTAAGGCATATAAAAGATAATTACTTCCTCGTGTATAAAAATTATTAAAATGCTTATATATCCTTTGTAGAACAATATTAAATTCATCACAATGATATTCTTCAAAAGTTATTAAAAAATTATCTTTATGGATAAATGAAATCTGGTTATCCTGCATATTTGTATTAATGTTTAATGAACGCATAATAATAAAGTTGTAATCAAAAGTATCATCAAATTTAGGGTTATGATATGTTTCAAAAACATCTTCTAAAGTAAGGCTTGAAATATTAAATGGTTTTAATGCGTCTATTATCTTAGAGCTGTCTGAAAGCCCTGTTACTCTAATCCATGTGATAGATTTATCTTGATTATTATAGTCTATAACATCGCTTTCTACTATTTTATTATTCATAATCTTATAGTAAATGATATTTGTTTGAACTGGTGCTGTATCGCCTTCATAAATAATTGTGCCGGGAGCTGTGCCTTTTGATTTCAAGAAAAGTTTTTTATCCATACTACTGCTCTCTTACTTTAACTAACATATGATAAGTTAAAGTGATTTAAAATAATATAATCAGTAATTTGATGTAAAATGATGGACTAATTTTATTATTAGACCATAAAGCAGTATAAACTAGCTATCTGCTTATTTACTGTTTGACTTTTGGTTTAGGTATAAAATGCATACACTGACTGCCTGAGTTTTTAAATACTTCTAGTGATGGTATCATTTTAGATTTAAAACCGATAGCCTTGCATGCATAAGGGGTGGCAGGCTGCCAGGTAATCTGTAAATGTATGCAGTCAAAACAGTTTATTCTTTTTTGGTTATTTTCCTTCATATTAGGTATATAGAATAGTTATGTAAAAATTGCAAGCAGGTTATTTTAATTACTTACAATAAATTACATATTCTGTGCCTTTTTACAGACACAGAATTAATATAATTATAATTTAAAGAATGATGTTTCTTCTTTTAACTGAATAGAAATTGTTTCAAGTTTTGCAACTTCTTTAACATTTTCCTGCATCATGCTTTGAGTGTTAGATGACATATCAGCCATTTCTGCTAAATAAGTTTCAATAGTGTGTATGCCGTTTTCCTGTTCAGTAGATGATGCACTTACATCCTGAGCCATAATAAGAGAATCTTGAGCCTGCTTTTGTATTTCATTTAATATATCACTTGTAATGCCTGCAAGTTCTAGACCTTTTTCTACCTGTGGCAGTGTCTGCTCCATTGCAGATACTGTTATTTCAATTTCTTTTTGTATTTCTGTAATCATATTTGTAATTTGTGCAGTAGTATCTCCAGTTCTTTCTGCCAACTTTCTCACTTCATCTGCAACAACTGCAAATCCTCTGCCATGTTCACCAGCTCTAGCTGCTTCAATTGCCGCATTTAATGCAAGCAGGTTAGTCTGGTCTGCAACTTCTGCAATTAATCCTGCACTGCCACTTATTTCTGTAGATTTATCTTTAAGATTTTTAATTTTTTCAGCAGTTTCAAGCACTGTAGAGCTTACTTTATTAATAGCTTCAGTAGTATTATTCATAGCTTCGTTGCCTTTTTTAGAAAGTTCCAGTGTTTTTGCAGAATTTTGTTCTGTTTGTCTTGCAATTTCTGCAATTTTTTCTGTTCCTGCACTAATTATTTTTATCTGGTCAACACTTTGCATAGAGGCTTCATGCTGCTCTTGGGCTGCATGCTGTGCCTGATTAGAAGAATCTGCTACAACATGGGTACTTCTGCTTAATTCGTCTGCTGAATGCTGGATATTTTTTATAACATTTCTTAAATGTCCCTGCATAAATACTATGTGGGAAAGCATACTGTCTGTATTTTTTGGATTAGTTTTAATTTCATGGGATAAGTCACCTTGAGAAATTGCATTAAAGCTTTTAGATGCGTCCTGTGGGTCTCCTCCTAAAAGTTTTACAAGGTATCTTATAATGAAAAATGCAATGGAAAAACCAAGTATTAAGGCAATAATTGAATTTAATATCATCATAAATTTAAAATTTGCTGTGCTTTTTGTAACTACTGGTGTAACCGCCTGATTTTTTGCTTCTTCTAAGTTAATAAATTCATTTATATATTTTAACCAGTCTACAAATAATGGACGCACTTTATTTAATTTTTCCATCATTTCTGCATTACTGCCTGCCTTTTTATCGGCTATAATACCTTGTATTAATGGCATTGCAGCCGTTTCTGTGTTATTTATTTTATCTAAAATAGCTTTTTCTTCACTTGTAAGCATATTTTTATTGATAAAATTTTCTAACATACGATTTTTTGCGTCTATATAAAACTGCTCTTCAAAGCGTATTTCTTCAAGGTATTTGTCTAAATCTTCCTGATTATCTGCAAGCACCACATCTCTAATGGATATAGAACGGTTATGTACAGAGCCTCTGTAATCTATTGTTACTCTTTGTTTTGCCGAATTAACATTATTAATTTCTGCCAGATTTCTGTCAATAAAACTAATTCTATTGATTGAAAGAATTGATATACCTAGTATGATTAAAACAAGTACACCATAACCTGCACCAATAATATTAAAAATACTAATTTGCCGTTTTTTGCTGTTCATAAACTGCTCCTAAATATTGGTTTATTACTACAAATAAGCAAAACAGATTTTAATTACTTAAAAATAGTAATGATTACTATTTATTACATTTCTATACATAAGTCAAGGTAAAATATATCTGCATAACATAATAAAATACTTTTCTTATGTAAAAAAATAATGTATATATAGAATAATGACTAAAAGTTTTTTAAATAAATATATCAACTTATGTAAGGATTATAAATGAGCAGTATAAAAAGGATTTCTTTTCAAGAAGGTGTTGATTTATATAATAATGCAGATATTTTAGAGCTTGGCAGAATGGCAGATGATATCCGCAGAGAAAAACACCCAGATAATATTGTAACATTTGTTATAGATAGAAATATTAACTATACCAATATATGTACATGTAAATGCAAATTCTGTGCCTTTTATAAAAATGAAGGTGAAGAAGGCGGTTATGTAATATCAAAAGAAGAGCTTGCACAAAAAATTCAAGAAACTCTTGATTTAGGCGGCTCACAAATTTTACTGCAGGGCGGTCTCCACCCTGAGTATAAAATTGATTTTTATGAAGATATGCTGAAATATATGAAAACTTTTCCAGTGTGGTTACATGCTTTTTCTCCACCAGAAGTACACCATATTGCAAAAATGAGTGGCTTAACTATTGCAGAAACAATTAAAAGGCTGAGAGCTGCAGGGCTTGATTCTATCCCGGGTGGCGGTGCTGAAATATTAGATGATGAAGCAAGAAAAAATGTAAGCCCTAATAAAATTAATTCTGCCTCTTGGCTTTCTGTAATGGAAGAAGCACATAAACAGGGGCTTAAAACTACAGCAACAATGATGTTTCGTAAAAATGATGCAGCAGAGATAATTGTTGGCCATTTTGATAAAATACGCTCTTTGCAGGATAAAACTGGCGGATTTACTGCTTTTATTCCATGGCCGTTTCAGCCGGGCAACAGCGAGCTTGATGATGAAGCTGTTACTGCAATAGAATATTTACGAGTGCTTTCTCTTGCTAGAATATATCTTGATAACATACCAAATATTCAAGTTTCTTGGGTAACTCAGGGTGCAAAAGTTGCACAAATTGGCTTATTTTTTGGCGGCAATGATTTTGGCAGTGTTATGATAGAAGAAAATGTTGTCCGTGCAGCAGGTGCAAATTTCCGCCTTAAAACTGAAGAAATCAAGCATATTATTAAAACAGCAGGGTTTATTCCTAAAATTCGTAATATGCAGTATGATATTATAGGCGATTAATATATTAATTTTTTATATGGAAGTGTTATTTGAAAGGTCCGTTATTAAATGTATTAATTAAAATTTCTGCAGAAATCAACTCAACTATGGAGCTTGATACTCTTTTGCCTGATATTGTTAAAATCACGGGCGACTATTTAAAAGTCCGTAATGCTTCCATTATGCTTATAGACTGGGATACTCTTACAATTAACTGCTATACAGGCCGTTCACCTCACCATAACTCATTATCTGTTAAACAGGGTATAATAGGTGATGTGGCAGGTACAGGTACAGAATATATTGTTAATAAAAAATCTTCATCACCGTCTAGCAAATCTTTCCTTGCTCTGCCTTTAAAAGCAGGAAGTAAAATATTAGGTGTTTTTAATCTGACAGATAAAGATGAAGATTATTTTAACGATGATGATGTATCTATTGCAAGATATATTGCTTCTCAGTGTGCCTTAGCAATAGAAAGGCATAATATATATAATAAAATGAGAGCTAACGAAAACCTGCAGGCAATAGGTCTTTTAAAATCTTCTGTGGCTCATGATATATCAAATCTTTTAGCTATTGCAGATGTTTATCTTGGGCTTATGGAAGAAGAAGTTGATAAATCATCTACAATGTATGAATATGTTAAGGCAGTAAAAAGCGAAATGAAGCGTATAAGTATACTTGCAACTGATATGCTTGATTTATCAAAAGATAAGCTGGTTCCTCACAAAACTAAATTTAAAATAAGCGAACTTGTTAATGAATTAAAATTATACAGTGAAGCATTTTCTAAAAACTCTAATGCCAAAGTAGAGTTTCATATAAAGTGTGATGATGAAATAGTGGCAGATAAAAACAGGCTTTTCAGGGTATTTTTTAATCTGCTTAATAATGCTGGTGATGCTGCAAAAGAAAACGGCAGAATAATTTTTTCTGTTAAAAAAACAGGTAAAGATATAAGCTTTTTAGTAGCAGATAACGGCAAAGGGATACGCAAAGAAGATATTGGTAAACTTTTTCAGCCATTTTATACATCTGGTAAAATCAAAGGCACAGGTCTTGGGCTTGCTATTGTTCATGATATTATAGCAGCTCACTCAGGCACTATTCGTGTCCGTTCTACATTAGGCTCATATACATGTTTTCTTATAAGGATACCAAAAGATGGATAAAATAATAGTTCGGGCAGAAAAACCTCAGGAAAGAGCAAAAGATATATGCAATAAAGTATATAACCTGCGTGCAGGTGAGTATGAGATAGAAGGCGGCACAGAAGATAGAGCAACTGTAATATTTAAGTGTCCTGATAAAACAGCTAATTCAAAAGTTTTTTTAACAACTGACGAGGGAGCATTCACTGGCTTTCTTTTTATGTATCCAGCATTAAATGAAGGCACAACTCATACTTTGGAAGAAATCCTTGATTATTTAGCTGCAGAAGAAGTAGAAAATATTGATAAAAACCAAATAAGCAGCCTTTTTCACAGATTTGCAGATGGGGAAGTTATTGAAAATGAAATTATTGCTCAAGGGATACGCCCTATAATAGGAAAAGATGCAGAAATAACTCTCCATTTTGGAACAGCAGATAAAAAACCAAAAATTAAAGATGGTAAAGTAGACTTTAAAAACCTTGATAATATTATAATGGTTGAAAAAGGCGATGTCCTTATTACTAAAAAACCAGCCATACAGGGCAGCCGTGGAAGAAATATTAAAGGGGAGGAAGTTACCCCTGCACCTGTAAAAGATATTGTTATACTTCCGGGAGATGGGGCAACAGTTAATGAGGCAGGCACAATATTTTCTGCCACTACAGACGGTTATGTGGATTTTGGCAACAAACGCCTTGGAGTATACCCTGTATATATGGTAAAAGGAAATGTGGATTATTCTACGGGCAACATTCGTTTTAACGGCTCTGTCCATATAAAAGGTGATGTACTTTCAGGTTTTAAAATAGAGGCAGATAAACATATATTAGTTGACGGCATTTGTCAGGACTGCGAGATTATTGCAAAAGGTAATGTTGTATTAAGAACAGGTATAAAATGTACTGGCTCTGGGCTTGTTAGAGCTGGTGGCAGTGCAGTAATCGGGTATGCTGAAAAAGCAAAAGTATATGCAAGAGACAGTATAGAGATAAGAAAATATGCTTTTAACTGTGAGCTTTTTGCAGGCACTAAAATAGATGCTATGAATGGTGACGGCATTATTGCAGGAGGCTTAATTAGAGCATTTCAGGATATTTCTGTAAAACAGCTTGGTACAAACGGAAATTCTAAATTTAATGTAATTATTGGAATGAAATATTATATAGAATTTGAGCTTGAAAAGCTGCGCAGGGAAAAAGCCCGTATTGCAGAAACTATTGAAAGAGTGGATACTGCACTTTCAAGATTTAACTTAGACAGGCCAAAGGTAGCAAACCACCCTAAAATTATAAAAATGCTTGAAGTAAAATCATCATTAAGTGATTTACTTAATGAGCTTGATAAAAGAGAAGCTAAACTTATAGAAGAAAATAAAGCTAAGTCCCCTAGAATGAAAGTGAAAAATAAAGTATTTGAAGGGGTAACTGTTATGTTTTATAATGTTGGTGCTGTGGTGAAAGAGCCTATGGAAAATATGGTATTTTACTATGATGAAAAATATGGCGAAGTTGCCTGGATAAGCCTTAAAAACGCCAACGCACTTGATTAACATATATAAAGGAGTAATAAAAGCATTTATGCTTTTGAAATAAAATGAAAAATAATATAATTATCCGTGGTGCAAGACAGCACAATCTTAAAAATATTGATTTAGACATACCAAAAAATGCTCTTGTTGTAATAACTGGTGTCAGCGGCTCTGGTAAATCTACCCTTGCTTTTGATACATTATATGCAGAAGGCCAGCGCAGATATGTAGAATCTCTTTCATCTTATGCAAGGCAGTTTTTAGAGCTCATGGAAAAACCTGATGTGGATTTAATAGAATATTTATCTCCAGCTATAAGCATAGAGCAGAAATCAATAAGCAAAAACCCACGCTCAACAGTTGGCACTATTACAGAAATATATGACTATATGCGTCTTTTATTTGCAAGGGTAGGTGATGTATTCTGTCCAAGCTGTAATAAAAAAATACAGTCATATACTGTTCAGAAAATAGTTGATAATGTATTAGCTTATGGTAATGGTGCCAGAATAGAAATCCTTGCCCCAGTTATCAGAGGAAAAAAGGGAGAATTTAAAAAATATTTTAAGGATATGCTTAAAAATGGTTTTGTGCGGGCATATCTTGACGGCGAAAGTGTAAGGCTTGAAGATGATATAGAAATAGATAAAAATGTTAAGCACGATGTTTCTATATCTATAGACAGGATAGTTATAAAAGATGATATTGTTAGAAGATTAACTGATTCTATAGAGATAGCCTTAAGAAACGCTGACGGCTTAGTGGAAATATTGTGCAATGGCGAAAAAACTCTTTACAGTGAAAAATTTGCATGTATTGACTGCGGTATAAGTATAGCAGAAGTAGAGCCTAGAATATTTTCTTTTAACAACCCTTTTGGAGCATGCCCTGTATGCGAAGGTATTGGTGAGCGTTCAGTATTTGATGAAGATGCAGTTATTTCCGATAAAACAAAAAGCATAAGGGAAGGAGCTGTAAAAGTATGGGAGCAGTATGATAACTTCCATTTTTATAATATTTTAAATGCACTTTCTTCAAAATATAATATAAATTTAAACAGTCCGTGGTATAAACTTTCTCAAAAACATAAAGATATTATTCTTCACGGAGTGGAAGAGCCTTTAGAGCTTTTTACATTTAAAGGTGAGAAAAAAGTTTTTTATGAAAAACAATTTCACGGTGTTTTTGGTGAGCTGCAGCAGATGTTATCATCTGGTATAATCAGTGAAATAGAAACAGCTAAAAAATATATGACTTTCCGCCCGTGTGAAGAATGTAATGGCTCAAGGCTTAAAAAAGAAAGCCTTTCTGTTAGAATAAATGGTCTTAATATTGCAGAAGTTTCTAAATTCAATATTAAGCAGGCAATAGATTTCTTTTCTAAACTGGAGTTTGAAGGATTTAAGAAAGAAGTTGCTGATAAAATTATAAGAGAAATATTAAGACGCCTTAATTTTCTTAACGATGTAGGTATAGATTATATTACAATGGATAGAAAAGCATCTACCTTATCAGGAGGGGAAGCTCAAAGAATAAGGCTTGCAACACAGATTGGCTCTGGGCTTACTGGTGTGTTATATGTTTTAGATGAGCCATCTATTGGTCTTCATCAGCGTGATAATGATATGCTTATTGCTACACTTAAAAATCTAAGGGATATAGGCAACAGTGTAATAGTTGTTGAGCATGATGAAGATACTATTATGCAGTGCGACCAGATTATAGATATGGGGATAGGTGCAGGCAGAAAGGGCGGTGAAGTAGTATTTCAAGGAACACCATCTGAGTTACTTCATTCAGAAAAATCATTAACAGGCGGCTATCTTTCAGGCAGGCTTAATATTGAAGTGCCAAAGGAAAGATTAAAAGTTGATAAAAATAAAATTATTTCTATAAAAGGTGCTCGTGAGCATAACTTAAAAAATATAAATGTAGATATTCCCCTTGGTTTGATTACATGTGTAACAGGTGTCAGTGGCTCAGGCAAGTCTACATTAATATTAAATATATTATATCCTGAACTTATGCGGCAGCTTTACGGCTCTACATATAAAGCAGGGGAGCATAAATCAGTAACAGGTGTATCTAATATAGATAAAGTTATAGATATAGACCAGTCACCAATAGGCAGAACACCGCGAAGCAACCCTGTAACTTATACAGATATATTTAAGGATATAAGGGAGCTTTTTGCAGTTACGCCGGAAGCTAAAAGACGAGGGTATAATGCAGGCAGATTCAGCTTTAATAAAAAAGGCGGCAGGTGTGAAACATGTCAGGGGGAAGGATATATTGAAATAGAAATGCATTTTCTGCCAGATATGTTTGTAAAATGTGATGCCTGTAATGGCTCAAGATATAACAGGGATACATTAGATATTACATATAAAGGCAAAAATATTGCAGAATGTCTTGATATGACAGTAAATCAGTCAGTGGAGTTTTTTGATAATATCCCAAAACTGAAAGTAAAACTGGAAGTATTAAGAGATGTAGGTTTAGGTTATATTAAACTTGGTCAGCCTGCTACAACCTTATCAGGCGGGGAAGCTCAGAGAGTAAAACTTGCAAAAGAATTAATGAAACGCTCTACTGGTAAAACATTATATCTTTTTGATGAGCCTACGACAGGGCTGCATTTTGACGATATTAATAAACTTATTAAAATCTTCCAAAGGCTGCGTGATAACGGCAATAGTATAGTTATTATTGAGCATAACTTAGATGTAATAAAATGTGCTGATTATATAATAGATTTAGGTCCAGAAGGCGGTGACGGCGGCGGTCAGGTAGTATTTGCTGGCACTCCGGAAGACTGTGTGAAATGTACAAAATCATATACGGGTAAATATTTAAAAAGTAAGCTGAAATAAAATTTCTTAATATTATTATATATTCAAGGTGTAGATAGATATGGCAGAAAATCAGGACGGAGCAGAAAAGAGCGAAGAAGCCACTTCCAAGAAAAAGGAAGATGCCCGCAAGGAAGGTAATGTTGCCAAAAGTATGGACTTATCTTCTGGTGTGCTGCTTGTGGCAGCAGTTGCTGCTATGTATGTCTATGTGCCTTATATGCTTGATAATTTTGAAAATCTGGTAGAAGAGTTTTTTAAATTTAATAATTTTACGATTACTCAAGATTCTGCTGCTGATTTATTTATGTTTTCTTTGCAGGTTATGGCAAAAGTAACACTTCCTATATTTGCCCTTCTTTTTGTTTTAGCAATAGGAATAAATGCATATCAGGTTGGTTTTTATATATCATCAAAAGCAATAGAGCCTAAGTTTAATAAGCTAAACTTTTTTGCAAATTTTATGAAAACATTTTTTAATAAACGCAAAGTTGTAGAGCTTATTAAATCACTTTTAAAGATATTTGCACTTACTGCATATGCATGGTATTTAGTGCATAATGAACTTGATACTATTGTCCGAATGACAGATGCTGATTACAGAGACCAGATGGTATATCTTGGTCATTTAGTTTTTGATGTAGCTATTCGTATTGCTGCGTTAGTTTTAGTAATAGGTATAGCAGACTATGCTTATCAAAAATGGCAGCATAATGAAGATTTAAAAATGACAAAACAGGAAATAAAAGAAGAATATAAACAAATGGAGGGAGACCCTATTGTAAAAAACCGTATCAGACAGGCACAAAGAGAAGCGGCAAGGCAGCGTATGATGGAAGAAGTGCCTAAATCAGATGTAGTGATTACAAACCCTACCCACTATGCTGTTGCAATAAGGTATGATATGGATATAGACAGAGCACCAAAAGTAGTGGCAAAAGGTCAGCGGCTTATGGCATTAAAAATAAAAGAGATAGCAAAAGCAAGTGGTGTAAAGATTGTAGAAGACCCGCCACTTGCAAGAACATTATACAATTCTGTAGAAGTTGATGAAGAAATACCTGAAACACTTTATAAAGCATTAGCTCAAATTCTTATGACACTTGATAAGTTTAGAAGAAGATAGAATGTCTATACATGGGGCAACATTCGTATGAGTAATGTTAATATGAACAAGTATGATGCTACACAGGCTTGGAGTGCAGGTTCAGCTACTAAACTTAGTATGGATTATCAGCAGACAGCCAGCAACCAAAGCAGTGTATCAACAGGTACTAGGAATATCCATGATGATGCAGACAGTATTAAACATGAAGGCTCAACATGGATACAAGGACCTAATGGTCAACAGTATGAGTTAAACGGAACATTCAAGCAGACAGCAGCAGGCTGGGAAGCCAGTGGTACATTTATAGACCAAAATGGTAAATCTTGGAGTGGCACAATGACAGGAACAGCTAAGAATATGGAAGCATTCCAAAATAATGTAAAAAATGGAGATGAGGCAGTATTACAGGCGATGTCTATTGATACAAGTAATCTTTCAAGAAGCCAAGAACGACATCAGGATAATATCAGCACAGCTAATACTGTTGACCAAGCAAATAATACTTTTGAAAGGAAAGATGTTTATGACACAAGAGATATAACTAGACGAGGCAGTGAGACTGTTGAAGGATATAAATTCACTCATGACAGTAGTATAAATGTTGTAACTGGTGTTAAAGAAGACCATAGTGATTCATATTCTTCAGGAACAAAAGTTAGTGTTGGTAATACAGTCAATGATTATACAGGTGGTTTAGCAATGCTTCAAAATGGTTTATCTAAGTTTGGTGCTAATCAAGGTTTAATGAAAGAAGCATTTGTGGATAATATGACTAAATATCAAGACAGTATATTACAAAAAGCTGGAAATGATGCAATATCAGAACAGCAAGCACTTGCTGCTGCTGGTAAATTTCAAGCATCTGTTGGTTTTGAAGCACTTGGTAATGGTGCTAGTGTAGGATTTGATGCTGCATTAAATGCATCTGTTGACCACAGCTCTGGTCAGGTTGATACTGCAAACCTTAACAGACTTATGAATGAAAATATAATGAAACAGCTTGATGCAGACGCCAAAGCTAATAACTGGACAGCAGAACAGTATGACCAAGCAGCAAAAGAAAGATTTGGAGCATATAATGACTTCTTGAAAAATGAGTTAGGTGGTCAGGTATATGGTCCAGGTAATGCTTCATATGAAGTATTAGACGGAACTAAGAATATGGTTGGCACTGCGGCTAATGCAGCTGGGAAAGCAACTGATAAAATGTACGAAATAGGAGAAGGAGCAGTTGATAAAATTTTAAAATAAGATTCTAGTGATTTTAACGATAAAATAGCCGAGTGTAAAAACTCGGCTAAGCTATATCTAGTATTATTCATTTTTTTTCGTATGCAGAAAATTACTTAATTTATTTTGTATATATTCAGATTTTAGTATTTTTATAACAGTCAATATACCAAAGATAATAAGAATAAATTGAATAATAAGTTTAATAATTTTATTATATTCAAAAGATACACAGGTATCAACAATTAAATTAAAAAAATCCATTATTAACGGAGCAAATGCTATTACAAGTCCAATAATAGCTATATTATTTTGGATTTTACTATCTTGTGCTTGTTTATCTTGTTGTGATTTTTCGTTTCTTTCTCTTGCTTCTTTTTCTTGATTTTGCACAATAATTTTTGTTAAGTCAAGAACTTGTTTATTAATTTCATTATACTTTTGTTTAACATATAAAGCATTTGCTATTAAAAGCCAAATATTGATTGTTTCATATTTTTCTTCTTTTACTGGCAATTCAAAAAAATATTTTAAACTAAATTCGTAAATTGACTCTCTAAATTTAATTATTTCATTTGTATCGGATTTGTTTTTACTATATGTATTATAACAGTGCTCTAAAAAATATTCTGTTTTAGTATTGTATGCAACTGCAAGCATAAATAATACGGTAATACGATTTAGTCGTTCATCATTATCGTAAATATCACATAGTACACAACCTTTTTCACAGATAGCAAAAAACAAATGTTTTTCAAATAAACTGTTTTCTTTTGTTATTTTAAAAGTTTCTGAACCCCTAATTATAGTTGAAACTTTATTTGTATCAATATCATCAATAGATAAAACATTTTTAATGTTGGGTCTATTTATAAATTTCTTATAATAGTGTAATTTATATTGCTTTTCTGATTTTGGAGATATAATATTTATTTCCAATTTATCTATTTTTTCTTTATTATTTTTATTATCACTTGGTATAAATTTTGCACTAACAAGAATATTTATATCATTAAAAAATGTATATGTTATATCTTTTTTGGTAGACTCACCGATTTCATATAATTCTACAAAATTGATATGATTATCACAAGTAATATTAGAACCTAAAATATCATATAAATACTTATAGTTATTTTTCATACCGTCCTACTTTTATGGCTTATTTCTAATAACTGCAATAAAGATAAACAAGAAAAAGAATTTAGTCAAGAATAATATAAAATTAATTTATTATTTTTAATGGTTTTATAACTTCTAGTGCAAGCGATAAAGCTTATAAAAAAATATCAATTCATCAATAAGAATAGCGATGATATTTTATTTATCATCACTATAATATATACTGCAATTATTTATAGTAAGAAAATCATCATCTGTATTATGTAATTCATCTTTCCTTAGCTCTTTACTTTCCACAGCCCTATACCCATATCTTTTTCTAGCGAATACAAGGAAGCCAACGAATGCTGCCCCTGTAACAATTAATGGTATATAAGAGTTTATAACTACACATACGAAAGTAGAAAGTAGTGTAATAAGTAAAAGTCTTGCAGCAATTGTGTTGTATCTATCTTTAGTCATATTTTTCATAATCATTCTCCAATTAATATTTGATGAGCCGTGCTTCATCATAAATATAAAGTAGCATAATATGACAAAAAAGTCAAGTAAAAGTTAAAATATTTTTTAAAAATTTATCTTTATTATCAATAATTTATAAAATTATTGATAATAAAGCTGTAAAAAAACTTGCTAATGATAGTTTATAATATTATATTATGCTTATCTATTTTTACTTCCACAGCGAAGTCCCCTGTTTTTACAGGTTCAAGAAGTCTACGGACTTACTATTTTTTAGACCTTTTAAATAGGTTTCAATTATACATAGTTAAGTTGTGTTCATATTTAAAACATAAAAATATAAAAAACTGGAGGTTGAGTATGTATTCACAAGCTCAATTACAATCTTTTTTTGGCAGTAATTATGATGCCAGCACATTACCTATTGCATTTACACATAACGGTATAATGGCAATATTCCCTTTTTTAGTTATTATAGGATTAATGTTTATAATAATCCGTTATCAAAATAATAAACAAACTAGGAAAGAGTTATTAACAGTTGTTTCATCTGCAAACAATATATTTCATACTGACAGCACGCCTAATCAGGTTTCCAGTAATGCTGTAAATGTGTCTGAAATATCAGATGTAAATGAGCAGTCATTTTATTCTACAAATAATATTACTGCGATAGATATTAATTCATTAGATGCTGCTGATACATCAGTTCAAGAATTAATATATGCATTAGAGAATAATTAGGAGAAAGAAAATGCAAAGTCAAATATTAAAAGAAAATTTTAAAATTACAAGAGATAAAATAGAAAAAAGCTCATCAGAAAAGAAACTATTGATAGGCTTATCAGTCAGCAGTTTAAAAGATATGGCAGCTCTTGTAAAACATAATATGCAGACATACTGCACAGTATATCCTGCATTACAGGATATGAAGGTAGAGCGATTAGGGCTCTATTATTCTAAAGAAGACGGCTTAATATGCTATGTATTTTCAGTTAAAAATACATTTGAAAATACAGAAGATTATTTATTCTTCCATTATGACTGGGAAGAAAAATTTGATTATAAATCATACTATCTTACATCAAACACAGATGATGTTAAAAATTTATATCTTACTTATGCAGTATTAAACAGCATAAGTGAAAGAGAAATTGACGAAATGGGTAAAAATTTAGTTGTTGAGGCAGCGAAAGTAAATCCATTAGTCAGAAAACTTAAAGAGCTGCAGGGACAGCTTAGTGGAAAAGCTAAAACTACCAGCTATTCTAAAACAGCTTAATATTATTTCAGCCTGCATGATTGCAGGCTTTTTTTGTGTCTGTTTTTAAGATGTAACATTCCTTGTTTATTAATAATTAAATAAATAGATAAGGAGCATTGTATGTCAAATCTAACAGAAAAACATGAAATTATTCCAGTCATTATGAAAAGCAGTAACGGAGAGCTTGTTGTATCATCAAGAGATATTGCATCAGGTATAGGAAAAGAACACAAGGATATTCTTAAGAAAATCAGGGAAATTCTTAACGAGCGAGAATTTTCGCTGGTTGAATATATTGATAACAAGGGTGAAAAACGACCAGAGTATTTATTGCCTAAAGACAGTTTTATTTTACTGCTTATGAACTATCAGGGATATAATGATTTCAAAAGAGCCTATATTAAGCGTTTTAATGAAATGGAAAATGTACTAAAAGAACAATATATACATCAGACAGAGATTACACCAGAGATTGTCGTTGAGCGTGCAAAAATTATGGAAGACTATCAGACCATTATAGAGACAGATGCGACCAGATATTCTCAAATATTAGATAGCTATATAACAAAAGAATTATATGGAGAGCATATCCTGCCGCTGCCTGAACGGACAGAGCATTATTACACCGCAGAAGAAGCAGGTAAAATATTAGGTATTTCTGCAAATAAAGTAGGGGAGCTTGCGACGGCACTTTTTCCCTAGCGAGTAGCGTGGAAATAGAAAAAGTGGCTGGAACGGATAGCTAACTCAAACCATTTAAAAAATGATAAATACGGCAAGTGGTTTATAGATAAAGCTAAATATACTAATAAAGAAATAGAAGCATTTAGGTATAATCAGGCAGGAATAGACCGTATTAGGAAGTTGTTATAATTAATTCTACTTTATATGCTCATCTTTTATGGTGAGCTTTTTTATGAATATAATATAATATCTGTTTAATTTTTCCAATCTTCTATTTTCAGATGATTAATCCTTACAAATTCTTTTTTATTATTAGTGATTAAAGTTAAATTTTCAGTAAGAGCATGTGCTGCAATTAGCATATCCATAGAACCAATAGGTTTTCCAATTTTTTCTAATTCTGCTCTTATCTTTCCATATTCTACTGCCACTTCCTTACTGTATGGTATAATAGAAAAATATTTAATAAAGTTATTAAGTATTTTTCTATTGCGTTCATACTGCTGACTTTTTGATACACCATATTCTAGCTCTGATAAAGAAATTGCAGATATACATATATCTGAAAACTTAATATCCTTTAACCTATCTAAAACAGTAGTATCTTCTTTCATAATAAAAATACAAATATTTGTATCAAGCATATATTTCATTATAATTTTTCCCTGATATCAATATTAGGTTGTTCTCTTTGAGACATAAAGTCATTTGATACACCACCTTTTATATCTTTTAAAAAATTATCATATACAGCATTTTGATTATCTTTTTTATTTTTAAAAACAGGTTTTAGTATTAAATAACTTCCCTTTTTTTGTACTTCTACCATATCTATTCCATTTGGAAAACCAAACTCTGATAAAATATCAGATATTTGAGTGTTATACTTTGATATTTCAATATTCATAATAACCTCCCATATTACATTTATAAATAAATCTTAATAATTATATTATATAATTAACTATAATTATAAGCAAGAATTTTATACATTTTAGAATAATGTAAAAACGGCTGGAGTATCTAGTACAGCAGCAGAAGCAGCAACTGGCAGCATGAGTATGGGTAATATTCGTATGAGTAACATCAATATGAATAAATGATCTGCTTCACTCCTATTTTTTTATTAAAAAATGCTATAACCACTTGATAATATATGTAAAAATAGAAATAATCTCATATAGACTCTTCGCTTCGCTCTGAGTGACATATGTTTTTTATATATCCACCTTGTCATTCAGAGCCTGCGATAGTAGGCGAAGAATCTTATTTAAACTTTTATTTTTAAATACTTTCCAGCTACGCATTTCTATTTCCTCCTTATCCAGTTGGGAAAAAGTGTCCTCGCAAAAACCGCTCGTCTGAGTGACATAAGGTGTTTTAAAAAACAAGGCACCATAAGAGCCTAGATTTCTTGACAAATATATATATCCATAATATACTTCATTTTATGAATTTTATAGTAAACGGAAAAGATTATTATACAGAAAAAACTCTTACTATTGCTGACTTAATAAAAGAAATAAATATTGATGCAGATATATTTATCGTAAACTCTTTTCCTGTTGCTGCATCTTATATTATAAATGATAGTGATGTTATTACATTAATAAAAAAAGGCAGTATATTAGATAAAGAATATTTAGAATATCAGCTTATAAGCAGGCAGGGTTTAAAAGAATATAATATATTAAAAAATTCATCGGCTGTAATATGCGGTCTTGGCGGGCTTGGAAGTAATGCGGCTGTAAGCCTTGCAAGAGCAGGGATTGGCAGACTGAAACTTATTGATTTTGATATTGTAGAGCCATCAAATATAAACAGACAGGCTTATTTTTTAGAGCAGATAGGCATAAATAAAACTGATGCATTAAAAGAAATAATAAATAAAATATCGCCTTATATTAATGTAGAAATTTCTAATATATATTTAGATGAAACAAATATATTAAGTGAGCTTTCAGGTTTTCAGATAATACTTGAATGTTTTGACAGTGTATCATCTAAAATGTTATTAATAGAAAAATGTGTAAATAATATGCCTGAAAGTTATATTATAGGTGCATCAGGTGTGGCAGGATATTATAATACAGATATTTTTAAGCAGAAATATATAGGCAGTAACTGTATAATAATTGGTGATTTTGAAAATGAAGCTGGTATTAATCATGGACTCTATGCTCCGCGTGTGGCAGCAGCAGCAAATATACAGGCAAATGAGGCCATAAGGCATCTATTAAAGGATAAATAATGCAGATAAAAGTTAATGGGAAAATATATAATTTTGATGATAATATAACACTTGAAAATATTATTAATCAGCTTAATATTTCGCACCAAAATATTATAGCAGAAGTAAACGGGCAGGTTGTATTAAAAGAAAAATTTAATAAAACAGTTATAGAAGATAATTCAGTAATAGAGCTTATAAAGTTTGTAGGCGGCGGTTAATGGTGAATATATGAAAAAATTAATTTTATTACTTATACTTATTCCAAATATTATATATGCCAAAGAAACATTTGACAGCTTTGCTGCACGCACTGAAAGCTGGGCTCAAGGCTTAAATGGATATGTTGTATCTGCTGGCAAAGATATAACTATTGATTTAGGAAAAAATGCTAATGTGGTGAAAGGTATGGAGTTTACAGCTTCAAAAGAAGGACAGGAACTTGTGCACCCAGTAACTGGCAAATCATTAGGCAGAAAAAAGGTAGAAACTGGTAAAATTATAATAAACAGTGTTGAACCGCAATACAGTATATGCAGTATAAAAGAGAATAAAGGTATAGAAAAAGGCAACCAGATATCACATATTTATCCTGTACCTGTTAGTATTAAAACAAATCTTTTAGAAGAAAGTGAAACGGCACAGCTAAAATATGCACTATTTAAGCAGGGAGTTTTAGTGGAAAATGATACATCTGATTACAGCATTACATGTGGCAGAGAAAAACAGGGGGCAAATACGGCAAAATGCAGCCTTAAATATAAAGACAGTGAAATTTTTTCAGATGATATTGCAGTAAAAGGTGTTAAAATAACTACTACTGCAAAAAATATAGATGAGATAAAGCCTTATAAAATAGAAACATCAGCCTACGGTATGGCAATAGGTTATTTTTTAGGCAAAGATAATAATTATCTTGTAGCTGTTAATGAAAGGTCTTCTGTAATAGTATATGAAGTTAAAGACGGTGTTTTAGTAGAAAAAGCATCTGTTAACTCTATTGGCGAAAATATAGTAAATATAGAGGCACTTGATTTAAATGATAATGGTAAAGATGAATTATTTGTTTCAGCAGTAACTAAGAAAAACCAGCCTGCATCATACATATTTGAATATGATAATGATGAATTTAAAATATTACAGAAAGAAATACCTTACTTTTTTCGCACATATTATGTGACTGGGAAAAAAAATATCATATGCCAGAGTTATACAGAAGGTGCTATGACAGGTATGATATATAAAGTAGAGTATAAGGAAGATGAAAATAAATATACATTTTCAACTCCATACAGCCGCAGCTATGGTGCAGCAATATACGGGTTTGGATTAATACAGAGCAGTGAAAATAAAGATGATGAAATAATATTTTTTAACAGGCACGGAGAGCTTAGTTTAAGTGACGGGGAAAATGTTAAAATATATAGAGAATTAGACTATGGAAATACACCAAACTATTTAGAATATTCAGAAAAATTAAATACTGGTGTAAATGTTGCAGCAACAGGTGACAGTTCTGGCTTTTTTGTATATGATGAGCAGAGTATAATAGTGCCTGTATATCAGAGAATAATACAAATGCCTGACGGCTCAATTATACTTTATTCAAATAAACTTGCAAAAATGAATGTAATAGGCAAATATAAGGCAGCAAAAATAGGCTCATACTTTTTTACAGATAAAATGGTAGCAGTCTGGGAAAAAAATCTTTCTGGTAATGCAGTTGCAGATATTGATATTACAAGTGATGGAAGTCATTTAGCTTATATAGTGTCTAATAATAAAAATGGATTAAGCAAATCATTTTTATATGTGATAGACAGCAGTATGTAGCACAAAAAATACTGCATTTTTCTTGCAAGCGACGGTGCATCCTGCAACTACCAGCACTTTGTTTGCCAGCCTGTACAAATTCTAATGATAGACATAAGGTGTTTTAAAAAAATGGTGGTGAAGCAGTTATTTTTACTTTGCAATAGTCTTTACAATATGATATAATAATCCCTTGAATAGAAAAGTAAGTATTACAGGGAGATATATGGAAAATCCATTTCATTTAGAATTTCACAACATTATAGAAAAAGCTGATAAAATAAGGCAGTCAAAATGGGGTAAAAAAGTATTTTTTATTCGCAATCTGCATTTAAATTATACAAATATATGTGTAAGCCACTGTAAATTTTGCGCTTTTGCAAAAAATAAAAATGAAGACGGTTCTTATAATATGACACCTGATGATGCTGTTAAATATGTTTCTCAAAAAGGTCTAGATGCTAGAGAAATACATATTGTTGGCGGCCTTCACCCTGATTATCCATTTGAATATTATATTGATATGGTGCATGCTTTAAAAACTAACTTTCCAGAAAAAACTATAAAGGCATTTTCTGCAGTGGAAATAGATTATTTTTCCAGAATATCAGGTAAAAGCATAGCAGAAGTATTAGAAGCATTAAAAAAAGCAGGGGTAGAAATGATGCCCGGCGGTGGGGCAGAAATATTTGCAGACCATGTCAGGCGTCAGATATGCCCAGAAAAAATACCAGCTTCTAGATGGCTTGAAATCCATGAAACAGCTCATAATACAGGTATCACTACTAATGCAACAATGCTTTATGGCCATTTAGAAAATGATGATGATAAATTTCAGCATCTTCTTTTATTAAGAGATTTACAGGAAAAATCGTTAAGTCGTGGTCTTACTGGTTTTTCAGCATTTATTCCACTTTCATTTCAGCCAGATGATACATTTCTACATGGTAAATTCCATGCAACAGGTATAGAAGATATTAAAACAACAGCATGTGCAAGAATAGTGCTTGAAAATATACCACATATAAAATCATACTGGGTAATGCTTGGGCATAAAACTGCTCAGATTGCTCTGCGTGCTGGTGCTGATGATTTAGACGGCACAATAGTAAAAGAAAATATTGCTTATGCAGCTGGTAAAAATACTGATGAGGCAATGACTGCTGAGCAGCTTGTATTTATGGTAAAATCTGCGGGAATGGTAGCAGTTGAGCGAGATTCATTTTACAGGGAAGTGAAAATATATGGCTAATATTTTAATAGTAAATCCATCAGTAAATCTGCGGCTTGCGGCTATGGAAATGAAAATGTATGGAGCAAATGTTAAGTTTGCTTATTCATCAGATATTCCAGTAAGCTATGCTGAGCGTGTATTTTACTTTTTATCAGGTGTAAATATATGCTTTACTACAGAAATTCAAGGTGAAATGGAAAGGGAAGACAGAGTATATCTTTTTAAGCGTAATATTTTTTCCAGATTTAAAATGATGGGTTTTAAAAAAAATATGGAAACATCTTATCCTGAATTATCAACAGGCACTTTTACTGACCTTTTACTTTTTAAAAGAAGTGTATTAAGAAATGAAGATAGTTTAGAACATGAAAATAAGCTTAAATATAAATCATTTAATGATATTCTTGCTAATAATAAAGATAGTCTTATTGTTACAAGCAGCATTATAGGGCAGGGTAATGAATATATATGCAGCTGGGATACTGATTTTGATTTAGTTTCTACCTTTAATAAAGATTACTTTGTATTCTTTGCAAATAATAGAAGAATAGAAGCATATATGGCAGATAATAAACTTATTACAATAGGCAGGGGAAATGGTGAAAAACATTTAGCGTCACTTACTTATCTTATACCTATGATTAGTAAATTTTCTTTTAATAAAGAATCAGAAAAGCCTGTTCTTCGTAATTTTAACCCGTGGGTTGTCTCTCTTTCTGGTGCAAATGGTTATTTAGTTAATGATTACAGCTTTGGGCATCTTTCTGTATCTATGCCTTCTGCATGGTATGACAGGTTTGCAAATTTTATACATACTCATACTATGGAGAAAAAATAGAAACATGGTTTTTAGATATTGAATATAATTATTTATATATTACTATAAAACAATATATTTGGTGATATTATGAAAATAAGAACAGCAGTATATCCTGTTGCTGGATTTGGAACCCGTATGCTTCCTGCAACAAAAGCCATACCAAAAGAAATGATTACACTAATAGATAAGCCACTTATTCAGTATGCAGTAGAAGAAGCTATTGACGCTGGAATAGAAAGGATTATTTTTATTACAGGCCGAACTAAAAAAGCATTAGAAGACCATTTTGATGTTAATGTAGAGCTTAATAACCAGCTAGAATTATCAGGTAAAATAGATATTTTAAATGATATGAAACGAATAAGCGAAATGGTTGATATTATATATGTCCGTCAAAAATATATGCTTGGTCTTGGTAATGCTATAATGTGTGTTAAAGATATTGTAAAAGATGAGCCTTTTGCAGTGATTCTGCCAGATGATATTATCCTTTCTAAAACCCCAGCTATAAAACAGTTAATGGAATGTTATGATAAAGTAGAGCGTCCTATAATCTCACTTATGCCTGTTGCAAAAAATGAAACTTCTAAATACGGTATAGTTGAAATAAAAGAAATGATTACAGATAAATTTTCTCGCCTTAAAGATATGGTTGAAAAGCCTGTAAACAATCCGCCATCTAATATGGCTATTATCGGCAGATATATTTTAACACCGGAAGTAGTAAGTGCATTAGACAAAATAGAAAAAGGTGTCGGTGGTGAATTACAGTTAACAGATGCTTTAAGATATACAGCAACATACCATGATGTTTATGGTTATGAGTTTGAAGGTAAAAGGTTTGACTGTGGCACAAAAGAAGGACTATTAGAAGCAACTATTAATTTTGCAGCTTCTAATGAAAAACTGAAAAATGTTTTAAAAGAAGCAGTATCCTCTTTAAATATTTTATAGGTGATAAATGCTTAAAATCTTTACGAATAAAAGAACAAGGCTGCGTTTTATAGCCAGAATGAGATTAAAGCTTAAAATGATGCTTTCTCTTGATGTTTCACCACGTGTGCTTGCAAAAGCATCTGCATTTGGTGCATTAGTTGGCATATCACCTTATGTTGGGGCTCAAACATATATAGCACTTTTTATATCAAGCTATTTTAATCTTCCAATATATCCGCTGATGATAGGTGTATATATTACTAATCCTATCACTATCCCATTTATTTTTGCTTTTACAACAAAAGTAGGGCTTATTCTTCTAGGTATGGACAGCACATTTACTTTTGACTGGGATAATGTAACTATATCTTCGCTTTTTGAAGCAGGAAAAACACTTTTTATACCATTTATTGTAGGCACTCATTTTGTAGGTATTGTGTGTGCTATACCAACATATTTTATTGTTTATTTTATTGCAAAACGGTATAAAGTCTATAAAGGCAAAGACGAAACAGGCAGAGATAAATATGGGATTAAATAATATATTAATAACAAGCCGTTTTATGTGCTAATTCCTTAAATTTATTGATTTTTTTATAAAATTAATTCTGTTTAATTTTATCTTTACAGTATAATTTTAAAATGCTTTGTTAAATACATAGATAATATGTATAATTAAAATTAATAATGAATTTTTCATTGTATTTTTTTGTCATATATATTAACTTAATTGTAGCAGTCAATGTGGGGTTAATGTGGTTAAAAAGTATATAATTTTAATAATCTCTATTTTTTTATATGCAGGCAGTAGTTTTGCTCAGAATATTGCAGATGATTATTTTGAAGATGATGAGGCTTATACAGCACATCAGGAAATACCTGCTAACCACACAGCAGAAGATGCCAGCGGTGGCTATCAGTTTATAAATGATGCTTTGCTTTCAGAGCAGGAAAATAAGCTTGTGCAGGCAGTATTTAATGGAGAGCATAATACTGTAACACTTATGCTTGATAACGGCACTAACCCAAATCTTTTATATAGTGTTATAAAAGATAATGAAACAATTGGCAAAACTACTCTTTTACATATTGCAATAGCTGGTAGAGAAATAGATATATTTAAGCTTTTGCTTTCAAGTAAAGATATTAATATAAACCAGATGGGATTAGTTTCTATAAAACAAAATAATACTAATAACTATAAAGAGATTACTCCACTTGCTTATGCATTTTATTTAAACCACCTTGATATGGCAGAAGTGCTTTTAGAAAACGGTGCAGACCCAGATAAATATCCTGCTGTATTTTTTGCATCTAATGAAAATGCACTTAATCTTTTAAAAAAATATCATGCTGATATGAATATATTAAATGACAATAAAAGCCGTCCGCTTTTTGAAGCTGTAAAAGCAAATAAAAGCCAGCTTGTATCTCTGCTTATAAAAAATGGTGCAGATATTGATAAATTAGACGGTGATAATAATACATTACTTTATACTGCCATTTCGCTTGGTTATTTTGATATGGCACGGTTTTTAATAGATAACGGTGCTGATATTAATGCTTATTCCGGCAAAGATAAAATAACACCATTAATGGCTGCTCTTGCAAGACCAGACCATGATGCTGGTTTTTTAAGATACATATTATTTAAAGGTGCCGATATTTCTGCAAGAGATGCAGCTAAAAAAACACCGCTTTTTTATGTATATCAATATACTGATGCAATAGGTATGGCAAATGTAAAAGAGAGTGTCGGCATATTGATGGAAAATAAAGCAGATATTAATGCAAAAGACAGCAAAGGTAATACTGTGCTGCATATTAAGCCGCAGGATTATTATCAAATATATTCATCATATAAGCCAAATATTAATATCCAAAACATAGATGGCAATACACCGCTTCATATTGCAGCTGCAAAAGATAATATTAAATCTATTTTAACAGGCAGCCCTGATAGGAAAATAAAAAATAAAAAAGGTAAGACAGCATTAGATATTGCAAAAGAAAATCATTTTGATAATACAACTGCATATTTAGAACTTTCTGATAAAGAAAGCCTTTTAATACTTGGTGCAGAGTATGGAGATGTTTCCCTTGTGGAAAAAGCTGTTGCTGATAATCTTGATGTTAATAAGAAAATACAGGGGCATTACCCAGTTTATTATGCTGCAAAAGGTGGCAATCCTGATGTATTTATGAAATTAATAATGCATGGTGCAAAAATAACTCTTGAACCAGACTTAATATATAGTGTGATTAATAGTTTTGACCAGTCTAAAGACCAGGCTGACAGAGTGCGGCTTGCAAATATTTTTATAGAAAAACAGGCATCTCTTGACTGGGAAAAATATAATAATCTGCTTCATATACTTGTAAAAGAGCAGAGTGAAGAAAATAAAGGGCAGGGTTATATTCGCAGTGTAGTAAATGCTGCAATCGCTAATAAGGCAGATGTAAATGTAAAAGATAATGACAGCAGAACACCTTTGCATATTGCTGCAGGGGGCAGATATGAAAGCTATGATTTAGTGCTGGAATTAATAAGCGGCGGAGCAGATGTAGATATTAAAGATAAAGATAATAATACAGCACTTTATTACTGTGCTAAGGCACCTTATAATAAAAATGATGTGTTTGCAGCACTGCTTAATAATACAAAAACAGATATTAATGCCAGATATGGAGAAAAGCAGAATACTCTTTTAATGGAGGCAGCAGCAAATGGAAATAAAATGATTACAATGATGCTGATTGCTCATGGGGCTGATGACAGCCTTGTAAATGCTGATAATAAAACTGCTTTAACACTTGCTAAAGAAAAACTTGCATTATTTGATACATCTTCAGTAGATGTGCAGAATAGTGCTGAATTTCAAAATTATAAATTTATTGCAGATAGGTTTTTATCAGATAAAAATAGTGTAGCAGAATGTAGAAGTGGTATTAATGAAGACTGTAAAAAATACTATAAACCAGTAGATGTGATAAAAGCAGATAAATAATTACATTATTTAACAGTAAACTCTTCCGGGGTACCCCGCCCAAACGCCTAAATAAAAATTTCATGGGGAGCGATTTTTGCGACGCAAGGACTTTCCGACGAATAGGAAGGAATGAAAAGTCCGCAGCTGGACCGAAATTTTTATTATTGTTTAATTAGATTCTTCGCCTACTATCATAGGCTCTGAATGACAATGTATATTGGTAACTATTACTATTTTGTCACTCAGAGGCGAAGCCGAAGAGTCTATATATTAATACTTTGTTACTTTTTTAGATAAGTTTAATTAATCTAATATTTTTTTATTTCATTATTTTATCTTAATGAAACTTGTATTGTAAAATCTCCAACTTCTGTGGAAAATGGAACACATATATATGGAGCATATTCCACTTCTTTAAAAAGTCTTGTTCCTTTACCTAATACAAATGTGGGAGTACTCAGCTTAAAAGTAAATCCAAGTTCAGTAAGTTTTCCTTTTGCACTTCCTGAAATCATATTAATAATTTCACCGATAGCGTCCATAACATCTTTATCAAGAAACTGTTTTTCTTCCATTATTAAAGCACTTGCCATTTTTTTTGCATCATCTTCACTAAGAGCAATAACAAATGCACCTTTTTTATCTCCAGCCATTCTAATAACTGCAGAAAGATGATTTAAATTTATATCATAATGATATACATAAGGCTTGCCTTTTTTACATTCTACATGAAAGCACTGGTCTATTACATCTAATACACCAGCCATTACGCAGTTAAGGTATTCTGCCTTCATACAAGTACTCCTTTTATCTATATATACTTAACATACTGTAACATCAAAACCAGCTTTTTTCAAGGAAATTACAATCTGCTCTATATGTTCCATACTTTTTGTTTCAAGCTCTAAATTTACCCTTGAATAACCAATAGGAAGTCCAGCACCAAATCTGTCATGGCGAATATCTAATATATTAGCACCAATATCTGCTAAAAATGTAGTAATATGAGCAAGTGAGCCGGGAATATCTTTAAGATTTAATGTAATCTCTAAAAATCTGCCTGATGTAGACATACCTTTGCTGATAATTCTTGAAATCATATTTATATCAATATTACCGCCTGAAACTACTAATATATTTTTCTTATCCTTATAGTCTATACTTCTAGACATAATTGCAGCAAGTGGGGCAGCACCGGCACCTTCTACTACAAGTTTTGCTTTTTCCATATATTCTAAAATTGATGCAGCAATCATATTTTCTGATACTGTAACTATATCATCAAGATATTTAGAACATATTTCATAAGTAATATCACCGGGTGTTTTTACAGAGATACCTTCGGCAATAATTGATGAGCCTGTAACTCTCACAATTCTTCTTTTACGAAGCGAGGCAGTCATACCGCTTACTGCTTCAGACTGGATACCTATTATTTTTGCAGGACTGCCACTTTCTTTTAAATATGCAGCAATACCAGAAGCAAGACCGCCGCCGCCAACAGGTATAATAACATTATCAGCATCCTGCATTTCTTTTAATATTTCTACTGCAATAGTTCCCTGACCAGCTATAACATCAATATTATTAAAAGGGTGGATTAAATAAAGCCCTTTTTCTTCTGCAAGTATCTCTGCCATAGTTGCAGCATCATCATAAGTTTCACCATGCAGCACAACTTCTGCACCGTATGATTTTGTATTATTTATTTTCACAAGGGGAGTATGCACAGGCATAACTATAACAGCTTTTACACCTATTAGCTTTGCACTAAATGCAACACCTTGAGCATGGTTTCCAGCACTTGCAGTTATAACACCATTTGCACATTTTGCTTTATTTTTAAGGATTGCATTTAATGCACCACGCACTTTAAAAGAGCCAGTTCTCTGCAGATTTTCAAGTTTAAAATATATACCTGCTCTATAATGTTCTGAAAATGATGAAGAATGATAAAGCGGGATATTTTTTACATAAGGGGAAAGAGCTTCATAAGCTGCTTCAATATCTTTTTTAAGATTATTTACCATATATTTATACCTGTTCTCATTTTTAATGCATTATAATATTTGAATCGTTATTATTTAAATTAATATTTATTGTATCATTGTTATTATTAGGTTTTGGCTCATCTACTACCATATACTGACGAAGCAGGGCAACTATATGGTCATGTCCAAATTTTCTAGCATGGTCTAAAACATTTTCTCCACTCTTATCTTTAATGGTAGTATCTGCTCCGCTGTCTAAAAGTAGTTTAGCAGTATTATATCTTCCACTTTCTGAAGCAAGCATTAATGCAGTTAAGCCGTCTTTATTCTGGCTGTTTATATCTGCACCATAATCTATAAGCATACTAAGAGCTTTCTGGTTGCCGTTAATAGCTGCTTTCATAAGTGGAGTATTGCCGTAATCATCTTGTATATTTATATCTGCCCCATAGTCTAAAAATTTTGTAAGTATATCAATATTACCATCAAATGCAGCAGCAGAAACAGGTGTTTCTCCGTCAGTGCCTACCACATTAATATCGGCACCTTTTGAAATAAAATAGTTTACCATATTTGCATTGCCGTATTTTGCTGCATACATTAAGGCAGTATGTCCCCACCTGTCTTTAAAATTAATATCTGCACCTTTATCAAGGATAACTTCTGCAATACTTGTATCATCTCTAAAAGCTGAATACATAAGCGGTGTTCTGCCTGTAACATCAAAAATATCAATATTATCAGTAGATTCTATTGCTTTTAAAATATCTTCTTTTGTCCCTTTCCTAAAAGCCTCAAAAATAGGGTTGTCATTTGAAACATACTGAGAATCAAACTTATTAACAGGCACATCAATAGGGGCTTCAAGCTCATTAAGAGCTTTCGATACATTATCCTCTACTGTAATATACTTTTTAATCTTTTCAGGAATTTTTGCCATAACAGTTTCTGGAATGCGTGGTGTAATATATTTCTTTACAAGGTTAAAATCAGTAAAATATAAATAAGCACCACTGCCAGCTAAAAGCCCTAAAAAGAATAGTAAAAATAAAAACTTTTTCATAACCTACCAGTGTATTTTATATAATAAATTCAATATAAATCAACTATTATTTTTTACTTAGCAAAATTTATGCCCTGCATAGAATTATCCCAGTCTTTTAATACTGGTTCAAAGCCAAGTTTTTTTACAGTGCTGCAAAATTCTTCAACAGACCTGTTATCTTCTATAGAAAACTGTGCAGCATCTTTTTGAGCAAGAGAGTAACCACCCGGCTCTGTTTTTGAGCCAGCACTCATTATAGTTGCTCCAAGATATATAAGTTTATCTCTTAATGGGGCAGGCTCTCTTGTAGATATATTAATTCCTGCATCATGAAGAAACATTCTATATGCAAAAATAAGCTGTAATAAATTTTTATCAGATACATTATATTCTGGCTTATATTCTCCAGCTGCATATCTTATGCGGGGAAAAGATGAAGATACAAGGCTTCTCCAGTATTTTTTAGATAGATATTTTGCATGCAGGCACATATAAAATGTATCTATTCTGTAATCTGTTAACCCAAGCAGTGCTCCAAGACCTATAAAACGCATACCAGCTGCAGCTGCTCTTTCAGGAGTATCTAATCTGTATAAATAATCTGCTTTTGGTCCTGCTGGGTGAAATGATGGATATAAACTTTCAATATAAGTTTCCTGAAACATTGTAAGCCCGTCTGCCCCAGCATTATGCAGCTCTTGATACTGCTTGAAAGTAAGGGAAGGCACTTCTATTGAAACAAGTGAGAAATATTGAGTGCAAAGTTTCACAGACTGCATGAGCATATCAAAAGAAAACTTTTTCATATTATCCCCAGTTACAAGAATAACATTTTTTATACCGTTTGATGCAACTATTTCAGCTTCTTTTTTTATCTTATCAAGAGTAAGTGCTGTGCGAGGTATATTATTTTTACGGTTAAAGCCGCAGTATATACAGCTGTTTGTGCAGTAGTTGGAAAGATAAATGGGGGCATATATTCTAATAGTTTTACCAAAACGCTGTAAAGTAATGTTATGAGAAATCTCTGCCATTTCTTCTATATATTTTTCTGCTTTTGGACTTAGAAGACATGCTAAATCTTTCTCTGTAAGTTTTTCCTTGTAAAGAGCATTTTTTATATAGTTTTCATCAGCATTATATATTAAATCCTTTACATATTCATAAGGGTATTTTTTTATGACTTCATAAAAACTCATTATAATATATCCTTTAATAATCCTTTAACAGGGCTTGATGGGCTTGCATAATTAGAAACTGGGGCAGGGCCTGCACTTACAGCAAGGGAGGCTGCCTGCACTGCATATTTAAAGGCTTCTGCCATTTTAACAGGGTCAGCAGCTGCTGCAATTGCCGTATTTACAAGCACAGCATCAGCACCTAACTCTATCGCCTCTGCTGCATGACTTGGAAGTCCAAGCCCTGCATCTATTACAACAGGAACAGATGAATTTTCTATAATTATTTTTATCATTTCTACAGTTTTTATACCTTTATTTGTGCCAATAGGTGCAGCAAGAGGCATAACTGTAACACAGCCTGCTTCTTCTAAATGTTTTGCAAGTACTGGGTCAGCATTAATATATGGCATTACATTAAACCCGTCTTTTACAAGTATTTCTGCAGCTTTTAATGTTTCCACAGGGTCGGGAAGTAAATGATACGGGTCTGGTGTTACTTCTAATTTTACCCACGGTTCGCAGCCTGCTGCACGGGCAAGGCGGGCAAGACGCACAGCCTCTTCTGCATTAGATGCACCAGAAGTATTTGGCAGCAGCAGATATTTATTCCTATCAATATGGTTTAATATATCATCATTATTATCATTAATATCAACACGCCTTAATGCAACAGTTACAATTTCAGCTCCAGATGCATTTAAGGTCTGCTCCATAATAACTGATGACTGGAATTTGCCAGTTCCTATCATAAGCCTGCTTTTAAACTGTCTTCCAGCTATTTTTAAGTTATCCATAATTTCCTCAATAAAATATAATTAATAAGTTATAATCTAATACATATAAAAAAAAATGTCATTATATTTTTATTCTGCTTTACCTTTGTTTTTTTAATTATGGTTAAATATTTTTATAATTTATAATAAAAAAGATAAGGCAGGCTTTATTCTACAATTTATTAAAATCTGTCTTTTATATTAATATTTTACAGTTATTATCTTGTATTTCAAAAATCTGTGTGTTATTATGAATTTAGAATAGTATATATTAAGGAGGCAGATATGGCTGGCTGTATTATCACTATAAGCAGGGAATATGGTTCTGGTGGCAGGCTTATTGGTCAGGCTCTTGCAGAGCAGTTAAAAATTCCTTTTTATGACAGAGGTCTTGTTGAAATGATTTCTGAAAAAAGCGGTTTATCAGAAAAGTTTATTAACGAGGCAGAGCTTTATAGAGAAGAAGCTATAAAATATGCAGGTTATGATGTAACACTGCAAATGCCTTTAACTCATGTAGTATTTCATGCAGAAGCAGAAGTTATATCAAAAATAGCTGATGAAGGCGACTGTATTATTGTTGGAAGATGTGCAGACTACGTGCTGCAGGATAGAAAAGATGTTTTAAATGTTTTTGTTTATGCATCTATTGAAAACAGAATAGAGCGAATTACAAAGCTATATGGCGATAAAGTAAGCAATGTTAAATCATTTATCACAAGATATGATAAAGACAGAGCCGCATATTATGATTACTATACTGATAAAAAATGGGGTGATATGCGTTCATATCATTTAAGTGTAAACAGCGATATGGGTATTGATGCATGTGTAGAAATAATAAAAACTGCATATAATAACTGGAAAGATGGAGTTCAGCTGGTTTAATAAAATATCTCCTTATTCTGCCATTTGTAATATGCAGGTGAAAATATGAGTAATTCTTTTCCAGCAAGGCTTATTATAACAGTAATATCTCTTGCTATCCTTACTTTTATGGGCATTTTTTCAGAAACGAGTTTAGCTATAGTTTCTCCCCATTTAATGGAGGAGTTTCATGTTTCTGCGGTAGCTGTTCAGTGGCTTACTTCCGGCTTTCTTCTGCTTTTAGCTGCTGCTATACCACTTTCCCCTTTTTTAATAAAAACAATATCTACAAAGCTGCTTTTTAGGTTTGCAGTTATTGTGTTTATTTTAGGAACTATAATGGGAGCTTTTGCCAGTAATTTTACAATGCTGCTTTTAGGCAGGCTTATTATGGCAATAGGCACAGGCTGTTCTCTGCCGCTTTTAACAAATATAGTGCTTGAAGAAACAACACCTTTTCAGCGTGGTACACTGCTTGGCATTGTAGGGCTTGTGGTAAGTTTTGCACCAGTTTCAGGGCCAGTTTTAGGCGGGTTAATAGCAGAATATTTTGGCTGGCGCTGGGTATTTCTTATTATGCTGCCTATTCTTGTTATTTCCTTTATTATGGGAAGTGCAACTATTAAAGATATAAGAAAAGGCGAAGTATATCATCTTGATATAAAATCTTTTTTCATAAGCAGTGCTGGTCTTGTTTCTTTTATAATGGGTTTAAGTTACATATCAACAGATTACGGTATATTACTTATATGTATCAGTTTTATATTTCTAGGTATTTTTATTCTTTTGCAGCTTAAAATAAAATATCCACTTATGAATATAAGAATATTAAAATATAAAATGTTTACATTAGGGCTTATAACTGTATGTATGCCTATGGCTTCTGTACTTGCATTATCTTTTTTGATACCAATACTTGCTCAAATGGGGCTTGGTAAAAATGCTCTGCATGCATCTTTTATTATGCTTCCGGGAACATTATTTTCAGGTATGCTTGCTCCGCTAATGGGTGCAAAGTATTCTAAATTTGGTGTCAGAAAGCTGCTTATACCCGGGTTTATTATTATGAGCCTTTCTATGTTTTATCTTGTATATACAGAGATAACATATGCATCATCAATAATAGGCTATATATGCTTTATGACAGGTGCTGCTTTTTGTCAGGTGCCTGCCCAGACTAATGCATTAAATGCTCTGCCTCAAAAATATAATGCAGATGGCACAGCAATACTTAGCACTTTGCAGCAGACAGCAGGGGCAGCAGGCACAGCTCTTGCTTCTGTATTATTATCATATGGTGCAAAAAAGGCATATAATGCAGGTATTGATAATATATATGTGTATGGCATTGCTTATGGTTTTATACTCTGTCTAGTGCTTGTATTAATTGGATTATTTGCTGCTTTGCAGTTAAAAACTACTCTTGAAAAAGAAAATGTATGAAAAAATGAGACTAGCTAAAAAATTGTTTTTCTTTGATAATTTAAAACAAATTAAATATTTGTTTTAAAAATCCTATTTTGTTCATCTTTGATGATGTGTGTATACATATTTACAATAAAAATCATATAACTTATTTATAATTAATATTAAAGTAGCTGTTTTATAACTACTGTTCTAAATAAAAAATGAACAAAATGCATTTCCTTATTTATCAATAATTTACCGTTTTCTAAGTGCTAAAAACAGCCTAGTTTGAAATTTGTTTATAAATTAGTTGTTGATTTTTGTATAAAAATGAAAATTGTGCTTGCAACTTCTTAATAAATAAGGTATAAAAACATTAAGGGCGAGCGTTTTTTGCGAGGACACTTTTTCCCGACAGAGTAGGGAGGAATCAGAAAAAGTGGCTGGGAAGTGTGGTAGATACCACGAGACCTGCTGATAAGGGATTGATTTTTTACAAGAACACTTTCCTGCTATCTATCATACCAAAACGAATAATCTATAATTTTACTATCTGGGATATTATAAGATTCTTCGCCTACTATCATAGGCTCTGAATGACAAGTGATGTGGTTATAGTCACTCTACATAAGCTGATAATCTATAGTTTTGCCAGCTTGGATATTGTAAAATTTTCGCCTGTTAATAGTATGCTCTAAAAGACAAAATGCATATAAATTGTTTATATAATAATGTGATTAAATTGGTGAAATAAAAACCCCATTTATTTTTTAATAAATGGGGCTTAATTTTGGTTTAGAGTTGCTGAAAAATTAATATTTTTTCATTAACCAAAGAACTTTGTGGAATCCTTCTAATTCGCTCATAGAAGTAATTCTTAAATGCTCTTTGTTATTTTCCATATTGATGAGAACAACGAAATCTTTATCTCTGTAGAAACGATAAAATTTCATATTTCTGCCATTTTCAAATACCATATCTCCATCATTAAGTGGAGCAGCAGAACATTTAACACAGATAAAGTAATCATTATCTCCAGCAATAAAAGCTGGAACTTCGCTGTTACCTTCAAATACAGTAACATTTTCTTCTGGGTTTTTAGTGCCAAGAAGGAAAAGACCACTAACAGGGATAGTGCTTGTAGTGATACCTTTCTTTTTACCATTTACAGGTGCAATGGCTACTTTAACAACACTTTCTCTTTCGTTGCCGTATACATAACCGTCTTCAGATACTTCAAAAATATCATCTTTGCGTTTCTTTTTAAAATTTTTGTTAGAAAAATAGTTTAAATCAACGCCGAGAAAGTATGCCATTTCAGAAAGCATTTGAAAATCTGGCTCTCTTTTATCACTTAAATAGTTAGATAAACGAGATGCAGAGATACCTAAATGCCTTGCTAAATCAATTTGTCTTTTGCCTGTCTGTTTCAGCAACAATTTAAGTTTTTTACCTATCATAACAAATTCTCCTTACCACAGCTCATTATTAAGCTTTTTTAATTTATATCATAATATTTTTTATTATGTAAATTGATTTATATTTATGGTTTATACATAAAATAGAAAAACTTTTTAAAAAAATACAAAACTAACAAATATGCATAATTAAAATATATCCTTATACTAGGACTATCATATTTTTGTCGTTATTACAAGATATTTTTTAAATTTTATTTACATTTTTATGACAAAATATGACAAAATGCAAAACTTTATAAATTCTACTACACTATTATATATATACTAAACTGTAATTAAATCAAGTAGACTTTTTACATGTGCT
This sequence comes from uncultured Mucispirillum sp., assembly GCA_944323205.1. Taxonomy (GTDB): domain Bacteria; phylum Chrysiogenota; class Deferribacteres; order Deferribacterales; family Mucispirillaceae; genus Mucispirillum. The sequence goes on along the minus strand of CALURO010000006.1, from coordinate 69,682 downwards.
GCAAGTTTTCTATAATATTTAGTCTTTACTTCTAAAATATTAAGAAGTTTTTTGTTAGTATTATCATCATATAATACGATACCTTTATCGTCCATAAATTTTACAGCTTCACTTATATCTTTTGTAGATTTAATCTTATTAAACCTATCTATTAATAATGCAAATTCTTTATTATCTGCCAGCAGACTGCAGTAGTCATATACAGGCAGCTGTCTGCATGCTGTATTGTGCAGGTCTGCTTTTTCCTGTTCATATATACCAAGTGAAGTATATGCTTCTACTGCATCAAAATAAGCATTTTTATCACCAAGAGCAAATCTTTCTTTTGCTATTTTCGCAAATTTTGCTTTATTTTGTGAAAAAGAATATACTATTTGCAGCTGATGGTAAAAAGCAAGTTTAAAGTGTTTAGGTATTCTTTTCTTTTCTAAGAAAAATTCAAGTATTTTTTCTGCACATTCTATATCATCTACAAGTATGCATGTATATGAAATATTGCTTATGGCATGGTAATCAGTAATATTTCTGCATACATAATCTGCTGTTTCATCAGAGCCTTTATCTGCATATATAATACCAGCATTAATATAGTTAAGTATTGCTTTTGGTATAGAGTGAGAAGTATGTTTTTGCAGCTCTGCTGCTGCCTGATAAATAATTTCAGCGCTTTCTTTATCTGCTAAAAGAGATGCAAAATAAAGCATATCAAAGCATACTTCAATATTTTTATTATAAGAAAATTTATTTATATACTGCAGTATTTCATTAATAAAAAAGTTATTTATTTCGCTGTCATTATGCTGATGTGCTTTTGCAGAAATAACATGCAGCAGTGTAAGATGGTTATTTATAATATATTCTTTAAATTCCAGTGTGAAAGGAATATGTATATTTCTAATTTTCATTTCTTCTGCAGTTTCAAATAAAATAAGTGTTGTTATAAATGCTTTTTCCAACTTATTATTATTTATATTATGTTCTATAATATTTGTTAGTATAACAGCAAAATCTAATAAATCAGAAAACTGTTCGCTTTCATTATCATATTTATTTTCAAGTTCATTAAGGATTTCTATAATTCTTGCTTTAAAAAGCAGCCCTTCATCTTCTGGTGTCATATCAACAACCTGACTGAATATTTTATATGAAAAATTAATATTTTCTCTTGCTTCATCTAAAAGAACATCAGCTAAAACAGATTTATCTGCTTTTGCAATAGACTGTTGCAGGCTGTCAATAATATCTATAGATGTTTTAGTAAATGGATTATCTATATCGTGGTTTGGCCTGAGAGAAAAATCAAAATTATTTATATTTTTATTTTCATTAAACTTTGTGATGATATTATCCAGCATAAAAAGCCCCCTTACTATAATATATAAAAAGTATAGTCCTATTAACAAAAAAAATAAACTTAAAATTGAAAAAAAATATAATTTTTTTAATATATTGATATAAATGCTATAATTACTTGATAATATATGTAAAAATAGAAATAATCTCATATAGACTCTTAGGCTTCGGTCTAGCCTGTGCGATTTCTGATTCCTCACTATTCGCTCGGGAAATCGGCAGTCCTCGCAAAAAACGCTCGTCTGAGTGACATAAGGTGTTTTAAAAAAAAGGGAGTGAAGCAGTATAAAAAAACTTGAATAATTGGAATAATTTTAGTAAAATACAAAAAATTTTTTGAGAGTAAAGTATTGGTAAAGTTTGTTAATGTCGGAGTTTCCTTTATAGGCGGCCATCAGGCTTTAAATAATATTAATGTAGAAATCAAACGAGGCGAGTTTGTATATATTATAGGTAAATCAGGTGCTGGAAAATCTACATTTTTAAGGCTTATATATGCTGATTTGCTTCCAAGCCGTGGAGTTGTTTCCATTGAAGGCAGAGATATAAATTTAATGAGCAGAATAGAAGTGCCGTTTTTACGCCGTCAGATAGGTGTTATATTTCAGGATTATAAGCTGTTAGAAAATTCAACAGTTTTTGATAATGTAAAACTGGGGCTTGATATATTTTATATGAAACGCAGTGCTGCAAGGGAGCGTATATGGCCGCTGCTTAAAAGAATGGGTATATTTGAAAAGCGAGACGATGTTGTTAAAAACTTATCAGGTGGAGAAAAGCAGCGTGTAGCTATTGCAAGAGCATTAATTAATGACCCTAAGATTATTTTAGCAGATGAGCCAACAGGTAATCTTGACTCTGAAAATGCTGAAAATATTATGGCTGTTTTAAGAGAGTGTATAGATACTGGGGCTACAGTTATTATGGCTACCCATGATAAATTTTTACGGGAAAAATACCCAGCCCGTGAAATAGAGCTGGAAAAAGGTAAAGTTATAAGAGATGAGGTGAAAAATGAGCTCTAAGTTAACTTATCTTTTTATGCGTGGAGTAATAAGATTTTTTTCTATACTTCGTAATAATTTTCTTTCATTTTTAACTCTGATTACTGTTATTTTTATGTACCATGTTTTCTGGGTGGCAGGTACAGGCACTGCTGGTTTTTTAAATCATTTATCACAGGCCGATACTATAAGGGTATATCTTGCAAATAATAATGATATTATAGCTGAAGAGATATTATCATCTATAAAACTGCTTGATAATGTTACAGATGCAAAATATTACAGCCAGAAAGACGCAAAGGCTTTTGCTGTTGCAAATGCACCGAAAGCTGCCTCTCTTGAAAGTTTTGCAGAAGAGTTTTTTCCGTCATTTATAGAGATTTATCCAAGTGATACATTAGAAGCAACTCTTGATAAATTAGTTACAGAAGCAGGTCATATTAAGGGTGTAGATGAAGTAAGCTACGGTAAAGAATATATGGTGAAGTTTAAGGCAATAGGCAGGGGAGCATGGCTTTTTATTACTGCAATGAGTGTGCTTTTTGCTCTTTCTGCTGTTTTTGTAGTTTATAATACTGTAAAACTTTCTCTCTATAAATACAGGGAAGAAATAAGGCTTTATTCCCTTGTAGGTGCAACAAGGCCGTTTATATCAGTGCCTTATTTATTTGGTGCATTTTTCTTATCATTATTTGCATATTTATGTAGTCTTATTATATTTGCAGTATCATTTATTCCTTTTAACAGCCGTATATTAGTTCAGGCAGGTATTAGTATATATAATATGCCTGATATAAAGTATTTTATTTTATCTTGCATAACTGTATGTATAATAGGCGTGCTTTCTGCCAAAGCAAGTGTTGTATCATTTTTAAAGCAGGTATCATCTATCAATGAAGATTAAGGTTTTATTTACTGCTGCAATATTATTTTTATACACTTTTTCTGTTTACTCTCAGACTGTATCTTTAGAAGAGATAAACAGGAATATCCGCAGTGAAGAGGCCGAGCTTAAAAAATTACAGTCAGAAAAAAAGAGTATTACAAAGCAGATAAGTGTATTATCATCTAAAATATCTAATTACCGCAGGCTTATTTCTGAGCTTAATAAGGAAAAGAAAAGGTGCGAAAGCAATATAAACAGTATTCGCAGCAGTATAGTAAAAGTATCTAAAGAAATAGATGAAAACAAAAAGGATATTGCAAAAAGCAATATGTATGTGATAGATAATATGGGTTATTCAGATATTAAGATTATAACCACATCTGAAAGGCCAGAAGATACTGTTAAAATCCTTGAAATATTAGGAAAAGCAGGTGTTAATTTAAGAGTTAAGGTAGATAAGCTGAACGAAGATGTGAAAACTCTTAAAAACCTTAAAGTAGAAGAAGAAGCCAGAGTTTTAGAGCTTAAATCATTAGAAGAAAGCAGAAATACTGCTGTTAAAGAGTTACAGGCAGAAAAGGGGCGCTATAATTCTATGGTTACTATGATTAAGCATGATGAAGCAGGCAGAAAAGAATATATTGAGCTTTTAAAATTTCAAAGAAGAGAGCTTGATGAACAAATAAGGTTACAGGCAGAAAAAGATGCAAATGCTGCCCCTATTGCTCAGCGTGAAAATAATACTGGCAGTAACGGCAGAATAAAAACTTTTGGCGAAGATAAGCCTGTTACATCAGCTATGGCAGATAACTCCCCATTTGGCAGGCTTGTGAAAAAACTGCCATTTCCTTTGAAAGGTAAAATAATAGAGCAGTATGGCGAGCATATAGTAAAAGATGCTGGTGTTAAAATAATGCATAAAGGTATAAAAATATCACCAGAAAGCACTACTCAGGCAAAAGCTGTTGCAGAGGGCAGAGTAGTTTTTGCAGATAATGTAAAGAATTTTAATAATCTTGTAATTATTGACCACGGCTCATCATATTATACAGTTTACGGCAATATGGATACTCTGCTTGTAGAAAGCGGTAAAAAAGTCCGTCAGGGCGATATTTTAGGGGATATTATAGTAGATACTGCAGTAGACAGTCCATATCTTTATTTTGAGCTTAGGAAAAAAGAACAGGCATTAAATCCTAATTTGTGGTTTAAAAAAGGTTGATATATCTTGAAAATAGTTTATATAATATAAAGTTAAATTTTTAAGTTGGAGTTATATATGAAAATTATCCAAAAAGTTTTATTTATAGTAGTCCCTGTAGTATTTATTTCATTTGCTGTTATTCAGTTAAGCAGTAATGGTACAAATGCAGAAGCATTTGCAGCAAACAGTAATGATGCGGGTATAAATAATTTATTTGCACAAATATCTTCAAAAGGTAAATATAATCCAGATGACCAGTATCAGGCTCTTGAAACATTTATGGGAGTTCTTGATTTAGTTGATAAAAATTATGTAGAGCCAATAGATAAAAAAGAAGCTATTTATGGTGCAATAAAAGGTATGCTTGAAGAGTTAGACCCTCATTCATCTTTTATGACACCAGAAGAGTTCAGCAGTTTTCAGCAAAGTACAAGCGGTTCTTTTGGCGGCTTAGGCATAACTATTACTATGAAAAATGATTTATTAACAGTAATGAGTGCAATAGAAGATACGCCAGCATGGCAGGCAGGTATTAAAGGCGGTGATGTTATTGCATTAATTAACGGTGAGCCTACTGCAAATATGACTTTAGATGAGGCTGTTAAAAAAATGCGTGGTAAATCAGGCTCTAAAATTAAGCTTACTATTACAAGAAAAGGTGTAGATAAGCCTATTGATTTAACTCTTACAAGAGCGATAATTAAAATAAAATCAGTTAAATATGATATGATAGATAAAGAGCTGGGCTATATCAGGCTTACACAGTTTCAGGAAAATTCATACAGAGAAATGGCTGAGGCAGTGAAAGCATTAACTAATGAGGGAGCAAAAGGTTTAGTGCTTGATTTAAGAAATAATGGTGGTGGTCTTTTAAATGAAGCTATTTCTATTGCAAGTATCTTTTTACCTGTAAACCAGACAGTAGTTTTTACAAGGGAAAGAGATAAACAGGAAAAACATTATAAAACAGAATCAGTTAACTTTTCAAACAGGACTATACCAATGGTTATATTAGTTAATGAATGGTCAGCATCTGCTAGTGAGATTATTGCTGGTTCTATGCAGGACTATAAAAGGGCAGTAATTGTTGGTAAATCTACTTTTGGAAAAGGCAGTGTTCAGTCTATTGTGCCACTTCCTGATGGCTCAGCTGTCCGCCTTACTACATCAAGATATTATACACCTGCAGCACGCTCTATTCAGGGGGTAGGTATTAAGCCTGATGTGGAAGTGGAGCCGGGTATTATTGAATATACTTCTGATTATTATGTTATAAAAGAAAAAGATTTATCAGGTCACTTAAAAGGTGAAAATGAAAAAGACAATAATACCGCTTTAGATGATGCAATAAAAAGAGCATCACAGGTGCTGCCTTTAAATGATGACTTACAATATATTTCAGCAGTTCAAGTATTAAAAGGTATGTTAGTATATGGCAGCTCGTCAAACAAATAAGCGTTCTTCGGGCAGAAAAACAACTGCCCGTAGAAAAACATCAAAATCTAAATCAGCAGGCGGCGGTATCTTTTTAGGTATCGGCCTTATTGCTGTACTTATTGCTTTAATATCTTTCAGCATTATGAGTATTACAGGCTCTAAGGAAAAAGAAGAGCCTAAAACTGTAACAGTTATCCCTGCACAGAAAAAAGAAACGGCAGATAAAAAAGAGCAGAAAGAAGAAAAAGAACAGAAACAGCAGACTGCAAAAACTGTCCCTGTGCCTAAAAAAGAGACTGTAAAAAAAGAAGAGCCTGAAAAGGAAAAAGAGCAGAAAACAGTTACTCATGATGATATAACAGATTTAATCCGCCTTGTGCTTTATGACCATGAAATAAGCCGTTCATCTGTTAAAGAGCGTCAGTCAAAAACAAGTGCAGGTAAAGAAATAACATATTTTGATATTACATGTGATGAAAATATGCAGCGCGGCATAACTTCTGCCATAAGCTCTATACTTAGAAAATACGGTTATAAAGTAGAATCAACCCAGAATAAAGTTGTAGGCAGAAGTAAAAAAGATGAATTTAATATCGTATTAAAAGCACCATTGAAAGAAGTTGTAAAAAAAGAAGAGCCTAAAAAAGAAACAGTAAAACAGGAAGAAAAGAAAGAGCCTGCAAAAGAAAAACCGCAGGTGGCAGAAACTCCAAAATATCCGCCTCTTCCACCTTACTCTAAAAAACAGGTTAAGTTTGCAATACTCCTTGATGACGGTGGCAACAGTGCAGAGCTTGCACAAGAATATGCAGACATAAAATATCCTGTTGCTGTTGCTGTTCTTCCACATTTAGAACACAGCAGATATACGGCACAGATAGCAAAAAAAGCTGGAAAAACAGTATTTCTCCATTTTCCTATGGCTCCAAAAAGCTATCCAAATACTGATCCCGGCAAAGGTGCAGTGCTGCCAAATATGCCTGAGCTTTTAATAGCTGGTGTTGTTAAAGAAAATTTTGAAAGTTTAGGTGTTAAGGTGGACGGCTTTAATAACCATATGGGCTCAGCTGTTACAGAAGATGCTCATAAAATGTCCCAGATATTACATGCATCTAAACAGTATACAAACAGATTTGTAGACAGCCGAACAACAGCACAGACAAAAGCATATGAAGAGTGCAGGAAAGCAGGCTTTAAATGCGGAGAAAACAGGTTATTTTTAGATAATGATAACAGTGTAGAAGCTATACTTGCAAAAATTTATGAAGCAGCAGAAAAAGCAAGAGATGATGGCAGTATTATTGCTATTGGTCATGTAAGACCAAATACATTAGCAGCATTAAAAATAGCTCTGCCACAGCTTGAAAAATTAAACTATCATTTAGTTGATATTAAAAAGCTGACTAATTAAAGGTTATTATGATTGTTTTAGGTATAGAATCATCATGTGATGAAACATCTATTGCAGTATATTCTTCTGAGAAAGGCACATTATGCAGTAAAACATTTTCTCAGGCAGATATACATGCAGCATTTGGGGGAGTTATTCCAGAAGTAGCCTCCCGCAACCATATTCAAAAGATTGAGCCTTTATATCATGCTGCAATGGAAGAAGCATCTATTCAAGGCAGAGATTTAGATATTATAGGTGTAACAAATGCACCAGGGCTTATTGGTGCGCTTTTTGTAGGTGTTTCTTTTGCTAAAGGGCTTGGCTATGCACTTCATAAGCCTGTTGTACCGGTTCATCATTTAGCAGCACATATTCTTGCAGCAGAGCTTTCATACCCTGATTTAAAACCGCCATATACTGCATTAATTGTTTCTGGCGGTCATACTCATATTTTTGATGTTGATGAAGCATTAAACTTTACACTTATTGGCAGAACAATAGATGATGCAGCAGGTGAAGTTTTTGATAAAACGGCAAAAGTTATGGGCGGACCATACCCGGGTGGCATATTTATCCAAAATCTGGCAGAAAAAGGGGACAGGAATGCAGTAAAATTTCCACAGGCTTTTAAAGGGGAAATAAAGTTTAGTTTCAGCGGGTTAAAAACTGCCGTTATGAATACAGTGCAGAAAAAAGAGTTTTCTCTTGAAGATATTGCAGCATCGTTTCAATGGACAGTTGCTTCCACATTAGCAGATAAAACATTTCAGGCAGCCACACTTTTTAAAAGAGATAAAATAGTTGTAGGCGGCGGAGTAGCAGCAAATCAGGAAATAAGGCGTGTCTTTAACGAAAGAGCAGGAAATATTAAGAATATGAATGTATTTTTTCCGGATATTGCAAGGTGCACAGATAACGGAGAGATGATAGCCTATGCAGCATACAGGTTTTACAAATTCAGAAATTTTTTAAATTATAAAGGCAGTGCTTACGATACAAAGCACAGTATTGGTTTATTATAATGTCAGATTTTTTTAAAAAAAACTTATTAAAAAATGACCTGGTGGCAGCACCGCTTGCAGGTTACTCTCATTTACCATACAGAAGAATACTTCGTAAATTTTTTAATGGCATAATATATTCAGAGATGATATCTGTAGAAGGGCTTGCAAGAAGAAATAAAGAAACAATGGAATATCTTGACAGGATAGAAACAGACAGTCCGCTTGTATTTCAACTCTTTGGTGGAAAGCCAGAAAACTATGCAGAAGCAGTGCATGTGGCAGAAAATGAATGCCAGGTAGACGCATTTGATGTAAATATGGGCTGCCCTGTAAAAAAAGTAATAAAAGCAGGGGGCGGCTGCTCACTTCTTGGGGATTTAGGCAGAATCAAGGCTATTGTTTCAAATATCCGCAGGGCGACAGAAAAGCCATTTTCTATTAAAATACGCATAGGGCTTGAGCCAAAAAATCTAGTGTATAAAGAGATTTTAAAAATAGCAGAAAATGAAGGTGTTAATGCATTAGTAGTCCACGGCAGAACAAAAAGTGATATGTTTGGCGGCACTGTAAGGCTTGACATACTGCAGGAAATAGCTGATATGGCAAATATTGCTGTTATTGGCAATGGCGGTGTTGCAGGCTATGACACATATAAGGCAATGAAAGCAACTGGTGTTTCAGGTATTATGCTTGGAAGAAGTATGATGAAAGCACCATGGGTGTTTAAAGCTGTAGAAGATAAATGCAGCGATGCAGATTTATATAATTATTTAGCTCCAAATGAAATAGGTAATTTATTAATAGAGCTTTGGGGCTGTATGTTAGAGCATACAAAGGGCAGGGGTATGAAAGAAACCCACTATATGCATGTATTAAAAAAGTTTGCTGTATGGTTTTGCAAAGGTCAGGAAAATGCAGCAGATTTTAGAACAAATATATATAAAACTAACGGCATAGATGAAGTGCTTGCATTGATAAGGCAGTTCTATTCATAGAAAACTTCTTAAATATTATTCAACGATTATTATAATAATTATTCTAGTGAATTTTTTCACATACTACGATATATTCATAATTCATAGTATTTGATAGAATCCCTGTTTGATTTGTAGGTGAATTTCTTACTGGCATAGTTTTATTTAATATTTTACGCTTAATTGTAGTTAAATGTATAAAACTATTTTGGACAAATTTCTCTGCAATAAATTTATCTGTGGGCAATTCTATGTTTTTTACTCTGCGATTTCCCACCACATAAAACACTTTACCATTTTTGTTAACAATATTTACCAAATTATTAATACTATTTTCTAAATCAAAATAAAAACTAGAAATTTCTAATGCCCTATTTAGGCTTATATCTTTAATGGCTTCAATATATTCTCTTATTAATCCACTATTATATAGAATTTTAGATTTTTTTCCCCCCATCAAATTGCTATCTAATTTTCTTGCTTGCTCCATTCCGAGCCATTCATTTATAAAAGTTGAAAATTGACCATAAGCTACAGTAGTTTTTGAATCTCCATAAGGAGGGCTTGTTAGAATTGTATCGACTTTATGTAAATTATATTTTTTATTATCAAAAAAACTGTTGTATATATGATATTCTATTTTATTTTCTATTAATTTTGGATAATAATAATTTATATATTTCCCATATATTTCATTTAATTTATTGGTAAAAATAGCAATAACATCTGGTTTATATGTTTCATAATTTTTCATTCTAAATAATTTAAATTCATTATTTCTTGTATAACTAACTTCTCTTAATGTTTCACTAAATACTAATAAAAGTATATTGTTTAATGAGTTATTATTTAATATTTTGCAAGTATTAATAATACTATGATATAATTTTAACAATTTATTTTGAGCATCTTTGTTTATCCAAAAATCTATATTTGTTATTCTTGAAAGTATATTATTATTCGGAGATATTTTATTTGTGTTGTTTAATTCCTCAAAAATTAAGTTTTTAGCCTCATATAAAGTATTTTTGTGAATAGTTGTTAGTTTTGCATTACTTATCATAACAGCTAATGGATTTAAATCAAACCCTATAAAATTTGTAATACCATATTCTAATCCACTTATAAAACTTGAACCACTCCCACAGTATGGGTCTAAAAGGTTTGTTTTTTTTGCATTAAAATCTCGTAACAATTCTAGCCCAATTTGTGGCAGCATTGTCGCTGGATATCTATGTAAATTAGGGTATAATGAGCTGTATGATTGATTTAGAAAATCGTATTTATCATTATAAACAGTATTTTTGATAGTTTGAGTTATATCATTATTGTATATTATAGATTGGCTCATATTAAATTCTCATTAACATATTCTATAATATAACTAAGTGGTTTTATAAATTCTTCTGTTTCAATATTTTTACCTATAAAAGCACAATCAAAAAATTTAAACATTCCTTTATGTTGTGGGTTATTTATTTCATTATAAAAATTAACCGTTGCAAAGCATACAAAAGGAAGAACAGGTGGATTATAAGATATATTATACTTCTCTTTAATAGGTGAATCTGTATTGGCAATTTCCATTAATAATTTCCATTTATAAGTTTGCCCTGCTCTTTCTCTTAAAGATGTTTTTAATGATAAAATAATACATTTTTTTATACTTTTATCATCATTTATGCTATATATAATTATATCGGCATCAGGTTTTTGTGTTTCATTATCTACATTAATTATAAAAAACTTTTCCCAATCTTTTATAGTGCTGATTTTAGAAGATATAAAAATATTTTCATTAATATATCCAATTTCTTTATTTTTTAAAAAACACCATATAATTAAATTTGAAAACGCTTGACCAGCAATACTTTTTTTTGCTTGTTGTATATCTTTTATTTCACCACGAGCTACTCTTTCTGCTATTAATTTTTCCACATTTTTATTAGAAGATGTTAAATAACTATATAAGTTATTAAAAGTTTTATGTATCGAAATAATATTATTATTCAAATCATTCTGTATTAATTCAATCATTGGTTTCATATAATACTTATTTTCTATTACTTGTAATGTTTTAATTTCTTCTTTATTTAATATCATATTACTACCTATACTGTTAAAATTTTGATTTTTTAAAAGTTATATATTTAATCCCTTAAAAACGGCAGGAATTTAAATTTTCTTTCAGGTAATGGTTCGTCCTGATTATTTTGTTCTGGGTTATTTGTAACATCATTTCTTTGGTTATCAAGTGCTGATGCTGGTGGAGTAGTTATAGTGTTTTCTTCAACTGGAGCAACAGGAACAGTAGTAACTGGTGCTAAAACATTTGGCTTATTAATATTATCAGTGACAGCATCAGGGTTAATAGAGACAGCATCAACAGCAAGTCTGAAACCAAGCCCTGCATATCTTAAAGAAGTTCTTTCATCTTTCACAACTTTTCTCATTTCTTTAGGTCCGTCACTAAATCCGCCACCGGCAACTGCCAGACTTGCAGCACCAAGCAGGTTAGCACATGTATTAGTTCTATCGCTTTCTGAGTTGCAAAGCCATTCTTTTACATTGCCAAATAAATCATAGTATCCTTGACTGTTTGGAGCAAAAGAGCCTACAGGTGCAGTGTTAGGGAATTTATCATCACACTCAAAGTAAGCATTGCCAAACCTGTTAACAGCATTAGATGAAATATCATAAAAGTTTGCATAAGAGCATACATCATCTCTATTTACACGGATTTCTCCAACTGCTTCTTTCCATTCAGCAACTGTTGGCAGTCTATAGTTAGACTGGGTTGCAGCATTTAATGTATCTAAAAATTTCTGAATATCGCCAATAGAAACAGATTCTGCAGGATAAGATGCACCTTTATTAAAATAAAATGGAGCAGTATTCATTACTTTATACCACTGTTCCTGAGTAACTTCATAAACAGCTAAATATGTTTTATTATTAAGTTTTTTAAACTCAATACCAGAGTAGCTGTCTACAAAAGAGGGTTTATCAAAAGCAGCAGCATATAACGGCATAACAATAAGGCACAATAATATTATAAATTTTTTAATCAAAATCATTCACCGTAATAAATACTATCTATTAGATACTATAATCGGATACATTATATATTTTAATAAGCATATTATCAAGTAAAAATATTATATCTTATCTTAATTTTTTAAAATAATTGTATATTAATTTTATTTCCCTATCTTTTTCGGACATAACGGACACCCTGTATTTTTTCTTATATATATTAGCCCTATATACATGAGAAATAAAAAATAATTAAGGATAAATAATGAATAAAAAATATAGAAAACCAAAAGATTTAGAAAAAATGGCAGAAAGCTATTTTGCAGAGCAGGAAGAGCAGAATAAGCCCTGCTCTATAGCTGGTATATCATACTACATGGGGTTTGCAGATAAAAGCGAGTTTTTAGAGCTTGAAAAAAATCCTGAATTTGCACCAGTTATTAACCGTATCAAGCTGAAAATGGAAAGCCAGACTATTGATATGCTTACAGATAAAAGCTATGCAACAACTGGAGTAATATTTAACTTAAAATGCAGTTTTGGCTACAGTGATAAAGTAACAACCATCAAAGATGATATGGCAGAGCTTATGCAGAATGCAAGAAAGCTGATAGATGAGGCTCAGTCAGATGAGTAAAAAGCATGCAGCATCTACTGTATCACAGGATTTAGCATATATTTTAGCCCGCACAGAAAGGGATCCGCTTTTATTTGTGCAGGCAGCTTTTCCCTGGGGTAAAGATGAGCTTAAAAATCACAGTATATTAGACTGGCAGAAAGATGTGCTGATACATTTAAGAGACGGCATAATAAGTTTAAGTGAAGCGGTGCAGATAGCTGTATCATCAGGTCATGGGATAGGAAAAAGTGCTCTTGTTTCATGGCTTACTCTTTGGGCGCTGGCAACAAAGCCTAATACAAAGGGAGTAATAACTGCAAATACAGAGCATCAGTTAAAAAGCAAAACATGGGCGGAGCTTGCAAAATGGCACAGGCTTTCTATTGTGGAAAGTATGTTTGAAGTAAGCAAAACTGCAATATTTTCCAGCGATGCAAGGTATGAAAAAACATGGCGTATAGATGCAATCCCGTGGAGTGAGCACAGGCCTGAAGCATTTGCAGGGCTGCATAATCAGGGCGGCAGAATATTGATTATATTTGATGAGGCTTCAGCAATACCTGCCTGTATATGGGAGGTAGCAGAGGGGGCACTAACAGATAAAGACACCCAGATATTTTTTGTATGCTTTGGCAATCCCACAAGAAGTGACGGCAGGTTTTATGAATGTTTTGGCAGGTTTAGGCATAGATGGATTACTAAAAAAGTGGACAGCCGCACAGTGCCTATAACAGATAAAAGGCAGATAAATAAATGGGTGGAGGATTACGGATTAGACAGCGATTTTGTAAAAGTGAGAGTGCTTGGAGAGTTTCCATCTGGTGGCAGTGCGTCTTTAATTAAGCGAGATGATATTACTGCGGCAGCAGAAAGAAATTTAGAAGAAAGTATATATATTCATGCACCAAGGATATTAGGTGTAGATGTGGCAAGGTTTGGCGAAGATAAAACAGTAATAGCAAGGCGTCAGGGTTTAAAACTCTATGACCTTAAAAAATATTCATCACTAGATACATTAGAAGTGTCTGATGCAGTAATAAGAGAGATAAACGAGTTTAAGCCGGACGGAGTATTTATAGATATGGGTGGAGTAGGTGCAGGTGTATATGACAGGCTTAAATGGATAGGTTATAATGTAACAGGTGTAGATTTTGCAGGCAGACCTGAAAGAAAAGATAAGTATATTAATAAACGGGCTGAAATGTGGTGCTTAATGGCAGACTGGCTTAAAATGGCAGATATTCCACAGGATACAGATTTAAAAGAAGATTTAGCAGGTCCTGAATATTATTTTAGAGGCGATAATGCACAAATTCTTTTAGAGAAAAAGCAGGATATGAAAAAGCGTGGGCTTGCAAGCCCAGATTGTGCAGATGCTCTTGCATTAACATTTGCAGGAAATGTGCATGCAGATAAAAGGCCGCTGCCTTCTGTGATGTTAAGGTAATTTTTTAAAAACACTTATTAATTAAGGGTATAATATTATGAAAGTAAAGTTAGAAGATAAAGATATTTTAGAGATTATAAAAAGGGATAAAGAGCAGGCTTTAATTTACTATAACCAGCATTTAAAGCCAAGATTTAAAAAATATTATGAGCTTTATAATGGCGAGAAGATAGACACAAAAAAATACAGAATGCCTGAAAGTTCTTTTATCAGCCGTGATGTATTAGTAACTATCAGAGCATTAATGCCTGATATTAATAAACTTCTGTTTTCATCTAATCCTGTGGAAGTAACAGCAAGAAGCGGGGAAGATGAAGAAAAGGCTGCAAAAATGCAGGCGTTATTAAATTACCAGATAACAGCACAAAATCCGTACCATACTATATTTACACGGCTTATTACAAATGCACTTATAACAGGCTGTGCTGCATTAAAGGTATTGTGGATAAAAGAGTATGGTGAAAAAGAAATAGAGGAAGTTGTAACTCAAGAAAAAATGCAGTCATTAATTAATGCAGGCTATAATATAACATCAAGCCCTGTATATATAAACGGCATAGAAAAATACAGAGTGAAATATAAAGTGTCATACATCAGTAAAAATCAGCCTGTTTTTGAAGTGCTGCCTTACAATGAATTTTTATTTGATGCAAGTGCATTATCACTGCAGGAAGCAGATTATGTTATACACAGAAAGCTTGTAAATTATGATTATTTAACCCGCAGAGAAAAAGAGGGGGTATATAAAAATATCTCAAAAATAAAAGATAATATTTTTACTTATGAAGATGATGATGCTCTTAATAAATGGCAGTATTCAACTTACGGCAGTGATAAAAACAAGGCGAGAAAGCTGTATATGCTGAATGAATACTGGGGCAGGATAGATATAGATAATGACGGCTTATTAGAAGATGTGGTGATAACTTACTGTGGCAGCCAGATATTATCTATAGAAGAAAATACTTTCGGAATGTATCCATTTTTTGTATTTGCCCCATTTTTATCAATGTACAGCATAGCAGGCAGAGGATTAGCAGAGCTTGCAGAAAATACCCAGATAATAAAGACAGCATTAATAAGGGAAATATTAGAAAATACAAGGCGGAATAATAACAGGAAGATTTTTTATAAAGTAGATGATTTACTAAATCCATCGCAAATGGTAACAAATGAACAGTATGTTGCAGTGCGTGATAGTGCAGATATTAATAACATATTTGCTCCGGAGCCTTTTGAAGTAATAAGCGAGAATTCATTTTCCTTAGTGGAATATTTTGATAAGGAAAACCAAAAGGTAACAGGTATAAGCGAAATGAAACATGGCTTGAAACAGTCAGTTGAAAGTCAGACAGCAACAGAAGCAGTTATAAAATATGAATCAGCCAACTCACAGGTGCAGGCTATTGTTTTAAATTTTGCTGAAAGTTTAAAGGAAACATACAGGTTTTTAGTGTATCAGAACCAAAGGTTTATGGATAATGTGCAGGTTATCCGCCTTTTAAATGATGTAATAGAGATAAATCCGCAGGATATAAAGGATATAGATTTTGATTTAAATATATCACAGTCTTTATCAAGTGGGCATGAAGATACAAGACGCAGAGCATTAAATAATGCACTTGCTATGATGATAGAAATAGGCGAGCCAAGGAATTTAACAGATAATAAACGCATAAGAAACCTGATGGCAAAAATATTAGAAGAAAGCGGTCTTAAAGATACAGAAAATTATCTGATAAGTGTAGATAAGCTTAGAGAGCAGGTGCAAAGTGAACAGCATTCTTAAAAGCCGTATAGAAAAAGGCGAAAAAGCAATACTTGCAGCTGAATATATTTTGCCCCTTTTAAAAACTTATGAAAAAGAAATATTAATGTCCTTAGAAAAGGGTGAAAATATAAGAAAGCTGCATGGTATGGCTTATATATTAAAGAAAATAGATGATGATATAAAGCGTGATATTTCTCATGGAGAAGACGCAAAAAAAATGCTGATAAATAAATCAGTAAATAAGGAGTAAAAAAAATGAATGAAAATATAAAAGATAAAGAAACAAACAGTAAAAATATGGATATTCAGGAGTTTTTAGATAAATGTAAAACTGGAAATATTGATGAAAAAAAATATTCCAGCAGAAATTTTATCAGTTTTTGAAATGCTTTATACAAAAAGAAAAGAGCAGGAGCAGGCAGACCAAAAAGAAAATACAGCAGGGAATATACATGCAAATACTCCAGCAATATCTTATATTGAGGGCTTAAGCCTTGAAGATATTAAGTATATTAATGAGCAGGCAGTATCTCTTGTGGAAAAATATACTGGTGAAAAATTTAATATGGAGAGTGTAACTCACAGGGAATATTTTGAATATTTTAAACAGCAGGCATTAAAAGCAAAAGAGCAGGAAATAAAAATGAAGCAGTTTGAAAAAAGCCTGCATGAAAAATACGGCACAATGTATGAGCAGGTGGAAACTGCTGCAAGAAATGCTTTTGAAAATATGGCATATAAAGATGCAAAAAACATAATTATGTCCCGCATGAAAGGTGATATAGAAACACTTATTACATTTTATGATAATGTATATAAGGGGTTAGAGTCAGATAAAAAAGCAAAAGAAACAGTTAATGAAAATACTGTATTTCCACCAAAAGCAATAAAAGGCGGCAATTATGTAAATACAGGTCAGAAATCATCAGGCTATGAAAATTTTATATAAAAAATAAATGAATGAAAATTTTAATAAAAATATAAAAGGAGATTAAAAAATGAGCGTAATTTATGATACATATACAACAAATACACAAGCAGAATTAGTAAAAAGAAGCGTAGGTTTAAGGGATAAAATATTTCAAAATGCAAAATTATCCCCATTATTTATGATGCTGCAGGCTCGCGGCAGGGTAATAAGTGAAACAAACCAGAAATTTGAATGGCTTGAAACAAGGCTTAATAAGCCAACATTTAAAGTAACACCAACAGGCTCTTCTGAAACATCTTTAACTGTTGTAACAGATGAAGATAATGTTACTTTTTTAACAGAGGGCTCTATTATTAAAGATATTAAAACCCATGAGCAGATGAGAGTAACAGCCGTAAGTGGTAAAACAATAACAGTTACAAGAGGTTATGGTGTTACAAGTGCAAAAGAAATCACAGCAGATGCAGATGATACTAATGCAACCCTTGTAAATATTTCTGTTGCATACCCAGAGGGCAGCTCAGCACCAAAAGGCACAGTTTTACTTAAAAAAGATAACTTTAACTACTGCCAGACATTTAGAAGAACATTAAAAATCACACGGAATAAGCTCCGTCAGGGCGAATACGGCGATGACGGAAATTCTGCAGAAAGCAGAAGAAAGGCTGAAAGAAATAAAATATTAAGGCTTCATCAAAACGATATTGAGCAGTCATTAATGTTTGGCGAGCCAAAAAAGGATTTATCAGGCAGTGAGCCTTTATATGTTACAGGCGGTCTTTTTCATTATATTAAAACTAATGTAATGAGTATCACAAGCCCGGATAAATTTAAAGTAGGCACTATTAATGAAATATTAGGTGCTATGGCAGATAAAGGCTCAGCAGGTGATAAAGTAATGCTTACAGGCTCAGGCTTTAATGCAAAACTTAATGATAATGCAATCAAAACATTTGCAGGCGGCGGTGGCTCATTATTAAAAGAGTTTGGCATATCATTAGATAAAATAGATACAGAATATGGTGAATTAAATATAATGTATGACCCAGTGCTGTCATCAGTATATCCAAATACTGCTGTTATTATTGATTTAGATGAGCTGCTTTTACACTTTATAGAAGAAACAAAAATGGATACTAATATCCAAAGTGACGGATATGACGGTGTGGTAGATACTTTTTTAACAGACTGTGGCTTAGAAGTGTCAAATGAAGAATGTCATGGTATATTAACATTAAACTTTTAAGGCGGTATTTATGAGATTTTATTCATATTTTGCTGATTTAAAAGTGATACACTCTAAAGGAACAGCAGTTTTTAAAAACGGTATATATGAAACTACAGATAAGGATATAATAGCCGAACTTAAAAAAGATAAAAATATACAAATAAGGAAGGATATAGAAGAAATAGTGACAAATATAAAAGAAAATTTGCGAAAATAATAAAGGGGCAGTATTTGCCCCCTAGACTATTAAAAAAGTAAATAAACTTCCACAAAAAATATGTTTTATCCAATTTTTTTTGGACAAGTTCAGACAAAGTGGTAATAGTTACCAATATACACTGTCATTCAGAGCCTGCGATAGTAGGCGAAGAATCTTATAGCATACAAGTTGGTAAGATTATAGACTCAGTATCTGCCCCCTTTTTTTGACAAATCAACTAAAAATATCTTTTTTTGTAATTTTATGTTTCTTTTTCTAAAAAAATAATAATATAATATTTTTGCACGAGTTTTATGTATTTATTTATTTTTATTAGGAGGCAGAATATGTTTAAAGTAAAACCGTTTTTATTTATTCTTTTTTTAACTGCTTTTACTACTATTTTTGCAACAGCATGTAGTGATACGAGCAGTAGTGCAGTAGGGGGGGGATATATGATAACTCTACAAACACAGGTGGAAGTGATACTGAAAACCCAGATAACCCTGGTGACAGCGATGTAGATAAGCCGGGAGTAACAGCTATTGATTTAACAGGTAACCCATTTACCCTTTTAGGTGTTTATGATGTTACTTTATATGGTATTGACGGAGAGCCAGTTACTTCTCCAGTATCTAAAAGCGAACTTCGTGTTGGCTTAAATTTAACGACAGCAGAAGGTGGAGTTACTGCACCAGAAGTTTTAATGTATCTTGATTTTGAAGGCAAAAAAATCACTTTTGATAAATATATTATTAATTTAGCAGATTTAGCAAATTATGATAATGATTTAAATAAGTTCATTGCAGCTACATTTTCTAATTTAGGTGCAGAATTAATTGAAAACAGTAAATATGGTTTATATTTTACATTAGACCCTGCTAAAAACCCACATTACAGCCCAATACTTGATAATTTCATTATTCAAAACAGTCAGTATTTAAAATTAAAATTAGATAAAACAAAAGATTTAGCTCAAGATGGTGGTTTAGATTTAGATGAAGAAACACCAACAGATCCAGAAGAGCCTGAAGTGCCAGAAGAGCCAGTTACAGTGCCTGTTGAAAGTGTTGCTATTAAAGGACAGCAGACAGTTGTTCATGGTGGAGCATCTTTTCAATTAACAGCAGAAGTTTTACCAAATGATGCTACTAATAAAGCGGTTATATGGGAGTCAAACCACCCAGATTATATATCAGTTGATAATCAAGGTAATGTAACTATTAAAGGTTATACAGAAGAAACTATAACTATTACAGCAATATCTACAGCAGATAACACAAAAACTGCTTCTTGGCAGTTTAATATAAAAAAAGCAACTGTAACAGATATAATAGTAAAACCTGCAGAGATGACTCTTACTTTAAAAAATGATGGTTCACCAGTTTCAGCAAATATTGTAGCTGCTGTTGAACCTGCTATTGCAGCAGAATATACAACTGTTAACTATTATGTTACTTCTGGTAGTAATTATGTTGCAGTTGATGAAAACGGTTTAGTAATGGCCATAGCAGAAGGCAATGCAGTGGTTACTGTATCGGTGGGCGATATTTCAAAAGAAGTTAATGTAACAGTTGAGCCTGCACCGGTTGAGGAAATACTAGTAACAGATATTACAGTTACTACTGATAAATCAAAAGTTTATAAAAAATATACAAATGTAACAATAGATTTTGAATTAACACCATATAATACTACTGATACAATAGTTACTTATAAAAAATTAGTTAATGGAGAAGTAGTAGAAACTAACACTATATCTACCAATAATGGTAAAGGCTCATTGACGTTATCTAATATACAAGAAGATGTTACTATTGTTTTTTCTATTTCTAATTCTAATGGCACTGCTGAATATTTAGATAGTTATCCTGTAATTGTTGTAGATGGAGTGGATAGTATTTCATTTGAAAATATAAAGGTAACTAAAGAACAGAATACAGTTTTTACTAATAATATTGTTAACAAAAGTAGTATAGAAAATTCTATTGCATCTTGGACTTATTCAAGTGACGATGAAAGCATTGCTTCAGTAGACCCTGTGACTGGTCAAGTTACAGCTAAGAAAAATGGTGTAACAACTATTAGAGTAACTGCTCAACCAAAATATGATGCAGAACCATTACCTGCAGAATTTCAAATTGATGTATTAGGTCATATAGATTATACTGATGAAACATCATTACAAGGAACTTATGATATAGTATTTTTTGGGACAAATACAAACAATAGTGGGTTAGCAAAAGCTGTTATTTCTAATGATTGTTCTTTATATAATAATTTTAAATGGAATAATGATTTTGCTTGTCCATCTGGAACTGGTGGATATGAAATTCCAGATGGAGATTTTGTTGGTAGAGCATTGGTACGTGTTGAAAATGGTGTTGTAACTATTAATACAAAGGTTGGATTTATAGGTAATAAGACTATTCAAAGTATGTCACCAGCTGACCAATATCAATATACAAATTATCCTAGTGATTCATTATCAAGCTATATTAATACAAGTAACGTAGGCACTCTAACTGGTAGACATTTATCAGATATAACAACTTCTAATGATGCAACTTATTACTTAGAAAGAGATGTTAATTATACAGGAATGACTAAGAAAGATATTGTATTATTTACTAAAATTTCAAAAGAAGTTGATGCAATTTTTACAACAATAACTGTTTATCCTGATACAAGGCTTGTTTTAAGAAAAATAAGTAGCCAAATAATACCAATGAGTCCTAATACTTTAGCAGAAAGTCCGTTTGATGTATTACAAAGTAAACTTTCTCTTGAAAGTAAAGCAAATATTGATGCTACAATTAATTAAAAATTAACTAACTTTCCCGCCCCGCTTTATGCGGGGCTTTTTTGTGTATATATTTTCCAACCCTTGTCTATTCTGAGCATCAGCGAATAATCTAAAAATATACAAATCGCAGTAACCTATAATAGTTTAAATATTTAAACATATATGATATATTAGTAAAAAAGTTCCTTCGTTCGCTTTTGCTCTCTCAGGAAGACAATATCTGCCTGCTGTGTCGTCTGTATATAAATTTATCCACTTAATCAGTATAACATTATAGAGATAAATATTGATATTTCAGCTTAAATTTATCATTACATCAAAAATATGTTTTTACTTATCTTTTTACTTGACAAATTAAGCTATTCATATACATATATCATATATTATTTTAGTGGAGGATTACTATGGCTCACGTTGTAAACCAAGATATCTGCACTTTTTGCACTTCCTGCATGGAAGTATGCCCAGTTAGTGCAATCAGTGAAAAAAATGACAAAGCATGGATAGATGCAGATATCTGCATAGACTGCGGTGCTTGTGCTGAAGAATGTCCAGTTGAGGCTATCTCACCAGAAGATTAATTGAAATCTTTAATTTATATATTGACTTATTACTTTAGTAATGGTTATTATATATTTATAACTTAAAACAAGTGCAGTTTTAAGGTTATTTAATTGTGCAAAATAAGGGTATAGTTTTTATACTGTACCCTATTTTTAGAAAATAATAGTCTAGTTTAGCGGTATATTTTATGGCAGTTTTTAGAACATTATATGAAGATATTAAGACAGTTTTAGACAGAGACCCTGCTGCAAGAAATTCATTAGAAGTATTCTTTTGTTATTCTGGTTTTCATGCTTTAACTATGCACAGAGTGTCCCACTGGCTTTGGTGCCATAAACTAAAATCACTTGCTCGTTTTAATGCTATGCTTGCCCGTTTTTTTACGGGAATAGAAATACACCCTGCGGCTAAAATAGGCAGGCGTTTTTTTATTGACCATGGAATGGGTGTTGTCATTGGAGAAACTGCTGAAGTAGGCGATGATGTTACTATATATCACGGTGTAACATTAGGCGGTGTTTCTTTAAAAAAAGAAAAACGCCACCCAACTATAGGAAATAATGTTATTATTGGTGCCGGTGCAAAAGTATTAGGGCCTTTTAAGGTAGGGGATAGAGTGCGGATAGGTGCAAACTCTGTTGTGCTGCATGAAGTGCCTCAGGATGCTACTGTTGTAGGTGTGCCGGGCAGGATTACTGGGGACAGCAAAAGGCAGGATATGTTTAACCATACAGAGCTTCCAGACCCAGTGGCTAATGCTTTTAACTGTATTATTGATAGAATTGTTGAAATGGAAAAAGAAATCCAGACAATTAAAAAAGATAATAAATAGCAGGTGGCTTATGAAGATTACAACTAAAAGCAGATATGCTATTAGAGCAATATATGCTCTTTGTATGCTTGGGGGAGATAAACGCCCAGTAAGCATATTAAAAATATTAGAGTTTGAAGACATTTCTAAAAAATATTTAGAGCAGATTTTTACAAAACTAAAACATGTAAATATAATAACAGGCTCTCGTGGTGTTGGCGGTGGCTATATGCTTGCTAGAAATCCGGAGCAGATTAATTTAAAAGAAATAGTAAACACTATGGACGGCCCGCTTAAAACTGAAGACTGCGGGGCTGAAGGGGACTGCCGTAATTTTTCGTCCTGTGCAGTAAACTGGCTGTGGGCAGGACTTGAAAAAGCATGTGATGATTATTTAGAAAAAATAACAATTGCTGATATGATGAATAAGTCAGCAGCTTATTTTACAGTGTAAAGTAATATAAAATATAACATATATATTATTATGCCTTAAATATATTATTTGTGGGCAGATTATGGGAGAATAATATGGCAATTTATTTTGATAACAGTGCAACTACCAGAGTTGACCCTGAGGTTGTAAAAGCAATGTTACCTTTTTTTAGTGATTACTATGGTAATATTTCAAGTATACATACAATAGGAAGACAGGTGCGCCCCTATGAAGAACAGGCTAGAAAATCAGCAGCGAAATTAATAAATGCAGAGCCAGATGAAATAGTATTTACTGCAAGCGGCTCAGAATCAGATAACCTTGCTATAATAGCAACAGCAAGAGCATATAAACATAAAGGAAAGCATATTATCACTTCTTCTATTGAACATAAAGCAGTACTTGAAACATTTAAATTCTTAGAAAGTTATGAAGGCTTTGAAGTAACATATCTTCCTGTTGATAAATACGGTTTAATAGATATGGAATACTATAAAAATGCTTTAAGAGATGATACTATACTTGTAAGCTGTATGATTGCAAATAATGAAATAGGCACTATTGAGCCTATTAAGGAAATGGCAGCTATTGCAAACAGTAAAGGAATAATTTTCCATACAGATGCAGTGCAGGCAGTTGGTAAAATGCATATAGATGTTAATGAATTGGGGGTAGATTTACTTACATTCTCAGGCCATAAAATATATGCACCAAAAGGAATAGGTGTTCTTTATGTAGATATTGAATTAAGAGAAAAACTAAAACCTATAATACATGGCGGTCAGCAGGAAGGCGGACTTCGTGCAGGCACAGAAAATATACCATATATCATTGGGCTTGGTAAAGCATGTGATATTATTATGGAAAGGCAGGACGCAGAAATACTGCATATTAAAAAATTAAGAGATACTTTTGAAAAGAAAGTTTTAGAAACAATACCAGATACTTATGTAAATGGACACCGCGAATTAAGAGTGCCTTCCATAAGTGATATTGTTTTTAGATATATTGAAGGGGAGGCATTAATGGTATATGCAAAAGAAGTATGCTGCAGTGCAGGCAGTGCATGTACATCTGCATCTACTAACCCATCACATGTATTATCTGCAATAAAAGTTGATGATGTAGATATTCATGGTGCACTTCGTTTCAGCTTTGGCAGGTTTAACACTATGGAAGAAGTGAATAGAGCTGTAGAAGTTTTAAAAGACAGTGTAGAAAAATTAAGAAAAATGTCACCACTATATAATAAGTAAAATGGCAAAAAATACTAAAAAAGACCTGCTTTTAGAGCTTGAAGAACTGGCAAAGAAAGCAGGCATTAAAATAAGATACGAAAAAACAGAGGCAAGAGGCGGTATGTGCACTTTTCAAGGCAATCCCCTTATTATTATTGACAGGAAAGCCACCGATGACTATAAAATAGCAGTAATTGCCGAAAATATCAAAAAAATGGATTTGACAGATATATATATCAGCCCAAAAATGCGGGAAGTGCTTGATAGTTTTGATTGATTATAATTTTAAAATGATATATGATTAGACATTGTCAAATAAATATATCTAGTTTTGCAGAAACAAATATTTTAATCTATATATTTAATGCTGCAATAAATATAAAGGAAGTGTATGTATGTCTTATGCATTTGCGTTTGTAGTTATAAGTGCAGTATTTCATGCATTATGGAATTTGTTAGTCAAAAAATCAGATGATAAAGTTGCATACAATGTCCACATACAGGCAGCTACTGCAGTCTTTATTACATGCTACACAGTGTTTTTCTATCCAGAAGCATTTTATTTCCACAAACCAACATTTATATATGCGCTGCTTTCATCATTCTTTTTTGCTCTCTATCAGCACTTTACAGCAGTAAGTTATAAATATGCTGATGTATCTATGGTATATCCTATTACTACTTCATCACCATTTTTCATTATGATTTGGGCATATTTTATATTAGACGAAAGAGTTACCCCCTTTGGTATTCTTGGTATAGTATTAGTACTTGCTGGCTGTTATATAATGAACATAACAAAAGGCAAAGGCAGTAAGTCTGGAATGTATGGTATATTAATGGCTTTTCTTGCAGCATTTTTATATTCTTTTGGTGCTATGGCAGATAAAATGGGGGTAGAATCAGTTAACACTCATTTATATATTATGCTTATGGCAGATTTTATGTCATTCTATTCAGTTATGTTTACAATCATAAGTCATAGAAAATCTGTAACACTTCATAGAAAAGTACATGTTCCTATCCAGTGGAAATTAGTTATCCTTGGCGGGCTTGCAATGGCCGCATCAACTGTTACATACAGATTAGGACTTGTTGATATGCAGATATCTTATGCATCAGCATTAAGGCAGTTAAGCTCACTATTTGGTGTATTAATGGGTATATTCTTCCTGAAAGAATCATACGGGAAACAAAGAATTGTAGGAAGTATTGTCATTATTGCAGGTATTATGCTTATACGGCTTAATCTTTTTGAGTAACTCGTTGTTGGTATTTTTTTGCCTTGCTCATTTACCATAATGTAAACTCGCGTCGGTCAAAAAAATATCCGCCTAGATTTACTCAAAAATCTTTAAGCCTTTTACAGCTTAATCTTTTTTTCTATTTATCTATACTTCGTTGTTATGAAATTTTATTTAGTCATTTTGTGTAAATATTTCATCAAATTTTCTGCTACATTGTCATTCAGAGCCTGCGATAGCAGGCGAAGAATTTATTTAAACTTTTATTTTCAAATTCGTCCTTGAATTTGAAAAACCACGCAACTACAGAAATAAATTCTTTGTTGCTCTCGCAAGCGACGGTGCGGTCCAGCTACGGACTTCTTTTTCCTGCCTATTCGTCGGGAAGTCCTTGCGTCGCAAAAAACGCTCCCCTGCACCTATATAGACTCTTCGCTCCGCTCTGAGTGACATATGTTTTTTATCCATACCCACCTTGTCATTCAGAGCCTGCGATAGCAGGCGAAGAATCTTATAATATCCCAGATAGTAAAATTATAGATTATTCGTTTTGGTATGATAGATAGCAGGAAAGTGTTCTTGTAAAAAATCGTTCCCTTATAGTCAGGTCTCGTGGTATCTACCACACTTTCCAGCCACTTTTTCTGATTCCTCCCTACTCGGTCGGGAAAAAGTGTCCTCGCAAAAAACGCTCGCCCTTATAGTCAGGTCTAAGAATGTTACTTAGGAATAACAACACCATATGCAGGAATTGAAATTGACTCTTTCAATCCCTTATAGTCAGGTCTAAGAATGTTACACTTATCTTTTTTATACCTTATTTATTAAGAAGTTACAAGCACAAATTTCATTTTTTATAAAAATTGCTGTAAATGCGAATTCACATATATAATAATTTACTATATTTTGATATAATCAACTGATATAAACTATTGATAAATAATATAAAAAAAATATTTCATTTTTTAAGAATTTTTTATCTTATAAAAATCTATAATTATATCTTTATTATTAATATGTTATAGCATTTTTATAAACTATATGTGATTAGTGCAAAAAATTTTGCAACAATGCACACTGTATGTTTTTGTATACACTTTTACCGCTCATAAAATTTCAAACATTCTAGCAGGTAAAGGTAGGTGCAGGGGAGCATCTTTTAAAGAATACTTTTTCTGATATCTTTCATTTATAATATTAAAATTAAAAACATCTAAATTTTGGCATAAGTATTGCTATAATAAAAGTGGGTAGAGAAACAATCTCGCCTGGGAGATGGAGCTCTCGTGTCAAGCGGACAGGATGTCCGCTCTTTTTTTGTTAAATTGTTACTTATGAGCACGATTTACTCGGGCGAATAAGTTCCTTACAGTATGGCAAAAAATGTCATTTTTTGCCACTATATTGTTGTCTGCTCTTTTTTTGTTAAATTGTTACTTATGAGCACGATTTATTCGGGCGAATAAGTTCCTTATGTATGATTGTAATGATAATTTTAAGTGTAAAATATTTCCTACTTTTTAATACTTGTAAAAAATTTCCTATTACGATTTAAGCATTTTATAATATTCTTTTAAGTCATTTAGTGTAATATCGTTCCAGTTTTTAAGTTTATTATCCCTTATTAAATCCTTTGCTGCTAAAAATGCAAGGCTTTTAGCAGTAACAGGGTAATATGGATTTTCTACAGCTTTTATATTATTAGAATAGCTTACAGTTCTTATTAATTTTTTTGCCTTATAATAAATTGTTTTTATTTTAAGCATTTTATTATTTTTATCCTGCAGCACTACACCTTCAATATCTATATCTAAGCTGTTGTTATAATAATCAGCAGTTTTAAGTAAATCTTGTTCGTTATAAATTGTTTTAAGCAGTTCTTTTTTATTAAAAAGATTTCCTGCCAAGTCATTTTTATAAACTAATTCTTCATTATTTTCTAATATATCAAGCAGTATTATTTCTGATTTTTCAGCTTTTATTGGGTGTTCATTATCTTTTAAATGTATACACTCAAAAAGAAATGTTACATTATATTTTTTACTTGTTTCTTTTATATATTTTTTCTGTTCATCATCTAGCAGTTCTTCTAAATAGCGGTTATATTTTTTTCCATAAGGGATTGATTTTGTGGCATATTCCAAATCTTTTGTTGTTTTATTATAAAATACAATACCTAAAAAGCCATTATATTTTTTATAGACATAAACAGGATATTCTATATCTTTTGCCCAGTTTTCTATTTTAGTATCTTCTCTTTCATTTATATTAAAGAATTTTATATATCCCCTTCCAGCTATATCATTACTATCCATATATTTATATAATCCACGAGCTTTTATTGTTATATCATTCCATATTTTTTTGTGGAATACATTTTTAGTAAAATTTATGGATTTTATATTATGTTCTTTAAATTCTTTTTCCTGTATTATATCTTTTATATTATCTTCTATTTTTTTGCTTTTTTTAGCAGGGTTATCATAAAATTTTACTGTTTTATTTTTTAATGAAAATGTTACAAGCGGGTCTCCATATTCAACATTACATTCAAGGCAGTATGCATTATCGTTTATTTTTATTCCATTTTCCAGCTTGTCGGGAAAACAGTTTCTATGTCCAAAAATTTGTATAACATCAGGATGGTTTTTCTGCCAAATATCAGCAACTTTTATATAACTTTCATAAGTATCTTTATCTTCTTTATAACCATAAGTTTTTTTGCCGTTTAAAAGGCATGCTGGAAAATTATTATCCATATATTCAATACCTGCATGGTTTAAAAAATATTTCTGCCCATTAAATTCAAAATAAATGTAGTCTTTTATTTTATTTGATATTTTTCTAAGAGATTTTTTTATATTTTCAATTTCCTTTTCACTTTTCTTTTTTTCTATTTCTTCAATAGTTTTTTTAAAGTTATTACCGCTGTATGATTTGTTAAAAGCCCAGCTAAAAAGCCTTAAATCATGGTTACCCATTATAAGATAAACATTTTCTAAAGATGCAAGCCATATTAATGATTCAATCATAGATACATTATTTTCGCCCCTGTCTATATAATCACCTAAAAATATATATGCTTTTTTGGTATCCTGCAGCATATTATTATCTTCTAAAAATTTAGAAAATACATTATATGAGCCATGTAAATCAGGTATAACAGTTATATTTTCATATTGATTAAAAGTGTCCTGCTGTAAATAAAAAGTATTCCATTTTGTAACAGCAGAATATAAGTCTGTTTCATAATCTTTATGTTTCTTCTTAAAATCAATAAGCCTTGTCTGGTATTTTATTAATATATCATATGAAATACTGTTATTACAATATCTTGATGCTATATTTTTGTAACACTCATCAATATTATATTTATCATACACTACATATACAATTCTATATCTGTATGCCTTTGCCATATCTAATATATCGTTTATATCATAAAGCCCGGTAGAATCTAAAATAGTTGTCTGCCCATAACTCATTCTGTTTTCAAGCATTTGCATAATTTGAGGAAAAACAATATTGTCTAAAAAATTATCAACATTACTGCTTTTATCAATATAGGGAAGCAGTGTGCCGTTCATAATACGCAAATTATCTGTAGAAATAGTTAAATGCTCTAACTGATGTTTTTTAATATCATAACTTTTTCCAGAACCCGGAATACCTGTTAATATAAATAGCAGTCTCATATGTTCCTTCCTTTATGTATATATGTATTAATATATTTTTATATGATATTTTAGCGACATTAGATGGCTTTTACAAGAAAATTTATATTATTTTAAAATTATTTTGATATGAATAAAGTGATAATGTTTAATGAAAATGCAGATGAAAAATCTAAATAGTATTCTCTTTAAATTTATAAGTTTTAAATGCTTTTTGCCGTGCTTTTTCTAAAATAGTCTGCTGTTCGTCTACTGATAGTTTATTTTGTATATCCTTTTTTAGTGTTGAGTAACTTTTTTGGAGTGATTTTATATTAACTAAGTTATTTTCCTTTAATTTTAAATTATTCAGCACATTATTGAATATTTCAATATCGCCAGTTTCTTTTGCTATCATTAAGTTATGCAGAGATTCTGAACTTAAATCTTTTAATTTAGTATTTTCATATTTATTTAGATTATTTGAAAATTTTTTATACTCATTTGGTGCTGTTACCATAAAATACAGTTTTGCAATATATCTTGCCAGTCCAGTTTTATCATTATTTACCGCATCAAATAATTCTTTGTCTTTTTTATATACAGCACTGTTTGTATTCATACCTTGATTTAACATTTTTTCAGCATAATTTAAGCTTGATGATACTTTATTTTGGTTATAAAAATATGATGCCATATCGCCAACAGTTAAAGTATCTGTGCTATTATTTAATCTAAATATTTTAAATCCATATTTTATTTGTGTATCATTATCGCTAATAATATTTATAAGACCTTCATTGAAATGATTAGTGTCTGAAATACTTCTCTTTGATAAAGATGATATTCTTTCAATATATTCATTACTTATTTTGTTTTCTACATCGTAGTTATATATATTTTTCGTTGTTAATATATCATTTGTATTATAGTCTGCTTTTGTTTGATTTGTATTTATGCTGTTATTTAAATATGCACTATTGTTTGTTATATTGGAAATATTCATATTATCACCTAATCAAGTTCTGTGCTTTCAAGGTAAAAACTAGTTTACAACTTTATTCAATCAAATCTAACAAGTGAATTATCAGACATAGGATACCCTATAACAAGTGTCCTAAAAGCATAAGTTTGACTATCATATTCTCTAATTAATGTTGTATCGTTTGTGTTTATTATAGGATATTCCCAAAACCCAGCAGCAGTAACAATTGATGGATCCGTTCTGTTTACATAATCGCAAAAACCCATAGCTCCACCATCATAATAATATCCAGCATAAGATATTGTGGCAACAGACATAAATAATAACACTAAATATTTTTTCATTATATAACCTCTCTTAAATAGCTTATATACTATACAATATAATCTTTCTTTATTATTTGTCAAGTTTTTTTAAAAACATTGTTTATGTTAGTAAATTCTAAAAAAATATAGAGAAAATATTTTCATTGACATTAACTATTGCTGGTATTATATAAATTTCTTATTTAAAAGAACAACGAGGTAGTATGAAAACCGCAGATATTCAAGAGTTAAGTAATTTTTTACTTGATTATGCTGTAATGCTTATGCGTTCAGGTGCAAATACTGAAAGAACTGTGCGTAATGTTGTAAGAATAAGTAAATCATTTGGCTATGATGCAGCTATTGCTATTTTCCAAAGGAATATTACAATGACTATTCAAGACCCTGCAGATTCTTCTAAAAGACGCACATCAGTTAAACAGCAGATGCCATACCATTTAAGTTTAAGTATAGTAAATGATTTAAGTGCATTAAGCTGGCAGTCTTATGATACAGATATGCCTTTTAAAGAATTAAAAGAACAATATAATGAAATAGTTTCAAAAGCTCATTCATCTAATTTTATAGTGCTAATATTTGCTTCATTTGCCATTGCAGCTTTCTGTAAGCTTTTTGGCGGTGATTATTATGCTATGCTGATAGTCTTTCTTTCTACACTTGCAGCATTTTCATTAAGGCTTTTACTGCTTAAACTAAAATTAGATATAAGAGCTATGATTATAGCGGTTTCTTTTACTGCATCATTTGTGGCATATTTAATAGGCTCATTTTGTATTGCTACAAATACACTAAATGTGGCAGTATCTACAAGCGTATTATTTTTAATACCGGGAGTTCATATAATAAATTCAGTTACAGATATACTTGACGGCCATGTAATGACAGGTATTGCAAGAGCAGTAAGCTCTACTATACTTGTTATATGTATTGCAATAGGGCTTTATGCAACATTATCTTTAACAAGCTGGCTGTTTATATGATGCATACAATATTATTTTCATTAAATGAAGCACTTTTTGCAGCGATTGCAGCAGTTGGGTTTGCATTAATCAGCGATCCGCCAAGAAGGCTTATAATCTTTACTGCGATTTTAGCAGCAGCAGGCAGAGGCTGTAGATATTTTTTAATAGAACAGTATGATATAGGTATATCAAGTGCTACATTAATTGCTGCTGTTATAATAGGGTTTTTAGGGCTTTATATGGCTAATAAATTAAGATGCTCTATGGAGGTTGTATCATTTCCTGCACTTTTGCCAATGATACCCGGGCTTTATGCTTATGAAACTATATTATCCATAGTTAAATACAGTCAGGCAGTAACTATTGCTGATAAACAGGAAATTATTATAAGTATTTTTGATAATGGTATCACAACATTATCTATTATTACAGCATTAGCAGTAGGTGTAACTATCCCTCTTTTGATTTTCTATGAAAAATCATTTACAATGACAAGGAAAAAGAAATAAAAATAATTTTTATATTTTGGCACATCTCTTGCTAGTAAATAAGCAAGTGAGTGAAAAGTGAATTTAAAAGTGGCATTTATATTGCTTTATAAAAAGTAAGAGGTGTGAAATGATAGGGATTTTTGATAAAACTAAAGTAAATGATTTAAATTTTGCTCTTGATACTTTATCAGTAAAAAATAATGGTATATCAAGAAATATTGCAAATCAGGATACTCCAAAATATAAAGCTGTTAAACTTGTTTTCAGCGAAGTTATGGAAGAATATTACTCTAATTCAAATAATCCAGTATCACTTAAACGCACTAATTCAATGCATATGTCATTAGGGGATGAAGAATTAGACCCTAGAACATTAGTTCGTTTCCAAAATAATCCGTCTACAAGAAACGATGGAAACGATGTAAATATGGATTATGAAATGAGCCAGCAGGCAGAGGCAGAATTAAGATATAAACTGCTTTCTCAAATTGCAGGCAAAAAAGTTACTGGTTTAGTTAACTTAACTAAAACACAGTCTCAGTAAGAAGTGAAGGGGATAGAAAATGAGTTATTTTGATGTATTAGACACAGCAGCCACAGGGCTTTCCGCACAAAGAATAAGAATGAGTGTATTATCTTCAAATATGGCAAATGCTAACACTACACGAACAGAAGACGGCGGTCCATACAGGAAGAAAAATGTTATATTTAAGCAAGTATTAACTGGTGAACATAAAGGCGGTGTTCAGGTTGATAAGATATATGAAGATACTAAACCACCTCGTCTGCAGTATGACCCAACTCACCCTGATGCAAACGAAGAAGGTTATGTGGCAATGCCCAATATAAGCCCTGTGGAAGAAATGGTTAACCTTTTGGAAGCAGCAAGAGCTTATGAATCAAACTTAACTATTTTGCAGTCAGCTAAACAATTATCTAATGCTGCACTGGAAATTGGACGACAATAATATTAGGAAATTTTTTCCTGATATTGAATAAGGGAAATTAGTGCCATATTGTATGCGGCAAAATTTTCCTATATAGATTTATGTTGATAAGTAACTAAAAAGATTGTATATTATATATAGAAAGATAGGAGCAGAAAATGGCTGATATTAATAAACTGGATATTTTACTTCCAAACAGTCTTGAAACAAGCTACAGTTCTACACAGCAGCCTTCTGTTGTGGAAGGGGACAGCTTCTCTGATATTTTAAAAACAGCACTTAATAGTGTGGATTCTGCTCAGCATAATGCAACAGCAGCTATTCAGCAGGCACTTAATGGTGAAAATACTGATGTGCATGATACAATGATAGCTATGCAGAAAGCTGATACATCTCTTAAAATGATGATGGAAGTCCGCAATAAATTATTATCTGCTTATCAAGAAGTTATTAAAACACAAGTGTAGTAGTTATTAAATATTTTACTGCACTTGATTTTCTTATCCCTTTGTAATGTGCTGCTGGTTAACAGTATTGTTGCGTCATTACTATCTTTATATAAAAATTAACAATATCTTTGTAAATATGGAGCGAAATTTTGGATAAAGAGTCTGGTTCTAAAGAAGGAAATTTATCTTCATTAAAATTATTATGGCAGTCATTGCCTTTAAATATCAAAAGGTTTGCAGTAGTATTATTTATTGTTTTAATATGTTCTGCTTTTTTTGTTATTTTTTATGCTGGTGACGCAGTAGGTGAATTAAAGTTCATGAGCCAGCAGATAGATAATAATATAAAATAGATGATATTATATAAAGTAAAGTGGAATTTTTTTATAGTTAATGTGGCGGTATATTGTTAATTTGTAAAAAAATACTTGTATCTATTAGAGAAATTTTATATATTGCAATATATATCATTATATTTCAGATTGTCAAAAATAAATTTTTTTGCCAGTCTGATTTGTGTATATTATATATTGTATAGGAGCGACCATATATGGCGGTGCGTAATTTATCCACACAATTTTTAGATATCTGGGCAAAGCTGACAACACTTCAAAAGGTGGCAATTGGTGCTGCATCTGTTGCAGTTGTTGCTGCTGTTACTGTTCTGCTTATCTGGGCTAATAAGCCTGCATATAAGCCACTTTATACTGAAATGACTCAGGAAGATGTGCAGGCAGTAAGCGACCAGCTACGCCAGCAGTCTGTTCCTTTTAGAGTAAACGGTACATCTATAGAAGTTCCGCAGGAAAATGTATATAATGCTAGAATGATGCTTGCAGAACAGGGCTTGCCAAAAACGCCGCCTGCTGCAGGTTTTGAGCTTTTTGATAAATCAAGCTTTGGTAAAACTGAATTTATGCAGAATGTAGACTATCAAAGGGCATTACAGGGGGAATTAAGCAATACTATTGCTTCAATGGATAAAGTTTTAGAAGCAAAAGTACATTTAAGCATTCCAAAAGAAAGGCTTTTTGTTTCAGAAGAACAGCAGGCGAAAGCATCTGTTGCATTAAAACTCAGACAGGGTGAGACATTAAGCGAAGATGAAGTTCGCTCTATCAGTCATTTAGTAGCTGCAGCAGTGAAAGGTCTTGAACCACAAAATATTCAGGTGGTAGATACTGCAGGTAACCTGCTTAGTGCATTTATGACAGAAGCAAATGAGCCGTACAGGCTTACTCAAAACCAAATTGCTTACGAAAGAGACCAGGAAAAATATATTGAAGAAAGACTTAAAAATGCACTTCTTCCAATGCTTGGTGATGATAACCCATTTATAGTGCGTGTAAGTGTTGCTATGGATTTTTCTCAAAGAGAAGTGATTAGTGAAAAATATGGGGATACACCTGTTACCCGCTCACAAAGAACATTAGAAATCAATTCAAAACAGACTGGTAAAGGTCCGCAGGGTATTCCCGGGGTTGAATCAAACCTTGCAGAGCCTGATATTTTAGTTGACGGTATAGTCAGCGAATACAGTAAGACAGATGAAATTAATAACTATGAAATAGATAAAACTGTTACAAGGGAAAATAAAGTTGGTGGTGAAATAAAAAGGCTAACGGTTGCAGTAGTTGTTGACGATAGACAAACTATAGAAACAGTAGACGGTGCAAGACAGCTTGTCCGCAGACCTTGGACAGAAGATGAAATGACAAAACTCCGTGCCGCAGTTGCAGCTGCAGTTGGCTATGACGCAGGCAGGACAGATGTTATTGAAGTAACAAATATATCTTTTGATACAACAAAAGATGAAATAGATTTAATGGCAGAAGAGAGTGCTAAGCGTATGGAAATGATAAAACAAATTGCATCTTATGCAAGTGCTGTTATAATTATCTTTATGTTTTGGCTGCTTATTTTACGCCCTATTATTAAAAGAATTGATAAAGCTAGAGAAATCGATGAAGAAATGCTTGGCGAATCTGCACTTGATGCTCAAATGGCAGGGCTTGATATTTCTGTTGGCGATGAAAGCGGTTTCCCTAAATCTGTTGAAGAGTTGGAGCGTGAGATAGAGGCAGAATTAGAAGAATCTACCCCTATTGATGTGGAAGCAGTAAAATCTAAAGTTATGCTGAAGAAAATTGAAGAACAGGCCAATGAGGACCCTGAGATGATAGCAAACTTAGTAAAAGCTATGATTAAAAGCAGCAACGGTCAAGGGGGTAGTAACTAATGGCTAGAGAAGATACATCTGCTATGATGGCTGCTATTTCAGGTATACAGTCATCACAGGGTATGAAAAAAGCTGCTATTTTAATGGTTGCATTAGGGGAAGAAATATCTTCTAAAGTTATGGCATATCTTGATGATGAGGAAGTGTCTGATTTATCAAAAGAGATTGCATTAACAAGAGTTGTGCCGCCTGAGCAGATAGATGAAGTTGTAGAAGAATTCTACAATATGATGCTTGCGAAAAAATTTATTTCAAAAGGCGGTTTAGAGTATGCTAAATCTATTCTTGTAAAATCACTAGGGCCGGAACGAGCAAGAAAGATTATTGACAGGCTTACTAAAATGCTGGAACAGTCATCTGGTTTTGAATTTTTAACTAAGATTGACCCTAAACAGCTTGCAAAATTTATTATGAACGAGCATCCGCAGACTATTGCATTAATTCTTGCCCATTTAGACCCATCACATGCGGCAGAATCTATGGCACAGCTGCCTGAAGATTTAAAAGCAGAAGTTGCAGTAAGAATTGCAAACCTGCAGGATATTTCCCCAGCCGTTGTTAAAACACTTTCAAAAGTGTTAGAAGAAAGGTTTGAAGCATTATCATCATATAATGTTGAAGTGGGTGGTGTAAAATCTGTTGCAGAAATATTCAACCGTATGGATAGAGTTGCAAGTAAAACTACTCTTGACAGGTTAGAAAAAGATTCGCCGGAATTAGTTGCAAAAATCAGAGATATGATGTTTGTCTTTGATGATATTAAAGTTCTTGGCACAGCAGCTATACAGGAAATACTTAAAAAAGCTGATAAAAAAGTGCTTACATTTGCTCTTAAAGGGGCTGATGAAGATACTAAGAAGAAATTCTTTGAAAATATGTCTAAGCGTGCTATGGAAACCATGCAGGAAGAAATGGACTATATGGGGCCTGTCCGCTTGAAAGATGTTGAAAAAGCTCAGCATGAGATAGTTGCTATCGTCAGAGAGCTTGATGAAGAAGGTGTTATTAGTATCGGCGGCGGTGAAGAAGAGCAGTTTATTTAGTTTATATTTAAAATATCTTATAAAATTTATTATTGCAGGCAGATTATTTGTCTGCAATAATTTTATAAAGAGCAGGCTTTTGATAAAAATAAATTTCTTTAAATAAATATTAATGATTAAAGTAACTTATTTCTTTATAGTTTTATAGTATAGATAAAAAAATACAGTGGTTATATTTTTTTATATTATTTAAGAGGAGCGTATTTATGTCATCAAGGGTTATTAAAGAGGACAGGTCAGAAGGCATATTTAAAATGAGAGAGTTTTCCACAGTTGAGCGTGGAGAAAAAGATTATAATTTACGCTCTTTTGCTGATGATGAAGAATTATCAGTGCAGGATATGTATAGTGATACTGGTGAAGAAGAGCCAGAAACAATAGAAGAGTATGAAGATGAAGTTACTGATAAAGATTACTGGCCACCTTCCCGCCTTGCAAAAGCAGAAGATGGTATTGTTGGTGAAAAAGTAGACCTGCCAGCAGGGAAAATAGGGCAGGGTTTTGTTGAAGCACCAATGTTTTCTGAAAGTGTAGATGATGAGCCAAAAACTCCGACTGTTGTCCGTTCAAGAAATAATGAAAGGGTGGAAGATGATTTACCTTTGGAAGATATACCTGTTATGCAGACAGTTTCAGATAGTCAATTACAACAGGCAGAAAATCATGAAAGCAGTATAATTTCAGATGAAGATTTTATTGCAAACCCTGAAATGTCGCCATTAATCAGCGAAAGTGAGCTGGAAGAATTAAAAAATGAGCTTGTATCATATAAAGAACAGATTGACGGCTGCAAAGCACATGCAGAAGAAATGGAAGCATTAAAGTTAACTGTTGAAAAAGCATTAATGGAAAGAGATAAACAGCTTGATACTGCAAATACTGAGCTTGAAACATTAAAAACAACAATGCCTGAACAGCTTGAAGCATCAAAAGAAGAGGGCAGAAAAGAAGGATATGAACAGGCTCGTATTGAGTTTGAAAAACATTATGAAGCAGAAAAAGCTGATTATATGGTAAAACTTGATGGATTTTATAAAGATGCACTTTCTAAATTAGATAAAATTAAATCATCAATTGACGCAGTAGATGAGCAGATACCTGTGACAGTTATTGGTTTTGTTAAAACATTAATAGGCGAAGAAAGAAAAATTAATGACAGTTTTGCATTAAATATAATAAAACAAAATTTATCAAGACTTCATGAATTTAGGGATATAAAATTTAAAGTAAATCCAGATGATGTGGAAATCACTCAGGCAGGGCTTCCTGATTATGAAGTAACAGGCGATGTATCTATACCAAAAGGTGCAGTAATAGTGGATTCTAAATCTGGGGAAATTGCTTTAAATGTGGATACTATGATTAATGATTTGGAAAAAGAGATAAATGCGCAACTTACAGCTGCTGCAAACAGTCAAACCGAAAACTAAAATAACACTTACAGGCAGAGTTACTAAGATTGCAGGTCTTGTGGTAGAAGCTGACGGTCCTTTATTAAGTATCGGCAGCCGCTGCACTATTAGAACTGTTATGGGCACAGATATATATGCTGAAATTATTGGTTTTCGTGATGACAGAGTTGTACTTATGCCTTATGGTGAAAATGAAGGTATTGCACCGGGCAGTATTGTAAGTGAAGTAAGTGACGGTAATAAAGTATTTGTTGGAGAAAGCCTTTTAGGCAGAGTTCTTGACGGCTTTGGAAACCCAATGGACGGCAAAGGTGCATTAGTAGATGTTCGCCCTGTACCAATTAGTGCAACACCACCGCCGCCGCTGCTCAGGCGAGTTATTAAAACCCCAATATCTACAGGGGTAAAAGCAATAGACGGGCTTCTAACATCAGGCAGTGGTCAGCGTGTAGGTATATTTGCAGGGAGTGGTGTTGGTAAAAGTGTACTTTTAGGTATGATTGCAAGAAACACTAGTGCACAGGTGAATGTTATTGCATTAATTGGCGAACGAGGCAGAGAAGTAAGAGAGTTTATAGAGAGAGATTTAGGGGAAGAAGGTTTAAAACGAAGTGTAGTAGTAGTTGCAACAAGTGACCAGTCTGCCTTAGTGAGAAGGCTTGGGGCGTTTGTAGCAACAGCAATTGCTGAATATTTTAGAGATGAAGGCAAAGAAGTTATGCTTATGATGGATAGTGTTACCCGTTTTGCTATGGCTCAAAGGGAGATAGGCTTAACTGTTGGTGAGCCGCCTACATCAAAAGGATACACACCTTCTGTTTTTGGACTTTTACCTAAACTTTTAGAGCGTGCAGGCACAACGGAGGGGGAAGGCTCTATTACAGGGCTTTATACAGTATTATCAGAAGGCGATGATATGAATGACCCTATTGCAGATACTGTCCGCTCTATTATTGACGGCCACATAGTGCTTGATAGAAGTCTTGGAGCTAAAAACCATTTTCCTGCAATAAATGTAATGGTTAGTGCATCGCGTCTTATGACAGAAGTTGCAACCCCTGAACATATTGCAATGGCTGGGAAAATTCGTGATTTAATAGCCACATATAGAGAGGCGGAAGATTTAATCAATATTGGTGCATACTCTAAAGGCTCAAATCCTAAGATTGATGAGGCTATTGCAAAAAATAATGCTGTAAATAACTTTTTAAAGCAGGGTAAAAATGAAAAATTTACTATGGAAGAAACACTTGGAATAATGAGAACCATAGTTGGTAATGTATAAAATAATATATGAATAAAAAATTTAAACTTGAAAAAGTATTAGAATTAAGAGAAAAAGCTCTTGAAAGAGAAAAAATAAAGCTCTCAGATTTACAGCTAAAAGAAAAGCAGGCTTATGAAGAAAAAAATGCTGTTATAGAAGATATAAAAGCCAAAAACATCGAAATGGAGCAGGACAAGGCAAAAGGACTTTTTGATTTTATAGAGATGTATAATAAATATATTGCTGTCAGGCAGAATGATTTAGCAGTATGTGAAGCAAAATTGCAGGCAGCAGCTCAAGAAACAGCAAAACAAAAGGAAGTATTAAAAAAGTCGCTTAATGATTTAAAAGTAATGGAAAAATTAAAGGCAAAACATTTGCTTGATTATGCTGAATATATGAAAAAACAGGAAATGATGCAGATAGACGAAATAAATATTACTAGAGGACATAAGGAAGAATAAGGAGCAGAAATATGAAAAAAACAGCCAGCTCATACTTAATTGGATTATGCTTAATATTTTTATTTGCTTTTGGTGCAGCTTATGCACAAGAGCAGAATGGTAAATTAATAGATACAACAGCTATATTACAAGAATTAAGAGAGAAAGAGAAAAATTTAAATATCCGCGAAGCAGATTTAAATGCTAAGGAAGCAAGGCTGAATGCTATGGAACAGGACCTGCTTGCAAGAGAAAATGATATTAAAAAAATAAGAGATGAAGTATCTGCCCAGCTTAAATCATTAGGGGAGCAGCAGAGTAAGGAACTTGATAATCTTGTAAAAGTATATTCCACATCTAAACCAAAATCAGTAGCAAATATTATTACAACGATGGATATAGATACTGCAGTTGCAATTTTCAGCAGAATGACACCAAATGTGGCGGGTAAAATATTAAACGAGCTTGGTAAATCAAACCCAGAATATGCATCAAAAATGGCAGAAAGGCTTACATATCAGCCAGTTTTTGGAGATGATAAAAAGAAACAGCAGAAATAGTTTATGAATGTATCATTTTCACCTACAATTTGCGAAGATTTTTTAAATAAATTAGGCTCAAAATCTGATTATGAAGCTTTAAGACAGGCAGCAAAAAATTTAGGTGTGCCATCACTTGAAGAAAATGCATGTAGTGCTGTTACAAATATTGTATCTATAAAACAGCCTGCAAAAAGTATAGATATCGGCTGCGGTATTGGAGTATCTAGTATGGCTGTATTAAAAGGCTTTCCTTATACTCACCTTACAGCAGTTGACGGTAATCTGGAAAGGGGGCTTTTTTTCCAGAATTATTTTAAAGATTATAAAAATGTGTCATATTATCAGATGCGTGGAGAACAGTTTTTAAAAACAACTGAAGAAAAATATGATTTTGCATTTATTGATACAGTAAAAAGAGAGTATTCTGGTATATGGCAGCTTTTAAAGCCAAGACTTAATAAAAATGCCTGTGTTATTTTTGATGATATATTAATATATGGCTATGTAATGTGCCAAGAAGCAGAAACACCTTATAAATACCAAAGCAACAGGCGGGAAGTATTAAATTTTATATATGAGATATTTGAAGATGATACACTTAATGCACAGATAATACCTGTTAACGGCGGGCTTTTAAGCATATCTTTGAAATAGATTTATTTATAAATTTTGAATTTATTAAATTTCCATGGTATGAAAGATATCAGAAAAAGTATTCTTTAAAAGATGCTCCCCTGCACCTATCTTTACCTGCTAAAATGTTTGAAGTGTTATGAGCAGTAAAAGTGTATATAAAAACATACAGTGTGCATTGTTGCAAAATTTTTTGCACTAATCACATATAGTTTATAAAAATGATATAACATATTAATAATAAAGATATAATTATAGATTTTTATAAGATAATAAATTCTTAAAAAATGAAATAATTTTTTTATATTATTTATCAATAGTTTATATCAGTTAACTATATCAAAATATGCTAAATTACTATTTTTGTGAGTTCGCATTTCCAGCAATTTTTATAAAAAATGAAATTTGTGCTTGCAACTTCATAATAAATAAGGTATAAAAAAGATAAGGATAACATTTTTAGACCTGCTGATAAGGGATTGATTTTTTACAAGAACACTTTCCTGCTATCTATCATACCAAAACGAATAATCTATAATTTTACTATCTGGGATATTAAAGGTAGGCTCAGGGGAGCGTTTTTTGCGACGCAAGGACTTCCCGACGAATAGGCAGGAAAAAGAAGTCCGTAGCTGGACCGCACCGTCGCTTGCGAGAGCAACAAAGAATTTATTTCTGTAGTTGCGTGGTTTTTCAAATTCAAGGACGAATTTGAAAATAAAAGTTTAAATAAATTCTTCGCCTACTATTGTAGGCTCTGAATGACAGTTATTGCTATTATTTATATTTTTACATATATTATCAAGTAGTTATAGCATTTTTTAATAAAAAAATGGGGTACCACTAGTAAATAAAAATAAAATATAACATTGTTAGGAATTATTATTTTTTTCATTTAAAATATATTCATATACTTTTTCAGCCAGTTCCTGCGGCAGTTTGCCATAATCTCTTATAATATTAACAGATAAATCTTTTCTAGTATGGATATCTGGGATTGCTGTTAAAAGCTGTTTTAGTCTTTTTTCTCCCATTCCAGAAATATTTAAAAGCGGTGATTTAGAAATATTTTTTAAAGCAAGGCTTCTGGAATATGTTATTGCAAAGCGGTGAGATTCATCTCTTAACCGTTGTATAAAATGTAAAAGTGGGTCATTTTTCCGCATAATAACAGGATTTTTTCTGTTTGGTAAATGTATCTGCTCAATAGTATCTTCAAACTCATGCTTTTGTGGACGCAGAGAGCGGCTTTTGCTGATTGATATAAAAGGTGCAGTAATACCAGCATTTTCTGCTGCTTTCATAGCAGAATTAAGCTGACCTGTGCCACCGTCTATAATATATAAATCTGCCTCATCATCGCTTCCTTCCCTTATATTTTCCCCTTTTCTGCTGAAAAGTTCACTCATAGACTGAAAATCATCATTTTCAGCAGACTTGATTCTGTATTTTTTATAATATTGTTTTGCAAACTCTCCATTTACTGCCACAACAGATACACCCACAGTAAAGTTTCCACCTAAATGGGAAATATCAACACATTCTACTCTTGATATTTTTTCTACCCCTGTTAACTCTGCAAGCCTTGAAGAAACATCTTTTCTTTCACCTACTTTTAAAAGATACTGTTCTGTCTGAAGCTCTGCATTTTTCTGAGCAAGAGAAATAAGCCCTTGAATACCACGCTTACGAATATGCACTTTTTTACCTGCCATTTCTGAAAGGGCATATTCAATAGTTTCATCATATTTATCTCCTTCCATAGCAATATATTCTGGAAACTGCCTTGTGTTTGAATAAAACTGCATAACAAACCTTTCTAAAAGCTCATCTTCTGTATCTGCAAAAAAGTGAGTAGATACACCAATCATTCTGCCACTGCGGACAAATATTTGAGTTATGCCGGTTACTCCAGAAATAGAGTGCTTGTAAAATACATCAATATTTCTTTCATCGCTTATATTTGTAACAGATTGTTTAGAAAAAAGTTTATCAAGAGATATTATTCTATCCCTGATTTTACCAGCTTCTTCAAAGGCAAGATTTTTTGCATATTCTTTCATTTGGGCAGTCATCAGTTCTTTTACTTCATCTACATTGCCTTTAAAGAAACTTTTTATAGAGTTTACTGTTTTCATATATTCTTCACGACTGATTAAGTTTTCACAAG
Organism: uncultured Mucispirillum sp.; assembly: GCA_944323205.1. Taxonomy (GTDB): domain Bacteria; phylum Chrysiogenota; class Deferribacteres; order Deferribacterales; family Mucispirillaceae; genus Mucispirillum. Next base: position 26,538 of record CALURO010000006.1, on the reverse strand, counting down.
GGCCGGGGCATTTTTTAATCTGATATTTTAAGCAGATTTTACCTTCCTTTAATCTAAACGATGAGCATGTTCTTAACGGAAAGGCAGACTGCAGCATTTCTATAATATGCTTTAAATCGCCTACATTTACAAACGGACCAAAATATACAGCATTTTCATCTTGAGTATTCCTTGTAAAAATAAGCCGCGGATATTCTTCCTGAGTAAGTTTTACATAAGGATAACCTTTAGAATCTTTTAAAAGTATATTATATTTAGGCATTTCTGTTTTTATAAGGTTTGCTTCTAATAAAAATGCTTCCACTTCATTTTCTGTAATAATAGTTTTTACATTTGACGCATGTGTAAGCATTTTTTCAGTTTTAATAGTTTTCTCTCCTGCATTAAAGTAGGAAGAAAGCCTGTTTCTTAAATTTTTTGCTTTGCCTACATATATTACTCTGCCCTTAGCGTCTAGAAACATATAGACGCCGGGCTTTTGAGATATATCTGAAAGATTGATTTGAAATTTTGGTTTAGCCAAAGAAATCAGCTCCTGTAATCTGCATTGATTTTAATATAATCCTGAGTTAAATCACATGTATAAAATTTTGTGACACTGCTTCCAGCATGTAAATCTATAGTAATAGTATACTGCATTTCTTTCATAATATTATATGCTTTTTCTTCTAATGAATAGTCTATAATTTTACCGCCTGATACATAGTGCATATCATTAAAATAAATATCCGTTTTATCTGGGTCAAACTTTGCACCACTTGCACCAGCTGAAGCCATAAGCCTGCCCCAGTTAGGGTCGCAGCCTGTAAACATTGTTTTTACAAGTGGCGAATTAGCTATTTTTGATGCACATAGTTTTGCTTCTTCATCATTTGCTGCATTTTTTACTTCAATAGTAATCATTCTGCTGGCACCTTCTCCATCTAAAGCAATCTGGCGTGCAAGATAATCCATAATATCAAGAAGTCCTGCTTTAAAATCTTCATAATTATCTTCCGTTACTTTTGTGCCGCTCATACCATTTGCAAGTAAAAGAATAGTATCGTTTGTACTCATATCTCCATCAACAGTTACCCTGTTAAATGTAACTTCTACACATTCATTTAATGCTTTTTGTAACATATTTCTATCAATTAAAGCATCAGTTGTAATGAAAGTAAGCATAGTAGCAAGGCTTGGAGCTATCATTCCTGCCCCTTTTGTGCAGCCGCCGATAGTTAAAACACCTGCTTTCGTTTCTACACATACTGCTGTTTCTTTTACAGTAGTATCTGTTGTCATTATTGCTTTTGCAAAGTTAATACCGTTGTCATCAGCAAGCCCGTCAATTAAAACATCTTTTAAATCTATAATTTTTTCTAAAGGTAAAGGTACACCTATTACCCCAGTTGAAGCTATTAATATATTTTCACTTTTTACCCCTAAGCCCTCTGCATAATTTTCTGCAATTTTCTGGCAGTGATTAAAGCCTTCTTTCCCAGTGCAGGCATTAGCATTGCCAGAGTTTGCAAATACTGCTGACACTTTGCAGCCTTTTTTTAATATTTCCATATCATATAATACAGGGGCAGCCTTTACCACATTACTTGTAAATACAGCAGCAAATTCACAAGGTGTATCACTAAAAATTAACCCGCAGTCATCTCTTTCTGTTTTTTTACCTTTTATATCTCCATTAGCACTTGCTGCCCTGAAACCAGTTGGTGTTGTTACCCCACCGTAACTTACTTTGCCAAGCATATCCTTATCCTCCTGAAAACTGTTATATCAAACCAGTTGTTTCTTCAATATTCTGCATTATATTAAAACACTGCACCGCCTGACCTGATGCACCTTTTAAAAGGTTATCAATAGCTGAAACAATTATGGCGGTATCATCTTTTTTGTATACTGCAATATCTATAAAGTTAGTATTTGCCACATATCTTATAGCAGGTATTGTATTTTTTACCCTTACAAAATATCTGCCTTTATACTTTTCTTTTATTGTATTTTCAAGCTCTTCTTTTTTTGCCTTTGTTTTAAAATAAATAGTGGATAATATGCCACGGTTTACAGGCAGTAAATGTGGTGTAAATACAACATGGGTTTCTTTCTGTGCAAGTGAGAGTATAAAATCAATTTCAGAATTATGGCGGTGGGAAAATATGCCGTATGGTTTTAAATCTTCATTAGCTTCACAAAATATATTAGTAAGGCTTGGTTTTCTGCCTGCACCGCTTACCCCTGACTTACTGTCTGCTATAATAAACGAATTATCATCAATTAGGCCGCTTTCAAGCAGTGGATAAAGTGGAGTAATAATAGATGTAGGATAGCAGCCTGCACCTGCAATAAGTGATGATTTTTTTATTTCTTTTGTATATATTTCTGCCTGTCCGTAAACTGCCTTTTCTAGCAAGTGGCTTGCTGTGTGAGTAGTGCCATATACTTCTTCATAAATATTTTTATCTTTTATGCGGAAATCGGCACTTAAATCTATAACTATTTTACCTTTTTCATATAAAACTTTTGCTGTTTCCATAGCTGTTTTATGGGGAAGGCATAAGAAAAATACATCAGCCTTTTGTGAAACTGAATCTATATCATTTTCAGCTAATATCATATCACATACACCCTGCATTAAAGGGTATATTTCAGAAAACGGCTTTCCTGCATAGCTTTCTGAAGTAATAACTGATAACTCTAACTGACTGTGCCTTGTAATTATTTTTACAAGCTCCACACCTGTATAACCTGTTGCACCAATAATACCTGCACGCATAAATTCTCCATTAAGATATAATGATTAATTTTTATTTATATAATTTATTTTATTAAAAATAAATAGAAATATTTATAAAAATTATTTATACTTGTAAAAATATATTGAACAAAGGAAAAATAAAAACAGTTTATGAAAATAAAAGTATATATACAGCCAAACTCTAAAAAATCTGGCTATGCAGGGCTGCATGACGGTATGCCAAAATTAAAAATAACAGCACCGCCTGTTGATGGTGCTGCAAACAGTGAAATTATCAAAATATTTGCAAAACTTTTAAATATACCTAAATCTGAGATAGTAATATCTTCTGGTCAAGCTTCACGGCTTAAAATATTAGATATAAATACAGATAAAAGCCATGAAGAAATAACTGCTTTGCTGGAAAAATTTCAGCGTTCAATTTCTCCATGATAGCGGGAAATACCGCCCATATCTACAACATTTTCATATCCCATTTGAGCCATCATTCTAACAGCACCAGCACTTCTTGCCCCACTTAAACAGTAAACAAAAAATGGTGTTGTTTTATCTTTATACTTCATAGAAATTTTACTGATTTCATCAACTGGAATATTAATGCTGTTAGGAATATGGCCGCCTTTATACTCTGAAACAGAGCGAACATCTAGTATGACACTTCCTTCAATAGTTTTTGCTTTTTCAAGCTCACCATTAATATCTTTAAACTTAAATATATCAAAAAAACCCATATTATTCTCCAAAAAAATACAATTTTGGTATTATTATAATAAAACATAAAAAAAGCAAGAAGTTTTTTTATTTACTTCATTTTTCGCAAATGTTTTTAGAATTTACCATATTTTATCTTTTGATATTTTTATATACATCTCCATGACTGCCGATATATATTACAATTATAATAACTTTATCTTGGTGAACTTCAAATACGGCTCTGTAACTGCCTATTCTCAAACGATAAGTATAATCATTTGAACAGCGGTATTTTTTTATATCATATTTTTTTACATTTTCATTACTTTCAGTTAATTCTTGAAAAGCCTTGTAAAATTTTAGACCTTCCTTTTTATTGGATAATAAAAATTTTTCTGCCACTTTCTTATATAATACTCTATATTTATAATAGCTCATTTAACGAAATTTCCCGCCCTTTATCCTGTTCAGTTTCTAGCTTCTTCATTATTGTATCTATTTCTTTTTGCTCGCTGTTTTCTAAATAACTGCAGTTTCTTTTAAGAAATTCTGCCAAATCCTGATTTTCTGATTCTTTAATATAATTAACAGCAGCTGTCCTTACAAATTCTGAAAAAGTCTTACCATGTTTTTTACAATAATCTTCTATTAGCTGGTTTTCTTTCACTGACAAAGTAATATTTTTTCTTAATGCTAATGCCATATATTTACTCCTATATTTTATTTAGTGTGTATTATAAGTATAATATATACTATTAAATGATAAAAGTAAATATTTTAATCAGTTGTTAGATACCTAGGGGTATCTCATTTTTTTATTAAAAAATGCTATAATTATTTGATAATATATGTAAAAATAGAAATAATTGCAATAACTGTCATTCAGAGCCTGCAAACTTACCCACCTTGTCATTCAGAGCGACAGCGAAGAATCTTATTATCCATAATAAAAAGTCCTAAGCCTGTGCGATTTCTGATTCCTAACTATTCGCTCGGGAAATCGGCAGTCTTCGCAAAAACCGCTTCAATAATTACACATAAAATTGATAAAATCATAAAATATGAAATAAAACATAATTATAAAAACTTATATAATAATTTTCTAATTAATATAAAAATAGTAGGATATATATAATGGTAACTCATAGTTAAAGGGTAGAAAATATCTATAATATCTGTAATATTTAAAGATATTTCTAGAAAAAAGCTATGATTAAAAATTTATAATAATGTATTATTTTATCTTGATTTTTATTTAAAAAAGTAATAAATTAAAATAAAAGATAAATTGTCTACAACATTTATCCACTTTTTACAAATTATGGAGGGGTTATGAAAAAATTTATTTCTAAGCCTGCGGCATTAATTAAATTTATGCTGCTTAGTGTGCTTGCTGTTTCTTTCATTGCTGCATGTGGTTATGATGATGTTAATGAAGAAAAAGCTCAAGCGATTGCCGAATATTATGCTGAAGATAGTGTAGCAGGGTCCGCACTGATTGATGCAGAAACATTAATATCTTATATTAATGCTGGCTATAAAACACCAGACGGCAAAAAAGTTGTTATATTAGATGTTACAGGAACAACACCAGCAAGTGTAGTTAAAGGAGCTGTTCCTGCACCGCAGAATGACTATTTTACAGAAAGTCGCAGTGATGGTGTAGCTGTAATTAGCAATATGGTTGCAAGTGGCGAAAAAATGGATACATCGCTTAGGGAATTAGGAATTGATGGCAATACTCTTGTTGTTATTACTGCAAGTTCGCATACAACTAACAACATACACAGAGTATTTTGGACATTTAAATACTGGGGTTTTTCTAATAAATATGTAAAAGTGTTAAATGGTGCAAATACTTATATCAGCACAATTGAAAATGGTGCATATATGGAAACACCAGTTTACAGAGCTATTGTTCCTACAACATTTTCTGTAAAAGATTTACCTGCTGAAAAAATAGACAGTTACAGAGCATCATTTGGTGAAGTGTTTGACGGTGCTAAAAATGGTTTATTTAAAGAAGATGGTTCAGGAAGTTCAATATTAATTCCTACTATGGCAGCTAATGCAACAGTCACTAATGGGGGGGGGAATGTTATAGCAAGGGTTGCTAATAACTCTAATGCTTTTGCAGGAAGAATAAGAGGTGCTACTCAGCTTGCATTAGATCCATCTAATCAAACAGATTATAGCAACAGTGCGTCTTTATACTTTAATGCAGATGGCAGATTTAAAACTGCTGAAGAAATCCTGCCATTAATGACTCGTTATGTTGGAGAAGGTCAAAAGGCAGAATTTTTACCAGCAGATAAAAATAGAAGAATTATTACTCACTGTGGAAGTGGTCAGTCTACAGCTCCACACTGGTTTGTAATAAGAGAAATATTAGGCTATACAAATGCTGCTATTTATGATGGCTCTTGGAATGAATGGGGTAATTTTGCAACATTCTATGTAAAAGATACAGCACAAGATTTTGTTACAGTTGCAGGCACAGGTGCAAAAACTGCAACAAATTATTTAATTTCAAATCCAGCAACATACACATATCAAGAATATAATACAAAAACAGATATTTCTACTTCACTTGGTAAAAGCTCTGTATTTAAAAATGTGTTGTGGGATACTTCTTTTTATACTGATTATTTAGTTTTAAGAACTAATGTAGCAACTGACGGTACTATATCATCAGGTTCATCATTATCAGCTGCTGATAACGAATATGCAGGCGACGGCAGGGAAATCAACACTGCGGATAAAAACTATCATTCAGGCGTAGGTGATACATCTAATGGCGGTAACTCTGGCGGTGCATCAACTGGCGGTGGCTCAGCCCCTGCTGGCTGCTAATAAAAGTATAAACAAGGAGAATAGCTATGAAAAAATTACTGTTAATTATATCAATTGTTAGTGTTTTTGCATCTTCTGTTTATGCTTTTGAGCCTATTCAGCTTGGTGAAAACGCTTATTTAAAAATATTTTATGATACTCAGTTTGGTTTAACTTACCGTGATACAGGCACAGGGGTTATGAATAACGAGGCTGCCTTAAACTTAAATTTTAGAAGAAACAGACTTGGGTTTATTGGCACATATAATGATGTATTAAGCTTTTATTTTCAAACAGAATATATTGAAAATGATATTATAAACCCATTAAGTATATCTGACCAGCCAAACCAAAACTTTTATGTTTTAGATGCACAAATCAGATATGATCCGTTTGACTTTTTAAGATTTCAGTTAGGTAAATTTAAACACAACCTTACTCGTGAAAACTTAGAGGCATGTTTTGAGCCATTAAACTTAGACCGTTCATTATTTATAAATACTACTTTTAAAACAAGCCGTGATATTGGTGTTGCTGTATGGGGTAATATTTTAGATGGCTGGATACAATACCGTGTAGATGTTATGGAAGGTAAAACTGGCAGAGGCAGTGACCTTTTTGCTTCTGATATGAGCCAGTTCCGCTATACAGGCCGTTTACAATTTTCTTTCTTAGAAGATAAAGAAACAGACTATGGTATGAAAGGGACTTACAGGGGCAATAAGCAGGTATTAACTATTGGTGGTGCTGTTCAGTATGAACCAAATGTAGTTTACACTGATGCAGTTAATTTAACTGGTGAAAAAGACTACTTTGCATACTCTGTAGATATTTTCTATGAGCAGGGTTTTGAAAATATAGGTGTATTCACTGCATCTGCTGCATACTTAGACATTAATATGGGCGATGCTTATAAAGGTCAGTATGCTTCAACTGAATCTTATGGCCAAAATGGTCAAAAAAGAGGCTACTATGTAAAAATAGGTTATATGCTGCCTAATATACCATTACAGTTTTTTGCAAGATATGATAACTACTATTTTGCAAGACTTGACAGTAAAAATCAGGCATTTTATAATCAAAATATCAGCTGGGTTGGTGCAGGCCTTAATTATTACATAGACGGGCAAAACATTAAAATTACAGCACAGTATTCAAGAACTATGTTTGCTAAGCAGGACCCGAACGACCCTAATTATAGGGACTTTAATACTGTAGAGTTATATACACAGTTTAGATTTTAGTAAGGTAAATAAAGGAGTAGTAACTCCATAATATAAGAGGTGAATTATGAAAAAAATCGCACTTGTAGTATTAACAACTTTCATTGCTGCAAACTTTGCTTTCGCAGCTCCGCAAAAAGGAACAGTAGTTTCTGTTGACGGCGACAAAGTTACTATTGAAGTAAAAGGTAACAAATTTAAAGCTGGTGATGCTGTTTCTGTTGATGCAGAAAAAGCTAAAAAAGCTAAAAAACCAAGAATGTCTGGATGCTAATTTATAGCATTTCCTAGATGTTTATATTTTCGGGGGAAGCACTGCTTCCCCTAATTTTATTTACTAAGTATTTTTTAATATTTATTAAACATATCTTGAATTTGTTTTGGGTCACTTGTTTTTGTTAAAGCAAGCATTAAAAGAACTCTTGCTTTTTGTGGATTTAAATTGTCAGCATTTAGTATACCATCTTTTGCATCTGGTACATATCCAGAGCCAACTCTGCTGCTGCGGACTATTACAGCCTGTTTGTTTTTAGCTGTATCTAAAAGATAGTTTTTTTGGTTTTCATGTATACTTCCAGCACCACTGCCTGCTACAACAAGCCCCTTTGCACCAGCTTTTAAGAATGCTTCTGCGGCAACTTTTGAGCCGTCATTAGAATATGTGTATAATATATCAACTTTTGGTAAAGTGTTTAAGTTTGAAACATCAAATTCACTATTTATTGTGTGCGGTCTTGATGCTGAAGAATAAAAGAATGGCTTTCCGTCTATAATTATTCCTAATGGACCAGAGTTTAATGCTTTAAAAGTGCTTGTTTGGAGAGTATTAGTTTTTACACCATCTCTTGCACCTAAAATAGTATCGTCCATAGCAATCATTACCCCTTTGCCTTTTGCACTTTTGCTTCCTGCAAGAGCTACTGCATTATATAAATTTTTAGGACCATCAGCACTTATTGCTGTTGCTGGTCTCATAGCCCCAACTAAAACTACTGGTTTATCACTTTTAATAACAAGGTTAAGAAAATATGCAGTTTCTTCCATTGTATCTGTGCCATGAGTTATAACAATGCCATCTACACTTTTTAAAAGTGTATTTATCCTTTTAGCAAGTTTCAGCCATATTTCATCAGTCATATTGCTGCTGTCAATATTACATATCTGTTCCCCGCTTATTTTGGCAATCTTAGTTATTTCAGGCACTGCTTTTATAAGAGTATCAATAGTTAATACACCAGCAGTATAGCCTGTTGTAGCTGTTCCACCTGCATCAGTTGAGCCTGCAATAGTGCCGCCTGTTGCAAGAATGGCAATTTTAGGCAGTTGTTGAGCATTACATACAGAAATTGTAGTGCATAAAAGAAGCAGTAAAGTCATAGTAAAAATTTTTTTCATAAAATATCCTCCATAAAAATATTATATATAATTTATTTTAATAGGCAGTTTATGTCAAGTTTTAAAATAATGTTTGTATATTTATATAAAATTTGTATTTAAAATATATATATCAGTATTTAGTATTTTTATAAAATTATATTTATACAAATATATCAATAAAAATACATAAAACATATTTATATTATAATAAAATAAATACTGCAGATTAATAAATATATGTAAAATGATAATTTTTAGTGAAAAAGATATAATTTTGTAGTATAATTAATTATGAAAAAAATAGTGTTTTTAACATTACTTTTACTGTTTATTTTTGCATGTATTTATTATCTTTATAGTAATGATAGTAAGGAAATATCATCTTGTATCTCATGCCATGAAGGTATAGAAACAGTATCAGCATCTCATAGTGATTTATCATGCACAGACTGCCACGGTGGCAATTCTCTTACAATGGATAAAGATAACGCCCATAAAAATATGTATGGTAAAAATAACCCGTCAGACCCATCTGTATGGCATCAGACATGCGGCAGGTGCCATGAATATGAAGTGAAAAGAGTATCATCATCTTTAATGTTTACAAATACAGGAATAATCAAAAATACACTTGCTGCCTGGGGCGAAGAAAACGGGAAACTATATTCTCAAAATAATAATGGTAAAATATACGGCGAAGACGGCAGTATGATTACAATAGATAATATTTCAACATATGATACAATTTCTGCAGATATGTATAGAAAATTCTGTTCTGCATGCCATGTTGGGCAGGCTGCAGATATGGGATATCAAGGCGTCCACTCTTCAGGCTGTGCCACATGCCATTTTCCATATGGTGATTTTGGTGAATATGCTGGGAATGATAAATCAATGCAGGGAAAAAGTATGCACTCTGTAACCCATAAAATGCAGGCACTGCCAGATGATAATGTATGCCTTGCATGCCACAATAGAAGTGGCAGAATTGCTTTATCTTATAAAGGAGTGTATGACGGCAATAATGCTCTTGTGCCATTAAAAGATGGTATTCCGGGGCCTGACCTTACAAGCGGTTTAAGAAACACCCGCCATTTCCAAGATGATATACACCATGCTCGTGGTATGGAATGTATAGACTGCCATACAACTATGGAAATAATGGGGGACGGCTACTATTATGAAAATATGTATGAACAAATAGAAATAAGCTGTGAAAGCTGTCACGGCTCATATACTGAAAAGCCAAAAACTGCCCCTGCTGTTAAGGAAAATATGGTGCCTTTTTTAAAAGGTTCATCATACATTGATAAAATAGAATACGGAAGCTCAATGGTGCTGACAGATAAAGGCAGACCTTATTCTAATGTATATGAAAAAGATAATAAAATAATACTAATGAGTAAAAGAACTGGCAAAGAAAGGGAAGTAAAAGTTATTACAGGCACTATGGAGCATAATATTCAAGGCCATAACAAAATGGAGTGCTATACATGCCATTCTGCTAATGTAATACAGTGTTACGGCTGCCATGTAGAATATAATGAAACTAAAACTATGTATGACTTTGTGAAAAATGAAGAAACTAAGGGGCAGTTTATAGAAACAGAAGATTTAAGAACATTTTATCCCTTTCCGCTGGCTTTTAATCAGAAAGGAAAGATAGCCCCTGTTACTCCCGGCTGTCAGACATTTTTAACCCATATAGATGAAAATGGTAATGTGGTATCAAATGATAAAATGGTAGATTTCAGAGGAAAACCCCAGATGAAATATGCTCCATTTTACGGTCATAATACAGGCAAAAAAGCAGTAAGCTGTGAAAGCTGCCATTCTACTTTATTTTTCTACGGATTTGGCGACGGGCTGTTTTCAGCAGATAATGCCACATTAACATCTGCCATAAGGTGCGATAACTGCCCAGTGCCTTTAAACTCTATATATGCAGTAGAAAATGGAGAGTTTAAGTCAAAATCAGATATAGTGCGCGAGGGTTCAAGTCCATTAAGCAGGCAGGAAATAGTAAAGGCAATAGATGTAATGAAATGTATAGTATGCCATGATAAAAAAGACAGCAAATATTATCAGCAGGATATAGATTATGATAAAATACTTAATGATAACATTCATAAGTCTCTTATTCGTTAGTGCAGTTTATGCAGAGCACCCAGAATATAATGAAAAACAGATATGTGCAGACTGTCATAGAGACTGCAGTATTGAAAATATTACAATGACAGGCAAGATATCAGAAAAAGCCTTTGTAGATAAAGCATTTCGCCAGTTTGACGGTGAATTTGGCAGGAAGCACTGCTATAATTCATGCCATATTACTAAATGCGAAGACTGCCACAAGGGAAATGGTAAAAATATATCAAAACCAAAAACAGATGACTGTATTACATGCCATAAAGATACATATACAGGTATAGAATATACAGGGCTTGGAATACGGGAAGACCATGAAAGGTATAAAAGGGGTATAGAAAAAGACGGCGAATATTATTTAAAAATGCTTACAGATGTTCACTATGAAGCAGGTATGCAGTGCTCATCATGTCACACAAAAGATAATATATTAGGTAAAGAAAAAGCAAAAGACTGTTTAGAATGTCATACTTATAATACAAGCATCATAGACCACAGTATAAAAGGCCATGATAAAGTAGCATGTATTTCATGCCATGCAGCTTATGCACCTATGGAGCTTGGTACATTTTATTTAAGGTTTAGAGAAAGCTCTTATGCTGAATTTGTAAAAGAGCTTCCACAGATAAGCGAAGAATATTTTAAAAGCAGCTTTATGCGTGTAAATGAAAGACCGCCTCTTGTAATAGATAATAAAACAGGAAAATATGTGCCTGCAAAACCATCTAAAATTATTTTTACTACAAATACATATAAAGATTTAGTTGTAGGACAGGAAAATAAAATGATAGCAAACAGATGGAAAGTAACTTATCCCCACACTGTCAGAAAGGAAACTGTTTTATGCTCATCATGTCATGGTAATGAAAGAGCATTTTTATTAGAAAGCGATGAAAATAGAATATTATATCCAGATAAAGACGGACTTGCTGTAAAATCATTTTATAATAGTGAAAGTTTTTCAATAGATGATGCCCGATTTGTAACAAGGCAGGAATATGATGAAAAAATAAATATTAAATCAAAAGAATATCTGCAGAAATATTTTGAAAAATTAGACCAGTTAAAAATGCTTATAAATAAAACAGTGCCTGAAAAGAAATAGGGAAAATTGCCTGAATAGTTATGTATGGTAAAATAATATAAGATATATCTTTTCTAGGGATACCCAATTTTTTTATTCAAAATACTGCAATTACTTGATAATATATGTAAAAATAGATATAATAGTAATAACTGTCATTCAGAGCCTGCGATAGTAGGCGAAGAATCTTATTATCAATAATAAAAAGTCCGTCCTAGACTTTTTATTTAGGCGGGCTTATGGAATAAATCCATTTAATATCCAGCCACTTTTTCTATTTCCTACGCTACTCGCTAGGGAAAAAGTGTCCTCGCATAAAACGCTCGCCTTACTAAAGAGCCACTTCCTGTGGCTTTGTCATTCAGAGCCTGCGATAGTAGGCGAAGAATCTTATAATGTTCTAGCTTGTAAAAATTATAGACTCTTCGGCTTCGCTAGATGCTCCGTTTGCTAGCCACTTTTTCTTTTTCCTCCCTACTTAGCGACTGAAAGGAGGACAGCTTTTTCCAACGAATAGGCAGGAAATAAAAAAGCTGGCTGAACGGGAAAAAGTGTCCTCGCATAAACCGCTCGTCTGAGTGGCATAAGGTGTTTAAAAAAAAAATGGGGTACTACCAATAAAAAATAAATTGACTAAAAAGTTTCTATATGTTAGCATGCATATCAAATAATATATGAGGTTTGAAATGAAGAAGTTGTTTTTAATCATCTATTTAGTTGTATTCAATTTACTTATTGTAAGTTGTGCTGAACAAGATATCCCTGGCAATATTACGGGAGGGGATAATTTTAACAATAATGGCAGTAATAATAATAATGGTAGTAATGGAAGTAATGGTAGTAATGGAAGTAATGGTGATACACCAGAACCACCTGAAGCGATTGGTCCTGAAACACCAGTAAATCCAGATGAAGGTGGAGATAATACAGACACTCCGTCAGAGCCTGAAACGCCGGTAAATCCAGATGAAGGTGGAGATAATACAGACACTCCATCAGAGCCTGAAACGCCAGAATCGCCTGCATCATATAGTGATGTTTATCCATATCCTGTGATGAAAGGCGATAGAGCATCTGCAAATGTATTAAATTATTTAGATTATAAAGATGAAAATAATACATTAAGAGAAAAGTCTCTAAAATGGGGTATTGGTGGAAATGAAGAAATGCGTGGAGAAATACAGTTTATACAAACTCACAATGTAGGTCCTGTATGGAACTGGGCAGATAAAACTCAAAACAGCTGGGGACAAAGACCAGATATAGTTCCATTTAGAGACACATTGCTTGCATACATTCCTGAAAATAATAATTTCCAGTCAGTAGCTGTTATACCTATGAAAGATGGTATTGAGCTTGATAGAATAGAAATGAATCCACCGCATTTAATTCCTTATGCAGACCATACTGGTACTGATAAGCAGGTGGTTTTTTCTGAAAAAGCATGGACTTGTATGGTTGGTGCTGATTATATTGACCCAGAAGTATCTTTTAAATTTGAAGGCATAAGAGATGGTGTTACAGTTTCTACTATGCTTACTAATAAATGGGAAGCAGATGGAAAAACAGGCTGGAATATAGAATATTCAACACCTATTGAGGTAACACTTTTCTTTATTCAACTTGGTATGCTGACACCATATAGAGAAGATGGAAATTATCCTATGCTTACTGACGCAGTAAATGCTACAAGTGAATATTTTCAAACAGTTCCATTTTCAAAAATCGTTAATGCTGCTTATGAGCCTAGAACTCTTAATGTAGTTATGCTCCAAAACGGCACTATTTTTGATACAAGCGGCGTTCGTGGTGCAGTAAGAGACCCAAGTAATGGTAATGTATATGGTGGTGATATGAGATGGTCTATTGCAAAAACAACAGTATCCACAGGTATTAATCTTGCAAATAGAGGTGTTCCTTCATCATCAGTAGGCGAGCAGGCAAATCAAATTAGTAGTAAAGACCCATTTTTTATGACTATACATCATGCAAGAGGATTATATGCTAACGGTGTTATAAATCATGGCTTATCTGGTGGAGATGGTATAGGAACACTTGAATCTTCTATTGGTAATGAATTTAGCCATGAAGTAGGTCATGCTTATGGGCTTGGTCATTTCACAAGTGAAGCTAATAAAACAGACGGATATGGTGTTCATAACCGTTTTACCGGCTGGGGCTATGATGCATATAAAAACAGAATGAGAGCAAATGTTGACTGGTCATATGGTAAAAATAATGGAAAAATGAATAACATATATCCATATAATCATGATAGTATGAATGGTGGTGTTGCAAATGGCAGCATTTCAAGATATACACATAATACAGCAAGAAGCACAAGAGATGTTCAACAGAAAAATCTTTCTAGATATATGATAGGTAAAAACGAAGACGGCACATATGGATATTATTCTTGGGACAGCAATGCAAAAACATATGTTAAAGCAAGTTTTCCAGAAAAAGAACATTTTCATATTCAAAAAAGAAGAAACCCAACAAGAGTTGGAGTGCCTGTAATTACTATATTAGCAGCATATGACCCAAATGAAAAAAGCGAAAATGCAGCTAAAAAAGCTATTATATATCCATATTTCAGAGCTAATTATGGACATGTATATGATGAATTATTTGTAGATACTCAACCAGAAAGTGGATATTATCTAAAAATAGAATACTATGATGGCTCAGTAAAATATGTAGAACTTAATAATACAAGACATAGAGCTAATCTTGTAAATAAGGCACATGTTAATATAGCAGAAGAAGATAAACCTAAGAAAGTTACTTTATACACTAACCACCAGTCTACTGCTGTATATGACAGCCAAAGTATTATAAATGAAACTGAAATACCTGAAGATTTAAAGCCTATGGATAAGGCAGTTATTATAGGCAGAGATAAAGATAATAAATATGACTATAATCAGGTAATAGAGTATGATGTTAATATACTTAACAGCCAGCTTGCAGATAAAGATGTTAATACATATATAATGACAGACAAGCAGAAAGAAAAGGCTGTAAGTTTAAATCACAGAGCAGCATTAAATAAGCTTAACGATAATGCAAGAAGTATAGTTGAAAAATATTTTGCAGATATTAAAAAAATTAATGAATTAGATAATTTTATTAATGATAATTATAATAATCTGCAGTCAAAAGATACAGCAGTATTAGAGCAGCTTAAATTGCTTTTAGGAGATTATAATGTTGGCAATATGGGTGCAGCTAACTGGGGCAGATTTAAGCATAAAAACCCAAATAGTGGTGAATGTCTTGAAATTCATGGAGTAAATGTAGATACTGCAAAAGTTCAGTATAATACTTGTAATGAAGAATTAATAGACAAGCAGTTATTTTATATGGATTCTAAAAACAGAATACATTCAAAAGTATTCCCTAATTACTGTCTAACAGCAAATAATATTGGGAAACTTGCTCAATGTTCTGATGATACAGCTCAGCAATGGGAGATTATAACTGGAACAGGAAGTATGACAGACCATATCCAATATAAAAATAAAAAAGTAAGCCAGTGTTTAAGTAAAAATCTTAAAAACTGGAAACCTACTATGGCATATTGTCAAACTGACCATTCAGATAATTGGGGTTATGCTTTTGGTCCTAATTTAACTTTTGGAATGATAAATCAATCAAATATTGATAAGATAGATATTGGTGATCTCCCATCATGGTTGAGACAGGAATTAGAGTTATACTTTATGGATTATATAAATTCTGAAAATTAATTAAGATGTTTTTTCATAAATCAATAATATAAAAATATTACAGACTGCTGTTTTAGCAGTCTGTAATATTTTATAGTTAAAACTTATCTCATTAAACTTTTATTTTCAAATACTTTTCAGCTACGCATTTCAATTTCTTCCTTATTCAGTCGGGAAGTCCTTGCGTCGCAAAAACCGCTCCCCTGCACCTATATAGACTCTTCGCTTCGCTCTGAGTGACAATGATAATAATCTACCATACCCACCTTGTCATTCAGAGCCTGCGATAGTAGGCGAAGAATCTTATTAAACTTTTATTTTCAAATTCGTCCTTGAATTTGAAAAACCACGCAACTACGGAAGTAAATTCCTTGTTGCTCTCGCAAGCGACGGCACATCCTGTGCCTAACGGGAAATGCTTGCGTCGCAAAAAACACTCCCCTGCACCTATATAGTAATGTTCTAGTTAGTAAAAATTATAGACTCTTCGCTTCGGTCTAGCCTGTGCGATTTCTGATTCCTCAGCAATAGCTCGGGAAATCGGCAGTCCTCGCATAAACCGCTCGTCTGAGTGACATAAGGTGTTTTAAAAAAATGGGGGTGAAGCAGAATTATTTTGTATTTCTTTTTAAGTATATATATGCTAAAATAATAGATAAATTTTTGGAGAAAATATTTTGGAATTTAAAATATCATCAGAGTATAAGCCAGCTGGGGACCAGATAGAAGCTATTGAGCAGATTGTTTCATCATATAAATCTGGGGCAAATCGGCAGGTGTTATTAGGTGTTACAGGTTCAGGTAAAACTTTTACTATGGCAAATGTTATAGAAAGGCTGCAGGTGCCTACACTGATTATTGCTCACAATAAAACTCTTGCTGCTCAGCTTTATGGTGAATTTCTAAAATTTTTCCCCGATAATGCAGTTGAATATTTTGTCAGCTATTACGATTATTATCAGCCGGAAGCATATATTCCATCAAGTGATACTTATATAGAGAAAGATTCTGCTATTAATGAAGAAATAGAAAAACTTAGAAACAGAGCAACCCGCTCATTAATAGAAAGGCGAGATGTTATTATTGTAGCATCAGTTTCCTGTATATACGGTCTTGGCTCCCCTGAAACTTATTCTACTATGATACAGCATTTTGAATCAGGCAAAGATTATAATTTTGATGATGTGCTTATGAAATTAATACAGGTAAGGTATGAAAGGAACGATATAGACTTTCACAGGGGAGTATATAGAGTAAAAGGTGATACTATTGAAATATTCCCAAGCCATGAAGATGAAACTGCATACAGGCTTGAATTTTTTGGCGACACACTTGATAGAATAAGTGAATTTAATGCAATTACTGGTAAAACTGTAAATGAACTTACAGAGTTATCTGTATATCCTAACACTCACTATGTAACAAGTGCCATAACAATGGATGGTGTTATAGAGCAGATGAAAAAGGACCTGCTTGAAAGATGTGCTGAATTTGTAAGCCAGAATAAACTTTTAGAAGAACAAAGGCTTACTCAAAGAACTATGTTTGATATTGAAATGCTTAAAGAAACAGGCTACTGCACAGGTATAGAAAACTATTCCAGATATTTTGACGGAAGAGAGCCGGGCTCAACACCTTATACATTAATAAGCTATCTTCCAAAAGATGCGTTAGTTATTATAGATGAAAGCCATATTACTATACCGCAGATACGGGGCATGTATAATGGGGACAGGTCTAGGAAAATGACACTGGTAGATTTTGGTTTTCGCCTGCCTGTTGCTCTTGATAACAGACCTTTAAAGTTTGATGAGTTTGACAGCCGTGTAAACAATGTTTTATATGTAAGTGCCACACCAGACAGGTATGAAATAGAGCAGGCGCATGGGGTAATAGCTGAACAGATTATCAGACCTACAGGGCTTATGGACCCAGAAATAGAAGTGCGGCCTGCAAGAACTCAGGTAGATGATTTATATGCAGAAATATTAAAGGTAACAAAAGAAGGTGGCAGAGTGCTTGTTACAACCCTTACTAAAAGAATGGCTGAAGAATTAACAAGATATTATAAAGATATGGGTATAAAAGTAGAATATCTGCACTCAGAAATTGATACACTGCAGCGGATAAAAATAATAAAATCACTTCGTCTTGGTGAATTTGATGTGCTTGTAGGTATAAACTTATTAAGAGAAGGTTTAGATATTCCAGAAGTAAAACTTGTGGCTATACTTGATGCTGATAAGGAAGGTTTTTTACGCTCTACAAAATCACTTATTCAGACAATAGGCCGAGCTGCCAGAAATGCAGAGGGCAGGGCTGTTTTTTATGGTGATAAAATAAGCGGTGCAATGCAGCAGACAATAGATGAAACTGCAAGACGCCGAGCAAAGCAGAAAGCATATAATGAAGCTCACGGCATAACGCCTGAAACAGTTAAAAGTGCTATCAGTGATATATTATCATCTATTTATGAAAAAGATTATTTTACTGTTGAAGTAAAAGACGGTTTTGATGTAAAATTAAGCGGTAAAACTGATAAAGATATTGAAATGCTTGAAAAGAAAATGTATAAAGCAAGTGAAGATTTAGATTTTGAAACAGCTGCTAAGTTAAGAGATTTAATATTTGAATTAAAAGCTAAAAAATAGATAAGATGGAGTAAGTAATGTCTGAAAATAAGCAGGATAATAATGAAAATAATATTCCAATACTTATAGAAGAATTAAATAATATTGCAAATAATAATGACAATAATAATAAAAAACCTAAAAAACGCTCTAAACTGCGTATTATTTTATATATTATAGGTGCCATGTTTGCTCTTGGAGTAATAGGGCTTGTATCTGTTATTGTATATATTTATATATTAAGTTTGGAGCTGCCATCTACTGATGAATTTAGTAAATTCAAATATACTGAACCTATGGTAGTGTATGATGCAAAAGGTAATATTATTGCAGAGCTTGGAGCAGAAAGACGATATCCTATATCTATTGACCAAATGCCACCTTATGTATATCAAGCGGTAGTTGCCGTTGAAGATGCAAGGTTTTATGAACACAGCGGTATAGACCCATGGGGTATAGCTCGTGCTATGGTATCAAATATTAAAGCAGGCAAAATGGTAGAGGGCGGCTCTACATTAACTCAACAGCTTGTTAAAGTAATATACCTGACTCCTGAACGAAAATTAAAGCGTAAAATAAAAGAAGCAATTGTTGCATACAGGCTTGATAAAGAATTAAGCAAGGAAAAAATATTAGAATTATACTTAAATCAGGTAAACTTTGGGCGTGGTGCTTATGGCATACAGGCAGCAGC
Organism: uncultured Mucispirillum sp.; assembly: GCA_944323205.1. Classification (GTDB taxonomy): domain Bacteria; phylum Chrysiogenota; class Deferribacteres; order Deferribacterales; family Mucispirillaceae; genus Mucispirillum. Next base: position 7,380 of record CALURO010000006.1, on the reverse strand, counting down.
AATTAATTATTTTGGTAAGAAAGATGTAAAAGATTTAACTCTTGCAGAGGCTGCTATGATTGCAGGTATTCCGAAAGGTCCATCAATTTATGCTCCCCACTTAAATATGAAAAGAGCAGTTGCAAGACGAAACCATGTATTAAAAAGAATGCTGGAAGTAAAATTTATTACTCAGGAAGAATATGAAATAGCAGTAAATGAAACTGTAAAACTGGCAGAGAGCATACCTTTAAGACTGCGTCATGCCGGCTATTTTATGGATTTTGTTCATAAATATATAGAAGAAGACTTAAAAATAGAAGATGCACAGAATAAAGGTATTAAAGTATTTACCACATTAAACTTAGATTACCAGATAGCTGCAGAAGAAGCATTAATTAAAAACTTAATGATGATTGCAAAAAGAGAAGGTTATAAAGGCACACTTGGTAAAATATTAGTAGAAGACGATACAGATGTGGAGCAGACAGAAGATGAAGCAGATAATGCTGTAATAAGTGAAGAAAATGATAACAGCTCTGTAAAATATGTGCGTCTTGATAATGATATACCAAGCTATTTAAAAGATTTAGGCTACCAAAAGGCTGTTATTACAGAAGCTGCAAAAAATACTTTAAAGATTAAACTTAGCGACGGCTCAGAAGGCACTATTAATTTTAAAGGTAATGATTGGATTACAAACAGTAAAAACGAAAAAGTAAAATCATTTTTAGATGTTTTTGCAGCAGATGATATGATATATGTTTCACCTGTATTAAAAGATAATGGTTCAACAGGGGAATATATGATTGAGCAGAACCCAGACTTAGAAGGTGCTGTTGTCTCTATGAACCCGCAGACTGGCGAAATTTATGCAATGGCAGGCGGTATGTCATATTTTAAATCTTTCTTTAATAGAGCAGTGCAGGCAAGAAGACAGGTAGGAAGTACATTTAAACCGCTTGTTTATGCTGCAGCTTATGAAAGTGGCTATTATCCTATGAGTATTTTTTATGATACACCAGTTATACAGGAAAGTGAAAAAGAAGGGGAAGAAGACTGGCGTCCTAAAAACTTTGACGGTCAGTTTATGGGGGAAATGACTCTGGAAAGAGCATTACAGGTTTCAAATAACTCTGTAACCATTAAACTTGCACAAAAAATAGGTATTAAAAAAATTATCAGATATGCAAGATTATTTGGTTTTACAGGTGATATTCCTGTTGATTTATCTGTAAGTCTTGGCAGCTTATCAGCATCACCATTAGAGCTTGCCACAGCTTATTCTACATTTGCTAATCAAGGAAAAAGGCCTTCAAAACCATTTTTTGTTACAAGGGTGGCAGATATAGATAACAAAACTTTATTTGAATTTCAGCAGCCGGAAATGACTCAAGTGCTTGATGAAAAATCTGCCTCATTAATTACTGATAATATTATAAAAGTTGTAGAAAAAGGCGGTGCATGGCGAAGCAGAAATGCAGTAAACAGAATGCTTGGTGGCAAAACTGGTACATCAAATGATTCAAAAGACGGCTGGTTTGCGGGTGTTCTTCCAAATCTTGTAACTGTTGCATGGGTTGGTTATGATGATTACAGGAAAATGGGAAGTTATGCTGTTGGTGGAAACACGGCTCAGTTTATATTTATAGACTACTTTAAAAGCATAAATGATAAAGTGCCTCTTACTCTTTTTCCTGCACCAGTGAATGCAGCTTATTTTAAAGTAAATAATGATACTCATGAGATAACAGACTCTATTACTGGTAATCTTGGATATTCTATTTATCCAGTAGATGCTGGTAACAAGCCAACTGTATATAATTTTAGAAAGTAATGCTTATGGATAATGAAAATATAGAATACATAAACTCTGATAATTTAGGGGAAACAGCAGAAAAACAGCAGCCTGCTAAATATAAAAGCAGAAATATCGTAAATAATTCTGCAAAAATGAAAAAAATATATGATTTAGTAGAAGTTGTTGCCCCTATTAATGTAAGCATACATATTACTGGCGAAGATGGCTGCGGTAAAGACAGGCTGGCAGAATATATCCACAGCCAAAGTGGCAGAACTGGTGATTTTATAATATTAAACCCTGTAGAATTAAATGATATAGTTGGTTCACTCGGGTTTAGTAAAGTATATGATTATTTTAAAAGGGCAGAAAAAGGCACTGTTTATATTTCAGATATAGCTTCAGCTAATACAAAACTGCAGGAATATCTGCTTAATTCTATAATCAAAATAGAACAGGAATTAGGTATGTTTTCTCCACGCTTTATTTCTTCTACTAATAGGAACTTAACAGAGCTTTCTCGTCAGCAAAGGTTTAGCCAAAGGTTAAGGGACAGCTTTGCTATTATTATAAATATACCGCCTTTAAGGGAAAGGAAGGAAGATATTGAGGATTTAACTAGAATAATTATGCGAGATTTAGGATATTTTGGTAAAAAAAGTATCCCAATATCTGAAGAAGCTGCAGAAATACTGCAAAATTATGAATGGCCTGGCAATGTAAGACAGCTTGCCAACACTATATATCATGCAGTAAATCATACAAGTGATGGTGTGATAGTATTATCATCTTTACCAAAAGATGTTAGAAGAAAGCAGGGTTTTATTGAGGCAGGACAAAATACTCTTGATGAATTATATAAATTTGCACGCGGTTTACTAGAAAGCGGTATCCATTCTGATGCTATCAACCCTTATGAAGAATACAGCAAAGCTGTAGAAAGGCCTTTGATACAGGCAGCTCTTGATATGACAAAAGGAAACAGGTCGCAGGCTGCTCAGCTTATAAGAATAAATAGAAATACACTGCATAAAAAAATACAGATTTATGATATGGAAGAGTAATTAATGAAATATATAAAATTAGTAATTATTTTTTTACTGCTTTTTCAAAGCATATATGCTTTTGCAGATGATGAGAGAGCAGTAATGGTGCTTGAAGTAAATAATATTGAAACATCAAAAGGAAATATTATGATACATTTATGCCGAAATCAGCAGGAATTTTTAGGCACAGTTCCTGTTCCTTATGCTTTTTTCTTTCCTGCAAAAAAGAATACTGTAGCTGCAAAAATAACTATACCAAAAGGAATGTATGCTGTAAAAGTATTTCATGATGAAAATGAAAATAAAGTGCTTGATTTAAATGCCGCAAACCATCCAATAGAAAAGTTTGGGTTTTCTAATAATTTTTTTGGCTCATATTCAGAACTTCCACCTTATGAAAAAGTGCTTATAAATATTGATAAAGAAGAAAATTTTGTCAAAATTAATTTAAGATAGTATATAATTATTTAAATATTATATTTTTCTCTTGTTTTATTTTTTAAAAAGAGTATATTCAGACAAAAGAAGTCTTTTTTAAAAAGACAATAAGGAAGGGACATTATGAGTGAAATACAAAATAACGAAAAATCTTCTCGTTTACAATTTTTTCCTGTTATGATGTTTGCTGTTATAATGGGATTTTCTGGTATTACTTTGGCTTATAAAAAAGCAAGCGAAGTTTTTTTACTGCCTGAAATAATTTATCAAACACTATCATATATTACTGCAACTCTTGCTGTAATTATTGCATTACTATATATTGCGAAACTTATAAGATTTCCGTCAGAAGTTAAAAAGGAAATCAAGCACCCTGTAAGAGTGAATTTTTTTGCTGCAATATCTATTTCTATGCTGCTTCTTTCTACTGTTTTCCATGAGTATAGAGATATTGCATTTCCCCTTTTTGTAACAGGCACAGGGCTGCAGACATTTTTTACATTTTATACTATAACTTACTGGCTTAATAAAAATATTGAGCTTGCTCATTCAAACCCGGCATGGTTTATTCCTGTTGTAGGTAATATTATAGTGCCAATTGCAGGGGAAGGGTTTGCAGATATTTATCTTCTTGATTTCTTTTTCTCGCTTGGTATTTTCTTTTGGATAATATTAACAGCTATACTTTTTAACAGGATTATTTTTCATGGTATGCTTGCACAGAAATTTTTACCAACACTTGCTATATTTATAGCACCACCATCTGTTGGAATGTTAAGCTATTTAAAACTGCAGGGTGTTTATGATATGTTTGCAGTAATATTGTTTAATGTGGCTTTAACTTTTGGATTAATACTTTTAGCATTAATCAAAAATTTCTATAAAATTAAGTTTTTTATATCATGGTGGGCATTTACATTCCCTATGGCAGCATTAACTATGGCTATTATTACAGTATATGAAAAAACCAGCTTTGAATATTTAACATTTAAACTACTGGGCTATGCTTCGCTTATTATGACATCTATTTTAATATTTATTGTGTTAATAAGAACTATTATTGCTATTAAAAATGGTGAAATCTGTGTAGAAGAATAAAATAGATTAATTTTTAGAATTTACTAATATATAAAAAAAGTGCCAGCAATATATTTACTGGCACTTAATGTTATCGTGTATTAATTATATTTATTTTATAGTTTCAAGCTCGTATTCAGTGCTGCCAAAGCCTATTTTTTTAGCATGAGCAAAGCTGTCCTGCGGATTTAGATGAGGCCATGCTTCCTGAAATACATCTTTTCCTGCTGTTTTGCATACTAAATCATAGCTTGCTTTATCTAGAGCAACAGGGTCATTAGAAGCCATAAAACCTAAATCATGAACAAGTGGTGCATCATTTCCACCATGGCAGTCGCACGCTGGCACAATAGATGTAAGTATGCTTACATATATAACTTCTTTAAAATGGTTATGGACTGCTGCTGCATATTCTACAATTTTCTGCTGCAGAGTATCGCAGGCAACATTAAAATCTGTGCCTATTGCATGTTCTGGACATGCTGATATACACATTGCACAGCCTACACATTTATCATCAATAAATGCATGTTTTGATATTGTAATAGCTCCAGCATCACATGCCATTTTACATCTTCCGCATGCTGTACATTTTTCTGGGTCAACAACTGGGCGAACACTTGAATGCATTTCATTTTTACCAGCACGGCTGGCACAGCCCATAGCAAGATTTTTCATAGCACCGCCAAAGCCTGTCATTTCATGACCTTTAAAGTGGTTTATAACAAGTAATTTATCTGCACTGGCAATAGCAGCAGCTATTTTTGCAGTTTTATATATTTCTCCATTAGGCACATCAAGCTCAGTATAAAGCTCACCTTTTAAGCCGTCTGCTATAATAATCGGAGTCTGCAAAGTAGAGTATCCAAAACCGTTTAAGTTTGCATTATGCAGATGGTCAACTGAGTTTGTCCGCATACCTACATATAATGTATTTGTATCAGTTAAAAAAGGCTTTGCACCAAGCCTGCTTAATGTTTCTATAATCGGGCGAAGATATATAGGGCGAATAAAAGCAGTATTGCCGTATTCTCCAAAATGTAGTTTTACAGCAGTAATATCATTTTTACCATAAATATTAGTAACACCGCATTTATTAATAAGCTTTTTAATCTTATTCAGCGGAGACTGGTTCATATTGCACTTCATGCTGGAATAATAAACTTTTGCACTCATTTTTACCTCTTTATTCTTTACACATATTGATTGTTGTTTACTATATCAATTTGTATATAAAATATCAATCACTAAATATGCCTATGGGTACCCCATTTTTTTTACAACACCTTATGTCACTCAGAGCGAAGCGAAGAGTCTATAATTTTTACTAACTAGAACATTATAAGATTCTTCGCCTACTATCGTAGGCTCTGAATGACAGTTACCTGAGATTATTTCTATTTTTACATATATTATCAAATAATTATAGCATTTTTTAATAAAAAAAATGGGGTACCACCAGCTAAATATGCATGCTTATTATTTTAAGTAAGTATTGAAAAAGCTGTCTATTTTATCAAAAGGTATTTTTTCCATATTATCATATAAATCTACATGACTTGCATCTTTAATAATAAGCAGTTCTTTATTATTTCCTTTTAATTTTTTAAAAGCATCTTCGCTGAAATATCTGCTGTGAGCTTTTTCTCCGTGAATAATTAATACTGCACTCTCTATTTCATTACTGTATGCAAGTATAGGCATATTTATAAAAGAAAGTGATGATGTCATATTCCAGCCACTATTTGAATTTATAGAGCGTTTATGGTAACCGCGTGGTGTTTTATAATAGTTATAATAATCTTTTACAAACTGTTCTTCTTTGCCTGTAAGTTTATCAGGCAGTCCTGCTGCAATTTTATATGTGCCATTTTTAAAATCTTCTGTTCTCTGCTTATTTAAAGTCTGCTTTAACTGGTATCTGCCTTTTTCATCAAGGCTGTCAAAATATCCGTTAGCTGTAACACGGCTCATATCATACATTGTAGAAATAACAGCAGCTTTTATGCGGGTATCCATTGCAGCAGCATTTAAACCAAAGCCGCCAAAGCCACATATTCCTATAATACCAATTTTTTCTGCATCTGCATATTTATAGTTACTTAAAAAATCAACTGCTGCACTAAAATCTTCAGTATTAATATCGGGAGATGCTGTATTTCTAGGCTCGCCTGAGCTTTCCCCTGTATATGATGCGTCAAAAGCAAGGGCGATATATCCTTTTTCTGCCATTGTTTGAGCATAAAGCCCAGAAGCCTGCTCTTTTACTGCTCCAAAAGGACCGCTTACAGCAATTGCAGGATATTTTTTTGATTTATTAATATTTTTAGGCATATATAAATCACCTGCAAGCTGAATACCGTATCTGTTTTTAAAATATACTTTTTCAACTGTTACATTATCATTTTTTTGAAATGTTTTATCCCAGTTTTCATTGTTTTGTGTTTCCACTGCATATACCTCTGTAAAAGAAATAATCAAAATTGATAAAAATAATAAAATATTTTTCATTATCCACCTCTTATGTAATTATATAAATGATGGCATATTTTTCAATGTGTAAAAGTATCATAATATTGCATAAAAATATCATATTAAATTAAAATATTATTATATACTATACTGTATATTTTATCTATGGGTACCCCATTTTTTTACAACACCTTATGTCACTCAGAGGCGGAGCGAAGAGTCTATAATTTTTACTAACTAGAACATTATAAGATTCTTCGCCTACTATCGCAGGCTCTGAATGACAGTTATTACTATTATTTATATTTTTACATATATTATCAAGTAGTTATAGCATTTTTTAATAAAAAATGGGGTACCCACAGTGTATATTTTATACTTACTGCTTCACCCCCATTTTTTAAAAGCTATGATTAAAAATGCTAATTTATAATAAACTTACTAATTATTATTTATGTATTTGTAGTATATTTTAAACTATGTTACCGCCGCAAATCTCACAAATCAATCTTTTTGTTATTTTAAATCTGTTACACTTTTATATAAAAATTCATCCCTGAATTTTTA